>JAGZSY010000057.1 GCA_018380885.1 Enterocloster asparagiformis
CACTTGCTACACCACCCGCGAAGCAGGTGGTTTTCTGTTTCGCACGTCTCCGTTCCTGACTTCAGGAACTCCAACGTACTCAACTGGCTAAAGCCAGAAGGAAAAGGGGCGCGGACAGCGGGATGAAACCGCCGGTCCGCGCCCCTTAAGGCTATCTCGCCGCTCTTCTCTTTCGCAGTATCTCAGAGTTTTCCTCAACCTTCTTCTTGTTCAGCGGATACACCACCAACAGCATAAAGGTCACACAGAAAAACAACAGGGCCGGAACCAGTGTGGAGATGGTGTACAGTCCCTTTAAAACCCCGGCCGTCTGCACCTTCGCCGCCGACTCGTACCCGATCAGTCCCATGGCATAGCCGCTCAAGCCTCCGGCCAGGGCCTGGCCCACCTTGCGCGCAAAGGAGTACACCGCATAGATCGTGCCGTCCTCCCGCTTTCCGTTCCTCACCTCGGCGTCGTCGATCACGTCCGTGATGTTGGCCCAGATCACCAGATTAAAGAAGTTCACGCCCAAAAATCCGATGGCGCTGGAAATCATGTAGATCCAGGGGTTCGTCAGCTTCAGCGCGAACAGCACCAGATACACGGCTCCCGTGAAGGCCGTAGCCACCGCCGCAGCCTCCTTTTTGCCCATCCGCCCGGTGATCCGGCCCACAAACCCGGCCAGCACCAGGGACAGCATGATGTTGAGGAAGGTGTAGCTGGAAAATGCCTTCACGTCCCCAAAATAGTCGGCGTACAGGTACATGTTCAGCCCGCTGATCAGCAGCTGGCTCAGCATGAGAAACAGTGCCGCCCCGATGATTCCCAGCATCGCCCTGCTGGAAAAGATAGTCGCAAACGTCTGAAGCAGCGTGACCTTGGGAGCGTTGGGGTCCTTCTCGATCTTCACCCGCTCCGTGGTGCACTTGTAGCAGATCACATAGCAGATGATGGCGCACAAGGAGAAAATTCCTGCGACCACCGGAAAGATGCTTCCGCCGCCCCGGATCACCTGGGCACCGTCCACGTCCGTGGTGTAAATAATCACCGGGCCCAGGACTCCGATCACCAGCTGGGCCAGGTTGGCGCCCACGCCCCGGAAGGTGGACAGCGCCGTGCGCTCCTCCGGCTTCTCCGTGATCGCGGAAGCCATAGAGCCGTAGGGGATGTTGATTCCCGTGTAGCAGATGCTGCCCCAGAGCAGGTAGGTGACGTACATGTAGACGATCTTCACCGTCATGGAAGCTCCGGCCAGGGACGACTGGTACATCAGAAAGCTGGCCACTGCCACCGGACCGGCCATCCTGCGGATCCACTGCTTAAAGCGCCCGTCCTTTCCCGGCTTGCAGCTGTCCACAATCCGGCCCATGGTGACGTCGGTGAAGGCGTCCACCACCCTGGCCACGAGGAACAGCGTTCCCACCGCCGCACCCGGAATCCCCAGTACCTTCATATAAAATACCATCAAAAAGGTGCTGGCAAACATAAACGTGAAATCATTTCCAAAATCCCCAAATAAATATCCAATCTTATCGCTGAGCCCAAAGGGCTTTACCTGTTTTCCGTCCATCTGTAAATTCTCCCTAATTTAAAATCTGGTTTCCCATCTCCCGCAGAACACGTTTTCATTGTACCGGCCCGTAAACGGACTCTCGCCCGCCATCTTTCCCAGCGTGGCGGCAAATGTCTCGTGGGTCGGCAGATAGGAATTGATGTAGCAGCGCGCCATGGGCACGTCGATCAGGTTGTTGGTGTTGCTTAAGGACACCACGAAGGTGGGCAGCTCCGACATGTACCAGGGCTGTTTGGCCGGCTCGTCCCATTTTACCCGCATGGTGTTGAACTGGGCGAAGCCCTGAACGTTTAACACCAGCAGAACGGCGTCGTATTTTTGCCGGAACTCCTCCATTTTGCCCTTCTTCTGCTCTACCGCAGCGTCCACCGAAAAGCCGCGGGCTTCCAGCTGCTCCACGATATCCTGAATCACCGCGTCGTCGTTGCTCTTGAACTTCTGCCCCGCGATCACCGTGGCCTCGGATCCGATGTACACCAGCTTTAACCGCCCGTACCGTTCCTTTGTCATGGGCAGGTAATGGCAGCGGTCCTTGACCAGCGTGACGAAACGGTCCGCCATCTCCTTCGCCGCCTCATGGTGCTCAGAGCAGCCCACCACAGCCAGGTTTTCCCTGGGCGGCACCAGATTTCCCTCCGCCTTTAAGACGTGCAGGTTCAGAGCCGCCTTCACGCCCAGAATCCGGTGCAGGGCGTCGTTTAAGCGCTCCTCCGTGATCAGGCCCTTCCGGTAGCCGTCCATCATGTAGCCGAAATCCTCGTCCCGGTCGTTGAAGAACAAAAACATGTCGCAGCCCGCCGCGATGGCGCCGGGAACCTGCTCGCTGCGCGGAATGGTCGCGCCGAACATGCCGATCATGTGGGAGGCGTCCGTTACCACCAGGCCGTTGAAGCCCAGCTCGCCCTTTAACAGCCCGGTGATCAGCTCGGGGGCCAAGGTGGCGGGACGGATCTCCTCGTCCTTCATCCCGGGGCAGAGCTTTTTGGAGTAGGCCGGAAGGGCGATATGGCCCGCCATGATGGTCATGCAGCCCTCGTCGATCAGGGCTTTATACACCTTGCCGAAGCTCTCGTCCCACTCCTCGACGCTCATTGCGTTGATGCCCATGATCAGGTGCTGGTCGTTCTCCTCCGTGCCGTCCCCGGGGAAATGCTTCATGCAGGTTGCAAAGTTTCTGGTTCTCATGCCCTTAAAGAACGCCTTGCCGTAGCGGATCACGTCCTCCGGGCTGTCGTTGAAGGCCCGCAGCTGCACGATGGTGTTGCGCCAGTTGTAGGTTAAGTCCACCACCGGGGCGAAATTCCAGTTACAGCCCACGGCCTCGCTCTCCCTGGCGCTGATGGCCGCCATCCGGTACACTTCCTCCTCGCTGTCCATGGCCGCCATGGCCGCGCCGTTGGCCAGGGTCGTGCCCTCGTTGACGCCGCCGTTTCCGCCCATCTCACAGTTGGAGGCGATCAGCAGGGGGATTCCGGAGTTCTCCTGCAGGTTCTTCGCCATCTCCCACAGCTCCTCCTTGGGAGCGTTGTGATAGCGGATGGCGCCGGGATGGTATGTATCCAGCACCGCTTTGATGGCCTCCGGCCTGCGCTCGTCGGCGTTTGCCACCATATTGACAAAGAGCTGGCCGATCTTCTCCTCCACCGTCATGGAAGCGATGGTGTCCTCCACCCATTTGATCTGTTCCTCATTTAAATAGTAAGGTTTCTGCCTTAAATCTACCATGTTTTCCTCCTCCAATTTATCCCTGTAAATTATTTACAAATTCTTCCAGCAGCTGTTTTTGATAATCGTGGCCGAACGCATTTCCGGCCAGCCGCTTCACGGCTCCCGGCAGTTCCCGCCAGCTCTCGTACTCCCGGGCCACCAGGATCGGGTAGAACCAGACCCCGTTTGCCTCTGCGGCCCCGCGGTCGCCAGGCGCGTCGCCCACCATCATCACGTGATCCGCAGGGTAGCCGTATTTCAGCAGTTCCCGGATGCAGGAGGCCTTGGAACCGGCGTTCTGGGCCAGCACAATGTCCACATCCCGCAACAGGCCGTTTCTGCCCCACTCCTTCACAACCGCCTCCTGGTTGGCGGAGGAAACCACCGCGATGTCCGCGTACTGATGGATCAGCGGGATTCCCTCTTTCACGCCCGGAAACGCGCGTTTGCTCTCCTCCGGCAGCTGCTCGATCTCCTGATTCACCGCCTGGGACCAGTGAAGCGCCATTTTCAGGCAGGGACTCTCCTCCCTCAGCGCCGCTTTTTCCAGAGCGCCGTTGCTCAGCTCATCCGACTCCTCCACCCACCGGTTCAGGGCCTCCAGCCCCTGGATTTCCCGGTAATCTCTGTCCACCTCGGTCAGCACCAGGGCCAGGGCTTTAAACCGGTTGATTCCCCTGGTCATGGAGTAGAGGTTCACCTGGTTCCAGCGAAACAACACCGGGTCCCGCCAGTTTTCTAACCCCCACTCCTCCACCATGCAGGGCCCGAAGCACCGGTGGTGTTTGATATCCATGGTGTCCATGGCGCAGCCGTCCGAGTCGATGCAGACCAGATAATCCTTCTGCCGTTCAAACCCCGAAAACGGGTTCATTTCCATCCGTTCCATCCCTTCCTCCTTTTACCGTCTCTTGATGGTTTGACTTTACCTTAAAATCAGATCACAAAAAAGGGGTAATCTTGCTTTAAAATCGTACGATTTTTTGGTATAATGTAATTCAGTCCAATATTTTTATATTTATGTGCAAAATTATACGATTAATTTTTTGTTAAAGAAAGGTGGATTCCATGGAATTTGACCATCTCGCGCTGTTTTCCCAGATCGTCCAGGCCCACAACATCAACTGTCTCCTGGTGGACCGGGATTTTTCCAACCTATATAAAGCGGACATGGAGCTGCGCAGCAGGCTGTACTCCAACTACGATTACGGAAGGCTGCGGGACATCATTCTCACGCACTGCCGCCGCGGCGAGCTTTTGAAGCTGAAGGACGACTTCGGGCTGATCCTGTACATTTTCCCGCTGCCCACAGACTCCCTGCCCCAGATGGGACAGGCGGTGTGCGTCGTCGCAGGCCCGGTGCTCACGGCCGCCCCCGATCCGGGCGAGATCCAGAAAATCATGTTCCGCAAAAAGCTGCCGGACAGCCTGTTTCGGGAGCTGCAGGAATTTTACAGCAGCATCGCCGTGCCCCCGGAGCTGAAATCCCTGGAGTCCACCTTGATCACCATCGCGGACCACTTATTTGGACAAGCCCACGTGCTGCGCTCCTACCCGGAGACCGGGGACCTGACCCTGGAGTCCCCCTCCCAGTCCCAGGCGTTAAACGACTCCCCCTCCATCGCCATCAACACCATCGAGGAGCGCTACGAGGTGGAGGACCAGATGCTGGAGGCCGTCGCCTGCGGGGACCACATGAAGGCGGCCCGGTATCACAGCCTGTTTAAGACCTACCGGATCACGCCCAGGACGGAAAACGCCCTGATCAACCAGAAAAACATGATGATCATCCTCAACACCCTATGCCGCAAGGCCGTCCAGAAGGGCCACGTGCACCCCTACTACATCGACGAGCTCTCCACCCAGTTCGCCATCCGCATCAACCAGTCCCGCTCCATGAGCGATCTGGACGCCATCGACAACGAGATGATCCACAAATACTGCCTGCTGGTGCGCAACCACTCCATGAAAAACTACTCCCGCCTGGTCCAGCGCTGCATCACCTACACGGACTTCCACTACGCGGAACCCTTGACCCTCTCCTTTTTCGCGGACATGTGCCACGTGACCAAATCCTACCTCTCCAACCTGTTCCGAAAGGAGACCGGCAGCACGCTGACGGACTACATCCACGCCGTCCGCCTGCGCCACGCCCTGGTCCTGCTCAACTCCACCACCATCCCCATCCAGGTGGTGGCGGCCAGCTGCGGGTACAGCGACTTAAACTACTTCATCAAGCTGTTCAAGCGGGAAAATGGAATCTCGCCCAAACAGTACCGGGTGCAGATGAGCCGGAATTGACGGCGGCCCAATGCATTCAGAAAAAACAAATCCCCGCCGGAGTCAATGCCCTTTAAACAATGACCCCGGCGGGGATTTATATGATTTATATAATTGATACGGCTGCGTACTATTCAGTCAAACCGGCCATCAGCGGTCCCAGGGTCTCCCTGGACGCGTCCTTCTGGTCGATGATGCCCATGATCTTTCCCTCGAACATCACCATGATGCGGTCGGACAGCTCGATCAGCTCATCCAGCTCCGTGGACACCATGAGCACCGCGGTGCCCCGGTCCCTCTGGCCCATAATCTGGGACTGAATGTACTTGGTGGCGCCGATGTCCAGGCCCCGGGACGGGTGGACCGCCACCAGCAGATTGGGCGTGCGGTCCAGCTCGCGGCCTACCACGAATTTCTGCTGGTTGCCGCCGGAGAGGTTGATGGCCTTCTCCTTGATGGTGGGCGTTTTAACCTTGAACAGGTCGCAAATCTTTTTGCTGTGCCCTGCGATCCACTTCCAGTTGAGGAAGTTGTGGAGGGAGAACAGCTTTCTGTCGTAGCTGACCAGGATCAGGTTCTCCTCCACGGACATAGCGCCTACCATGCCGTACTTGTGCCGGTCCTCCGGGATGTGGGACACGTCCAGGTTCAAAATCTGCTTGGGTGTGAAGTGCGTGGTGTCCACGCCGGTGATGGTGATCTTGCCGCTGCTGGCCTGGCGCAGGCCGGTGATACACTGCACCAGCTCGGACTGACCGTTGCCGTCCACGCCGCACACGCCTAAGATTTCCCCGCCCTGGACGGAGAAGCTCACGTCCTTCAGCATGGGAAGGCCGCGGTCGTTGTCGCAGCACAGGTTTTCCACCTTCAGCCGCTCGCCCCTGAGGTTTAAGGGCTTCTTGTCGGTCTTTAGCTCCACCTCCCGGCCCACCATCAGGTTGGCCAGCTCCTGGCGGTTGTGTACCTCGCCGATCTCCACAGTGGCGGCCAGCCTGCCCTGGCGAAGCACGGTGCAGCGGTCGCAAATCTTCATGATCTCGTTGAGCTTGTGGCTGATGAAGATCACGGTGTGACCCTCGCCGGTCAGCATATTCATCATGTCGAAGAGGCTGTCCACCTCGTCCGGCGTCAGCACTGCGGTGGGCTCATCCAGGATCAGCAGCTTGGCGTCCCGGTACAGTGCCTTCAAAATCTCCAGGCGCTGCTGCTGGCCCACGGACAGCTGCTCCACCCGCACCCAGGGGTCTATCTCCATGTTGTACCGTTTTCCAAGCTCCGTAAAGCGCTGGGCCGCAGCCTTTAAATCCAGCACGGCCTTGTTGTCCTGAAGGCCCAGGATCACATTTTCAATGACGGTCAGGGCGGGGATCAGCATAAAATGCTGGTGCACCATGCCGATGCCCAGGGCGATGGCCTGCTTGGGGTCCTGAATCTTCACGGGCTTGCCGTCGAAGAAAATCTCGCCCTCGTAGGAATCGTACATGCCGTACAGACAGTTCATCAGCGTGGACTTTCCGGCCCCGTTCTCGCCCAGCAGCGCGTGCACCTCGCCCTTTTTGATGCTCAGGTTCACATCTTCATTTGCCACCACGGAAGCAAACCGTTTGGTGATATGCTTCATCTCTAAGATATATTCTGACATCCTTCTCCCCCCTATTCTTTTCTGTAGGCAACGCCGCTGCACGCCGGTTTATTGCTGCGCTTGGCGAACATACACAGGGCCACGATGGTGATCAGGTAGGGCAGCATGTTGAGGAACTGGTAATATCCGCCCAGGCTGGTGGTCAGCAGACGGTACTTTAACGCGTCGGCGGCGCCGAACAGCAGGGCCGCCAGCAGAACCGTCTTGGGGGAATAGTTTCCGAACACGCACACCGCCAGGGCCATGAAGCCCTTGCCGCTGACCATGCCCTCGGTGAAGGAGCTGAGCTGGCCCATGGACACAAAGGAGCCGGCCAGGCCCGCCATCATGCCGGAGAACAGCACCGCTCCGTAGCGGATGCGGAACACGTTGATGCCCACGGTGTCGCAGGCCTTGGGGTACTCGCCCACGGCCCTCACCTTCAGGCCGATGTTGGTGCGCTGCAGCACGAACCAGCACAGGGGCACGCAGATAAAGGCAAAATACACGGGAAGGGACCAGTTAAACAGCACATTTCCGGCCACGGGAAGCTTGGAAAGTCCCGGGATCGGCAGGTTCACGTAGCCCTTTACCTTGGCTCCGTTTAACAGAAGGCGGTTTAACGTGATGGTAAAGCCCCCAGCGAAAATGTTGAAGGCGGTGCCGACCACGATCTGGTTGGAGCGCAGGGTGATGGTGAAAAACGCAAAGATCAGGGACATCACCAGGCCGCCGAAGATGGCCATCAGCGCGCCCACAAACGAGGAGCCGCTCATGTTAGCGCCCACGCAGCCAAGCAGAGCGCCGATCAGCATGATGCCCTCCGTGCCGATGTTGACAATGCCGGCCCGCTCGCTGAACACCAGGCCAAGCGCGGCCAGGAGCAGAGGGGTCGCCGTGCGGATATCCGCGGTGAGAAAGTTTGTAATCAGATCAGCCATTGCTCGTACCTCCTGCAGCTTTATTGGATTTGCCCGGAATCAGGGATTTTCCGGTTCTGCCAAACCAGATAAACAGCTCGCGGCTGACAGCAAAGATGATGATCATGCCCTGGATCATATAGATGGAGGCGGAGGGAACCTTGGCCAGAAGCTGCATTTTCACGCCGCCCGCATTTAACGCGCCGAACAGGATGCCGGACACGATGATTCCCAGGGGATGGCAGCCGCCCAAGAGGGCCACGGCCACGCCGCTGAAGCCGAAGTTGTTGGAAAAGCCCTCGGTCAGGAAATACTGGAGGCCGATGATGTTGATGGTTCCGCCCAATCCCGCAAAGCCGCCTGCGATGAACATGGACAGCAGGGAGTTGACGGGGATGTTCATGCCGGAGTAGCGCCCGGCGTTGGGGTTCATTCCGATCACGCGCATCTCATATCCGCGGGTGGTTTTCCACATGAAGATGTAATACACCACCACCGCCAGAAGGGCCAGGATGATGCCGAAGTGCAGTCTGGTCTGAGGCAGGATAATGGGCAGCTTCACCGCATCCACCACCGACGGCATACGGGGAGCCGCGCCCGGCGTCATATCCTTAAAGGGCGGGTTGGTGACGCAGTAGCTGACAAACTCCAGCGCAATATAGTTGAGCATAATGGTGGTGATCAGCTCGCTGGCGCCGAATTTCATCTTCAGCACCGCCACGATCAGGCCCCACAGCGCGCCGCCGAGAAAGCCGCACAGCAGCACCAGGATAATGTGAAGCACCGGGGGAAGGCCCTGGATGTGGGCTCCCACCATGGAACCGCAGATGGCTCCCATGTATAACTGCCCTTCCGCGCCCAGGTTCACAAGGCCGCACCGCAGCGCGATGGCATAGCTTAACGCTGTAAAGATCAGCGGAGTTGTCTGAATCAGAGTTTCGGCGATGGAGTTTTTGCTGCCGAAGGCGCCTTTTAAAAGGCTGGAATACGCTTTTCCCACGTCATAGCCCATTGCGGACATGATAATCGCGCCCAGAACCAGCGCGACTAAAATGGAGGCCAGGGGGAAACTTATATCTTTTAATTTGTTAAGATTCCGTTTTTGCATATCAACCCTCCGAAATATGTTCACTTATATTTTTAAACAAGGCTGCCAGAAACAAAATCGCCCTGAACAGCCCTGAATGTCACTACACTTAAGTTTTGTGCTATTTAGATATGCGGTTTACTGGAGAGAAATCTCAATTTCGCCCTTGGACATCTTGTCGATGGTCTCCTGCAGTCTGGCCTTCGCCTCGTCGCTGGCCTTGGAGCCCATCCAGTCGGTTGCATACACAACGCCCTTGTTGGCGCCGTAGGTCTCAACCTCGGTTGCCTTTAACTCGCCCTTCATGAAGGAGTCGAAGGTAACGTCGTAAGCGATAGCCACGTCTTTGACAATGATCAGCTGGGTTGCTGTGGGAGCGGAGGTCTCCTGGCCAAGGCCGCAGCCGATTGCCATAACGCCCTTCTCCTCGCCCGCTTCCATGATGCCGGTGCTGGCGTCATTTGCCATGGGAGCGATCACGTCGGCGCCGCCCTCAATGATGGAGATGGCGGTCTCTTTCGCCTGGTTTACGTCGGTAAAGCTTCCGGTGTTGATGCGCTGAGCCTCCACGTTTAAGCCGTAGGTTGCGTTTACATAGTCAACGCCCTGCTGGAATCCGGAAGAACCAAGCTTGATGGGGTTGATCTCCTGTCCGCCTACAAAGCCTACCTTGCCGGTCTCTGTGAGCAGAGCCGCAGCAACGCCCTGTAAGAAGCCCTGCTCCTCGTCGGCGATGCGCACGGAAATGAAGTTGTCGGTGATCTCGGTGCCGTTGATCTGAACGAACATGGTATCCGGGAAATCCTTGGCTACGGGTGTGCAGTAGTCCTGATAGGAGTTGGTGGTCAGATATACCAGGTTGTAGCCCTCGGAAGCGTATGTACGGGCAGCCTCTGCCGCGTCGGTGTCGCTGACGTTCTCCATATAGGAAATCTCAGCGCCCAGCTTCTCGATGTTCTGCAAGCCGTTGTACTGTGTCTCGTTCCAGTTTCCGTCGTTGATGGCTCCGCCGAAAATGGCCGCTACCTTGTAGGAGGAAGCGTCTCCGGAGGGCGCCGCTGTGTCAGCCGCCGCTGTCTCTCCGTCTGCTGCCGCCGCTGTGCTCTCAGCGGGAGCCTCTGTTGCCGCCGCGGTGGTCTCCTTGGCTCCGCCGCCGCAAGCGGTGAGGGCTGTCACTGCCATCGCCATTGCCACCATCATTGCTGTGATTTTTTTCATAGTTCCTCTCCTTTAAAATAAATTATTTATTTAGAGCGTTACGCTTTAAATACATGGTTTGTCCAATTGCGCCAGCCGCGCCTTCACCGCCTCCCCGGCCGCGTCGAAGTAGCGGTCCAGGTCAAACGCCTCCGGATCGATCAGGTACTGGAGGGTCGCGCCCTCCATCAGGGACAGAAACATGGCCGCACACAGCTCCAGCTGGGCTTCATCCCCGCCGGGAGCATAGGGCCGCAGGACGTTCTTGATGTCGTCGCGCCAGTTCTGAAAGGACCGTGAAAATTCCCGCCGTATATCCTCGTCGCTGCGCGCCTGGACCCAAAAATCAATCTCCGCGTAATCGTATTTCTTCATATTGCGAATAAATTCTTTTTTCTGCCTGATGAACACATTCAGCTGGGCGTCCAGGGAAGCATCCGCCTCCTGTTCCAGGGCTCTTCTCATTTCAATGCAGCGATTCAGCACTTTTTTCTGAACCGCCAGCAGCAAATCGCGTTTTGACCGGAAATAGTAGTGGATGTTGGATTGGAAGAGATTCGCCCGCTCGGCGATCAGGCGCAAGCGTGTCCCGCTGATTGCCTTGTCCTCGATTACATCCAGTGCGGCCTCCAAAATCACCTCTTTTGTAGGCTCCTCTTTACATGAAACTTGATCCGGCATTTGCGCCTCCTTCGATTTGATCGTATAAGGAGATATGATGTTCCTCTGGAATTTTGTCAGTTGACCAAATTCACAAGGCTATTATACCTATAGATACCAGTAATTGTCAATACATTCACAAAATAAGATATGTTATAAAATTGTTACAATAAATTTTACGCATCCGGCAAAAATGCATCCAATATAACCGAAAATGGAGGGCCGCGGCCCGGCTTGACGACGCCCTATGCAGACGCCCTCAGGACATGCGGGCGGTTCATTACAGAAAAAGGGATTTTCAAAGACTCCCGGCAGTCTCTGAAAATCCCTTTTTATTCCGCTTCCGTTTGTTTTACATCATTTCCTCGTCATAGTGCGCCCGCACCCCGCCGATAAATTTCAGCCGCGTCCTGGCGCAGACCACATGGGCTGAGCCGATCTCCTTGGTTGCAATCCGCACCGGAACGGCCACATCCCGCAGATGCATGCCGATCAGCGTGTCGCCGATGTCGATGCCGGCATGGGCCTGGATATGCTCCACCGCCACCGGGCGATTAAGCCCCCCATAAGCCGCGGTGGCAAAGGAGCCGCCCGCCTTCAGCTGGGGAACCACGTTCACCGGCTCATAACCGTAGCGCAGGGCCGCCGCCTCCTCCAGAATCAGGGCGCGGTTTAAATGCTCGCAGCACTGGGCCGCCAGGTAAATCCCTCTGGGCTTTAGCTCCCCGTAAATGGCCTCAAACACCGCCTGCCCGATCTCGCCGCTGGAGTGGGAGCCGATGCGGAAGCTGTCGATTTCGCTGGAGGAACATCCCACCACCAGAATCTGCCCTTCTCTCATCTTCGCCGCAGCCAGCAGCTCGCTCACCGCCTTTTTCGCCTGTTCTCTAATTGTCTCCAACTCAATGGTTTCCATCATATCCATCGCCTCTGCCTTTCTTTTGCCGTATGGGTTCTCAATAGTGATTTGCAATCAAAAGCTCCACCGCCAGACGGTCCTGCAGCTTGCCGGTCTTGACCGCTTCCTCCGCGTCCACGCACAGATTCACATAGGAAAATATCTGCTCCCTGGTAAAGCTCTTGGCCTGCAGCATGATCTTTCCCGCCACAAAGGGGGCCAGCTTCAGCTTGGACGCGATGGTGCTCTTGTCCATCCCCTTGCCCATCAGCTCCTTCACCTGGAGAATCTGGTTGAACTGCCGGGCGATCAGAAACAGAATCCGCATGGGAGGCTCCTTCAGGGTCAGAAGGTCCTCGTACAGATCCATGGCCTTTCTCGTCTGACGGTTGGAGATCGCCGTAATCATATCAAATATCTTGTTTGTCACCTGGGTGATACAAACCGCCTCCACATCCGCGTCCGTAATCACATCGCGCCCCAGGGTGTAGCTGATCAGCTTGTCCAGCTCCGAGAGAATATTCTCCATGTCGTCCCCGGCCTTGCTCAGCAGCAGGTCCATGGTGCGGCCGGTGATCTTCTTTCCCTCCCGGGACAGCACCCCCGCGGCCCACCGGGCCAGCTGGGCCGGCTCCTGGCGCGCCATCTCCGCCGCATAGCCGTATTTTTTCACAGCCTTGTAGAGCTTGCTGCGCTTGTCCACCTCAGTCTCCACAAACAGCAGGCAGGTGGTCTCCGGGATGCCCGGCAGATACTCGGCCAGGCGCTCGGCCTCGCCGCCGCCCTTGAAAAATCCGCTGTCCTCCACCAGAATCAGCCGCTTTTCCGCGAAAAACGGCATGGTGTCCGCCATTCCCAGTATCTCCGGCACATTGATCCCCTTGCCCTCGTAGTAGTTGTAATTCATGGTATCGCCGCCGGTGACCGCTTCCTTCAGCCGGTTCTTGTAGCTCTTCTTCAAAAATACCTCGTCCCCGAACAGCAGATAAACTGGCTTAAAGGAGCGGTCCCTGATGTCTTGGTTCAATGTCTGCATGTATCATTATCCTCGTCTGGTTATTTGTCACCACCGGTATTTTCCCGTGACTTTATTATATAGTATGCGCATTTTAAATGCAAGGGCGGCAGGAAGGGTAAGAAGGGAGGGGGGGCGGGGGGAGGCTTTCCACTTCTTTCTGCCCATTCCCCTTATGTCAATCTGTGTATACAGTATTCCTTATACCGTTATCTCCTTCCGGTACACGCACTGCCCTCCCACAAAGGTGGCCAGCACCGGGATGGAGGCCAGCTCTTCCGGCCGCGTCTCAAAGGGATTTTGCCCCAGAATCACATAGTCCGCAAGCATGCCCGGGCGAATCCGGCCCTTTATCTCCTCCTCGAACGAAGCGTAGGCCCCGATTTTGGTAAAGGAATCCACGGCCTCCCGCACGGTCATGGACTGGTCCGGCAGATAGGACCCCAGATGGTCCCTCAGGGTTTTTCTGGTCACTGCGCACTGGATCCCCGCCATCACATCCGGCAGCTCCACCGGGCAGTCGGAGCCGTTGGACACGAAACCCCCGCTGTCCATCAGAGTCTTAAAGTTGTAGCTGCTCTCCGCCAGCTTCCGGCCCACGCGCTGCCTTACAATGTGGATATCGTAATCCAGGAAAATGGTCTGGACATAGGCGTGCAGCTCCAGCTTCCGGAACAATTCCAGCTGATCCGGCCTGGTGATCTGGCAGTGCACCACGCCGTGGCGGTGATCCCTGCGCGGGCTGCGTTCCAACACCTCCTGGTATACCGACAGCACGTCGTCCAGTATCCCGTCTCCAATGGCGTGAATGGCGGCCTGCATGCCGTGGTCGTGGGCGTAACCGATCATTTCCCTAAATTGGTCTTTGGTGTAGATCGGTATACCGCAGGTACCCGGATCATCGGCGTAGGGTCTGGACAGAAAGGCGGTCCTGGAGCCCAGGGAGCCGTCCCCCAGCATCTTCAGCGGGCCGATGCGAAACCAACTGCTGCCCCACCCGGTGGTATAGCCTGCGCCGATAAACCGTTTCAGCTCCGCCAGGCTGGGAAATTGGGACTGTTCATTGACGCGCACCGTCAATTTTCCCGCTTGCTCCAGCTCCCGGTACGCCTCCAGCGTCTCCTCCCAGGGCACGTTGGGAAACGCCAGAAAATCGTCGGTCTGGCTGGAGGTTATCCCATAGCGGTTCAGAGCCGCGCAGGCCGCCAGGATCATCCCCTTAAGCTCCCGACGCCCCGGAGCCGGGATACAGTTGTAGATCAAATCCATGGCATTTTCCCGGAAAATCCCCAGGGGCTGGCCGTTTTCATCCACCTCGAACCGGCCGCCTTCCGGCTGCGGCGTCTCAGCTGTGATACCGCACAGCTTAAGCGCCCGGGAATTCACCGCGCAGGCGTGGCCGCAGGCTCTGACAATGCAGACGGGAACCTCTGTAGTCACCTGGTCCAGGTCGTAGCGGTTGGGAAAGCGGCTTACGTCTGTAAAATAGTCCTGATTCCAGCCTCGGCCGCGCAGCCAGCCGCCGGCCGGCCGCGGATTGGACCGGTGAAAACGGCTCAGTTCCGCCAGAACAGCCTCCAGGGAGGTGGTGTGGGGACTCAGGTTCGCTTCCTGGAGGGAATAGCCGAAGTTGACCAGGTGCATGTGGGAGTCGTTAAAGCCCGGGCAAACAAAGCGGCCGTCCAGATCCACGACCTGGTCGCCGCCGTTTTTGAAGCGCAGGGCCGCGTCTGTGTCTCCGGCGTAGAGAAAGCGGCCGTCCTCCTGGACAAAGGCCTGACAGAGCGGAAAATCACCGGTGTACACGGCACCGTTTATATAAATTGTTCTCATGGCTGTTACTCCTTTGGGATAATGAAACGGGTTCTGATCTGTTTAGTATAGCATCGATGGGGATGAAAGGGCAATCCACCCGCAGCTCAAAAAGAGAAAAATTAATTACCACAGCGGCTAGCCACCGCGCCGCAGGCTTGGTATAATATGGGTGGATATTGATTTATCCCAAAACTCACAAAAGGAGTATCAGTCATGCCAGTATTTGATTTCAACGGCACAGCGGACGACAAAGCGCCCGCCCAGTGTACCTACACTACATATCAGTCCAGCGAGACGGCCGCCTCGGCCGATCAGCCCATCCTGGTCCTGGACAACCGGAAACGCGCCTGGAGGCATCATTCCTGCGGCGTCTTTACCAATCCGGTCAAACGCACCGCTTTCGAGTTCAAGGAGGAGGACGGCACGGCCAGCGCCGATATCTTAAAAATCGACGCCCGTTTCGTCAGCCTGCTGCGCTGGCTGGGCGAGAACCACATCAACGTGCGCCTGTCCGGCGAAAACCGCGACAACGGCTACGCGGTTTACCGGATCCGGGAAATTGCCTTCGGAGGCGGGACCAAGCTCTCCGCCGAGGACGGTTTTCTTCAGTTCATGATCGACAGGCTGTTCGCCAGCAGCGCGCCCGCGGAGGAGCGCGAGGACGAGGACCGGGAAGAGGTGGGCGACGACATGAAACTCACCAGCCTGCAGAGCATCACGGACTTTATGACCTGCGCGGGCCGTACCCTGCCCGACAACATCCGCCTCTGGGCCCGCAGGAACCTGGCGGTGGCCCGCTCCCACGAGGTCTCCCAGGAAGAACGGCGCCACGCCCAGCGCGCCCTCTCCATCATGATGAACATCCAGTGGAAAAGCAACTACTTTGAGTCCATCGATCCCCGCGAGGCGCGCCGGATTCTGGACGAGGAGCTTTACGGCATGGAACGGGTGAAGCAGCGGATTATCGAGACAATCATTCAGATCAACCGCACCCACACCCTCCCGGCATACGGCCTTCTGCTGGTTGGCCCCGCGGGAACCGGAAAGTCCCAGATCGCCTACGCGGTCGCCCGCATCCTGAAGCTGCCCTGGACCACCCTGGATATGAGCTCCATCAACGATCCGGAGCAGCTCACCGGCAGCTCCCGCATCTATGCCAACGCCAAGCCCGGGATCATCATGGAGGCCTTCTCCATGGCCGGCGAGTCCAACCTGGTCTTTATCATCAACGAGCTGGACAAGGCCGCCGCCGGAAAGGGCAACGGCAACCCCGCGGATGTGCTGCTGACGCTCCTGGACAACCTGGGCTTCACGGACAACTATATGGAGTGCATGGTTCCCACTGTGGGCGTATATCCCATCGCAACCGCCAACGACAAGAATCAGATCAGCGCCCCTCTGATGTCGCGTTTTGCCGTGATCGACATCCCTGACTATACGGCTGAGGAAAAGAAGATCATTTTCTCCCGCTATGCTTTGCCGAAGGTATTAAAGCGCATGAGCCTGCACGAGAACGAATGCATCGTGACCGGCGAGGCCCTGGAGGCGGTGATTGAGAAGTACCGGGATACTACCGGAATCCGCGATCTGGAGCAGGCTGCGGAGCATCTGGCGGCCAATGCGCTCTATCAGATTGAGGTAGACCATGTGAGCGAGGTGCGGTTTGACAGGGAAATGGTGAATCGGCTGTTGGGATAAAGAAAAACAAGGAACAAAACGCCATATGATAATCAGTATGGGGCTGTTGCAAAAGTAGATAAATAATCTACTGGAGCAGCGGCTCCTTTTCTGCATCAAAAAACAGAAAAGCGGGCTCCGAAGAGTCCGCCATCCG
>JAGZSY010000058.1 GCA_018380885.1 Enterocloster asparagiformis
GACAGCGCTGGGCCGCGGCACAGGCGGCGGAGCTGCTGGCCCAGAGCCCCCTCCCCGCTCTGGAGGCGGTGGAGGCCCTGGACCGGGAGATGATCCGAAGGAACCTCTCCCCCGGCGGATGCGCCGACCTGCTGGCTGTCACCTATTTTCTCCATTTCTTATCCCAAAACAGTGCTATGTGAACGGTAACACCCAAACGACGATAAAACTCCTGGCAACTGCGACCCAAAGCTCAATGGTCACACTGCCAGGAGTTCTTGCATCTGAAACAGGTAAAACTGGGCAGAACTATTTTATCAGAAATCGATCCCTTAAATGACAAACTGATACCCCACTCCGCGAATCGTCCTCAAATAATTCGGTCGTGTGGCGTCCGCTTCGATTTTGACCCGCAGGTGCCGAATATGTACCATAATCGTGTTGTCGTCCACCACATCGTTTCCCCATACATTGCGATAAATTTGTTCTTTACTCAAGATCTTGTTGGGGTTGTTGAAAAAATACTTGATGAGCAGGCTCTCTTTGCTGGACAGGGGGATCTCCGTGCCGTCTCGGAACAGCCGCATTTCGTCGCAGACGTAGCGGAACGGCCCCAGCGAGAGAATACTCTCTCTCTGCCGGCTGGACAACCCCATACGCCGCAGGTAGGCCTTTACCTTGGCGCACAGCACTGTGGTGGAAAAAGGCTTTGTGATGTAGTCGTCGGCGCCGATGCCAAGCGCCAGGATCTTGTCGTTATCCGCCTGCCGCCCGCTGAGCACAAAGACGGGCAGCAGAATCCCCAGGTCACGGAGAGTCCGAATAACCTGGAACCCGTCCATGCCATCCATGACGATGTCCAGAAGCATCAGGTCGAAGGACTGTTCCTGGGCCATACGAAGGGCGTCCGGACCGTTTGACGCTTCAAAGGTAGCAAATCCCTCGCTGGACAAGACCCTGGAAATCGTCCTGCGCACAAATTTTTCATCATCCACAATCAATATTTTCGCTGCGTCCAAAGTGGTCGCCTCCGTCAGAAAATTCATTTTCTATTTGATGTCGCTTGGAAAGAGAGAAAAACACTTTTTATTATATCATATATTGTCAAATAGCACAAAAACTTTTTAGGAGTCTTACGAAATTTTAAGGGAAACCGCCACCTTCAGTTAAGGAGCCTTTAGTACAATATGAGAGAAGAGAAATGGGGGCAGATACGAAAGGAGGGATATCTTTGCGGCAGAAAAAGAGGTTCACAGAACATGAGTGGATCCTGTTGGAGGAAAAATTCAACGATCTGCTGACCCCCATTCTGGGATATGCGGAATTTTTACAGATGCAGCTGGGTCCGGAAAGTGAACTGAGCCAGGATGCGCATGAAATTGGACTTGCCGCCGGTCAGCTTCAGGCATTATTTCAGGAGATTTTCTCCCATCACGGACCCGTCGTCGGCAAGGACCGCGCAGCAACCAACGTACGCCAAGGCGATCTCCCCTCCAAACTGCCGGAGAAATTTGGGGAAAGGTGAGATCCAGCAAAACCATAAGCCCGGTTTCCAAACTCCATCTGCCTGTTTTGTCCGCCCTCCGCAGACGATGCCCCGACCAAGAGAACCCCTGCGAAAGAGAGCGGATCTGTCCGACACGGTAATATCAAATGAATACTCAGTGCAAGCGGAACCGGGAAACTCCGGTCCCGCTTGCATCACAATAAAAAAGCTGTTTTTTTCTTCACGCCAGCGTGGTATGATATTTTGAGAGGAGGGCAGAGTATGACGAGATTCAAATGGGGAAAAGCCATGAAAATGCTGATTGCGGCTCTGATGGTCTGCCTGCTGAGCGTTCTGTCTTTTGCGGTATACAATACCTATGACGCCTACACGCAGATGATGATTGCCCAACAGCAGCAGCACCTCCTGATCACCGCCCGGGCAGCTTCTCAAAATCTGTCCCTCTATCTCTCAGAGCAGATCCGGAACGTGGAGATTTTGACCCAGACTCCCGGGTTTCTGAATCAGTTCCACACATACTATGTGAGTGGGGAGCAAAAGGGGCTGAAGGAGCACATATTGTCCTATATGCTCTCCCAAAATCAGGGGATCTCCCGGATCTATCTGCTGGATCAAAACGGAAATGAGGTCTTTCGCTATAACCAGTACCCCTTCCTGGAAGCCTTTGACGAGTCGGTTCTTCATCTGGACCGTCTGGTGGAGGACCGCCAGACGGGACTTGGCTCCGCATTCCGGATCAGCCCACAGCACTATGGCCTCACTCTGGTCAACAGCATTACGGACGGAAACGATTATCTGGGGGCTGTCGTCTCCGTGTTAGATATGGAGGCTCTTTACCAGCAGTATATGGTCCCGCTCCAGCTGCAGGGAACGGTGGATCTCATTGTCAAAAATGAGCGGGGGACCATCATCATGCACCCAGAGTCGGAGATGCTCGCGTTCAATTACTTTGGGGACATTCCAGATCTGGACACCCTGCCGGAATATGAGAGCCTTTGGAATATGCTCCAGCTCCAATATAGCCAGGAGGAGGGCGTTGCAATCTACCGCTCCTACTCCAGCGGTATTCTTCCGGAGCGGGAGGAGATATCCGCCTTCTCCCGGATGAACTTAAACGGGACCTCCTGGTATATTTCCGCGGTCATGCCCTATTCCCAGGTGGTCCAGATGGTCAATGAAAACCTGAACCGCTTCGCATTTTTGGTTACGGTTATCTTTATCTTGATCGCGTCAAGCATTCTGATTATATACGGACTTCAGAAAAACCGGCAGAAACTGAAAATCGAAGCGCGCTATCTTCGGGATATGAACCGCACGTTAGAGGAACTCCATGAGAGCCGGGAGCAGGTGCGCCACTACCAGAAGCTGCAGACCATCGGCGCCCTGGCTGGAGGAATCGTCCACGAATTTAACAACCTGCTGACTCCGATCATGGGCTACTCGGAGTTTTTGAAGCATCAGCTGGGCCCGGAAAACGAGTACTATGAGGATATTGACGAGATCTATAAGGCGGGCAGCCGGGCCAAGGAGATCGTGGATCAGATCCTCCCCTTCAGCCGGCGGGAGACCGATTCTTCCCAGTACAATGTGGTCAACCTCAACGCCGTCATCTGGGATGCCCTGAAAATGGTGCGGATGCTGCTCACCTCCAGTGTCCGGCTGGTGGTAAAGCCCTACAACGGCCCCATCAATGTTTACGGCAGCGCCACTCAGATCCATCAGGTACTGCTGAACCTATGCACCAATGCGTGCCAAGCCATGGAGACTGCGGGCGGAACGCTCACCGTCGCCACCCGGCGGATCTCCCAGGATCAGCTGCCGCAGCAGTTCCACCCCGTGTCGGAAGGAGAATTTGTTCAGATCGAGGTATCGGATACTGGCTGTGGGATTCCTTCCGAGATGCTCTCCCAGATTTTCGACCCATTTTTCACCACCAAGGCGGCGGGAGACGGTACGGGGTTAGGCCTGTCTGTAGTACAAAACATTTTGATCAGCCACGGCGGCTTCATCGAGGCGAAAAGCACATTGGGCCAGGGCAACCGTTTTCTGGTCTATCTTCCCATCACCAATCAGCTGCCCAACGTAAGCATCCAAGAGGGAAAAAAGAGCGGCCGCACAGGAATGGGTTCCATTTTATTAGTAGACGATGAACTTCGGGTGGTCCGATATTTCAAACGCAGGCTGCTCCATCTGGGGTATCAAGTGGACGCGTTTACCGACCCGGAGGAGGCGCTGAACACATTTAAGCGGACGCCGGAGCATTGGGACCTGCTAATTGTGGATGAGGCCATGCCAAAGCTGAGAGGGACGGCACTCCTGCAGTACATGAAGCAGCACAACCACGACCTGCGGGTCATCCTTGTGACTGGATTGGTGGGAGACAGCGCCATACGCCTGCATGCGGAGCGGCAGATTGATGAAATTCTGACGAAACCTGTAGAGTTTGAGGCCTTGTCCGGGACGATCGTCCGTCTGCTGTCCGAAGAAACATCAGATAAGTGAGGTTGTGCCTATGATTCGCGGAAAATATCTGATCCTGCTTGCCTCTGCACTGGTCCTGTCCCTCAATTCAGGCTGCAGCCAACGTCAGGCGAAGTCTGCGGAAGCGGTATCCCCTTATCCCAGGCAGTCGGTAGAGTTGATCGCCCCCGCCGGAGTACGCAGCGGCTCCGACCTGACGCTCCGCTCCGTGGCCCAGTGCCTGCGGGATGCAGGCCTTGTTGATGTGCCGTTACCTGTCACAAACCGGCCCGGAAATGGCGGAGGACTCGCGTTGGATTATTTGAATGAGCATATTGGCGCGGACGATGCGCTGGCCGTTTTCTCGCCGCCGGTCTGCCTGATCCATCTGAACGGCAGCACTCCTTTGAGCTATCATGAGAATACCACGCCCATCGCCAAGCTGGTCACCGACTACGGCTGCTTCGCTGTGGCGTCCAACTCCCCCTATCAGAATTTGAATCAGGTAATGGAGGCGCTGCGGGAGGATCCAGGTTCTGTGCGCGTGGGTGGAACATCTTCGGTAGGCTCCATGGATCACGTTCAATTTCTCAAGGTGGCTCAGGCCGCTGGGATCGAAGCCTTGGATCAGCTCTCCTACACCGGATTTGAGGACGGCCGGGTACTGGCCCAGCTTCTGGGGGGACATGTTGACATTGTCTCGGCAGGGATCGGCGATGTGGTCGGCCTGGTTGAGAGCGGCGACGTGCGCGTACTGGGGATCACGGCGGAACAGCGGGTCGGCAGCGGTATCGTGGCGGAGATGCCCACCTGTATCGAGCAGGGGATCGACGCGACCTTCTATAACTGGAGAGGTATCTTCGGTCCGAAGGATATGCCGGAGGAGGCTCTGGAGTTCTGGGAAAGCACGTTGGCCGATTTGGTCCAGACCCAGGAGTGGACAGATACCTGCAAACGATACGGCTGGGACATGGACTATCTGGGGCGTGAGGAGTTTGAGTCGTTCCTTGCCGATGTGAATGAGGAATACGCGGTTCTGCTGGAAGAAGTGGGGCTTTTGGAATCGGAATGATCCTTTTGCGAAAGAATGGAATTACCTAAGTATTCAAGAGAATGCAGGCGGCTCCTGGTTTTCCAGGAGCCGCCCAATTTATTAAGCCAAGAGGGACTTTTGTCTATTGTCCGCTTTTACTGGACCTATTCATCCAATCAGCAGGGGGGCTTTTGTACTAATGGTAAACCTTTTGGTCTGGGCCGGACGTTCCCTTTACAATGGGTTTTGCGCGCTCTTTCCCATGCTTGGCCTTTCCTTGAATCTGGGGAACGGGCGGAGTCTCATTCCTAGGCTGTATATGACTCCAGTCCGGACGGGCCATACCTTTTTTAGCCAAGTCAACACCTCCATGAGTCATTTCAAAATAAGATCATTATTGGCCTATTTTGCGTGTTTTGCTGTATATATTTCATTATCGTCGGTTCCATAAATGAGAAGTTTCTGGTTCCTGTCACAGAGAGCCAAGAGAACATTTTGAGCGGACTGAATACCGCGCTGTTTGAGCTGCTTATCCAGCCAGGTCAAATTCAACCCCATACGTTGGAGGTTGCTTTCCAGAATCCGGCCATCCATAACCAACTCAGTAAACGGCAGTTCTTGTTCCGGAGACAGATTCATGTCGCTGGGCGTTACAGGGCGCTGGGTACTCACTGGAAGAATCGTCAGCCTCCCGTTAAACTCGAAAATTGCGGTCTGGATATTGGTGAGGTCAAAGTATCCCTGCTGCCTGCACATAGTGAGAAATTCCTCTAAATCAAGCTTGGCTTTTTTCAGATTTCCTCGATAGAGCTTTCCATGATCCATAAGAATGGTGGGGGAACCATAGAGATACCTGCGCGTTCTGGGATATTTATTGGTCACAATGCTGAGCAGAAGCGTGACCCCTGCATAAATCAGGATTGCAGTAAAGGGTTTCCAGGGGTTCTCCAGCTCTGTGGCCATCTCAGCGGCGATAGAGCCGATGGTAATCCCCGTAATATAGTCAAAAAAATCCAGTTGTGAAATCTGTTTGTGCCCGATTAGCTTGGCTGCGATAAAGAGTGTGGCAAAGGAACCCAGAGTCGTGAGGCAAAGAACGATAACTTTCATATGATACGCCCCCTTTCCCTATAGTCTGACCAGAATGCTGACAAACATACACAGTGGCACCTCCATGCTTTCCATGCAATTCACCAGGCAAGGATGGAACTCATAGAATGAACTATCCACGAAAAATGTGTTTAGGTTTCCGGCTTTGCAACTTTGGGCAGAGGGGGAACCTCTCCACAATCGGTGCAGATACCCTGCTCCAAGGTCCCGTTGCAGTTGATATAAATATTCCACCGCCGTGGCCACTGCACCAAACTCAACAGGATCAGCACAGCATTTGGTTGTGGTAATCCGATCTGGGCAAAGGGGATCACAATCACAGGGACGCAGATAGACGCAGACTGGTGCCCCACAATGGGACAAGTCTGAGATTCATTGAGCACTTTGGGATTCCAATCGACCATACAAGAAACTCCTTTCTGGCACTCATCGTTCTCATCCTATACACATGGGGGAAAACGGTTCTCATCTCCCGGCAAACGATCAAGCCGGAGCAGCCCTTTTGGTGCTTGCATAGTATGGGGTGGGATATTTTCCCAGAAGGAGGTAACACACATGGGTGTTACAAATTCCAACAAAGTTGTCAGCACTGACCGTATAACCTGCGACGGTTCTTTGCGTGTAACTCTGGCGCTGACCGCAGTGCCTGACATTGTTTCCAATCCCACTGATATCGTATTAGTACTGGACCGATCCGGCAGTATGACCGGCTCGCCGCTGGCGGGCATGAAACTGGGCGCGAAGACCTTTATTGACATTATTGATGAGGCCACCGACAGCAGCAAAGACGGCCAAATCGGCTCAGGCAGCCGAATGGGAGTTGTCAGTTTTTCCAATGTTGCTGTGGTGGATGAGCAGTTGATTACCTCTGTTGACGCGCTGAAAACTGCGGTAGACAGCTTGACTGCAGGTGGTAATACCAATCACGCTGACGCATTTAGCAAAGCTGTCCAGCTGTTTGACCCTGCCTCTGGCAACGCCAAGGTCATGGTCATATTTACGGATGGCAACACCACCACCGGCGCACCTCCTGCCCCTGTGGCAACCGCGGCCAAAGCTCAGGGAATTATCATTTACTGCATCGGCCTGATCGGTTCAGATGGTCTGGATATCAGTGCACTGAACGACTGGGCCACCGATCCGGACGCTTCCCACGTGGCGGTGACGCCGGATACTGCCGACTTGGAAGCGCTTTTTGCACAACTGGCCGCAAATATTTCCAAACCAGGCGCTACGGACATTATCATTAATGAAGCTGTCAACCCGGACTTCGTTATTACCAGTATTTCGTCGCCCATAAAAGGGTCCGCCACCATGCTGGACGCTCACTCCCTGCGGTGGAATATTTCGCAGTTAGGGGTGACCTCCAGTGAAAGTGCGTCGCTGGACTTTTTCATTCGCCATGTGGGCCAGCAGGCTGGAACCAAACTGGTCAATCAGTCCATCACTTATTCGGATAAAGAGGGAAATGTGGTATCTTTCCCGAAACCTACCGTATCGGTAGAGTGCGATATTGTAGTTCATCCGGAGCAATGCCCTGACCCGGTGGACCTGAATGTGGAAGGTTGTCAGGATTCGATCTTGGTAGACCTTGGAGATGTCTATCTGGAGTCTCAGGGCCGGATCATTCAAATGGATGTGACCATTAAAAATGTTTGCCCTGGAAAACGGGTAGCTTTGGCGGCAATTCTTACCGAGGTGGATCAGGACGGCATAGAACACCAACGGGGTATGAAGTCTATCACCATTCCGGCGCACAGTTTTCCTGTGTGCAGAGATGTGTTGGTAAAATGCATCAAGTTTGTGGTGCCGGAGGACTTGAGCGTATCCGGTGGGGCTATGTGCAGTCCCCGCAAGTTTAAAGCCCGCTTTCTCGCCAATAATATTGATACGGACTACCGCTGTTGCGAGTCTGCTGTTACACTTTAACCAGCATGCCACCACCTCATAAGGCGGTGGCTACATATCGAGCCAATTGTTAAACACACTCACCACCCACAACTCACATAGTAAAATTTGTCCCCGATCAGTCATATCATGCCTGGTTCATTGTGGAGCGCATGGGAGTAACTCACCCAGCTGACGCTCTCCGCCCCCCGGCTTCTGCACCACATGGGCAACGTCTTCTGGGATAACGATCTGCCTGCTCCGGCAACGTGAAACAGAAGAGGACCTTAGCTACAAATTCAGCTGAAAGCCCCGTTTTCCAGGGCATTCAGCTCCTGTTCAATTTTGCGTTGGCCATCCAATGGGGGTAGACCGCCTTTTCCAATCTTCCGACAAAACTCCCGGTATGTTTGAAGTGCTGCCATACTGAGAATGCCGTGCTGACACTTAATAGGGAAAAACGGAATGGTCCCATGATATCGGAACAAAGAGGTGCAGGTGCTCTGCAGACAACCTGGCCGCTGACACCAGGCAGCTCCATGTAGCTGCCCTGCATCGAATACCAACATTGATCCATTTATATCATACCACCGCAAATTGTCAGACTTGACAACTCAAATTGTCGGGTGCTTACTTTCTTGCGAACTCGGTTGGATAAAAGCGCCGCTCTCTGCCCGACCGGGGATGAATGATACCATACCCTCCTCTTTTTGAAGCTTAAAATACCAGCGCTCCAAGCCTTTTTGTCCCGACGTGCGTATGTCACAGCCCTCCTTTGAGGAGTGGACTTAATGTGCTTGTATAAGCGGGATATAAGACGATATTTATTTACCTCTCAACGAAACGCAGCTGCACCCGTACTTTTGCTCCACTAGATCCCAGTTCACCACGTTCCACCAATCGTTGATATAGTCCACTCTCTTGTTATAGTGTTTTAAATAATAGGCGTGTTCCCACACATCTAAACTAAGAAGCGGCATTACAACACCCACCGGAGTTTCCTGATTGGCGGTGGTCACGAGACAAAGCCCTTGCTTGCCATTGAACAGCCAAACATACCCCGAGCCGAAAACGGACAACGCCATTTCTGTAAATTTTTCCCGAAAAGCGTTCAGGGAACCAAACCGGCGGTTGATGTCCACCGCTAAAGCGCCCGAGGGTGCTTTTTTTCCATCCGGGCACATGCCATTGAAAAAGAACTGGTGATTGTATACTCCACCGGCATTACGGGCAATGGCTATGCAGTCCTTTTCTGGAACTTGCCTAGTGGTATGAATAAGTTGCTCAAGTGTCAATGTCTGAAACTGTGGGTACTTTTTCAGGATGCTGTTCAGGTTATCTATATAAGTTTTCAAGTGTCTTTCATGATGCAACTGCATCGTCTTTTCATCTATGTACGGTTCCAACGCATCATACGCATATGCCAGTGGTGCATTTTCAAATGGATAATGTTTTTTCAAGGCAATCCCTCCCTCTCATACATGATATGCAAACAGAAGAGATTTGCCTTTCACTTCTGCTGGTAATTTTTTGATAAATCCTCTTTGAAATTGATATGGTTTTAGCAGAGGTGAGTTGGTATGACAACAGGCATGGAATATTTTTTAGTGCTGGCGGAGGAGCAGAGCATCAGTCGGGTGGCCCAGCATCTCTTTGTCACCCAGCAGTCTATGAGCGAGCAGATGAAGCGCCTGGAACAGCTCTATTGCGCCAAACTGTTTACCCGGCGTCCCCGGTTTCAATTGACCGCCGCCGGAGAGGCCCTGCTCTCCACCGCCCGGCAAATTCGAATTCTGGAACAAGGGCTGACACTTCACTCCACAACATCTAGGAGAAAAGCGGCGGCCAGCTTCGGTCGGTATCCATGCCACCCGGGCCCGGATCCTTCTACCCCAGGCAGTGGAATGGTTTTACCGCGCTTTTCCCAATGTGAAGCTGATTTTTGTTCACGACGATACCCGTAACTTTGAGCAAATGCTGATGAATGGAGATCTCAACCTGTTTTTCGGGGTAGACGCCGCCCCATTTTCAGAGTTTGAAATGCTTCCCCTGGCAGAGGAGTCTATTTACCTTGTCGCGTCAAAAGCTCTTCTGGAGAACAAGCTGGGATGGGGCCTCTCCTAGCCGAGAAACGTGATTCTCCCCTGGGAACTGGAGCTACTCCCCCTAATTTTCAGCCATGACCGCAGCCACCTACAGCAGAAGGTGGACCGGCTTTTGCAGGAAACGGCTATTATTCCCCATAAAATTCTCACCATATCGGACTTTGAGGTGCAGCTCATGCTGGCCTGCAAGGACGTTGGCGCGTGTTCCTGTCCCAAGCTGATGCTTCAAAAGGTACAGGAACTCAATAACCAAAACTCCTGTAATCCCCTGCATATCTTTCCTGTGAAAGGGCTGGTTTGAACATCGCAGCTCTCGCTGGTGCTGCACCAAAGGGCCTACCGCTCCCCTGCTCTAACTGCGTTGATCCAAATTCTGAAGGGATCGTTTTTAACCAGCTTTTCCACCTTGGTATAAGTCCCCCGTACTCCAGTATGCAACACCCCTGGTTGTGAAGTTTCACACAGCCAGGGGTGTTTTACATCTGGCTATGGAATGGACGCTCTGCTCCGCCCGCGATACCCACCCAGCGCAAAACATCTTCCCTGTTTTAGAATTTAAATTTTTTATTTATTAAAAAAGAACAAAAATTCCGCCGTATTCTTGTCTATATGACAGAATAAATTCTTTTTTCTGGTATTGTCCCCGCTGAAAAGCGGGTCTCCATGGGTGAGGAAACCATTAACCCCATGTCTATGGACCCTCTGGCGTGGCACCTTGCCCTGACTTTAGTAGCTACTTTGGCGGGCTACAAATTTTACGACTGGTATAAGCAGCATCTGCCTAACATCGAACTGCCAGTCATGTGCTTAGCCATGATCGCCGGTGTGATTTTACAGACCATTCTAAACCACACCCCCTTCCGGGACAGCGTTGATGAGCACGTAGAGGGCCGGATTGGCAGCATGGTTACGGACTATCTGGTTGGTTTCGGCGTGGCCTCCATCTCCATTACAGTAGTTATGGAGTTTGCGGCTCCCATTGTTTTGCTGTGCATCCTGGGTATGCTTACCTCGCTGACCCTGGTGTTTGTAGTAGGGCGTAAGCTGTTTCACAACTTCTGGTTTGAGCGCTCCATCTTCGTCTTTGGCTGGACCACTGGCGTTGTTGCCATTGGCGTAACCCTGCTGCGGATTGTAGACCCTGAGGCAAAGAGCGGTACGCTGAATGATTACGGTTATTCCTATACCATTCAGTCGGTGGTTGAAGTCTTTATCATTGCAATGGTGCCGATTATGGCGGTCTCTCTAGGCTGTATCCAGTCTGGCGCAATTCTGACCGTAATCGCAATAGCCCTGTTCCTGTTTGGTGCGAAGGTGTTTGGCGTCCATAATGAGAAAATGAATGAACTGCGCGAGGGCGAGGCGGAAATCATCAACACGAAATAAATCTGGAGATTTCTAAAATGAGAGCCGGAGTATAACGGACCGTTGGGATGAGTGGCCGGCCGGACTGCCCCTCCCCCATTGTTCAGCAGAGCTATATAGAATGAGGAGATGATCTATTTGGACGGATATATGCAAGAGACCGCTCAAGAACTGCTTCATGGCGCCTACGACCTTCACATACATACCAGTCCTTCCCATTTCCCGCGGCTTCTGGATGACTTTACTCTGGTGGAACAGGCGGCGGCGGCCGGGATGGCGGGCGTCATGCTGAAAAGCCACTACGAGCCAACCGGGGCAAGGGCCGCCATGGTCAATCTCCGGCTGGGGCAGCTAGGGACGGCTGCCTACGGCGGGATTGTGCTCAACTGGCCAGTGGGAGGGCTGAACCCCTACGCGGCGGAGTCATCGCTCAAGATGGGTGGCCGCTTTGTGTGGATGCCCACCCGGGACGCCGCCAACAGCCTGGCCGCCGGAGGAAATATGCCGGGGGACTTTTTTTCACGTCCCGGAATCTCCATTCTAAATGAGACAGGTGATCTCCTCCCAGTTGTCTATGAAATTATGGAGGTGATCAAAAAGTACAATGGCGTCCTGGCTACCGGACATATCAGCCCCAAGGAGTCTGTCCTGCTGTGCCGAGCCGGCCGGGCCTATGGCGTCAAGATGGTTCTGACCCACCCGGAATTTGACCGCACCCTGATGGATACTGGAACCCAGCGTGAACTGGCCGCTCTGGGCGTAGCCATTGAGAAGTGCTGGTTCAACCTTGCGGTGGGCATCGTGACGCCCCAGGAGATGGCGGCCCACATCCGTGCCTGCGGCCCGGAGCGCTGCTTCCTCACCACCGACCGGGGCCAGGCAGGCCAGGAGCCGCCGGCGGCGGGGATGGAACACTTTCTGCAAACCCTCTTAGAAGAGGGCTTCTCCCGGGATGAGCTTTGGGCGATGGTCTCCGGGGTCCCCGCCCAATTGGTCCTTTCGTAGCCGCGCCTTTGCCGCTCCAGTGTCTTCCTTTGTGTTCCTCCAGCTATTGACTTTTCCAGTTATAATGTTTTGGACAAATTTAAAACACTCTGTGCGAAGGAAGCGGATAGAAATGCCTGGGACCATTGTTGACCACATTATCGAGATTAAGGACTCTCTGCCCAAAAAGCAAAAACAGTTGTGCAACTATATCGTCCTCCACAGCGGAGAAGCGGGCATGATGACTGTCGCTGAGCTCGCCCAGCAAGCCGGAGTGGGAACCACAACCGTCATGCGACTCGTTCAGTATTTAGGCTACGACTCCTATAACTGTTTGAAGCGGGATATCATGAGCGCCTCGATGCGTCAACTAGGCTCCAGCTATGGGAACCGGATGCAGACCCTTGCGTCCGATTCCGAAGCCGGGAAAGAGCACACCTTGGAGCATGTGTTGAACGATTTCCGACAGGTATCGGAAAATCTGCTGACGCCAAACAACCAGGAGCAGTTCAACAAAGCGGTGGATCTTCTGCTGAAAGCCAACTGGATCAATGTGCTTGGGCTGCGGTCTTCCCAGGTGGCCGCCCTGTACTTTGAATATGCAGTGGGGATCTTTTATCCCAAAGTGCGGCAGCTAAGCACCGGACAGGAGTATCTGTTTGGCCGTCTGCTTCCGATCTGTCCGAATGATGTGCTACTGGTCATCTCCCAGTGGCCCTGTACGAAAAAGACCATTGACGCGGCTCTGGTATGCCACAGGCGGAATATCCCCATTATTCTGGTAACCAACACCCGGATCAACCCCATTGCGGAGTATGCCTCGGCCGTGATCGACACCGACTCGGTCAGCAGCAGTTCGGATATTCTCCCTGTCATGGCAGTCATGGAGGCGCTGTCCTATGAGATCGGCAAGCGGACCGCCCCTCAATCCACCGAGAACATGACCGCACTGGAGGAGATGCTGCGGGATAACCACCTGATCCTATGGGACTCTGTGTAAGAATGTTGTCTGGACCGCTTCTGGAGGTCGGTCGAGGAGATAATTCCACCCATCTGCGGGGGGAGGGCAGCGGCTTTTCCGGGTGGAAGCTCAGCCCCACTTTATCGTCAGAGAAAAGAGCGCCTGGTGGAACAGGGAGCGTAATCCTGCCGTGTCGCCCCCGTGCGGCCTCGTGTGAGGCGATTGAGTGCAGGACAGCCATGTACCCCAACAAACCAGGGCTACGCCGCTGTGCAGCTCCTGTGGGCGAAAGACGACGCCTAGAGAGCTCATATTTTCTATTTCTATGGCGAATTTTTATAGTCTGAAATAAACTCCTGTGCCCCCCTGGTTCTGGCCGTTTTGCTGGAACCAGGGGCGTTCGATTTTAGTACGAGGATAAAGGGAGGTGGTCGCAAAGCGCCGCAGTGCGGGGTGTGTCAAGGAATTGCGGGATTTCGCCGCAGCGCCGTGCCCCTGGCTTTTCCCTTTTTCTGTGGTATGTTGTGTCGTTGAAAAGGAGGCGACACACATGCGAGACACATTGGAAGATCTGTACTTTGGGAAAATCACACCTAACGAGTAGGACATCACTCCAGGCTCGGTCCTAGCGGATGCTATGGACCAGGCGGAACAGTGTGAGTAGAAGCTTACCACTCTGCTGGAGGGGGAAGTGAAAACCCTGCTGCTCCAACTTCTCAACGCAGAGAATGCGATCGGCAGCACCCTGGCCCTGCAAAATGGGGTGGACGTGAAAACAGTGTCCGGAATGCTGGGGCAGATTTAGGATCCCAAATAAAACCCTGCAAAAAATTGCAAAAATCAAAAATAATCCAGCGAAATTATGCAATTTTATCAAATTTTGTCTTGACCAACCGAAATAGATACGTGCAGATTTTATTCATGCTCTTGCCATTTTGGCGCCAAATTTAATTTTGATATTCATTCCAAGTCCTTTTGCCAGTCTTTTCAGAGTGCGGAGAGACGGATTTCCAGTCCCGTTTTCAAAACGGCTGATGTCTGCCTGTGTAATACCAGTCATTTCTGCGAACTGCTTTTATGTATAAAAGCATTATATGTGTTATATCGCATATCGTAAACACGTTCTTTTATTGAGCGGAAGCAGAGTGTAGGAGTACAATACATATTGGACAGTTGAATAAAAAAGGATGAAGGATAAGGCCTCATCGGTTATAGTTGAAGTTGTGAGCAACAACTGAACGAGAGGGGGCTATATCCTTCATGAGCAAGAGTATAACACAAGACATGGCATATCGGCAATCCCTGATGAAATACGCGGAGAAATACGGCGTGAGCCGTGCCAGCCGGAAGTACAACAAGAGCCGCTCGTACATCTACTTCTGGAAGGCCCGCTGGGACGGAACGGCAGGCTCTATGGCCTGTCAGTCCCGGCGTCCCCACAGCCATCCAAATCAGCACACAGAAGCAGAACTCAAACTCATCCGGGACCTGCGCCGCCGAAATCCCAGCCTTGGCATGGTGGAACTGTGGCATCGGCTGCGGCTGCGGGGTTATACACGTCGTCCAGAGAGCCTGTTCCGGGTGATGCGGAAGCTGGGGATGTTTCCTGCAGCTGAGAAAAAACCAGCGTATAAGCCCAAGCCCTACGAGCAGATGACCTATCCAGGCCAGCGGGTCCAGGTGGATGTGAAAGTCGTACCCCGCAGGTGTATTGCAGACTCGGAGCTGCGCTTGTTCCAGTACACTGCCATAGATGAATTCACCCGCCTGCGCTTCCTGGCCGCCTATCCCGAGCAGAGCACCTACTCTTCTGCCGACTTTCTGAAGCGGTTGTTCAAGTGGTATGCCCGCCGGGGCATCCGGGTGGAGTGCGTCCAGACAGACAACGGATTTGAGTTCACCAATCGTTTCTCCAACAGCAAACATGACCTGCCCACCCTGTTTGAGGCTACCGCTGCACAGCTCGGTATACACCACAAGCTCATCCGTCCCTACACGCCCCGCCACAACGGCAAGGTGGAGCGCAGCCACAGGGAGGACCAGAAACGCTTTTACTCCTGTCATAGCTTTTACTCGCTGGACGATTTTAATAAGCAGCTCGCCGTCCATAACCGCCGCTCCAATAACTTTCCCATAAGGCCCCTCGCATGGCGTTCGCCACGTGAGTTCACTGTCCAATATGTTTGACAAACCTACAGTTCTTTTATTGAGCGGAAGCAGAGGTAATTGATCCATGAGAAAATTTTGTGCTATAATAGAAATATTTGCAGCGAGGAGTGAAAATCACGGGTCAAAAACATTATTCGCAGACCATCAGAGATGTGAACTGTCCCCCATTTGTTAGACAGTATGGTATACTGAATAACAAGTAGGGGGCTTTATTATGCCAAAGGGAATACCAAACAAACGCTACACACCGGA
>JAGZSY010000059.1 GCA_018380885.1 Enterocloster asparagiformis
CTACACCACCCGCGAAGCAGGTGGTTTTCTGTTTCGCACGTCTCCGTTCCTGACTTCAGGAACTCCAACGTACTCAACTGGCTAAAGCCAGAAAAAAAAACAGAGCGCCTAAGCGCTCTGCTGTGTATTCCGGTTCTGTTCCAACATATCTTTTAAATCCGCAACCGTCATCCCCTGTTCGTCAAGCAGCGCCATCACGGATTTGAGCTGCTCCAGCTCGATCTGCTCCTTCAGCTGACGCTCCTTATCCTTCAGGGTTTCCATACAATCCTTATACTGCTCCAGCGCTTCCTCCACCTGGGCCAGCTCCTCGTTCAGCTTCTCCAGAGGTGTTTTACGAACTCCACGTGCCATATTCCGCTCTCTCCTTTAATATCCGCAATATTCTATGGTTTGTACCACTGATTCCATTATATGCGGAATTTGGCAAAAATATGACGGAAACGCAAAAAGGCTCCCAAATTTTTCTATTCCCCGTCCTGCTTTGCGCGCATGGGCTTGACCGCGATGCCGTTGATCTCCACGTGCTCGTTGACCTCGATGACGATGCAGGAGCGCCCCTCCACCATCTTGGTCTGCACCAGATAGGTCTTGTCCGGCGACACCTTGATGCTGACGTCCGGGGTCTTGATCTCAAAGCCGCGGGTGCTGACCACGTTGGTGGCCACAAAGCTGGCCTCCCGGCTCTTCTCGTCCGTGGGATATATGGTGTCCAGCTCCTGCAGCTTCTCCGGGTCCGCGCCGTTGTCCTCCAAAAGGCGCTTCACCTGGTATTTGTCCAGGGTCAAAGGCTCCGGGTCCTCCTTGCGCTCCTCCAGCATCTCGCTCAGGCTCTCGTGGATATTTTTCACGGTCTCAAAATCGCAGTTCTCGCCCAGGGTCTCCTCCACAATGGCCTGGAAGGTCTCCTTCTGGCTCTTGGCGGACAGCGGTATTGTGCAGCCCAGCACCTCGTCGATCAGCTGGGTGCTCAGCTCCTCCGCGTTCTTGGAGTAGTACAGCAGGCTGTGCAGGTCCGTGTTCCGGTCGTTGAAGGCCGGGAAGAGAAAGCCCAGGCCCGGCGCGTCCACCAGCCAGTCCCGGTTGCGGTTCTCGATGGTGTTGGTCATGGGGTTATAGCTCAGTCCGGCCTTGGAGAGCTTTACCGGGCAGATGCTGCACTGGATAAAGGAGTACACGTAATCCGAGGCGTCGAACATCTCGATGCCGTCCGAGGACCTGGCCGGAATATCGTAGGCGCAGTGGATCAGTATAATATAGTAGTTTTCCCCGTAATCATAGTTGGCGATCACCTTGTCGTAAAATTCCTCCAGCAATGCGTCGTCCTTCAGCTCGCTGTCCCGCAGGCGCAGCAGGAACTCCTGTGTTCCGCCCGGCTCCTCGGTATGTAAGGGAAATTCCATGTTGATCAGGTTTTTGCCCAGCGTGCCGGACATGGCTCCCCGGAAAATGGAAAAATATTTAAAGGCCTCCTCCTCGGGCAGGGAGAGGAACGCCTCCTTTAACTCCGTGCGCTTCTCCTTCTCCGCATCCACGTAACAGCCGCAGATTCTTGTGATGGCGCAGCCCGCGGGGGTAAACAGTTTCTTGATTTCGCTGACTTCTTTCTTGTTCATCTGACACATCTCCTGTTCTCAATGTTCCACCTGTAATACTAGATCAGATTGGATTATAAGTCAAGTTGTGTTGTGGAATGGAGGATGGAAAAACAGCGAAAATGGGCGGCTGATTTTTTCCAGATACCCGTAAACCTCTTCCTTGGTGCTGAGCATATACATTTCTCCTGTTCTGCTGGATTTGCGCACCGGCGAGTGCAGCATCGAGATCAACTCGGTGTCCGCCTCCAAGGGAAACGCCCTGCAACCCCTCTGCACCCGCCTGGACATCCCCATGTCGTCGGTGCTGGCCATGGGGGACAACCAGAACGATATCGAGATGCTGCGCCTCGCCGGGGTATCCGTGGCCATGGGCAGCGCCCAGGACGACGTGAAATCCGCCGCCCTCCACATCGCCGGAACCAACGAGGAGGACGGGGCGGCCGCGTTTCCGGAGGAATACTTCGGCCTGCGGTGACGGAGTCCGGGAAAAATGACCGGAAAAACGGCGCCGGACCAGAGGGCATATCCCGGCCGGGCGCATCAAAAAATGCCGCAAAGCCAGCCGGTTTCCGGCGCGCTTTGCGGCATTTTACAATCTACAATCTATTTTTCTTGATACTCACCCTTGTCCCGCCGCCCGCTGAATGTGGATCGCCAGAAAGGCGACCTCCTCCTGGGCCACGGGGCATTTCAGTTTCTGGCCGATGTCCCGGCAGACCCTCCCGGCGATCTCGTAAGCATTTGGAAATTTTTCCCTGGCGTAGTCGTCCATGTTCAGGTTAGCCCGCTCCTTCTTGCGGGTTCTGGCGATCATATAGCGCATATGGCTCATCAGGCGGTTGTAGCCCAGGGACGACGCCGGCAGCGGCATCCCCATCCCCTCCTCGATCTGGCGGATGCCGTCCTGGACCAGGCGGGCCAGCTCCAGGGACTGGGACACGTTCTCATCGGACAGTCCGCCGTGGATGTGCAGCGTGATATAGCTCACCTCATCCTCGGATATCTCCACGCCCAGCTCCCGCAAAATGAGGTCCCTGCCTCTCAGAGCGGCTTCGTACTCCTGGGCAAACAGCGCCCGGATGTCCTGGCTGAAGGGGTTGGGCAGCTGGCAGCCCTCCTTCGCCCGGCTGACCGCCAGGGCGATGTGGTCGGCCATGGCGATCAGGATGTCGTGCCGGATGGGCCCCAGCAGCGCCTCCGCCGCCTCGATGATCCTGGCCGTCACCTCAATGTAGACGGGGTCGATGCCGTTTACAGCCTGGAGGGCGGAGGTCTCCTTTCTGACCAGCTCGTAGCGCCGCGCATCCGAGCTCCCCTCGAACCGCTGACCCGCCTTCTTTCCGAAGCCCACTCCGCTCCCCAGCAGGATGACCTCCTGCTTTTTCTCCATATCCAGAGCCAAAACCCCGTTGTTATTCAAAACCTTGATGACCCGGTACATACAATCTCCTCCCTGGAATGCGTTCTCTGTCTATTATACCTGATAATCCGGAAAACCACCACTTGCCGGGGAGGATTTTTTCACGCTCAGTACCAGGCGATCTCGTCCAGGGCGCTCACCGCACCGGTGCGCTCCATGTGGACAGACTGGCCCTCCGCCAGGCTGGTGAACACTGCCATACAGGCGTCCGAGGCCGCGTTTTCCCGGATATAGTCCAGATCAAAATGCATGAGACGCTGGCCCTTTTTCACCTTCTGGCCGTCCTGCACAAAGACCTCGAAGCCTTTTCCGTCCAGCTTTACCGTGTCCACCCCGATGTGCAGCAGGTACTCCATGCCGTCCTCGTTTTTCAGCCCGATGGCGTGCTTGGACGGGAACACGAACATCACCTCGCCGTCCTCCGGCATCACCACCTCGCCGTCGGAGGGCGTGACCACGTATCCGTCGCCCATCATCCGGCTGGCAAAGGCCTCGTCCGGCGCCTCAGTGATGGGGGCCGCAGTACCGTTAAAGGGGGAGCGCAGCCCGTGGCGCCCGGTCTGAGGGGCGGCCGCGGCCTTGACGGCGGTCTCCTGGCTCTGCCCGGCCTCTGAGACCGCGGGCTGGCTCTCGTCCTGTGCCTGCTCCAGATATGCCTCCAGCTCCGCCTTGATCACCGTCACGTTGGGGCCGTAGATCACCTGGACGCCCTGGCCCTTTTTGATCACGCCCACGGCTCCCGTGGCCTTTAACCCCTTTTCGTCCACAAGCTCCGGCCGGTCCACGGAGCAGCGCAGCCTGGTGGCGCAGCAGTCCACGGAGGTGATATTGCTCCGGCCGCCCAGGAAGCGGGCGATATCCGCGCTTCTCTGATCCATGGCCGCATTTGCGCCCCGGGGCCCTTCCGGGCCGTTTCCGGCTTTCCTTGCATTCACGTCCGCCTTGGTGTAAAGGCGGGTCTCCTCGTCCTCATCCTCGCGTCCCGGCGTTTTCAAGTTGAATTTGCGGATCAAAAAGCTGAAAATAAAGTAGTACAGGAAGAAGTACACAATGCCCACCGGAATGATCCGCAGCCAGCTGGTCTTTGCGTTGCCCTGCATGATGCCGAAAATCAGCAGATCTAACAGGCCGCCGGAGAAGGTCAGACCCACGGCGATATTCAGGATATGGGCGATCATGTAGGCCGCGCCCGCCAGCACCACCTGCACGCCGAACAGCATAGGCGCCACAAACAGGAAGGAGAACTCAATGGGTTCCGTGATGCCGGTCAGCATACAGGTCAGCGCCGCCGAGAGCAGCAGTCCGCCCGCAGCCCGCTTCTTCTCCGGCTTTGCGCAGCGGTACATGGCCAGGGCCGCGCCGGGCAGGCCGAAAATCATGAAAATGAACTCGCCGGAGAAATACCGGGTGGCGTCCGCGCTGAAATGGGCCACGTTGGAGGATGCCAGCTGGGCGAAGAAAATGTTCTGTCCGCCCTGGATCAGGCTGCCGTCCACCATCATGGTGCCGCCCACCGCGGTCTGCCAGAAGGGCAGGTAAAACACGTGGTGCAGGCCGAAGGGAATCAGCGCCCGCTTCACAATCCCGAAGATCAGGGTGCCCGCGTAGCCGGTGCCTGTCACCAGCCCGCCCAGGGCGAAGATGCCGTTCTGCACCACAGGCCAGATAAAGTACATCAAAATTCCCACGAACACGTAGGTGATGGTGGAAATGATGGGCACAAAGCGGGAACCGCCGAAAAAGGACAGGGCGTTGGGCAGCACGATCTTGTGGAACCGGTTGTGCAGGGCCGCCACGCCCAGACCTACGATGATACCGCCGAACACGCCCATCTGAAGGGTCTGGATGCCCAGAACGCTGGTGATGGTTCCCTCCAGCACGCCCTCACCGATGCTGCCGTCCGCCAGCACCTTGCCGGTGTTCTGGAGCACCGCGTTGATGGAAATGTTCATCACCAGGAAGGCGATCATTGCGGACAGGGCCGCGACCTCCTTCTCGGCCTTGGCCATTCCGATGGCCACGCCCACGGCAAAGATAATGGGCAGGTTGTCAAAGATCACGCTGCCCGCCTTGCTCATGATGGTGAGCAGGCTGTGCAGCAGGGTCCCGTCCCCCAGAAAGCCCTCCAGTCCATAGGTTGCGATGGTCGTTGCGTTGGTGAAGGAGCTGCCGATGCCCAGCAGAAGTCCCGCCACCGGAAGTATGGCGATGGGCAGCATAAAGCTTCTTCCCACCCGCTGTAATACGCCGAAAATTTTATCTTTCATCTCACACATTCCTTTCCGTGCGCCCTAATCCCTGATTCCCCGCCCTTGCGGCCCGCGGCCGCAGTGATTTCCCCGCAAAAGCGGCAGACAAAAAAGGCACTAACTAATAAGAACATTCCCATGTTCTCAATAGTTAATGCCTGCATGACCAGTAACACACTTTGTTTTGTTTTTAACTAGGTATAGTATAAACAGAAAACGGCGATGCTGTCAATTTAAATAGCGTACAAAATATAATCTCAATTTTTGTATAACTTTCACAATTCTCCGCGGGGCGTAACTCCTTGTATATTCCCTGCGCACCGTCTATAATGGATTACAGATCGATAACTGAGGAGGATAATATATGAAACTGCGCAGCGATTACACCTGCCCGCTGGAGCTCACCCACGACATTATCCGGGGAAAATGGAAGCCCATTATCCTCTGGCAGCTGAGCAAGGGGACCTGCTCCCTGTCCTCCCTGGAAAAATCCATCGCGGGCATCAGCCGGAAAATGCTGATCCAGCACCTCAAAGAGCTGGCGGAGTACGGGATCGTGGGCAAGGAGACCTACGAGGGATATCCCCTGAGGGTGGACTACTTTCTCACAGACCGGGGTCGCAGAATCTTTGAGGCCGTCTCCATTTTGCAGAGCGTGGGCATCGAGCTCATGCTGGAGGACAACCGCCAGGACTTTCTGCGGGAAAAAGGGCTTTTGTAGCTACAGCTTCCGTAGTTACAAAAAAGTGCCTTCTTTACGGCCGCTGTCCATTGTCCTATAATGAGAGCACACAGGGCGCAGCATCGCCCCGGGGGCTGGCGGCAGCCTGTTGTAATACCACAAGGAGGCGTTTTATGAGAGATGTAGAAAAGACAATCGGAAATCTGATCGACAAGCAGGGGGTGTCCTTTATCGGCTCCGTCGACGAACAGGGCTGGCCCAACGCCAAGGCCATGCTTCCGCCCCGCAAGCGCGTGGGCATCGAAACCTTTTACTTTACCAGCAACACCTCGTCCATGCGGGCGGCGCAGTACCGGCAGAACCCCAAAGCCTGCATCTACTTCTGCGACCGCAGGTTCTACCGCGGGGTTATGCTGACCGGCACCATGGAGGTGCTGACGGACAGCGCTTCCAGGGAAATGATCTGGCGGGAGGGGGACACGATGTACTACCCCGGCGGCGTCACGGACCCGGACTACTGCGTTTTGAAATTCACCGCCAGCAAGGGCAGGTTTTACAGCAGCTTTAAATCGGAGAGCTTCGACGTCCCCGCCGCCGCGGAGAGCGCACAGCAGTGAGAAAACGGGCTTGCCCCGGCAATTTTGCCGCGCGGCAGGCCCTTTTTTCCGCTCCCGGCAATGGCCGGGAGCGTTTTCTTTCCCCTACAGAAAGATCACCCGCACCCTACCGCCCGGCTCCACCGACTCCGTGCCGGCCGGGATATCCACCAGGCAGTTGCACCCGCTCATGGAGCTCAGGATGCCGGAGGCGTGCTTTTTCACCTCGGGAATCCGCACCTGCCCGTTTTCCCAGACGCCCCTCAGAAACCGCCTGGAGGGGCTGGCCTTGGGAAAGCCCTGGAGCATGACCGCCTCCCCCGCAGCCGGATTTAAGGCCGGATTGCGGCCCAGCCTGGCCAGCATGGGCCGCGCCAGCAGCTCGCAGTCCGCCAAGGCGCCGAAGGGATTGCCCGACAGGCTGAGCACCGGCGTGCCGCCCAGCACCGAGCCGATGGTGGGCATCCCCGGCTTCATGCGGATTTTCCAGAACAGGCGCGTTGCCCCGGCCAGGGCCAGGGCCTCGTGCATGATATCCTTTTTGCCCACGGAAACGCCGCCGGTGGTGATGATGAGATCGGCGCTCTCCCTCGCCCAAAGAAGCCTCTCTGCCATCGCCTCCGGCCGGTCGGCGACCCGCTCCAGCGCGGTGACCGCCGCCCCCCACTCCCGCAGGCGGGCGGCCAGGAAATACAGATTGTTGTCATAAATCTTACCGGGGGCCAGCGCTGTCCCCGGCTCCGCCAGCTCATCCCCGGAGGCGAACACCGCCACCCGGACGCGGCGGTAGACGTTCACCCGCTCCCGGCCCAGACCGGCCAAAATCCCCGTCTCCACATAGGTCAGCGCAGTGCCCTCCCGCAGCACCAGCGCCCCGGCGCGGATGTCCTCGCCCTTGAAGCAGTAATTTTTCCAGGCCTGGCAGGGCTGGTATACCAGAACACGTTCCTCCCCGTAATCCGTCTGCTCCTGGTATACGCAGCAGTCCGCTCCCTCCGGGATCGGCGCGCCGGTCATGATGCGCATAGCCTGGCCCGGTCCGATCCGCTCCCCGGACCAGCCCCCCGCGTCCACCTCCCCGACCACCTGGAGAGCCGCGGGATTTTCACGGGAAGCCCCGGAAATATCCGCGCTGCGCACCGCGTACCCGTCCACGGGCGAGCGGTCAAAGGGCGGATTGTCAAAGGAGGCCCGCACGTCCTCGGCCAGAATCCGGCCGCTGCAGTCCAGAATCGGCACTGTCTCCACGTCCCCGATTGCCCCGCAGAGTTCTAAGAGCGCGGCGGCCGCCTCCTCCAGGGAAACGCGGTCCGCATTTCCGCGAAAATCCGCTCCCTCCCTCTCTCCCGCCGGGTTCAGGCGGCCGCGGTCCGCATGGCCGTTCCCGCCCGCGCTTTCCTGCCCGGCGGCTCCGCCCCCATATACCGGCTGTTTTTTCCAGGTCCGTTTCTCTTCCAGTCTGTTTTCCGTTCTCATCCCTTGTCCGTCCTCCTCATCTTCCGCGCAAAACCGGCCGGCCTGGTGTTCCCATGCCGGCCGGACCATGATTTGAATACCGCGGTACGGGGCCTGCCGCATTCTCCGGCGAACGGCCCTCTGCGGTCAGGCCGCCGTTTTCATACTGTTCCGCCACATTTTATAAAAGCAGAACATAACCATTCCAATTATAGCAGTTGTCAGGTAAATTTGGAAGCCTGCAATCTGCTTGATCACGCCGGCAAGCGTCTCCTGCCCGGCTCCAGCAAAGTAGGCGGAGGCCTTGTTGGAGGCCACGACCCCGATGGCCATGGGGAAGGTGAGTCCCGCAAAGCCCGGCGTAAAGGGCACGGCGTAGAACGCAGGCAGCTTTACCACGATGAAGGCCAGGGAAGCCATCACGCAGACGGTGAGCGCCGTCACCACGATCTGGCTGGGCTCCTGCACCACATTCAGATAGCTGACCAGGCACAGGCTGCAGGGCGCCAGCACGATGGCCTGGGTGTGGAAGGCCGCGGGCTTCACCTCCCGCGTGATCAGACGCCAGACCATGAAGGGGATGGTGACCGTGTAGATGAACAGGCCCCAGCAAAGCACGGCCTTAGCCATGATGGGAGGCAGCACCGCGGCGCCCGCCACCGTGGAGACCATGATGCCGTTAAAGGTCACAAACCAGCTGGGCACAAAGGTGTCCAGGTTGACGCCGTGGAACACGTTTCTCCACAGAAATACCAGAATATGTACCGCGTGGATGCAGACGGCCGCGATCAGCAGCGCCCGCATGGGGCCGGGAATCCAATCCCGGTAATAGCTGGTCAGGATCATAGTCACCATGGTAATTCCGGCGTACAGGCTGGCCGGGATGGTGTTCTTGTACTCGCTGTTCACCGCCGCGGGATAGCGGACGATTTTTACCAGATAGCACACCAGCACCACGGTGGAAATCCACATGGTCAGATGGCGCACCCAGTCGTATCCCAGGGACTGGTACACATTGGAAAGGGTGGCCGCCCCCAGCATGGTGGGCACGACTGCGATGGGCATATTTTTCAATTTTCCGTTCATTTCGTCACCTCGTAGTAGTATTCGAATTTGTCGCTGGTGTGGAAGAAATCAGAGTAATCGATGGAGAACAGCGGCTTTTTCACCCTGGACACATCGATTTTCCGGGCGATCAGCTGGGTCAGCACGCCGCCGTAGGACAAATCCCCCTGGAGGATGGCGCCGTAGATTCTGCCGTCCTTGTGGATCACCTTGCGGTACTGCTCCCCCGTGTCCTCCACGATCTCCTCATAGGTGCCGTCCGGCTTCTCCGGGACCCCCAGGGACATGGTGGGAATGTCCAGGAAATTCATGGTGGACTTGCTGGCGAAGAAATCCTCCATCCCCGCCTTCACCCCGGCCATATTGTCCGCAGCCACCATGCCCTGCTTTACGGCCGCAGGCCAGATTGGGGAGCGGCCGCTCACGTCGCCCGCCCCGTAGACGTCGGGCGCGCTGGTGCGCCCGCAGGGGTCCACGACCAGGCCGAAGCTGTCCAGCGCAAGGCCGGAGCCCTCCAGAAATTCCACGTTGGAGCGCACGCCCGCCGTGACCACCAGCAGGTCGCAGGGGATTTCCAGGCCTCCGGTGAGAACCAGGGAGCTCACGCTGCCGTCTCCCCCGCAGCGCACCTCCTCGATGGCGCAGCCCAGATGGAGCTTCACGCCCCTGTCCTTTAACGCCTGCTGGTAGACCGAGGCGGCCCGGTCATCCAGCTGCTTTACCAGCAGCCGCCCGGCCGTCTCCACCAGCTCCACGCTGCGGCCTGTGTGCAGAAAGCCCACCGCCGCGTCCAGGCCGGTGAGGCCTCCGCCCATGATCACAATGTGCTTTGCGGTCTCCGCCGCCGCCATGATCGCCTCCGTCTCCTCAAGATCGCGGAAGCCGTACACGCCCCCTGCCTCCCGCAGCCCCTTTACCGGCGGCAGGAAGGTGTGGGAACCGGTGGCGATGAGCAGCTTGTCGTAGGTCAGGCTGGTCCCGTCCGACAGGGAAATCTCCTTTTTTCCAATGTCCACGCCCGTGCAGGAGGTCCCCCTTCTCCAGTCCACCCGGTAGCGGGTCTCAAAATCCTCCTCCGCAAAACAGAGCTGCTCCCTGGTGCGCAAATTGCCGATCAGGTGGTGGAGGATGCAGCGGGAATAGATTTCCCGGTCCCTGCTCACCATCACGATTTCCGCCTCGGGGCACCGCTTGCGCAGCTGTCTCGCGCCGTTTATGCCGGCCGCGCTGGCGCCCAATACCACATATCTCATTCCGCCACCTCCTCCATTGTAATCGCCGCCATGGGACAAATCTCCACGCACATGGGGTCCGGCGAGCCGTCCGCACTGCGGTGCACGCACATGTCGCATTTCATGATCTCCTTGTGCTCGAGGCGGTCGCTCTTTAACACGCCGTAGGGACAGGCCATGATGCACATATAGCAGCTGGCGCATTTCTCCTTGTCGTACTCCACAAAACCCGTGTCCGGGTTCTTGTGCATCGCCCCGGTCATGCAGGTGTACACGCACTCGGGCCGGTCGCAATGGCGGCAGAATATAGGCGCGCACTTGCCCTCGCTGTCAATCACCACGCGGTTTCTGGCGTCGCAGGACTCATGGCTGACCACGCAGGCCGTCACACAGGTCAGACAGCCGATACAGCGGCTTCTGTCAATTTTGATCCGATACATGACCGTTTCCTCCTTCCGCTTTTTCAAACCAAACCGGGGTCGCCTTGTAGGACGGCTCCTTGGAATAGGGGTCGTAAATGGACGGCGTCAGCTTGTTGCACTGGATGTAGTGGATGGGCGCGTACAGCTCCTGCTCCCTCACGTGCCCGGAAAGGCGCGTCCGAAACACCGCGCTGTGCCCGTTGGCCGAGTGCACCCGCACGAAATCATTTTCCTCCACGCCCTTCTCCCCGGCTGTCCGCGGGTTCATGAACAGGTAAGCCTCCTTGGCCGAAACGTCCTCCACAAACTGGACCTCCCTGGTGCGGGACTGGGTGTGCCACTGGCCCACGGAGCCTCTGCCGGTGTTGAACACATAGGGAAATTCCCTGCTTAAGGGCAGCGGATTCTCCCTGGGCGCCTCGAATTTGAATTGCGCCTTCTTGCTGGGCGTGAAGAAATTCCCGTCCCCGTACAGGCGGCGCTGATCCTCCAAAAGCTCCTCCCCCTCCCGGAAGGGCCACTGGACGCCGCGAGAATTTTCCAGCATTTCCCAGGTCACACCGGTGATATCGCCGGGCATACCCTTCGAGCACTTTTTCATCAGCTCAAAGCAGTCCCTGGGCGTCTCCCAGCCCCTCAGCAGATCGCCCATGCCCAGGGCGCGGCCCACTCCCAGCACGGCCTCGTAGTCGCTGATCTCGTTTTCCCCTCTGGGGAGGCAGGGGCGCATGGCGGAGAGACGGCGCTCCAGGTTGATATAGGTGCCCTCCTTCTTGATGCCCGGCACCACGGGGAAGAACACCGTGCAGTGCTCCGCGCTCTCGATGGTGTCGTAGATGTCCTGGACCACGAACAGCTCCAGCTTTTTCACCGCCTCGGCAAAGGTCTCGTTGTTGGTCCAGCTGTGCCGCGGGTTGGTGCAGAGAATCCACAGGCCCTTGATCCTTCCCTCGTTAATCCCCTCGATGATCTGGTTGTAGGTGGCGGTGGGCTTCTCTGCCAGCACGCTCTCATCCACGCCCAGGGCTGCGGCCACCGCGGCCCTGCGGGCAGGGTTGGTGAAATCGCCGCCCGCGTAGAGCACCGCCGTGTTGGAGTACGCCCTGGAGCCCATGGCGTTGCACTGTCCGGTGATGGAGTTGGCCCCGGTGCCGGGCCGCCCGATGTTGCCGGTCATCAGCGCGATGTTGATGATAGCCTGGGCCGTGCGCACCGCCTCGTAGCCCTGGTTCACGCCCATGGTCCACCAGAAGGACACGCGCTTGCCCTCGTGAATTAATCCCGCCAGCTCCAGAATCCGCTCCGGCTCCAGGCCGGTGGTCTCCAGCGCCCGCTCCAGGATAAACGCCTTGGCGAACTCCCGGAACTCCTCGTAGCCCTCGGTGTGGGCCGCGATATAATCCTCGTCCACCCAGCCCTTCCCGATCAGCACATTGGCCAGGGTGTAGAACAAGCAGAGATCGCCCTTCCAGCGGACCGGATACCAGTAGTCCGCGTTCATAGCCGTCTCGGACTCCCTCGGGTCGATGACGATGACCTTCTTTCCCGGGATCTTGTTCAGCTTCACCCGCCTCCACAGAATGGGGTGGGCCACCACCGGGTTTGCCCCCACGAACACGATGGTGTCGGACAGCTCCAAATCCTTCAGGGTGTAGCCCGGCGCGTCAAATCCAAAGCTCTGCTTGTGGGCCACCACGGCGGTGGCCATGCACAGGCGGGTGTTGCCGTCCACATTTGTTTTCAGGTAGTTGCGCATCACGTGGCCGAAAATGGCAAACTCCTCCAGGGTCAGCTGCCCCGTGCTGATCCCCGCCACGCTCTCGCGCCCGTATTTCTCCTGAAGCTCCTGAAGCTTTTCAGCCACATGCCTGAAGCCCTCCTCCCAGGACACCTCCTTCATGGCGCCGTCCGCCTGCCGAATCTTCGGCAGCGGTGACGTCTTGACCACGGTCTGCTGTTTGTCCAGGGACAGCCCCTTGATGCAGCAGAAGCCGTCGTTGACCGGATAGCCCTTGGTGGGCAGCACCTTGACGATGCGCCCGTCCTCCACGTAGAAATCCATGTTGCAGTCCAGGGCGCAGTAATTGCAGGTCGATTGTACCCGTTTCATCTCCATTTCCCCCTCTCTCAGTATTTGACGCCGCCCCAGTAGATGCGGTTTTGAATTTCCGCCAGCTCCGGCAGCTTCACGTCCTTTAACGCCCATTTCTTGAACTCCTCGAAGCCCGTCCGGTCCACAATGTAGCCGATGTGCTCCTTTCCCCCGGGGGCGCTCCGGTCGATATACTCCCGCACGTACTCGTAGGTGTTGGTGATGATCTTTAAAATGCTCTCCTCATCGGCCCACTTGATAAAATCCTCTCCCAGGCGCGGGTTCTTCTTCCCCGTCCGCCCCAGAAGCGTCAGGCGGTAATATTTCTTTTCGCTGCGCACCCAGGCCCTGGTGGGACACTGGAGCACGCACTCCCCGCAGCCGATGCACTTCTCGTGGCTGCGCCGGATTCTGTAGTTCACCATGGTCAGCGCGCCCACGGACTTCCTCCGGCAGGCCTTCTCGCAGGCCCCGCAGCTCACGCAGCGCTCCGGCCGGTACTGGGGCTCGGTCATGCCCATGATGCCGAAATCGTGCATGCGCACTTTGGCGCAGTCGTTGGGGCAGCCGGTCAGCGCCACCTTCACGTGCAAGTCGTCGGGAAAGACGGCCTTCTCGATCTTGAACGCAAACTCGCTGGTGTCGTAACAGGCGTAGGGACAGACTTTATTGCCCACGCAGGCGGAAATGTTGCGGGTGCCGGAGGACGAATAGCCCTGGCCCGGCTCCGGCTGGTTGATTCCCAGCCCCTCGATGATGGGCTGCAGCATCTGGTTGACCTTTTTCATGTCCTCGTAGCGGATTCCGGGAATCTCAAAGCCCTGGCGCACCGTCATGTGCACCGAGCCGTTGCCGTAGGTCTCCGCAATCTCCTGAATCATGGACAGATATTGGGCGTCCAGATGGCCGCCGGGCACCCGGACGCGGGAGGCTGTGAGGCCCCGCTCCTTTGTCACGCGGAACGCATTTTTCTTCAGCTTCTTTGTATTGACATCCATTCTCGCACGCCTCCTAATCTACCAGTTCTCTGCCCACGGTGTAGGGGAACACCGGGCCGTCCGCGCAGACATATTTGTCTCCGATGCGGCAATGGCCGCACTTTCCGATGCCGCAGCACATTTTCCGCTCGTAGGACACCCAGATGTGTTCCTCCCGCAGCCCCCGGTCCAACAGGGCCTTCACGGAGAAGCGCATCATGGCGGGCGGTCCCACCACGATGGCCCTGGCGGCCTGCGGGTCCCTCAGCTCCATCTGCGGGATGTACCTTGTCACCAGCCCTACCCGGCCCTCATAGCCCTCCCCGGCGCCGTCCACGGTGAGGATCAGGTTCATTTTCTTCTCCCAGTCCGCAAAATCATCCTTGAACAGCACGTCCTCCGGGCTTTTGAAGCCTGCGATGACCGTCATGCTTTCGCGCTCCTGCGGATGGTCCGCAAAATACCGGATCACGCCGCGGACCGGCGAAACGCCCGTTCCGCCCGCCACCACCACCAGCTCGGCGCCCCGGTAGTCCTCATAGTCAAATCCGTTGCCGTAGGGGCCGCGCATAAACAGGCTGTCCCCCTCGTAGCGTTCGAATATCTCGTTTGTAACCTTACCCACCCGGCGGATGGTCAAATCCACGGTGCCCTCCCCGATTCCGCTGACGGAAATGGGGGCCTCGCCGTACTTGGGGATGGACACCTCGAAGAACTGGCCGGGCCTCACCTCCCCCTCGCAGGCCATGGTGAAGGTGTACTCGATCTCCGTGTGTTTTCTGACCTTCACGATCCTGGATAAAAAGGGCGTATATTCATTCCCGCTCATGTCAATTCTCCTCCTTTGCCAACTTTGCCACCCGGTTCACACAGGCGGAAAATGATATGTATTCCGGGCAGATATCGTCGCAGCGCCCGCAGCCCACACACATCTGGTAACCGAACTGCTTTTTGAAATCGGAAATCTTATGGAGCACCTTAAAGCGCATCCGCTCCCCGTTGGCTTTCCGGTAGCAGCCGCCTCCGGCCACGTCCGTGTACCCGTCCACCATACAGGAGGCGTGCACCCGGCGGCGCTCCCCGGCGCGCCCGTTGTCCGTGTAGTAGATGTCCTGCATGGTAAAGCAGGTGCAGGTGGGACAGACAAAATTGCAGCGGCCGCAGTTCACGCAGCGGCTGTCGTATTCCTTCCACAGGGGAGCCTGGAGCGCCGAGCTGTCCAGCTGCGGCGGCAGCTCCACCTGCACGCCGTTCTCCCGGACGAAATCCGGCTGGAAATCCTCCTGGGGCGCGCCCATGTCCGCCAGGACCTGGTCCAGCTCCTCCCACTTGCTGACGATCCGCACCGCGCCCTCCCCGGGGCTCACCGCGGCGTCGTAATCCTCCGTCCGGTTGGTGCCCATGGACACGCAGAAGCCGCTGCCGCAGGAATTGGGGCAGCCCATCAGCACCAGCCTGGCCTGTTCCCGCAGGCGCTTATAGTAGGAGTCCTCAAAGCGGTTGTGCAGATAAATCTGGTCCAAACGCCTGAGGGCGTGGATATCGCAGCTTCTCAGGAAAATCAGCGCCGGCTTGCGCCGTACCGGCTGGGCCTCGGCCACCGCGTCCTCGGTGAAGTAAAATAAAATCTCGGTGATGGGCAGAAGCGCCTCCTTAAACGAGTAGTGGGACCGCTCCTCCCACTCCAAATCCTCCCAGCGCTCCAGCTCGCCGTAGCGCACCACGTCCGTGTCCGAGTACATCCCCTCCCCGGCCATGCGCCTGGGGCCGAACACGGCGTAGTCCTCTTTCCACCCGGCAAACAGCCGCTTCATATTCTCAATCTGCACCTGGTATCCCATGTAGACGTTTCTCCTTCCATGTTAATAATTTAACTTTAGCAGAAACGCACAATCATGACCACCCGTCAAACGGGTGGTTTGCTCGCCCCTATAAGGGGCAGTTACCGGCCAGCGCCTAAAGACGCTGGCTTTCACTACGTTCAAGCCA
>JAGZSY010000060.1 GCA_018380885.1 Enterocloster asparagiformis
ATACCACAATTTACGCTATTACGCAATACAATATTTTCAAAATTGACAAAAAAATAAAGCCACATAAGGCTTTCGGGACTTTGGGGTGTCAAACTCCCGCGAATTCACTTGCATAAAGGGTTATAAAGAGTTATAATAACTAAAACTGAATAGGCGATGTCTTCAGGGCAGGGTGAAATTCCCGATTGGCGGTACAGTCCGCGAGCGCACAAGCGTTGATCCGGTTAGACTCCGGAACCAACAGTATAGTCTGGATGGAAGAAGATGTGTCAGCATAGACGGGGCGGCTGCATTTTGCAGCGGCCAAATGATGCACCGGATATTATTTGACACCTGAAAGGCATATAGCTTTTCAGGTGTTTTTTGTCTGACTGGCGCTGAGCCGCCAGCCGGGCAGATCGGGCCGGCGAAATCCGGTAAATAATCAATTCGGAGGTAAAATCAAATGAGTAGCAACGCAAATGCAACTGCAAACACAAAGTCCGGCGCGGATGCCCGGACAAAGCGGATCACCACGGTGGGGATGCTCTGCGCCATCGCTTTTCTGATGGTGCTGTTCTTCCGCATCCCAGTGGTGCTGTTTTTGAGCTATGAGCCCAAGGATGTGATGATCACCATCGGCGGTTTTATGTTCGGCCCCTGGACGTCCATGGTGATCTCGGTGATCGTTTCCCTGATCGAGATGGTGACCATCAGCAGCACAGGCATCATCGGCTGCGTCATGAATATTCTGGCCAGCTGCTGCTTCGCCTGTCCGGCGGCCTATCTCTACAAGCGGGACCACACGCTGAAGGGCGCGTCCATCGGCCTGGTGGCAGGCATTATCCTGGCCACAATCGTCATGCTTTTGTGGAATTACCTGCTCACCCCCATCTATATGGGGTATCCCAGAGAAGCGGTGGCGGCGCTGCTGGTGCCGGCGATCCTTCCCTTCAACCTGCTCAAGGGCGGTCTGAACACAGCCTTTGTGCTGCTGCTCTACAAACCCATTGTGACAGCGCTGCGGAAAGCCGGCCTAGTGCCGCCCTCCGTGCACAACGCGAAGCAGCACAATATGGGCGTTCTGTTGGTTGTGGGGCTGATTTTCGTGACCTGCGTGCTGATGTTCCTGGCGATCAAGGGCTAACCGGATCGCGGGCGGCGGCAGGGCGGCGGCCCGGCCGAAAACAGGTGTGAAAAAATTTGGAAAAGTAATTGACAAATTGTCCGGATTCCCTTATAATAACCTTCGTCGCCTGTGATTGCAGGCGCGAAATGCAGAAGTGGCGGAATTGGCAGACGCGCACGGTTCAGGTCCGTGTGGTAGTAATACCTTGTGGGTTCGACTCCCATCTTCTGCAGGAGCAGAAAAAGGCGGAAAGTTCGTTTGAGCTTTCCGCTTTTTTAATGCACAAATCTGTTGCAAATGCAACAGACATTTCCTGGCAGCACAGGTAAAATAAGGATAGTAAAAACAGGAAAAATAGTGTATACTGTAGGTTGTGGCTGCGCTTTGCAGCAGATATAGTATGTTGAAAAATCAGAGAGGCAGGAGAAGGCTATGCTTACATTAGAGAATCTTTCCTTTGACGTAAACGACGACGAGGGAGGAAAAGGAATTATAAAGGATTTAAACCTGACCATCGGTGACGGAAAATTTGTGGTGATCACAGGCCCCAACGGAGGCGGAAAGTCCACCACGGCCAAGCTGATTATGGGGATTGAGAAACCGACCAGCGGAAGAATCCTGTTCGACGGACAGGATATCACCGATATGAGTATCACCGACCGGGCGAATCTGGGGATCAGCTTTGCGTTCCAGCAGCCCGTGCGGTTTAAGGGCGTCCAGGTTTTGGACCTGATCCGGCTGGCGGCGAAGAAAAAGCTGTCCGTGACGGATGCCTGTCAGTATTTGTCCGAGGTGGGGCTTTGCGCCAAGGATTATATTAACCGCGAGGTGAACGGCAGCTTATCAGGCGGCGAGCTGAAGCGCATTGAGATTGCCTCGGTGCTGGCCAGGGCCTCCAAGCTGTCGGTGTTCGACGAGCCGGAGGCGGGGATCGACCTCTGGAGCTTCCAGAACCTGATTCAGGTGTTTGAGCGCATGCGCAGGAATACCAACGGGTCCATCCTGATCATTTCCCATCAGGAGCGGATTTTAAATATAGCGGACGAGATCGTGGTGATTGCCGATGGAAAGATCGTCAACCACGGGACCAGGGACGAGATTATGCCCCAGATCATGGGCACTGCCTCCGCGGTGGATGCCTGCAGCAAGTTTTACAATCAGAATTAAAGCGCCGGACGCAAAAGGAGATGAATAGACAATGGATGAAATTCAAGAGAGAATATTGATGGAAGTCGCAGACCTGCACGGGGTACCCGAGGGCGCTTACAATATCCGCGCCAACGGCAAGCTGGCCAGCCGCAGCACCACTGCGAATATTGATATAACCACCAAGGAGGACGTGAGCGGAATCGATATCCGGATCAAGCCCGGCACCAAGCACGAGAGCGTGCACATTCCGGTGGTGGTCAGCGAGAGCGGGCTCAAGGAGATGGTCTACAATGATTTTTATATCGGCGACGACTGCGACGTGGTGATCGTGGCCGGCTGCGGAATCCACAACTGCGGCGACCAGGATGCGGAGCACGACGGCATACACCGCTTTTACGTGGGCAAAAACTCCAAGGTGAAGTATGTGGAAAAGCACTACGGCGAGGGCGACGGCCGCGGCAAGCGCATCTTAAATCCCGTGACCGAGGTGCACATGGAAGAAAACAGCTATGTGGAAATGGAGATGGTGCAGATCAAGGGCGTGGATTCCACAGACCGGGTCACCAACGCAGAGCTGGCCGCCGGGGCAAAGCTCATCGTCCGGGAGCGCCTTCTGACCCACGGCACCCAGAACGCTGTCAGCACCTATGTGGTGGACTTAAACGGGGACGACGCCAGCACGGATCTGGTATCCCGCTCCGTGGCCAAGGACCAGTCCATTCAGACCTTCAACTCCAAGATCAACGGCAACGCCAAATGCTCCGGTCACTCGGAATGTGACGCGATCATCATGGACGACGCCAAGATTATCGCGGTTCCAGGCCTGACGGCCAACAACATCGACGCGGCGCTGATCCACGAGGCGGCCATCGGCAAGATCGCCGGCGAGCAGATCGTAAAGCTGATGACGCTGGGGCTGACCGAGGAGGAAGCGGAGGCTCAGATCGTAAACGGCTTCTTAAAATAAGAAAGTTTGCATAAATCGTGATCGATAAGATACATGAAACAGGGCGGCAATGGCGCGCACCGGATACGGCGCGCCATTGCCGCCTTTTTGCCGGAGCGTCCTTTCCCCGCGGGCCCACTGCGCCCGCCCTCTGAACACCCTCCCGTCTCTTATCCCCGCATCATCCACTCCGCCAATGGTTTTATTTTCTTCGTCCCTGTGCTACAATAGACCCGTATGAGTCCCAAGGGGACGAGCCATGACGGTATTCTATAAAAGACTGATCAAAGGAGCAAACACTATGATATTGATTAAGGAAGCGGATGTGTATATGCCGGAACACCTGGGGGTTCGGGATGTGCTGGTATGCGGAGGACGCATCGAGGCGGTGGGGCGGGACCTGCAGGCCCTCAACGGGTGCAGGGTGATCGAGGCGGGCGGAAAGCGGTTGACGCCAGGGCTGATCGACCAGCACGAGCATCTGATCGGCGGAGGCGGTGAGGGCAGCTTTCACACCAGAACGCCGGAGATTCAGCTCTCGGCCCTGATCCGGTCGGGTATCACCACGGTGCTGGGGCTTTTGGGCACCGACGACATGACGCGCAGCGTTGAGAGCCTGGTGGCTAAGGCCAAGGCCCTGAACGAGGAGGGGATCACGGCGTACGCCCTCTGCGGCGCCTACGGGGTGCCGTCCCTGACCATCACGGGGAGCATCAAAAAGGACATTGTATTCGTAAATGAAATTCTCGGCCTGAAGCTGGCCGTCTCGGATCACCGGGGCCCCAATATTACCGTGGAGGAGCTGATCCGCCTGGCCAGCGACGTGCGGGTGGCCGGAATGATCAGCGGCAAACCCGGCATCATCGTGATTCATATGGGGGAGGGAAAGGGCAAGCTGACGCCGGTGTTCGAGGCGCTGGAGCGCGCCGACATTCCGGCCAAGACCTTCCATCCCACCCATATGGCGCGTACGGAAGAGCTGGTTGACGAGGGCTTTAAGCTGGCAAAGCTGGGCGGCTATATGGACATCACCTGCGATCTGAGCGACCGGGGGCGGATGCCCGCGCTGCTGGCAAGGGCCAGGGCGGAGGGGGTTCCCATGGAGCGCCTGACCTTCAGCTCCGACGGCCAGGGCAGCTGGTCCAACTACGACGCCGGCGGAAACCTGGTGGAGATCGGAGTGACGGACGTGGGAAGCATGTACGCCCAGCTGGTCAACCTCGTTCAGGATGGGGAAATGGACCTGGCCCAGGCTCTGCCGTATTTCACCTCCAATGTGGCTCAGGCGCTGGAGCTGTGCCCGGCCAAGGGCCGTGTGGCCCCCGGCGCGGATGCGGATCTGCTGCTCATCGGCCCGGACATGGAGCTGGACACGGTGATCGCCCGCGGAAATGTGATGATGGAGGGGGGAGAGCTGCTGGCAAAGGGCACCTATGAGAGACTGTGACATCTCCCGGTACAAAGCGCGCCGGCGGGAACATTTCCGGCAGAGGCCGGATGAATCAGGAGGAGGAAGCGAGATGCTGTGCATTAAAAACGGATTGGTCCACGACGCGGTGACAGAGGAGCCGGGCGTTGCGGACATATTGATTGAAAATGGAAAAATCGTAAAGATAGGAGCCCGCCTGGAGCCCTCCGGGGACTGCGAGGTGGTCGACGCCTCCGGGCTTTCGGTCTATCCAGGCTTTGTGGAAGCCCACTGCCACATGGGCGTGGACGGCTATGGGATCGGATTCGAGGGGGACGACGTCAATGAGCGCGGAGACATTGTGGCGGCCCAGCTGCGGGGGGTGGACGGCATCAACCCCATGGACCCCACCTTTGCCCTGGCGGTCCAGGCCGGGGTCACCTGCGTGGCAACAGGCCCCGGAAGCGCCAACGTGCTGGGCGGCACCTTCCTGGCGCTGAAAACCGTGGGAATACGGGTGGACGACATGGTGGTGAAAAATCCCGTGGCCATGAAATGCGCCTTCGGCGAGAACCCCAAACGGTGCTACAAGGATGCGGGCAACTGCACCCGCATGACAACGGCGGCAAAGCTGCGGGAGATGCTGTTTAGGGCGAAGGAGTACATGGAGAAGAAGGAGGCCGCCGGGGAGGACGTGTCCCGCAAGCCGGCCTTTGATATGAAGCTGGAGGCGCTGATCCCTGTGCTCAGGGGCGAGATTCCCCTGAAAGCCCATGCCCACCAGGCCAACGACATTTTCACTGCCATCCGTATTGCCAGGGAATTCGGCGTGAGACTGACCCTGGAGCACTGCACGGAGGGCCATATGATCGCGGAGCACCTGGCCAAGGAGGGGTATCCCCTGGCGGTGGGGCCGTCGCTGGGCCATGCCACCAAGTTTGAGGTGCGCAACAAGACGTTCGAGACGCCGGGGATTCTGGCCAAAGCGGGCTGCAGCGTGTCCATTATCACAGATTCCCCGGTGATCCCCCAGCACTATCTGCCGCTGTGCGCCGGCCTGGCCGTGAAGTCGGGGATGGATCCCTTTGAGGCCCTGAAGGCCATCACCATCAACCCGGCCCGGCACATCGGCGTGGCCGACCGGGTGGGCAGCCTGGAGGTGGGCAAGGACGGCGATCTGGTGATCACCGACGGCAGCCCCTTTGAGGTGTCCACTGAGGTGAAATACGTGGTGGTCGACGGGTCTGTTGTGGTCTCGCGGCCCTGACAAAAGTGAGACAGAGGACCGCCGGCGCAAAAAAGGCGCCGGCGGTTTTTGCATCCCGTTTCCCGGAGCCGTCTGCGAAAATCCCCGTTGGGAAATTTCCGGTTGAAAGCTGTGTCCATATCATATATAATAAAACAATGCGGCTTCTGGAGACCGCGGGAAAAAAATTTACGGGGGATTACGGTAATGGGAGAAAAAAATTCGGGAAGGGCTGTGGCCCTTCTGCCAATTCTGGTGTTTCTGCTGATCTTTCTGGGAGCGGGATTTATCACGGGAGACTTCTACAGCATGCCCGCTATCGCGGCGTTTTTGCTGGCGCTCCTGGTGGCGTTCATTCAAAATCCAAAGGTGAAATTTGCGGACAAGATGCGGCTGGCGGCCCAGGGCGTGGGGGATGAGAATATCATCACCATGTGTCTGATCTTTTTGGCGGCCGGGGCGTTCACCGGCGCGGTCAAGGCGGCCGGGGGCGTGGAGAGCACGGTGAACCTGGGGCTGTCCATCCTCCCGTCCAAGGTGGCGGTGGCCGGCCTGTTTCTGATCGGCTGCTTTATTTCCATCTCCATGGGAACCAGCGTGGGCACAATCACGGCTCTTTCGCCCATTGCGGTGGGAATCAGCGAAAAGACCGGTTTTTCCCTGGCTATCTGCGCCGGGGCCGTGGTGGGCGGGGCCATGTTCGGGGACAACCTGTCCATGATCTCCGACACCACCATTGCGGCGGTCAAGACCCAGGGCTGCGATATGAAGGACAAGTTCCGGGAGAACTTCCTCATCGTACTGCCCGCGGCTGTGGTCACGATTCTTTTGTTTCTGCTTCTGGGCAGACACGCGGATTTTCAGGTCACGGCCAATCTGGAGTACAATATTTTCCGGGTATTGCCGTATCTGGTGGTGCTGGTGGGAGCCCTGGCCGGGGTGAACGTGTTCATTATCCTCATCGCCGGCACGGTGCTGTCCCTGATTTCCGGCGTGGCTACCGGCGCCTTCCCGCTGGGGGAAATGTTCACCCACGTGGGAGCGGGCATCACGGGAATGTACGATATCACGGTGATCTCGATCATTGTGGCCTGCATTGTGGCCCTGGTGAAGGAGTACGGGGGAATCGATTTTATCCTGGCGTTTATCCGCAGGCGCATAAACGGAGAGCGGGGCGGAGAGCTGGGAATCGCGGCCCTGGCGCTGTTGGTGGACATGTGCACGGCCAACAATACGGTGGCCATTGTCATGTCGGGCCCTATCGCCAGGGAGATCAGCGACGATTTCGGGGTGACGCCCAGGCGGTCTGCCTCTCTGCTGGACATGTTCAGCTCCATGGGCCAGGGACTGATTCCCTACGGCGCCCAGCTCCTGGCAGCGTCCTCCCTGACCGGGCTCACGCCCTTTCAGATCATACCGTACTGCTTCTATCCGCTTCTGATGGGGCTCAGCGGTTTGGTATTTATCTTGATTAAAAAGCGGAAATAAGCGTTTCCCTTTGGCCGCGGAAAGTTTCACTCTGGCCGCGGAAAGTTTCCCTCCGTCTGCGGAAAACAAAATTTATAGCGCGGCGTTGGGCGGGAACTGCCCCGCGTACCATGGCGGGGATTTATTGCGGCGGGCCAAACGCTGCGGTACTTATGAAAATAAACGATTAGGATGGACAAAAGCAATGAAAACGAATAATCAATGGGCAAGTAAACTCGGCTTTATTATGGCGACGGCGGGGGCGGCCATCGGCCTGGGGAACCTCTGGAAGTTTCCCTACCTGATGGGCCGAAACGGCGGCGGAGCGTTTCTGGCGGTGTATCTGCTGTTTATCTGTATCCTGGGCGTTCCGGTTATGATGGTGGAAATGTCCCTGGGGCGAAGGACCAGGCATGACCCTGTGCAGGCGTACGGGGATATCCATCCCCACGCCAGGATCGTGGGCGTGTTCGGCGTGGCGGCAGCGTTCCTGATTTTGTCCTACTACAGCGTGATCGGCGGATGGATTCTCAAGTATATTGTCAATTACGCCACCACGCTGGCGGCTCCGGCTGATTTTACGGAATTTATCAGCCGCCCGGTGGAGCCGGTGTTCTGGCATTTCCTGTTTTTGGGAATTACCACGGTGATCTGCTACTGCGGCATCAACGGGATTGAGCGGGCCAGCAAGGCTATGATGCCGCTGCTCTTGGTGCTGCTGATCGTGATCATTGTGCGCAGCGTGACCCTTCCCGGCGCGGTTGAGGGGCTGAAATTCGTCTTTATCCCCCGCGCCAGCGCCTTCACCCTCAGCGCGGTCAACGCGGCTCTGGGCCAGGTGTTCTATTCCCTGAGCCTGTGCATGGGCATCACCATCACCTATGGAAGCTATCTCAGTGAGAAGGAAAATATTCCCAGAAGCTGCCTTAGCGTGGCGGGGCTGGACACCCTGATCGCGCTGATGGCCGGAATCGCCATTTTCCCGGCCGTATTCTCCTTCGGCCTGGAGCCGGGACAGGGCCCGGGCCTGATCTTCGGAACCCTGCCCAAGGTGTTTTCCGCCATCAAAGGCGGCCCCTTCTTTGCGCTGGTGTTCTTTGCCCTGGTGCTGTTTGCGGCGGTCACGAGCGCCATCGCGCTGCTGGAGGTGAGCGTCTCCTTCGCCGTGGATTCCCTTCGCTGGACCCGGAAAAAGGCAACCATAGTCCTGGGACTGCTGTGCTTCCTGGCAGGCGTGCCAAGCGCCCTGTCCTTCGGAACCCTGGGCCAGGTGACAATCCTGAATTACAGCGTCTTTGACTTTATCGGCATGATCACCGACAACATTCTGCTGCCCTTCGGCGGTATCACCATGTGCTATTACATCGGCTGGAAGTGGAACCCGGAGTACCTGGTGGACGAGGTGGAACGGGACGGTATCCCCTTTAAGCTCAAAAAGATCTGGATTTTCTTCATCCGCTTCCTCACCCCGATTCTGGTGGGCGTGGTGACAGTGACCGGATTTTACAGCATCTACTCCATCGTGCACGGCTGATGCATGATGGGATTTTCTGGCGCATATAATGGGCAGAGGGCTGTGCGGCCGGGTGACACCCGGCCGCGGCAGCGCAAAACCGGGAGGTGCGCAATGGATAACCAAAAGAGGGAGAATCTGCTGAACCTGGCCCTGGACGCCACGCCTGAGGAGCGGGAGCGGTCAGGAAATCTGGAGGTGGGCTACAATCCGCAGGAGCGGACATGGGAGTTGATCGTGCGCTATTCAGGCGATTTGAGCGGGTTGGAGAACCTGGGCGTTCAGGCCGACATTCTGTTGAACGGCTACGCCATTCTCATCGTGCCGGAGAGCCAGATTGAGGCGGTGAGTCAGATGCCGCAGATTGAATATATCGAGAAACCAAAGAGGCTGTTCTTTGCCGTCAACGCGGCGAGATCAGCCTCTTGCCTTACCCAGGTCCAGGCGGGCCCGGACGGCCTCTCGGGCGCAGGGACGGCGGTGGCTGTGATTGACTCGGGGATCGACTATTTTCACCAGGATTTCCGCCGGGAGGACGGAACGACGCGGATTATCCGGCTGTGGGACCAGGTTCAGGGCCGGGTTTACACGGAGGAGGAGATCAACGAAGCGCTGGCGGCCGGCAGCAGGGCCGAGGCAATGGACATTGTAAATTCCGTGGATATCAGCGGCCACGGCACCGCGGTGGCGGGCATTGCGGCCGGAAACGGGCGGGAGAGCGGCGGGCGCTACCGCGGGGTGGCTTACGAGAGCGCCATTATGGCCGTGCGCCTGGGGGTGTCCCCGGCGGACGGCTTTCCGCGGACTACCCAGCTCATGCGCGGGCTGGACGCGGTGGTGCGCACGGCCATGGAGCTGAGCCTTCCCACCGCGGTCAATCTGAGCTTTGGAAATACCTACGGCTCCCACGACGGCACCAGCCTGCTGGAGACCTACATCGACAGCATCTCCAATTTCGGGCGGACCGTGCTGGCGGCCGGAACCGGCAACGAGGGAGCCGGAGGAGGACACACCTCGGGCCGGCTGGCCATGGGGCGGGAGGAGAATGTGGAGCTGTCCGTGGCCCCCTTTGAGACGGGCTTCAGCGTGCAGCTGTGGAAATCTTACGCCGACCAATTTGAGATCGCCCTGGTGGCTCCGTCCGGAGAGAGCAGCGGCCCCATCAGCCCCCGCGCGGGCGCTCAGACCTTTCGTTACCGGGACACCATTGTGCTTTTGTACTACGGGGAACCCAGCCCCTACAGCCGGGCGCAGGAGATTTACATGGACTTCCTGCCACGGCAAACCTACATCGACAGCGGAATCTGGACGATCCGTCTGACGCCCGTGCGTCTGGTGACGGGACAGTACGACCTGTGGCTGCCGTCCCAGGCCGCGCTGAACCCGGGCACCCGATTTCTGCTGCCTACGCCGGATACCACCCTGACAATCCCCTCCACAGCGGCCGGAGTCATTTCTGTGGGGGCTTACGACGATTCCTACCTGTCCTATGCGGATTTCTCCGGCAGAGGATATACGCGCATGAACCATCAGGTGAAGCCCGATCTGGTGGCGCCGGGGGTGGACATTGTGACCGCGCAGAAGGGAGGCGGTTACGCAGCGGTGACGGGAACCTCCTTTGCAACGCCCTTTGTCAGCGGCAGCGCGGCCCTGCTCATGGAGTGGGGCATTGTGCGGGGAAATGATCCCTTCCTGTACGGGGAGAAGGTGAAGGCGTACCTGATCCGCGGCGCCAGGCAGCTGCCGGGTTTTGAGTCGTTTCCCAATCCGATGGTCGGGTACGGCGCGCTCTGCGTGCAGAACAGTCTGCCCGATTGAGATATGGAATGGAATAATTTGCCAGAGTAATTTTCAGGGATATCCCTTATAATGAAAATTGGTTTTAGAAACAGCGGGAAAGGCCGGACAGTGGAATGAACGACTGTCCGGCCTTTTGCGCGCTGTGAACGCAAAGGAGGAAACAAAAATGGCAGATCAGGACATCAGGGATCCCCATGTGATCGGTGAAATGGAGCCCGGGGAATTTGCGCAATACCTACAGGACATCGGACGTTCCGGGGCAACGGTGCGAAAATATACGCGGGATTTAAACGCCTACCTGGAGTTTTCCGGCGGTGGGAGAGCCGTGGACCAGGGGACCGTGGCCGGCTATAAGGAGTATCTGGCCCGGACCTATAAGCTGACCAGCGCAAATTCCATGCTGACGGCGCTCAACTGCTTTCTGAATTTCAGCGGCAGGCAGGAGTGCTGTATTCCGCTGTTCAAGGTGCGGCGGAATACGCCAATATGCCAGGGGAGGGCGCTGACGGAGACGGAATTCCGGCGTCTGGCGGACGCGGCTATGATGGAGGGGGACTATCGCCTGTACATGATTCTGGAGGTGCTCTGCGCCACGGGAATCAGGGTGGGCGAGCTGCGATGGGTGACGGGCGCTGCCGTGGACAGCGGGCAGGTGCGGATTCCCGGGCCGGGCCGGGAGAGGACGGTGAAGCTGTCCGAACAGCTGAAAAAGAGATTGCGCTGCTACCGGCGCCAGGCGGATATCGGGCAGGGACCGCTGTTTGTCACCCAGTCCCATAAGCCGGTGGACCGCAGCAATCTCTGGTCCCAGATGAAGGGGCTGTGCCGGAGGGCGGGGGTGGACCCGGAAAAGGTTTACCCCTACAATCTGCGCCACCTGTTCGGCTGCACCTACTGCCGGTCAAAAGACGATTTGGATGAGCTGGCGGAGATATTGGGGCACGCCAGCGTGGATACTGCGCGAATTTACCGCAGGATGGCTGAGGAAAGGGAGTAAGCCTCCAAATAGATCGGATCAATTTTTACATAAATCGGTAATATTGATGGGGCAAAAGACAGAAGAAGGCAAATTGTGGCAAAAAGATTGTAATTTTATTTAAGAAATTCTTAAAATTGAAATCACCCCGATTGTAAGGATGGGTAAGAAAATGTAATAAAATAGGGAAAAACAGGCAATATGGTCATTACCATTTCTTACCGATTATTACGCCCCATTTGTCACATAAAAATCACAGGTGTCAATTTTTTCGATCTGTTCCCGCAGTTCTTTCAAGTCACGATGGCCGTATACCCGGTTGGTGATATCGCTGCCGAAGGAGTGGCCCATCATGCGCTTGCGGTCATTCTCCGCTACTTCATATTTTTCGCATAACCATGAAAAGGTATGGCGGCAATCATGAGGGGTGCGTTTGGGGATATTCTGGATTCCCAAGTGCTTAATCAGTGCCGTCATCTGGTTGCGGAACTCACTTGACGTCATGGGTAGCAACTGGCCGTATGTTTCTATGCGCTGCTGTACCATGGATTGGATCGCGCTGTGGATGGGGACGATGCGGGATTTTCCTGCCGCGCTTTTACTGCCACCTTGAAAATACCATTGATCTGTATTGACCTGAATTTTTTGGTATTCCTCCATTCGAAATCCAGAGAGGCACATGATCAGGATCATTTCGGCGGTCTCATCCTGATGATCGTGGTATTCCCGGTATATGGCGCTCAGATCGGACAGGGTGAAGGGGACTCCCTTTTCGTCATCATCTGCTTTTTTGATTTTTAGACCGCGGCTGTAATCTTTTTCGCACAGGTCATGCATCAGGCCGTATGTGTACATCTGGTGCAGTAGATTGACAATCAGCTCCAAGCTGGCATATTTGAGAGGGCAGGCGTCAACGGCCTGCTGTAAGTCATCGTGCTTGATGGAGTAAAACTCCTTGCTGTGGAGCTGGGCGCAATTTTTGTAAGCAGCTTTGGTAGAGGATATGGTCTGCTTAGAGTATTTGTGGCCCTCGCAAAACTTATCATCAAAATAGCGCTGGTAGACCTCAGAAAACGTGGGACGCTTGATATCGTGCCCGGCCAACTTGTTGTAGTCGGCTAGGATCCGGCGGGTCACATCTTCCACGGCTAGGTTGTCTTTAACCTCTCTCCGCACGGTGAGCTCGTATCCGGGCTTGTATGTACCGGCATGATAGGCTGTCAAAACGGCCACTCCAATCATGTAGTCGTCCACATAGCATAATGCCGGCTGTGGTACGATATCGCCGATTGAATCGTCCAGAGAGGCCGGCGGGTGTACCGCATACGGATTACGTCGGCCTGCGCCAAGGTAGCGAATGGATCCGAAGCCATTCGGGAGCCTTGGGTATTTTTTTCTTCTTCCCTTCATGAAATCATTCCTCCTAAATGGGTAAAATAAATACGCCCTCTTGCCAGGACGCACCAGGAATGATATAATTCTATTGATCAGATAGTTATATCTTCCCGGTTTGTCCGGCAAGAGAATCTATGTGAAGGCCGTTCCTGGTTGGCGCCAGGGGCGGCTTTTATTTGTTATAATTTGTACAAAATTGTTTTGTTACCTTTATTATCAGTAGTCGTAACAGATTTAAGGGCTAAAGTGCCCCCCACCATTCCATATTCAAGCACATAACACTTACGTTTAATCCAATTTATTAATTTTGCTTTACCTATTGTACCATCTTGCATGTAATGAATATCTCCCAAAAAGTTAGTTTCAGAATCAATAGAGTCAAGATTTTTAGTTGCGTAATGCAATGTCAAAGGATATTTTGTATTTTTTCCAGTTTTCGAATAAGGTGTACACTCAAAAAATGTGTAGTATTGAGTATAACTATCTTTCCCGGATTTTTTCTGGACACTTTCAAATTCTATTTCATTTAGTGGAATAAGAAAAGGGGTTTTTATATCGGCTAATTTTATAGCTAATGGGATTTTATTATTAAACGTGGTTAAGTCGCGTAAAACCTGTTTCTGATTATTTTTATTTATAAGCATAATAGCCATGTTGTTGTCAAAAATAATATCCGTCATTTCATATTGGGTGATAAAAAAATTTTGCATATCTGCCTTTGTTATATTGCGTGTTTTATTGATATTCTCTGATTTTTCCGCCTCGTTTGTATTGTGTTTAATGGTTTGCAGAGTGGGAGTATCTTCTTTTTTAAATATTTTGTCTAAAAGCCCCATATAATTTTCACACCTCTTATTTTAATCTTAATTCAATCAGTTCCTTTTGATATCCTAAAAGTCGTGTCATCATGTCGGTAGTATACTGCCGCTCAACCATATATTCATTTACGTCTTGATCAGAAATAAGCAAATAGGCTGCGAAAGTATTTGCCTCTATTTCAATTCTTGATGTAAGAAAAAATGTATGATTTCTTAAAAAAGCACAGTTTTCTTTGGGATGCATGATGGCATGACCCAGTTCATGGGCCAAGACCACACGCATGAAACTTTCGTCATCAATATCTGTATTGAGAAATATATATTTGCGCCGCTTTATCATCTTGTAGAAGCCAGCAACCATATCTTCCAAGGGCATTCTTATAATCGTAACATTCAAATAATCAGCCAATACTCCCGGGTCGTTGGTTTTATATTTTCTCATAAGATATGCAACAAGTTTCGATACTTTTTTATTCAAACTCAGTCACCACCCGAGAGCCTAATCCTTTTGCGGTCTAGGTTTATATTTGTAAGGCCTATACGTTACCTTATTCTTTTTCTTTGCGTCCTCCAGGGCTACTTCTATAGCCTGCCTTAACAATTCCAATTTTGCCTCTGGAATGGGTTCGCCATTATAACACAATGGGGCGTCCTCTCCGGCGGCCATTTCATTCATTATCCGATCAAGGTCTTTGGCTATGTCGCGCCTATCACGGGCAGTAAGTTGTGGTTCTTCTGCCTCTTCGATTCCAGACATTATAAAATCTGTTGAAACGTTCAGATATTCAGCTATACTTGCAAGTCGATCAGAAGGGAATACCCCTTTTCTTAACTGGCTGATGTAGCCGTTTGAATATCCGAGGTCTTTTTCTAATTTTGAAATCGGTATTTTTCGATCTTTACAAAGTTGTTTAACTCTTTCAACGCTATTCACTGAGTGCCTCCTAATTTTTAGAGAAAAGCCATAAAAATAGTATTGACAAATTAGAGAATAGCCTATATAATGAGTTTATGATTTAGAGAAAAGCCATAAACAATATATAGGGAACTCTCGAAAAAATATGTATCTGACAATTCATATTTTAGATTATTCTCTAAAAAAAGTCAATGCTTTTCTCTAAAAAATAACTAAAATTTCTTGAAAGGAGGCTATGATTTGCTGTACAAAAAAATATTGCATTTTTGTAAAGAAAAGAATATTCCACTCTACATTTTTGAAAAAGAATGTGGATTAGGTAATGGGACTATTACTGGCTGGAAAACCTCAAAACCGAGAATTGATTCTTTACAAAAAGTTGCAAAACAGATGGGAGTTTCTATAGATAAACTTCTGGAGGACGAGTCAGTAGAGCAGGGAAAAGGAGCGTGAGAGGATGGACAAGCCGTATCTGAGCCCGGAGGAGGCAGCAAAACAGCTGGGCATATGTCCGCGAGAAATCCGAAAGATGATGCGGAATAACGAGATTGATCTAGGGATTGCGATAAAAAAGACAACGCGTTCTGGACAGAAGGGGTGGAGGTTCTATATTTACCAGTCGAAAATCGACAAGATAATGGGAGGAGGAGAGAGCCGTGAGGAAGCAATGTAAACAGCCCGATGCCCGCTATTGGCAGCGCAACGCCATTACCTACTATCTGATGTGGCTGGCCACGCTGGCCTGGACGGCCTGGGAGGCAACGGCGGGGCGGGAAGGGTTCTGGTGGGAGCTGGCTTCTTGGCTGGTGCCGGCGCTGATCCTGGGGGCGGCAGTGTTTATGGGGGCGGTGTTGATCGGTCTGTATTTGCGGGACAAATGGCAGATTTGAAGGGAGGTGAGGCCTATGGGCACAGAAATTAAAATGGACCCCAGTGGTTGCAGCCGCTGAAGGTCCGAACAATTAAGAAAATTCTTACAAGGTGATTATATCACCGGATTGGAGGATTAT
>JAGZSY010000061.1 GCA_018380885.1 Enterocloster asparagiformis
TGGACACCCTTGCTGTTCGGCTATACACTTCCTCGTTGCCTAGGCGTGTTCGGGACTTTCACCCGTTAGAGCGCGCCCATGGCGCGCAAACAAAAAGAGCGGCATATTTCAGCCGCTCAACACAGATACTCTATACTTTTGACAATTTCCTGTCCTCCAACATCCGAAGCACGGGCTGTGCGCCTTTTCTTGTATCCTCTATGATTTCTTTCGGAGACATTTTTACGTGGCGCAGGGAATTATACTCCCGTATTTTACGGATATCCTCAACTGTAAATTTTTCACTGACTTCAGGTTTCATCTTCTTCATCTCCTTCCAGCAATACAGACGGCGGATAAATTAAAAGGTCCTTGTATCCTTCCAGCGTAGTAATGGTTTTCACACCCCTGACCGTTTTTACATTGACGATGTGTTTAAAATTCCAGGATATGACAATATCGCAGCCTGCCAGAATTGCCGCCGCAATGTGATGGCAGTCATCAAAACTTTTTTGTTTCAGAATACCAAAGTCAATAAATTTTTCAGCCAGTGACACGGTTTCTTCATCGGTCTGGATAAGCTCGTAATCAATCTGCTCAAGATAATCCAGAAGCCGGTTTAACTTTTCAGGCCTGCATCCGCCAATCTCATCAAATACAATATCCGACAGGCATACATCGTAACGCTCCTGCCGGAAAAGCTCCCATAGTGACAGGGTGTCCTGCATTTTTTCCGGCGCATCCTCCTGATACAGATAGCTGACCACGGAGGTATCCAGATAAACCTTCAGTTTTCGCATATGCTCCCTCCTCCACAACGTTTTATATATTAAAACTATACCACACAGTGCGGTTTTAGTCATTAAATTTTCTGATGGACAGAATCAGAATACCGAATCGCTTTATCTTTAGCTTTAGCTTTGGCGTTTTTGATATTTGTATGCGTTCTCAAAATTAATTGCGCCATTAATGCGTTTGACCTCATCCACACATTTCAAATGCAGCTTGTGGAGAGCTTCCTCACCAACTTCGTGGGTGTAAGCGATGACCTGTGACAGCTTACTAAGCTCCACAGCGATTTTAAAATCCATCCGGGCAATCCGGTTCTCGCTGTCCTGCACTGTTCCTGCCATGACAGAGGACAGTGATTGCAGCAGATAGTTTTCACTCTGCTGCGATGTGAGATAACCGCAGTAAAACCGCAGTGCCTCACCCACAAACTCGTTCCGTGAACGCACATTGGCCTTTAGCAGCAGACTGTCGCACCAGTCCAGGGTTTCCTGCTCCACATAAATCCCAATGCGCCGCATGGAAGGCTTTTCTCCTGTCATCTTGACCTCCTTCCTCGTAATAGTTTCGTTGTTCACAGAAAATGCCTGACAATCGGACTTTTATTCGCTGTCTGGCATAAGGATTTACCCAACTTAACAAAAAGGTATTCAAACATCTTCCTCCGCACGGCTTTGCCGGGCGGTGTTTTCCGGGGTTAGGCTGCGAAAGCAGCATAACCCCTTTAACCTGCACACATTTCGACCCTGCTAAAACCACCGGAAATCCAGCCGCAGCAAGGCTTTTCAGCCTTTTTTCGGAGAGCAGCCACACGCGCCCCAACGCTGGCGAAACCAGCCGCAGGGGTACATGGATGCCACCCTGCCCGGAAAAAGCCCACACGGGGCGTCACAGGGGCGGACACGGGGGAGTTGCTGGCTTTTTATCCGATGCACTTATCCGATCCCTCCGGCGCAGCAGTATCAGCCGGAAGGGGTGCAGGTCTGGCCGGTCTCCGAGGACGGTCTTTTGCTTCAGCATCGCGGCTCACCTTGTCATCGATGTACTCACGGGTGGCCTGTGGCACATACTTTTCATAGAGCTTCTGAATGGTATCGTTCAGCTCGCCCTGCAGGTCGGCATCCTTTTTGCCCATGTGGAAGGTCAGCGCATCCAGCTTTTCGGTGTTAAACGACAGGGTCAGCGTGGTATTCTTCATCGGAAAATCCTCCTTTTCACAGCTTCATATCGGGTGACTGCGCCGGGACTTCTTCCGTCTGTGCCACCCACTTTTCATAGCTTTCTTCAGAACAGTAACCCGCCAGCATGGTGGAGAAGTCCTGCAGACGGGAAGGCTTCACGCCCTTCAGTTCCACCTGCAGCCCGTAGGCTCCCCCATAAATCCGGCACACCTTTGCCTCCAGCACATCGGCCCATGCCTGCTTCCCGGCATCAGTCAGAGTGTTCGCAGACAGCTCCACAATGGTGGCCGGGTCGATGTCCACCTCCTTATGGACGAGGTGAACATCAGCCAGCGGCGTACAGATCAGTTCACGGAGCTTCTGCCGGGAGACGTCTGTCTGCACAGCCTCCGTTTCCGGTTCAAAGTTCCGGCAGAAATCGAGATAACAGGTCACATCAAAGCCATTTTCATCAATAGACAGATCCGCTGCCTCCGGACGTTCGCACAGCATATTTCTGATGAGCTGCTGAAAAAATGACGCATCCTCCACACACAATCCGCTCTGTTGTTCCAGTCCATCAAAGGGCAGTATCCAGTTTCCGCTTGTAGTATTTTCGGTACCGTCCTGTATGATAAACTCCACGGCCTTGCGGGCCTGCCGCTCCAGTTCCTCCAGCGTAATGTACCGCTGGCCGCTGGCGGCGGCCAGTTGCTCCGGCGTATCGCTCTGGTAGTATTCCTCCAGTTCATAGCCTGCTTCTTTAATCTCGGCGTTGGTCATGCCTACACAGTTATGCAGACAATCGTATAAGCCGGGGCCACTTTCAATCTGGCTGATAGAGCCGAGCGCCTGATAGAGCAGGGTTTCTTTTCTTTTTTCTGTCATTGATCCGCCTCCTTATATCTTCATTTCTATGGGAACAGCAACAGCCGCCGTCATACTGCGGCGGTCTGCCACTGGTTCAATCTCTTATAACAGACTTTTAAACAGCTTTATGCCGTCTTTGAAACCCGCCAGATAGACATTGGTGCATTCGTCCTCTGATGCCAGGATACCATCGGCCAGATAATTATCCAGATATTCCCGATCTGCATCCGGCAGGGAATTCAGGATGGCATCCATCCGTTCCATATGGGCCGCTTCTTTTTTCTGCCAGTTCTCAGACTGTCCTTTTGCAAAGGCTTCCCGTATGACCCGGATATGCTCCGCCAGAAGCTCTGCCGCCATCTCCTCCAGTTGATCCATCGCTTTCACCTCCTTCCGCGACAGAACATACTACACACACCGTGTAAAGTCGATACCACAATGTACCAAAGATCAGCCTGCAGGCAGTCTGCCCACGGCATAGAAATGTTCAGTCCAGTAAGCGGAATTGATATCTGCGTAGCCTATGGGATTGCCCGCGTGAAGCATCTGCCCGCCCCCGACATAGATCCCAACGTGGCTCACCGGTCCCGGAGAGGCATAGGTGCGGGTAAAAAAGAGCAGATCTCCCGGCTGCATTTCTGCTTTCGGCACAAGGGAGCACTGGTCATAGATGCCGGTCGCTGTGGTGCGCGGCAGGCTGTAAACGCCGGAATGCGTATAAACCCAGCACACATAGCCGGAACAGTCAAACGAGGTGGATGGGCTGGAGCCGCCCCACACATAGGGGGACCCGATATACTTTGTGGCCTCCGCCATCAGCGCCGCGAAGCTGCCATCCCCCATAGAAACGCCGGGCGGCAGGCCGTTCCCTCCGCCCGGAACAGCGGCTGGGCCGTACAGCGCCAGCAGATAGATCCGGTTCGCATTGGATTTATTCTCTGCGGTGATCGTCCTCCCAAGCACGGAGGAAAGGTTCCCGTACACCGTTTCAAGGTCTGTGATGGGAATGGCCACGGTATAGGTTTCGCCGTCCTCATCCTCCCGTTCCTCGTAGGCCACGAAGCAGTCGGCGAACCGGCGATAGTCCCCATCGTTCATCCGGGGCTGATCCGCGCCGAAGAACAGAGAATAAAAAATGGATTTTATCCGGTAGGCGTCCACCTCTCCATCTTCGGCCATACCATTCATTTCAGCAATAGCCGCATCCAGTTCGGCGAAGCTCTCCCGCATCTTTTCGATGTACATCCGGTAGTCGGCGGGGAGCCGGGAAGATAAATAGCCGCCGTTGAATGTCAAATCCACGGCGGCATTGTTGTGGTCTGCTGTGCCGGACAGGGCGCTCAAAAGAACCACAAGGATTAATATAAACGGGATCAGGATGGCGGCTACTACTGAAGCGATGGCCGTCCATGAGCGTTTATCCGTTGCCGCGGCAAGGGCGGCTTTCACCGCCAGCACGGCGGCGGGTGCTCCCATAGGCGTTCCTCCTTTCGGGCGCTTAAAGTAAGCCCCCGGAAAAGAGGCTTATTTCCGCGCCGGTTCTGTTTTCTTTTCTCTGATGATTTCCAGTGTTACCGGGTGGATGATGGCCATCTCCCTGCCCAATTCTCTGGCATAGCGGACGGTCTGCCCGGTTCCGCCGCGGGCCGCGCCGTCCCATACCGCCAGCACATGGCCGCTTTTTTCCACCATATAGCGGTTCCGTCTTTTCATGCAGTCCCTGCTGTATGTCCCTTGAAGCTGGCTTGCCGTATCACTCCGGACGATGATATCAAAGTACCGGTCACGCTGGGGAATCGTCCATTTCGCCGCCTGTTCCTCATAAGGAATGGCGCATTCCAGCGTCACCTGCGGATAGGTTTCTTTTAGTTCCAGCACCAGTTCCGCACAGATCTGGTCGATTCCCAGCGCCATCCCGGTAATAAACCGGGTGACTCCTTCCTCAACAATCAAACGCACAATTTCCTGCCGGAGCAGTTCTTTCAGCCGCAGGCAGTCCGGATGCTGTTCCTCATATCGAAACGGAAGCCGCTCCGGGCGATGCCCGGTAAAACAACAAGCCGTCTGTATCTCCATCGTTTCTTTTCTCCTTTGTCCTCTTTTGATGATACTAATTATACTTGATTAAGGTTATTTTTCAACCTGTATCAATGATGTTTATATTCCATCGAGTAGGATAAACTATCCCTATAGAGGATGAAGGGCGGTGATGGTTTGAAGAAACAGCTTAACGTAGAGATTGGAGGCAGGATCAGGAAATGCCGTGAAACCCTTGGATATTCCCGCGAAGCGCTTGCGGAAAAAGCGGAGCTTGCCAGTTCTTTTATTGGGACGATTGAACTTGGCAGCGGCAGCTTCACAGCGGAATCCCTCATCAAACTTTGCAGGGCGTTGGGGACGTCCGCCGATTACATCCTGTTTGGCATAGAAGAGCAGGGGAACCTGACAGCAATCAACGCCATGCTTTCCGGTCTTTCTCCGGAATACATTCCCCATGTAGAGGAACTGCTGGCCGCCTATGTGAAATCCATACAGTTGTCCAACCGGTAAGCCGTATCTGAAAAAGATGCGGTTTTTTATTTTATCTGATCCCAGCCGCCCATGTTAAACAGTGACTGCTGGCTGCCTTCGTCATGCTGCGGCCCCTGTCCAAATGTCAGGTCATAGGCTTTGTTGATGGCATCCTCCAATACCTGCGTATCAAAGCCCGCCGATTCATAGCCCTGCCAGATCACATCGGCATAATAATCCGAGGGGATGCCAAACTCATGGCCGGGTGTCATGATGTACACCATCGCGGATACCGTCCTGCCATCCAGTTCCACATCCATCATCTGCTTGTCATAAAAGTTGGGATAGCCCTCATAGCGGTCGAGGGATGCCTCGTCCTGCTTCCGGATTTTCCAGAGAAGCACGGGGACGGAGCTGCCCTCCTTGGGTTCCACCGTGGCGACCGCGCCCCGGCGGCCTCCACGGAACAGCAGCTCATAATCCTTCAGTTCACTCTTGCCCACCACCTCGGCGGTGGGGCAGCGCAGTGCCATCTGCGGCAGATTCAGGTTACTGCCATAGGCAATATAAAGCGTGGGTTTTCTTCCCATGATTTCCTCCTTCTCAATGCTTCATGCGGATTTACATCCGCATGACAAAGGCCGGGGCTTCTTCGGAAACCCCGGCCTGTTCTGTCTGTCCGGTTGTCTGTTCCTGCGGGGCGGCTTCTGCGGCGGTTTGCGCCAGCCGCGCCTGCTCCCGTTCCTTTTCTCTTTTCTGCCTTAACCGCTCCTTCTGTGCTTCCGCCTGCGCCGGGTCGCGCCATGCGATGCATCCGGGCAGGTTGGCCAGCAGATGCTGGCGGGCGGTGGCAAATTCATCGCCGTTTAGACCCAGCCGCAGCAGCCATGTGCGGAAGGTATATTTTTCATTGGTGGTCTGGGTTTTCCTCCGGCTGGCGCAGCTCTGGTTCAGCGCCTGCGCCCCAATGGCGAGGCAGAACTGGATGTACGCCTTAATCTTGCCCGCGTGGAGCGTACCGTTGAACAGACGAAACTCCACCGTACCTTTCTGGAAGACAGAGTGCAGGTTCAGGCAGTGGTAGCGACTGCTGTCATAATGTTCATCACTGCGGCTCTCCCCGTCATACCAGATCCGCTCCACATCCTGCATGGTTCTCGGCCTGCGGGCGTTTAACTGGTCAAGGAACCGCTGCTCCACCGGCTGGCACCAGCGGTCCTGACGAGCCACGGAAACGCCCAGCGCCTTATAGATCAGATCCTCCTTGGAGGCCATGATGTTCGTGATGTTGCGCAGCGTCCGGGCGTCAAAGGGGGAGGCATCGATATGCACATGGATGCCGCAGCTTGTGTTGGTGATGGCTCCGGCCTCTTTCAGCTTGCGGATAATCTCCTGAATCGGCGCGATATCCTCATACCGGCAAATCGGGCTGACCATCTCGGTTCGGTATTCGCCGCTGGCGGCAACCTTGCGGCTTCCGTCCTTCCGTTGTGCGGAAATGCTGGAATCGCTCATAAATTTCCATTGGCGTCCCTGGCTGTCCAGAGCGGTGTAAGTGTCATAATAAGTTCCAAGATAACGCGCGGCAGTCCCAAAATATTCAGCGGCAACCCCGGCCGCCCGCTCCCTTGTGATGCCGGTCATCTCAATCTCAATGCCGAAGCGTTGGTCTTTTAAATCCATGCACAGTCGCCTCCCTCCTTATCTGCCGCCCGCCTTACCGAACAGCTTCGCCTTATATTCTGGGGCGTTCACCATCAGGTTGTAGCGTTCGTTGCCGCATTTGTAGAGGCACACGCCGCGCTGGGGATAGCGAATCAGGCTGTACTCGCTGTCCTCAAGCTGCAGGGTGTCCGTGTAAAACTTCGCGTCAATGTTGCCCGCGTTGAACAGGAACTGGTGCGTGGGGATGGAGAACAGGGGCTTGGTGTACTCCCGGACGCCGTCCAGATTAAAGTCCTCCAGATTCTGGCTGGCGATAATGACCGCCGAGTCCTTCTTGCGGACACGCTTCATGAAGTTGCGGACATATTCCACGGCAGTCAGGTTGGAGAGGAACAGATAAAATTCATCCAGGCTGGCTGCGGTGTTCCCTTCGGTTAAAAGTTCATCGCTCATGAAGGACAGCACGTTAAACAGCAGGGCATTTTTCAGGCTTTTGCTGGCCTGCAGCAGCCCCTTTACGCCAAAGGTCACAAAGCTGGAATCCGTGATGTTGGTATGGCCGTTAAAGAATTTACTCTCCGCGCCCACGCACATGGAGTTTAAGCCCAGCAGGATGTTCTGTAGCATTTCGGCGGTATAAAGCTGGCGCTTATCCTCGTCAAATGCCTTATACTCGGCTTCTATGAAAGCGTACAGATCGGACAGGATCGGGTAATCCTCCGGCTCCAGCCGGTCGAAGTCGCTCCGGTCGCTGACGCCCCATTTGGCGTACAGCTTCTGGAGCATGATTTCAATCACATCGATCTCCCGGTCGGTGAAATCCTTATAGGTGCGGAAAAAATCCTTCAAAAAACTGATGTGCTGGGAGAGCCGGGAACGGATACGGAAGGTCTGGGGAGCGTCTAAATCCTCCGGGCTGCCGGAGTCATCCCATGTTTTCGGCTCTAAAGGGTTGATGAGATATTCGCCGCCCATCAGGTCGATGAAGCAGCCTCCAAGGTTGTCCGTCAGATCCTCGTACTCCATTTCGGGGTCTAAGCAAAGGATTTTCATCCCGGATTCCCGCAGGTTGGTCAGCAGGAGCTTTAGCAGATAGCTCTTGCCCTGGCCGCTGTTGCCGAGGATCAGGATATTGGCGTTGGTCTTGTCATCGGCACGGCGGTTAAAGTCCACCAGCACGTTGCTGCCGAATTTGTCCCGCCCGATATAAAACCCTTGTGGGTCGGTCTTGCCGCTGTAATTGAACGGATACAGATTTGCCACACTGCTGGCAGGCAGGACGCGCTCAAACTGATCCCGGAACAGGTTCCATCCGGTAGGCATCACGCACTGGAAGCCCTGCTGCTGGCGCAGCATGAGCCGGTCAACATTTAACTTGGAGCGGATCAGCTCCGTCAGCACCTCGGTCTGCAGGAGTTTAAGCTGATCGAAGTCATGGGCGCACAGCTCCAGATAAACCGCCGCGTGTAGCAGCGGCTCCCGGTTCCGGTGCATCTGCGCCACAATGGTGGTCACGTCCTGCAGATTGGATTCCGCCAGTACCGTCTGCTGCAGGTCGTTGGTGTTGCTCCTGTCCATGCGGTTTTTATTGGCGGCGTTGCTGATGATTTTCTTTTCCTCCACCGGGGTGACATGGCGGGTGTAGATCCGCAGGGTGACGCCGTCTTTTTCCCCAAGGTGGGAGAGGATGGCCTGCTCATCGGTGGCGGTCGGATATTCCCGCAATGCCCAAACGCAGCGGTACGTGTTGCCGCAGATGAAATGGTCGGTTTCAAACTTGATGACGGAGGGCGCGATCATGTCCAGAAACTCCTGGATACGCACATCCTCCGCAGCCGCCGCAGGGGCGGATTTTGCTCTTTTCAAATGGATACCTCCTTCTTTCGGGCAAAAAGAAAGCACCGGAACCTGATGTGTCCGATGCCTGCTTGTGATTATTCTGTTTCTTTTTCTGTATTTTCCCTCTGGCGCTCGTCCGCGAGGATTGCTTTTATTTCCTCCCGCGTCAGGGTACTGCCGGACAATGCCAGAGAATCATAGGTAAACTGATTCTCAAATTCCTGCTCCATATGCGCCAGCAGTTCCTTCGGCATTGCGGCTTTTCTCTGCTGCAGCAATGTTTTTTTACGCTGCAGTTCCTTATAATCCATAGGCCATCCCGTCCTTTCGGACACAACATTACCACAGACCGGCGCACAAGGGAAGTGCTAATCCTCCGGGATGATCCAGCGTTCCCCATCGAAATCCTCGAACTTTTCCGTGGTCACGTTCTGCTCGTAATACACGGCGAGGATGCGCTTGATGTCCTCCCGGTCCGCCCGCTTTACGGAGAAGCCCTGCTCCTTGAGCGACTTTTCAATCCGGGAAAGGTAGGGGAATACTTCGGATTCCTTTTCCTCCTTCAGGCGGATCATAATCAGGAACTCACGGGCGGTCGCCATCTGCACCTGTATCCGGTCAAGGTGTGTCTGGTCTTTTTCAAGGAGCCTGCGCACCACGGGATTGTCCTCCTGCTCCATGCGGGAGCGGAGGAACCGCTTGTTGTCCTCGAAGCTCTCCCGGCTGTTTAAGCACAGCATCTCGATCTCAGCCACGCCCTTCAGCACCGTCATCAGGGCATAGATCCGCGCCCCCACGCTGGCCTCGGAAAGCACGGAGATGTTCGAGGGCTTGACGATGAAATACACCAGTTCGCCATGCCCGTGGGTGACCAGGCTGTACTCCGTGACAGCCTCCGCGCCGATGAGCTGGCGGGTGGAGGCTTTTTCGCGGGCTTGTTTTTTCTCTGTCTTTCTGCTCATTCCGTATACCTCCATTCGTAGAACTGCTGTCTGGTAAAAAAGAAAGCGCAGGCATACCGGATAAAATCCAGAATGCTGGTATCCTCAAAGCGGATCGTCAGAAAGGCAAACACCGCCGTCAGGACGATGGGCGGGAAGAACCCCGCCTGCGTCAGCGCCAGAATGGACACCACCGCACACCGTCAGCGCCAGAATGGACACCACCGCACACACGCCGATGATGCCGATGTCCTTAAGCTGCCAAAGCCACAGCGTGGCCCTGGATTTTAAATTGTCAGGGTAAATATACAAAACAGTTCACCTCCAAGTAAAAACCGCCGAGGCTCCAGGGCTTCGGCAGTTTAATGGTTGTTGTTTATTTTACTCACTTTCCTTTGTGGTATCAGCGGCCTCCGCTTCGGTCAGCGCCTGCTCAATCAGGCCGATCACGAAGTCTTTCTGGCTCAGTCCGGTCTTTTTCAGATGTTCCTTAATCTTCCCGAAAAGTTCCTCCGATACCTGAAACGCCAGCGTCCTTGTCTTGCCATCCATCGTTTTCCCTCCCTTTTCAAAGTGTTCTTTTAACACCATCTCGACATACTGGCTCAGTGTCAGTTCCAGTGTTTCCTGCTCCGTCCGCGCCTGCGTGTGCAGGGATTCCGGGATCATGGCGCAGAGGTTTTTTCGTTTTTCCATATGCCCGTTTCCTTTCTCTTGATTTTACAAGCCAAGTATACCGGCAATGTGAGGGAATAGCTATGACGATACCCAACAAGAATTCTTTCCAAAGGGAAGCAGATGTACCAATGTTACATGACAGTCATCCCTCCCTGATTTTCCGCAGAAAATAAGCGATTCCATGCAGGACAAAGTCCACGCACGGAATCGCCACGCTGTTCCCCAGCGCCTTGTAACGGGCGCTGTCCGATGCGCCGGGAATGTCCGTCCAGTGGTCGGGGAAGCCCTGCAGCCGCTCGCATTCCAGCGGCGTCAGGCGGCGGATCAGGTTCTTTTGCTCCACCACACATTTATCCTGCCCCACATACTGATTATTGATCCCTTTTCCATCGTCCCGGCATAACGTCCCCACCACCTCCTGATAAGGCTGGCTGATTAAATCCGTGGCGTCTTTATACTGGCGCGCGCTCTGGGTTGCCGTCACATCATTTTCACGGAACTCATCGTTTCTCTGGCGGGAGAACACCGCGTGGCGGTCCATTCCGGTCAGGGTATAGGCAAGATCCGCCTGATACCCAAACCCGTTGCTTCCGTTTTCCGGCTGACGGTCTATGATATTCCCCGCAATGCAGAAGCTCTCCGATTCCTGTGCAATAAGCGGCACGTTATTTCCCCCTGTCCCATACCGGGCGGACATGGTCGGCGCCACCGGATGCGGACCGGTATAGCGGGAATCAATGCCATGGTTTTCATACAGCACCGGCTGGTTGTTGCCGCTCATCCCGGCGGCCGCCGTGATGGTCGGACAGATCCCCACGCCAATCTCCGCGCCGCCCTGCTGGGTTGCCATAACCAGCGGCTGATGCCCATGTTCCTGCGCCCGGAGCGTTCCGGCCACATCCTCTGAACACGCCATCGCCCTGCCGCCCTGATCGTTTAAGCACAGCACCGATGGGGCTGTCCCTGTTTTCAGCGTGGGGGAGCATTCCGGCTGGAACCCGATCCCTCTGGCATCCGCGCCGGCGTTTCCGCAGAACCCGGCTGTAAACACACAGGGATACCCCTGTCCGGCCTGACCGCCGCCGCTGGTAAGAGAAGAGTGTACCTCCGGCGTAAGAAAACAATCGCCATCCCCCTTGCTCACCACGCCTGCCGCAAACAGAATCCCTGCCGGATTCCTGCCGCCGCCCCCGTCCGCCCCGGCAAGCATGGGAGAGACACCAGCCGGCGTGAACACTCCGCTCTGCTGGGTATCCCAGTTGGGCTGTGCAACCAGGGGAGGATGCCCGCCCATACCGGCGCGCAGGGTGGATGTGACTTCCTCCGTGATATCCATACGGTCCCCTCCCTGGTCATTCAGGCACAGCATAGGGGTCTTTTCCTGCTCCGCGATAAAGGTTTGCATCTGCATATTGCGGGTGGCAAGCAGAGCGCCGGAAACGCCGCCCAAATCAATGGTTTCCTCTCGCTGATTGATGTGAAAAGCAAAAATTTCCTTTGTTTTTTTCTCTGTTTTTATATATCCATGCCCGCCCCCTTCGCCGCCATACAGGGCGGGCCATGTGCCGCTTTCCTCAAAGATGCGGCGGCTCTGCACATCCCAGGGCGTCAGGCAAGCCCCGCCTGGAGCATCAGCGCCTCCCTGAGCTGGGGCGGCAGCTCCTTGCCCCTCGCCTCGGCCCTGCGCAGTATCCCCAGGCAGGCCGTCCTGCTTAAATAATATTTCGGGAGCGGTGAGTCCTCCAAAATCCGCGACAAGGAAGATTCTCTTGCGTCGCTGGGCGACTCCCCAGAACTGAGCGTCGAGGACCCTCCAAGCCATGCTGAATTCATCTCCCAGTATGGCAGCCCCAGCAGGTTCCCAGCGCCCGGAGTCAGGTCGAGGCACATGACAGGCGTTGTCCTTAATGCGGGCGATTTCTTCGAGTACCGCCCGGAAGTCCTCCCCGTTTGCGGAGGAGAAGGCTCCGGGGACATTTTCCCAAACGAGGTATCGAGGTCGGACAAGGTGATCTGGTAGGTTTCTTCGTTCATCCGCATCCCTCATTTCTTTCACAATCCTTACCTGCTCCATGAACAGGCCGGAGCGTTCCCCCGCAAGCCCCCGGCGCTGCCCGGCCACGGATAAATCCTGGCAGGGCGAGCCGCCGCAGATGACATCCACAGGAGGCAGCTCCCCTCCTTTTAGTTTCGTAATATCCCCCACGTGTTCCATGTCCGGAAACCGGATTTTTGTCACTTCGATGGGAAAGGCTTCAATCTCGCTTGCCCATACCGGCGTGATCCCGTTGTGAGTGCCTGCTAACGGAAACCCTCCAATCCCATCGAACAGGCTCCCAAGCGTCAGCATTGCATCACCATGCCGCGCCGCGGTTCCGGCTGCGGTCCCGGTGTTTCCTGTGGGATATCCGCAATCCTCCGCGCCGGAATGCCGAGCCGCTGTGCCGCCGCCAGTTCGGCCCGCATCCCTTGTGACATCCGGCTGCCGCACAGCCACAATTCGTCACAGGCTTCCAGCACCCGCATCCCCATCCGGATTCCGGCCTCGCGCTCTGCCGGGATATGGTCCGCAAGCATTTGCGGATAGAGCAGGTGGACCGCCACCGGGGTGACGTCCTGTTCCATCGCATAGCGGCAGGCCGCCTTGGCAAAAGCCACATTTTCTTCCACATCCCCGGCATAGGGGGATGCGATATACACCAGTTTATTACTGCCCATTTAGTTGCCCTCCTTCTTATTTTGCCACCGTCTGCACGATGGTCCGCGTCAGGTTGACCGCTCCCTGCGCCGCGTACACGGCTCCCATCACGTTGGCCCGCGTGCCGGTATCCAGACCGAACTGTCCGGCGATGCGCGGGATTTCTCCGGAGGAGAGCATCAGCCCCAATCCCAGCAGGGCATGATCCTTTACCACCATCAGTCCGGCAATCAGTATGGTTGCCTGCAGGAACGTGGTCAGGCACAGGCCGATGACCTGTTTGCACCAGCTCACGAAGCCATCGATATACCCTCGCGGGACGCTGAACATATACAGGCTGCCCACCGCAATCTGGATCAGCAGGATGCCGCCGCGTTTTAAGTTGGCAAAGAACACCTTGATAACCGCATAGCCCATCATAATCAGGATAAAAATCATGAGGATGGGGCTGGTGATGCTTCCCAAACCGCCCAACACCCCGGAGGATGCCGCCTGTTCCCATGTCCCCGCGTCCTGCAGCGAAGCCATGATTTCCGAGGCCACCGTACCGAAGTCTGTTCCCAGACCGGTAATCCCCGCCGTAAAGCTGCCCTGCAGGGATACGCAGAGTTTATACAGTTCCACCGGCACCGTGGTGAACAGGCTGACCGCCATAAATCCCTTGATGGCGTTTAAGGCGCTTTCCTTCACGCTGCCGCGCCCGGTCTGGTATTCAATGCCGCATTCAAAGGCCGACACCACAAGGCCGGTCGCATAGAGCGCCCATGCCAGATAGGAGAAAAATAACACGATGGACTGTACCCAGCCCATCTCGAACAGATCAGCCCCCATGTTGCCCATCTGCATAAAAAAGTCGCCGAGGAACCCTACGATTTGGCCGTAAATCCAATCGATGATCTGGCCCAGTACGGTGTCGGCGACAAAGTCCCATATAAACACGTTTTCTTCTCACTTCCTTCCTTGATTGGAATTCCCCATTCTGTTGTGTCCGTGGAGAAAATACGCGCCACGTTTGTAAAGACTGCAACAGAAAAACAGCAGCCGGAGTATCAGTACATTTTCTGCCCCATCTGCTGCTCCTGTACCGGCTCCTGAAACACCGACAAATAGGTTCCAACCGCCTCGGAGAGCTGCCTGTAATCGGTTTTCGTTGGCTTGTAAACATACCAGCCAGTTTTTCCATAGTCATCCCAGATATAAGGGCTGACTCCCTCCCGGAAGTTGGGGTTGCTGGTCTGTTTGATCCCCCATAAATCCTGAAATCGCAGTACCATGCTGTCGATTGGCCCTTCGTTCCGGTTGAGAAGCGTTACTTTCAGCCGGTCGTAATGGCCGGCGGTCCCGCCGGTCTGGAAATTGATTTTGACCCGGATATTGTCGGTCAGCCTGCCATAACAGGCGTTGCCCACGAACCGCGTGTCCGCGAACACCGCGTCATGGCCAAAGAGCTTTTGCAGCTCCTGTTCAAAAAAAGTCATCCTTTGAATTCCCTCCTTTTCACAGCGTCTGCCCCAGTTTCCAGTCTGCCGGGGCAGGCGGTTCGTTTCCCTCTGCATACTTCACTTCGCTGATTCTTTGCCGGGCATCATTAACATCGTCCATAAGATCAAACACTTCCTTATACGGTGTGTAAAGCATCGAACCTGATTCATCTACCTGGGCTGCCAGTTTTCCCTTCAGGTAAAGCTGCAGCAGGCCATGCTCCACGCCTTTATCTTCAAAACCCTTTGCTTCAGCCAGCCTTGATACTTCCTCAAAAAACTTACTTTTCATGCCCGAAACCGTATTGTTATTTTCTGTTTTTATGGGGCTGTTTTCCTGTTCCTGCGTTGGGATCAGTTCGATGCGGTTTTCGGGAGAGGCAAGAAGCACATCAAGGCGGCCGGCCAGACCCTCCATATGCTCCTGCCAGCCGACCCAGTCCTTTTCCTCAAACCAGCCGCCCCGGTTTTCGCCCTGTTCCGCTTGAAACTCTGCGTTCTCCTTTGCATACCGCAGCGTATCGGAGATGTAGTCACGGAGCCATTGAACCGATTCTTTGGATGCGGAAAAAGAAGTGACGGCGCTGAACTTCTTATCCTGCGCCGCCCATTCTTCCCCGTAATCCAGACCGTCCATATCCCGGTCAAGAAATTTTACCATAATCTCTGCCAGCGCCATCGGGCTGGTGTGGGACTGCCCGTCACATACATCCGGCGGTGCGTTCCAACTGTCCCTCTTTAATTCCGCAATCAGTTTTTCAAGCTCCAGCCTGCCGTCCTCCGGCAGATTTTTTCTGATCAGCCCCACGGCATCCAGTCCCGCGTCCGATTCAAACGCGGTAATTCCCCAACATCCCATTGGTTTTTCCTCCTTTTTCTCATAAAAAATAAGCCCTCCATATCCGGAAGACTTGACTTGACAATATCTGTATTCAGAGTTTACATACAACTGGCGGGGTTTCCCCGACAATAAAAAACGTCATGGCAGACTGGTGCGCTTGCAACACACCAGTCCTGCGCCAAGGTGGCTTCAGCACCCGGCACAACCGCAAAAACAGCGCCACAACAAGATTATTATACTGTATTTGTTATGGTGTTACAAGAAATAAATGCAGCGCGTGCATGGGTACGGCTTACAGCCTTCGCCTTTGTATGCGCTTTTGACGATACGGGAAATTCCCGACCATTTAAGGAAAGGTCGGGATACGATGAATATTTTTCAACACAGGGGCAGCTTTTACGGCTGCCCGGAGGACGGGGCTTGTGCGGATGCCCTGCGGCCGCTTTTCAGGCTGGCGAAACAGATCCGCCTGCGGCTTGGCAGACAGGGATATCTGCTGGATAACTACCTCACTCTCTTTTTTGAGGGGATCAGCGCCGGGGTTTCCCTGGACGCCGCCCTTCAGGGAACAGAAATGGGCGGCGAAATTCAAAAGCTGCTGTATCAGGTAATGGATGGCGCGGAAGCCGGACAGCAGCACCCTCTATACCAGAGAATACGGGAGGTATACGAACAGCAAAAAGACGCCCTGTCTTTTCAGGAGAAGCGCACGAACTCAAGCCTGCTCCTGTTTTTTCTGGCGGATGATATCATGGAATATTACACCTCCCTGTTTATCAAAGAGCTGGAAAGCGATCTTACAGGCGTGGATGACATGGTGCGCTTCCGGAGCCTTTATGAACAGATTTCCCGGCTGGCTGGCGAATCCTGCATGGAGGAACTCAATAAACTGCTTCAGCAGCGCTTTTTGACCGCGCCGGCGGCCCGTTCCTTTACCCAGGGACTTGCCTATGATCTGGCCCTCAGTCTGGCCTCCCGCGACCCGGAAACCAACAGGCAGATGTTCCAGCTCCTGCTGGATGCAATGCCCGGAAGCTGGGAGGAACCGCACACATGAAGGGCCGTGAATACCTTACAAAGGAGCAGATTGATATCCTCTTGAAATGCTATTATCTTAAGAAGTATACAAAGGCGGCTGATGCGGAGGGCCTTACCGTTTCCCAAGTACGGCGAATCCGGGAGAATGCCCTTCGCACCATCCGGCTGGCCTACAGCAAATCCCATATGCAGGGACTGCGGTTCAGCGGTGAAACGGTGTTACGGCACATGGCGGAACGCTCCGGCATGGAAACAGAGGAACTGTCAAACATTCTTGACGGCTGCATCGCGGAGGGGCTTGCCTCCGAAAGCAGGAAGTATTGGGAACGGATCCGTAAAAAAGGGGACGTGCCAACTGCCGCTGAACTGCTTGATTTTCTGTATGATAAGTTTGAGATAGAGATTGAAGGCTTTCTTTAATCGGGAACAGAACCGCAGGGGCAGCATCCGTTTTGGGTGCTGCTCCTGTTTTACGGTTCCTGAAAAACCTTGTGATTCCTCTATACCACTACATCCCAAGTATCTGCCACACATAAAGCGGGGCCGTCAGGGTAAACACAAGGCAGGCAAACAGGATGGCCGGAGCCGCCCATTCAAACTGGCCGTGCTTCCTGTAATCAAAGTACGCCGTGCCGAGCTTGGCAAAGAAAAACACGGCAAGGATCAGGTCGATGGCGGGAAACACCACGTTGTCCACCACGGTCTTGATCTGCTGGGATGCCGTTGTCCATGTCCCTTCGATGGCGCCGGCCACATCCCCGGAAGCCGCATAGGCAGGCACACAGAACACGCAGGCCGTCAGAGCGGCCGCACAGGCACACAGAGCAATTCGTTTCATTTTCATTTGATTTCTCCCTTCATTTTACGGGTTGTGAAAAAGAAAAGACCGCGAAGCCGGGGAACCGGTCTTGCAGCCCTTGTTCTTTTTCTGCTGTTAAATTGTTACATGGTCAGACTATGCTGTGGAGATTGCTCCAAAAGAAGCGGCGCCACCTCTATGATTTCCGGATGCTCCCGGAATTTCAGATCGCCGCGGTACCCTGCCTTCAGGCGGCTGAACACCCGCCCCGCCTCCAGAAGTTCTGGTGGCGCGCCGGGTGGAAATTCCTGATTCCAGCGCACCCAATCGCCGCTCTGAAAGCGCGGCTCCAGTTTGAGGATCACATAATCCTCCGGCACAAAGGCGGGGTAATGCTTCAGCACACCGCCAAGCCCAAAGTAGGGCTTGCCCTCCATCATCACCGTATTCCGCATCAGCGTCAGGGTATCTTCGAGCGAGGTACAGAACCAGCACTCGGTATCGCCCATACGCCGGATACGCCCATCCCGCAGGATGCTGTCCAGATGGTCACGTTTGGTGTAGTGATACAGGCTTCCCTCCGGTCTGGCAATCCGTTCATAAGACATTTGAGATACCTCCTTAGTCCGGATTCTGCGGCGCGATATGCCAGTCGCTCCACAGGTTGCCGCTGACTGTCACTGAGTCGGTGAGGTTCATGGAAAGCATCCCGGCAGGGGTCCAGCAATCTATCAGCCAGGTATAAGGCGTGTAGCTGCCGTCCGGATACCAAATGGGCAGGAAATGCGTTCGCCGGTTGTAGGTGCTGTAACGGTTTTCTTTGAATTCATGAGTCATGTTATAGCCGCCGCCCATCCGGTCGAGCAATCGCCAGAAGCCTTGATACTGAAACTCCGGGAAGTAGGTGACCGCATTCTGCGCCGCCGTGACCGCCGAACTTTGGCTGGTGCTGACACGGGTGGTGACCTTTTCATTGATTCCGTACCCGGATTTCAGGGTTCTGCCGCTGGCCGTTGGAGCCTTTTCATCCGGCGTAATATGCATGGATCCGCTTAGGCTGGCGGAGTAGCGGTCAAGATCAAATTCCCACCAGCCGTGGTCGCACCAATAACCATCATCATCGTCATCCCCGCTGTGCCATACCCAATATTCATACCACCAGGGCCTCCAGACGCCCCAGCTTGCCGAAGTGACCTGTGCATTGTTCGGTACGGATGGTCTTGTAAAACTGTCGTTCCGGTCATCCGCATTGGGGTCGGGCGGTGGGTTTTCATCCAAATCCACGATATTCACGTTGATGGTTCCTTTGCCCACGGAACCACCGCCGTGAACGCGTACCGTGATCGTCATGGTCTGCGGCTCATCCGGCGTTGTCCAGCGAATCCATGCGAGCTGGCTGTCGCCCTCCGGATAATAGACGTTATCCACCGTATAGCTGCGGCCCGCAACGTTGAAGGTGACAGACACCGCATGGTCCGGATCGCTCTGTCCGCCGCTGACATTGACCGGTGTGATGACCTCGGTATTGGTGCGGTACTCATAGTCAAAGGCGCTGACCTCCGGCGCTTCCGGGGGTGCTTCATTAAAACGTACCACGCCCAATCCCAAAGCTGTTTTGACTTCGTGGTTAGACCGGATTCCGGATGTCGGGCCATCCCATGCTGGATACCCTAAGTCCGGCACTTCCAAAAACATAGCCAGGGGCAGGTTCTGGAATGCTACAGACGGAAGTCTGGACCGGACTGCCCCGCTTGTCTGCTCATCGTATAATGCCGCCTCCGTGGCGGTCATGGCAATTTTTACTCCCTGAAACGTCACATAGGCAACAGGCTCTATTAACAGCCGGTATTCCCCATTGATTAATACATTGAAATCCATCCCCGTTAAATTTGCAATACTGCGGATGACCTGTTCATCTGTAAAGTATGACTTAATCTGTGCAATGCTTGCCTGTCCCAGACTTTGCGAACTCATGATTTTGGGCAGGGACTGCGCCGGATTGACATAAGTATATCCAGTCATGCTGGGAGACAAGACCGCTCCGTTGGTATACTCCAGCTTAGACACCTTTTGAAAATGCCCCAATCCATCCGGGTGTTTATTTGTTAAATCAATGGGAGCCGTCACAACAGCGTGATTGCTTAGCCTTACTACCGTTACCCTGACACCATCGTTCCCCGGAGTCCATTTGTTGGAATTGGTTCCCTGCCCCATTCCTCCGCCTCCGTTATCCACATTCCCTTCACCTACCGCATAGACAGGCTGACACGGCAGTACAGAAAGAAACAGTATTGCGGCCAAGAGGATTCCTCTTAATTGTTTCAAACACATCCTCCTTCCCAAATAAAAAGGCATAGTCCAAAGACCATACCCTTTTTTCGTGTTCTGTTATTTAATTGCCCATATCACCTATTTTATTCCCATTTTCATACATATCATTTGCCGTTGTCCCCTGTGCGTCCCCGGTTCCATCTACCCAGCCAAATCCCGGAAAATAAGTCTGCCCCTCTGAATTGGTTTCCCCGCCTTGAGGCTGACCGGGCGCAGGCTCCGGTTCGGTAGGCGTTACAACTTCTTCATGCTCCACCGGCGTGGGCGGGGTATCCACCCTGGTTCCGTCCGGCTTCTGTGTGGCATCCTTTTTCACTTCCTCGCTGGGTTCAGCGGGCTTGGTGGCCTCCGGCTGGATGCTCTGCTCCGTCTGGTCGGTCTGCGCCGGCCGGGTATCCACCGGCTGGCTGGACTCCGCGCCGCCTGTCGCCGCTTCCGTGTTCGGCTGAACGACCACCTTTTTTTCTTCTGTGGTTGTTTCTTCTTTTTCTTCCGTGCCTGATTCATCCGTGCGGGTGGCGAGGCTGCTGGGATCGACCACAATCTCCGAGGATGTGGGGCTTTTCTGCGGGAGCGTGTCCTCACCTGCAGGAGCTTTTCCAAACTGCAGGCTGATGGCTGCGATCAGTCCGATGCAGATCACCGCGCCGCCGCCAATGGCAAGATATTTCTTCGTTTTCTCTGTTAGTTTCATATGGGATTCCTCCTTTTCCGGTTGATGGTTCCTCTTGTTACGTCACAACATACTATACATTTTTTCAGAAGTCCAGCGATTTCCCTGATTCTTCCCGAAGTTTTTTAAAACACCTCGATATATCCGGCCTGCACCTTCAGGGTGATGTGCATGGAGGGCAGGAGCCTGCCGCCAAACCGTACCGGCGCCTCCAGCCGGATGACAGCGTCCGCCTCAAACCGCTGGGCATTTTGGGGATCAGATGGCGCCAGCGGCGCATTGCGGATGGTGACCGTCAGGCTGTCCACGGCGAATTCCATCGCCCCGCCGGAATCCCCAACATATTTGATATGTCTGCCGCCTCTCGATTCCGTACCGATGGTGCTGTCAAGGTAAGTATAGATATCGCTTTCGCTGACCGCAGTTTCCCAACCAGTATCACCGTCCGGCAGATAGCCGCCCGAATAGCCCTCGCGTACTCCGTGGTAAACTCCGGCATAATTGTCGTTGACCGTGGAGATAATGGCGTCCTCCACCGCTTCCTTTACCCCCGCCGCGATAATCTGGAGACGGAAATATTCACTTAAACCGCACAGGAGGATGACAAGCGCCAGCGTGACGCCGATCACCAGAGGGAAAGACACACCCCGCCGGTCTTTTATGATCTGTCTGATTTTTTCAGCCAACTGCATCCTCACCTCATTTCCAATAGACTTCTGATTTTCCGGTGGCCTGAGCCTGCAGGGTAATGGGAAAGGAGCCGAACCCGCCGAACAGGCCGATGTTCCGGCGCAGCGTCAGGGTGACCGTCACTTCCTCATTAAGCTGAATCCTGCCGCCCGTTGACCATGAAATATCCGGATCAATGCCGGTTTTCTCCCGTAAAACAGCGGCGCGGCGTGAGGTTTCCGAACCAACCCGGCCCGTAACTTCCGCCTCCCTTACCAGTTCTGTGGCAAAGGTGTCAAGCTGCTGTTTGGCTACGAACACGGGCAGTATCCGGATTGCCAGCGCCAGCATCAGTACAGCGCACAGCACCAGCACAACAACATCAATATATCCCTCGGCGCGCCTGTTTTTTACGATTCCACGGAAACGCTTCAGCACATGGTCACCCCCTGTTCCATCGCGGAGTTTGCGGAGCCGTCCTCCAACATGGGATAATCGCCCACGCCGAATCCCCGGTCGGCCATTTTCCACAAGGCATGATCCAGTTCTTCGTGATGGTCGTAGCTCTGTTCTTCCAGCCAGCCGTCCCTCAATACCTCCAGCGGATTTTCAAATTGGAGGAGATAATCCGCATAATCACCGAACGCGCCCTCAACGCTCAGTTCCTCATAGATAAACTTAGCGGCGGCAATTTCAGACGCCATCTCAATAAGGTCAGGCGCAGGTTTTGTTTTTAACTGCTGGATATAGGCTTCATAGTTTGCCTTTACCCGCTCCTTGAGTTTCCGTTCCTTTTCCATTTCCTGCAATCCATCCGCCTCCTTTTGCCCCGCCTCCAGTTCCTCTTTATCCGGGTAATCCATGAACATATGGCAGACATGGTTCTGATGCCGGACGCTCAGTATTTTTTGTGAGAGCAGTTCCTCCGCGTCCAGCCGCATGGAACACTCCGGATCGCCCGGATGCGCCAGGACACTTTCCCCGGCCAGCAGCCCCTTGGCCTGCTCCGGTGTGAGATATACAAAGCCGCCCGGCGTCATCATGTCAAGACAGTCATCCGGGTATTTCTGAATAAATTCCCGTAAAAACATTGGAATCCCCCTTTCTTAAAACATCCCGCCCAGGCTGGTCACCGCCACATAGCAGATAATCGCCAGATAGGTCAGCAGAAAGCACATCAGCATGGCAAAGGAAAACACCCGGATTTTCGGCGGGATCTTCTGCGCCTGCGCTTTCAGCCGCTGCAGTTCCATCTGTTTGAAGTCATGGGACAGCATCTGGAAATACACCGCGCTGTCATCGCCCCGCAGCACGCCGATCAGCCCCCGCACCACATCGGATAACATGGGGGAATTGAGCCTTGCCTCAAACCGGGTGAGCGCCGCCTCATAGTTGGAGGAGCGCATATCCGCCAGCAGGATATCCAACTCCCCGGTCAGAGCAGCCCCCGCGTTCTCTTTGAACCGTTCCAGCATCCCGATGACATTGCGGCTGGCTTTCAGTTCCTGTTCAATGGTAGCAACGAGCCGGGGCAGTTCGCCTTCAATCTCATCCCTCTTGGCTTTTAAGCGTTCATCCGCTTTCTGGCTCTCCTTAAAATAAATCAGCACCGCCATGATTACCACTACCGGCGATAATAATGGCAGAAGAAACACACAGGGGACGATGCCCAAAAGGACAGCGCCTGATTTGACAAACGCATATGCCTGATAGACCTCCGGGGTCAGATTCATTCCGCTGGCTTTCAGCACGTTGTTCATCCGGCTCCGTTTGTACTCATCCATCCGGATGTATTTTGCCAGCCGTACCGCCACCGTCATCAGGCAGGTTTCGATGGTTTTGGCCGCTTTCTTTTCCTGCTTTACCGTTCCCAGCATGGCTTTGGCCGCGCCGATGGTGGGGAGCCGTAGAAGGGAGGCCGCCAGAAAGAACAGGCCGAGGGCAAGAAACAGCCCGAATAAAAATAACAGTCCCGTCATATCCTCCTATCCTTTCCCGAAGCACATTCCCATGTCAGGGAACTGCCCGTGTCCTTCTGAAATCCTGCCCTGCCGGGGAACCTCTCTGTATTCCGGATATTTTTCCAACCCTGCGATAATGGCGTCACGGTTTTCCGGCGTATCTATATAAACCCCATCCGGGACACCTTCCATTCCATAAACCAACCGGATGCCATCTTCCTCAGCCAATACTGACGCCGCCTCGTCATCCTCACAGAGCATCCGGCTGTCATCACGTTCCACATGAAGAACGCCGGGAATATAAAAGCTGCTGTTATCGGCATAGGCAGGCACATAGCCTTTTTGTTGTTCTCCCATCCTGCTCACCTCCTGTACTCAATGGGACGGGTCAGCTTCACCACAAAGCCGGCCGAGAGAAAGATCACCGCCGCCGTAATGGCCAGAATAATCTGTCCCAGCGGCGTGTGCATCAGGACATGGTACCAGTCCTTGTTTAACAGATACATAAGCGGGATATTGCCTACCACAAAAATCACCATGATTAAAAATTCCTTGCGCGGCTCGGCAATCATATACTCCAGTTCCGCGTTGACATTGCGCATATCGGAGAGTTTTGCCACGATGGGAGTGAGGGTGGTTTTTAGGCTCCGGTCATGCTGGCAGTCGCACAGCGCATCGCACCACTCCCGGAACACCTCGTTGTCGATTCGTTCCCGCATGATTTTCAGCGCCGCCTCAATGTCCGGATTCACCAGCTTAATCTGCATCAGGAAATCCTGAAACACCTTGGAAACAGGCGGATTCAGATAGGCGGTGTTTTCCTCCACGGCGGTCACGATGTCCTCGGTACGCAGGTAGGCCGTAGTAATAACGGACAGCGCCGTTTCCAGCTCTGCGGAAATATCCCGCTTATAGTGGCTGGCGGTCAGCTTCACATACCAGAACGGCAGAAACAGAAAGCCTACCGCCATCACCGGGGCAAGAAAGAAATTCCCCAGCAGGATGGCAAGGGAGCCGCCCGCGCAGAACAGCGCAAGAGAGACCGCGCATACCAGTGAGAAGCGCTTTCCCCGCCCGGTCATTTCCAGGACGGCCTGCGCCTCCGTGATTTCCCGGCGCAGGGGGCCGGGTTTCTTCCTTCCTGCAGATTCCTTGATGTCATCCCGGATGCTGTGCTTTGGCCGGAGCAGGAAAGCAAACAGGCTGTCCGTAAACTCCACCGGCTTTAGGCCAAGCAGTAAAAATGCGCCGGCAATCAGTCCGGCGCAGGCTAACAGTTGAATGGCAGTCATGCGGTTTTTCCCTCCTTCCCGTCATTGGACATCCGGCAGAGCTGAATCAGCATTTCCTGCGGCATCCCGTTTTCCATCAGGCGGCGGGCAAGGCTTTCCGAGATGGGATTGACCTGCCTGTGTTCGCCGGTGATGATAAATTTTCCGTTCTCCACCCGGTTTTCTTGAATCTGGTACTGGAACAGCGGGCGGAAGCTCCTTGTGCCGTCCGGCAGGATCTCACATTCCATGATTTCCATCAGGCGGCGGTCTTTGTTTTCAAGCTGCTTGCAGAAGGCCACGATGGGGTACGCCTCCGTCACAAAGCCCATCAGGGTGTCATCGCTCATGTCCACGGCCCGTTTGCACAGGGAAACCATGCGGCGGTAGGTGGCGTCGCAGCTCATGGAATGGATGGTGGTGACCACAGCCACGCCGGTCCTTGCGGCTTCCTGTGCCGCGTTGGCCTCCGGGCCGCGCATCTCGCCCACCACAATCACATCCGGGTTAAACCGCAGCGCCATGTCCAGCAGGGCAATCTGATCCACCCGCTGGCGCTCGTTCTCGGAATCCCGCGTCAGGGTATGAATGACGGAGTTTTTCACCCGGCCCTCCGAATCCCTGCGCACCAGCGCCAGTTCACGGGAGCCGTTCTCAATGCTGTAGATGCGCTTGCCGTCCGGGATGGTGGTTAACAGCCAGCCCAGCAGTGTGGTCTTGCCGGAGGAAGTCGCCCCGGCCACACAGACCGAGATACCGTAGCGGATGCACTCGGACAAAAAGTCCAGCATCTGCCCGGTGGCCGTGCCGCCCTTTACAAAGTCCTCTTTCTTCATGCTCTGGGGGTTGACGATTCTGATGGATGCCGCCACGCCAACATCCTCGTCCACGATAGGGGATTTCAGCACAGCGATACGGATGTTCTTGCTCAGATGCCCAAGGACGCTGGGACTGGCATCATCCAGCACCATGCCGCTGATATGCAGCATCCGGCGCACCACATTGATGGCGTGTTCCGGGCTGTCGAAGTGTTCCGTAAGTTTCTTGGTAACGCCGCCCGAATACTGCACCTCCACGTCATCCCATGCGTTGAATAGTGATAGGTAATCCTTTGAAGTTATCTCCGGATTTTCCCCCACTCCACACCGTGCATGAAACTTTCATTTCACACGGCGTTCCATCAATGTGCATGAAACTTTCATTTCACACGGCGTTCCATCAATATTTACTTATTCTCACTAATCTCACAATTTCCAACTAAACGTCTCAAGTTATTCAGCTTCACGAAGTCTATTGATTTTCGTTTCAACAATTCAAGGTATTTTTCAATGGTTTCTACTTCTTTTGTATGAATCAGCTTATGCACTGCTCCAGTAACAAACACCAGATTTTTATATGCATCTGTGCCTCCCTCCGAACGCATGGTTTTATGATGTACTTCCATATCTGATATTTTCAGTTTTTCTCCTGTAATAAAACACCTTCCACGTTGTCCAACGTAAAGTGATATCCGGTTATCATTGTATTCCAGACTTTGGTTCTGAACAGGATTCTTCATGATATATTGCAATGTATCATAACTGAAATTTTGCAGATATTTATGGATTTTCTCCCTGCCGTTCACCGTGTAATTGCATATATCCTGCGAAAAACATACCGGTGGAGTTGTCTGCACGTAATGGATTGGATAAAGTGCCACCCGCTGTATAAATAGGGGCTTTACCTTACACTTTCCATAAAAGCGTTCATATGCCCTGCTTTTATTACCTCGTTTACTTCGTATACATTTCGTTCTGCAATAAAGGCTCTTATTGACATGAAAAGCGATTTCTGCAAAGTCTTTACTGATATGACTGGCTATCTTATAATACCCATGCAACCCCAGTACAGTAGCATTAAACTGCTGTACCCGTGCACCGATAGCATCATGTTGTAATACTTTGATTTTCTGTTTTAATTCTTTCTTGCATTTTTCTTTGCTTTTCTTTGTCATGTGGGATTTGACCACATATTTCTGACCTTTCTTCCAAAGCTTCAACTTAAATCCTAAAAATTCAGAATATCGTTTTCTTAGATTTACTATCTTGGACTTTTCCGGGCTGATTTCTAAGCCCAGTCTTTCTTCAAGCCACTGTTTTGTGGCTGCAAACATCTTTTCGGCAGTTTTTCTATCTTTACAGAGTAACTTAAAATCATCGGCATATCTGACGATAAATACTTCTTTTAAATTACCCCTTCTCAACAACTCATATTTTCTTGTCGGATTTTTATATGAGTGGTGGGTTTTATGGTTCTCCCACTGGCTTGCAATCCACCAGTCTAACTCATTAAGAACGACATTAGATAATAATGGACTGAGAATTCCGCCTTGCGGGACCCCTTTTTGTGGAACCCCTATTCCTTTAATTTCAGTCTTTAGCATCTTGGATATAATACATAACAATTGTTTATCCTGAATCCCCAGGCTCCATAACTGTTTCATGAGTTTCCCATGATTGACATTATCGAAAAATCCTTTAATATCAATATCTACTACATACTGAAAGTTATGCCGGTTGGTCAGTGCCAACACTCTGGCAATGGCATGATGAGTGCTCCGATTCGGACGGAAGCCATAACTATGTTTATAAAATTTGGCTTCACAAATCGGCTCAAGAACCTGCTTAATACATTGTTGTATCAGCCGGTCTTCCATGGTCGGAATCCCCAGTGGTCGTACTTTCCCATTATCTTTTGGAATTTCTACCCTACGAACTGGCATTGGTTGAAAATTTGACATTCTATTTCGCACATATGAGATTAACCTCTCCGGATTGTCTTTTCCAATATCCAGAATCGTAGTAGCATTGACTCCCTTGGTCTTACTGCCTTTATTCTTTTTGATGTTACGATATGCAAGCAATATATTTTCTCTGCTTACAATCAGGTCATATAGATTTGTAAATCTCCGATTTTCTTTTGCTTTGGAATACAGTTCATCATAAATCGCCTGAGTATCATAATACTCATTGTTTCTCAATCGCTGTTTCTTCCTTGATTTTCTAGTTGCCATAAGTCGGCTTTCACTTCCTTAATTGCGGAAATCCTGCCTCTCTTAGTCATACTCGAACCTTATGCAGTTTCATAACTGTTTGTAAGTTGTGTTTTACTGTAAATACTGACTTGTGGCTATCCCTCCACCGCTTATTATCACGGCTTCATCGGTACTGTGCCACTACTTTCATCAACATAAAAGCAGGTTATACAAAATGTTTTCCCTGCTAACGCTTCATAGGGATTAAGCCCTCCACGTTGCTGACTTACCACGTTCCGATAATCCTATCTTTACATATATACCCTTAGGTTCCTTCTTTAAGCCTGTCTGCTTTGACACCGCCTGTAACGGTGTAAGGAGTTTCATATCAACAAGTTTTACTAATCCTCACAGACCTTGCATTCTGCAAGCACAGCCGTTAGACTGTTTAGAGATTTAGACCCGTACACTCAAAGGTTCGCCGTCTACTGCCTTTTTACAGTAGAATTCTAACCATAGGTATTTTATAGACCCCGCCCTATCACTCCCAGCCACCTCTGGCTTGGTTTTGCTGTATCCTTTTTGACCTTAGCAAGTGCATACAGGCGACTTCAGCGAGCTTTATGACAATCTTGTGCTTAATCACAATCATGCCATTCGCAGTTTTAGGCAGGCGTTTCAAGGCGTTCCCCTATCATTCCACCTATCGGATTATCAGTTCTCCTAAACCGAACTTTGTTACATTCTTACGTTT
>JAGZSY010000062.1 GCA_018380885.1 Enterocloster asparagiformis
AGTGGAAGCGGTCAGCGACACGATGGTGGTGAAGGACGCCACGATAAAGCTGTTCTTCATGGCCGTCAGGAAATTCACCGTGGTGGTGAACAGCTTGCTATAGGCCTCAAAGGTCACATGGCTGGGCCAGTATGTAACAACCGCCCCGTAGAGCTCGTCCTGAGGCTTCACAGAGGTCACGAAGGTCCAATAAAAGGGAAACAGAATAAACACCATCAGGAGAGCCAGCGGAACAACAAGGATAAAAAAGCGTTTAAGGCCAGATTTTTTCTTCATGCGTTCACCTCTCCTCTCTGAAATTCATTTTCAAATACGGAATGGCTACAACCAGAAGTAAAACAGCCATTAACAGCGCCATGGCGGAAGCGTATCCCAGATCCAGCGCGTTGCCCTTGTTAAAGATGTAGACGCTGAGGGTCTGTGTGGAGTAGGCCGGTCCGCCCTCCGTCATGTTATAAATGACATCCACTGAATTGGCCACCCAAATAATGCGCAGCAATCCCGTAACAAAGATCGTGTTCTTAATGGATGGGATTGTGACATAGATCAGTTTCTGCCAGGCGGTAGCCCCATCAATATCCGCCGCCTCGTACATTTCCGTGGAAACCCCCTGGAGCGCTGCTAACAGCATTAAAGCAAAGAAGGGAATACCCTGCCAGACAATCGTGACAATGACGCTCGGAAACGCGGTGCCGACCTTTGACAAAAATGGAATTTTGTCCGCAACAATGTGCAGTTTCAACAGCAGATCGTTGAGCACACCGAAGTTTCCGTCGTAAATCCAGCGCCACATCAGCCCGATCAACACCCCCGGCGTCACCCAGGGAATCATACTCACCGCACGTATCACTCCGCGCCCAACAAACTTTTGATTGAGCAATAACGCCAGTATAAAGCCAAAGAGGAATTGAAAACCGACACCGAACACTACCCAGCCGATCGTACGCCAGACAGCCCCCCAGAACTGTCCATCCCCAAATGCTTTTACATAATTGCCCATCCCTATAAAACCTATATTTTTTGGCCTTCGCAAATCATAGTTCTGAAAGCTCATAATGATCGCATTCATGATCGGAATGAATACCACACACAGAATAATCAGAACTGCGGGAGCCACCAACAGATAGGGCCAGATTGTCCGTTTCTTAACCATGGTCTGCCTCCTCCTTACTCGCTCGGGGGGCTACAATTTTGATTGCGGCCCCCCATCAGCATTACATTATTTTATACGGCACCCGATTCTACTTTCCATCGCGGGCGGTCATTATATAAGCTTACCGCCTCCGATGCAACATATGGAACCTTTTACTCATACAATCCTTTATCCAGTATCTCCATTGCCTCTGCCGGGTCGATTTCACCTAACAGACATCTTTGGATCGTCCCAGGCCAGATATTATTAATCCAATCCGTCGTGGTATCTCTCACCGGAATGATTCCCGCAAACGGGGACCCCTCGACCGAAATACTCATAAAACGGTTTTCCTGAATTTCCGGAAGCTCTCTCACACGCTGAGATACGGGAACATTTCCCGTCTTGACACACCAGGTCTCCTGGCCTTTTCCATTTGCCAGATAGGACATCCATTCAAACGCTGCCTCTTTGTTCTTGCAGCTGGAAAACATAACCGTCTCCGTATCGCCCATGGAAGTCCACTGCGTTCCCTCTTTGCTGGGCGGAATCTGGAATGCTCCCACGTCGTCGCCAAAGATCTCAATCATATTGTTGGAGGTTCCAATGTGCTGAATTGTCATCGCAGTTAATCCGGACTGGAAGTTGGCAATAATTTCATTGAATCCATCATTGGGAGCAGACGGAGGTGTATAGCCGTTCTTGAAAAGATTTACAAAATCTTCCATTCCCTTGACAGCCCCTTCGCTGGTCATATCCTCAAAGCTGCCTCCGCGGGCATAGATAAAACTTCCCCATGGCTCCTGGCCCCCCTTGGATCCGCGCAGACCATAGCCGTAGACATCCGTTTTGCCGTCTCCATTGGTATCCATTGTACATTTGGCACACGCTTCCAGGAATTCTTCATAGGTCTTGGGTACTTCGATTCCAGCCTTCTCAAAAATAGAGGGGCGATAGTACACATAGAGAACCTGAATATTCCAGGGCATCAGGTACAAATTCCCATCCTCTGTCACGTCTCTTAAAGTCTTGTACAGATTATCCTCAATCTGATCCTTTCCGTCCCACTGGTCAATATAGGAATCCAACGGCTCCAACAGCCCGTTTGCCACAAACAACGGTGTGCTGGTCAATTTAAAACCAGCGGTATCAGGAGCGCCTCCACCCATCGCCACGTTGAAAAGATCTTCGCTGTACTGTCCGCCGTTCCAGGGATGAACATCTAACTCAACCGTGATATTCTTTCCGTTAGTCGCATTAAAGTCATCGACCATGGACTGCATGGTCTGCGTGTGCATATCACTGTCCGGCCAGAACCAGTGGCGAATCGTAACCGGCTCGTACTCCTGATTCTCCGCCGTTGTCTCTGCTCCGTCCGTTGTCGCAGCAGCCTCTGTTGTCGCAGGAGCCGCCGTCGTATCCCCGGACTTCTGCTGTCCCCCTGAACCGCAGCCGCTCATTGCCCCCAAAACCATTACCGTTGATAACGCAAACGCTAAAAACCTTCTTCCTTTTTTCATGTAGCTCCTCCTTTATTTTTTATAAATTTTTATGACTTGTGTTCCCAAATCTCTGCTCCGGGCTGTCTTGCCCAATCATGTTCTTCAAGAAAATGAGGATATTTCGGCGGCTGGTAGGGATCATCCTCAAACTGTCGGATAATCCACATATACCACAGCGCGTATCCCGGACATGCAGCCTGAGGATGGGTATAGTTGGGCTCAATAAATACCGTATCATTATTGTGAACCTTGATCACATCATCCCCGTACTCACTAAAGCCGTAACCATTTGACGGGTTAAACTTATAGTAATAGATCTCCGGCTGCGGATGGATGTGAGGCGGATAACTGGACCATTTTCCAGGGGTGTTTATCACTTCACCGAACACGAAATTGGACCAGGGCGCCAGGCTCTTGTCAAGCACAGTGCGCACAGCGCGGGTTCCGGTCTCATTCATGGTTCCCAAACCACGGATTTCATCCGGGATATCCTCCGGCTTGTAAAGTCTCGCCTCGAACGACTTGTCATTCCCAGTTCTGTGTACCGTCAGTTCACTGTCCTCTCCCAATGCCGTTATTTTAATGCCGGTACCGGACGGCACATGAAGCACCCACATAGACTCATCAAAACAGTTGCTGCGCTTTGCCACGCACTTCTGCCCATTCCATTCAAACTCTACCTCTCCATAAACCAAAAGGTATGCGCATTCCAAATCCTTCTTTTCCTCAAAAGCATCCCCCTTTTTCATGCGCAGAACGCCAAAATCCATCAACATATCGGAATGGATTCCATTCATTTCCGCAATGGCCGTATAGCCGTAGGGCATCTCCTTTTCCCCTTTTCTGAGACGTTCTTCCATAATGATCCTCTCCTTCTTTTTTCATATAGAAAACACTTGCCACGCAGCGTTTCTTAGCTTTGAATTTCGGCTACAAAATATTCATCTTTTCACAGGCTTTTTCTTCCACTGCTTTCATACAGGGACCAAACATCTTTACCCGGTCGAACTCGTTTGGATTTTCTTCCATCTGACGGCGCAGCGTATTGCCAAATGCCATGCGCAGTGTGGTGCCCAGATTGATCTTTGTAGCCCCGTACTGAATCAATTTAGTTAAATCTGAATCTGCAACTCCGGTGGAGCCGTGGATTACCAGCGGAGTATTTACCTCGGCATGAATTTTGCGCAGCAAATCAAACTGTATATTTGCTTCCTGAATTTCCATACGATGAACCGTGCCGATGGCGACCGCCAGCGCGTCCACTCCGGTTTCTTCACTAAACCGGCGCGCCTCCTCCGGTTCCGTGTACCTGGCCCGGAATTTGATGGAACAGTCGCTGTAGCCCACTGCGCCAATCTCCGCCTCCACACTTACCCCTTTCTCATGGGCCATGTGGACTACCTCTTTTGTCAATTTTGTGTTCTGTTCATAGCATAACTGCGAACCGTCAAACATAACGGAGGAAAACCCTTCCCCGATGGCCTCCCTAATCACCGGCAGTTCCGTTGCATGGTCCAGATGTACTCCCACCGGAACCGCCGCCTCTTTCGCCAACGTACATAATATTTTTGCCAGCATCCGCACTCCCATATGATGAACAGCGTCCTTATTTGCCATCAGTACAACAGGGCGATTCAGCCGTTCGGCGGCGTTGATTACAGCCTTGCCATCTTCATATCCATATACGTTAAAAGCAGCGAGACCATGGCCCTGTGCCTCAGCCATTGCAATTAATTCTCGCAAATTACATAGCATACCGCACCTCCTGCTTAGTTTCTAGCGATCATTTCACCGTAAAGTTTCTTTTCTTCCGCAATGAATTCGCGAATTTGACCGATCGACGGCATATCGGCGGAGCACCCATGGCTGGCCACCAGCATGGAGGCGGAAGCGCTTCCCAGTTCCAGGCACTCCATAATATCCAGCCCTTCCAGCAAGCCATATAAAAATGCGCTTCCGTATCCGTCTCCGCCCCCAAAGCTCTTCAATGCCGTAACCGGAAATGGTTTGATGCTGAAAGCCGCGCCATCCTGCGTGTAAGCTGTGGAACCGCTTTTTCCATGTTTGATCACAACAATCTTTGCATTCTCCTTGAACCATCTTTCCGCTGTCTGCCTGTCATCAAGGCCGGTGTAAACGAGGCGGTCCGTTAAATCATACTCTTCGCGGGATCCCATAATAATGTCCGCCTGTTTTGCAGCTATGGTATAGTACAAAGAAACTTCATCCATATTTTTCCAGGTATATGCCCGGTAATCAATATCAAACACCACCACCGTACCGTTTTTTCTGGCATATGCCATTGCCTTCAGCGCAGCCTCCCGGGACGGACTCTCTGCCAATGCCGTGCCGCTTATCACCAGGAGTTTCGCAGATTTAATATACGCCTCGTCTATTTCTTCCGGTTCCAGCTTTAAATCAGCCACATTATCCCGGTACATAATCAGGCTGGAGGTATCCTTATCTAATATCTCTGTAAAAGCTAATCCAAGAGACTCCCCATTCTTCGCCCGCATGATGTGGGATGTATCAATACCTTCTTTTTCAAAATACTGAACGCAGTAATCTCCCATCTGATCAGCGGAAACACAGCCGATAAAACCAACCTTTTTGCCCAGCCGGCTTAATCCCACTGCAATATTCGCCGGGGAACCTCCCACATACTTTTTAAACGTCTGGCATTCCGGCCAGGGCTTAAAATAGTCAATGGGATTAAAGTCAATGGCAATCCGGCCAAGCGGAATCACATCCAGCTGCCTTTCACTGTCAAAATTGATGTATGCCATAAATTCTCCCTCCGCTTTATCAGATTGTCCCGTCCCAAGTTGTCACATGCGTCGAATTCGCCTGCTCTTCGTCAAACCACCGGGTGGTCACCACTTTTGTCTCTGTATAGAATCTGTACCCGTCCTTGCCCAGGCAGTGCAAGTCACCAATGAAAGAATTCTTATGTCCTGAGAAGGGGAACATTCCCACCGGTACGGGGATTCCCACATTTACACCTACCATGCCGCCATCCGTATGACGGGCGAACTCTCTGGCATAATGTCCATTCTGCGTAAAGATCACGGAGCCGTTGGCAAATGGATTGTCATTCATAACCTTCAAGCCTTCCTCAAACGTCTTTACGCGCTTGATGCACAGCACCGGCCCAAAAATTTCCATATCGCCTATGGTCATGCCCGGTTTCACGTGATCAATTACTGTCGGCCCCAAATAGAATCCCTTCTCGTAGCCGGGTACATTCACCGCTCTTCCGTCCAGAGCCAGCACGGCTCCTTCCTCCAGGCCTTTATCAATCCATTTTAAAATTGACTGCTTATGAGCTTCGTTTACAACCGGCCCCAGCTTGCTGGCCTGATCATAAGCTGGTCCAACTTTAAGTTTCCCTGCCTGCCGTACGATTTCTTCCACCAGCGCATCTGCGATACCCTCCTGGGCCACCACAACCGGAAGCGCCATACAGCGCTCTCCCGCACAGCCGAAGGCGGAGTTGATAATCCCTGCAGCTACGCGCTTTACCGGCGCATCATCCAACACCAACGCATGGTTCTTGGCTTCACACAGCGCCTGCACACGTTTACCATGGGCCGCCGCGGTAGAGTAAATATGCATGCCCACCGATGTGGAGCCCACAAAGGTGATCCCCTTTACATCCGGGTGTTCCAGGAGAATTTCAGCCTCATGGCGCGAACAGGTCACAATATTAATCACCCCGTCCGGCAATCCGGCTTCTTTATACAATTCAGCAATCCGCATACAAGTCTGAGGAGTAAAGCTGGCGGCCTTCAATACAATGGTGTTGCCGCAGGCAATGCACATGGGCGTCATCCATCCCATAGGAATCATAGCCGGGAAATTGAATGGGACAATTCCCGCAAACACCCCCAGCGGTTCACGGTACAACACCGTATCATATCCGGCCGAGGCGTCCATCAAGCTCTCCCCCATCATCAGAGACGGCGCTGAAATAGCCTGTTCCGTCGCCTCTTTGGCTTTCAGCACATCTCCTTTGGCTTCCTCCCAAACTTTTCCGTTCTCCAGGGCAACTAAATATGTAAGTTCATCCATGTGCTCAATTAAGAGATCGCGCAGCTTATATAAAACCTGAACCCGTTTTATCACAGGTGTTGATGACCAGCCCGGAAATGCAGCCTTGGCGCTGGCAACTGCCTCCTCCACTTCTTCCCTGGTGCAGCTCGGAACCCTGGCAATTACATCTCCCGTACTGGGATCGTACGCCTCCCGGTATTGGGTGGTTTTGGATTCTTTAAACATTCCGTTTACGTAATAGCCCAGTGTTTTTACCTCTCCCATTTTATTCCTCTCCCTTTTTTGATTAAGTTTTGGTTATATTGACTTTATTTAAGTTGATTATATATCAACTCTTTTTATTTTTCAAGTATATTTTATTCAATTTTTAGTTATTTTTAAATTCATTTGACATATAGCAGTCTATTTTTTATGGTAACGCCCCCGTTTCTCCCCTCTTTCAGCCAAATTCATTGATATTTCAATACATTTTTTTGATTAATTTACTCATTTCATTGTACTTTCAAAGACATCTCCTCTCCACTTGGCCGGTATGTTTTCTTGTCTAATATGGTTATGTTATGGTTATATTTTTCACATGGTCGTTTTGTCGATCACATAGTTAACCATAACATTTACAGTAAACATACATTTTGGTGACATTAATATTGCTATTTTCCAAAAAAATGATATAATATACTCAAAATCACGCAAAGGGAGTACATTCACTATGAAAGATCAAAAAGTTAAAGATATGCGGGATTATATTTTGCAGCATCATTCTGTGTCACTAAAGGAACTTTGCGATGTATTTAGTCTTTCTATGAATACGGTGAGAAGATACATAAACGAGATCACGGTGGATTCTAATATCAAAAAAGTATACGGCGGAGTCCGGGTTCAGTCTCCGGTCTCCAGTCTGTCCACCTTCACGGAACGCAATCAGACGCAAAGCCGCGCAAAACAACTGATCTCCAAGAAAGCAGCGGAATTTATAAAAGAGAACGACATTATTTATATTGATTCCGGCACTACAACTATGCATATGTTGGATTTTATTCCGGATCAGCTTCCCGTTACAGTGATCACCAACAGCTGCCACATTATCAACGCGGCTATCGATCGGCCGGAGATAACGCTCATCAGCCTGCCGGGAATTTTGGATCGGAGAACGCTCTCTTTTAATGGCGAAAATTTCAAATATCTGGATGCGCTGAATATTCACAAGGCGTTTATGGCCTGCACGGGTTTAAATGTTCACGATGGCGCCACCAACTCCTTTTCAGCGGAGTTTACCAACAAAAAAATCGCTGTGCGCAAAGCAGATCAGATTTACCTTTTGGTTGACAGTACCAAATTCGGCGCCTCCACGCTCATGACCTACTGCCCCTTATCCGATATCGATTACGTCATCACGGAAAAAATGCCCGATCAGGCATTTAGAGAGGCAATTGAAGGATATGGCAATTCGCTTGTACTATGTGATAATAATTGACCCCTTGGATCAGAAGCCGTCAATCAATGACGTCTGAGGAAATGGATAGAATATGGAAAAAGACAGGCTGATTAAGCTAGAAGAATATATCAAATCCCAGCAGAGGGTGTCTCTGGAAACGCTCTGTTCACAATTCGGGATTAGCATGAGTACGCTGCGCCGTGATATAAAAGTCCTATTGGAACGCGGATCTGTCCAAAAATCTTACGGATCGGTATTTTACAACTATTCCAATGCGAAAATGATCCCGTTTCACATCCGCAATACGATCAATGTGCCTCAAAAGGAGGCTGCCTGCGCAGCAGCAGCTCAACTCATCACGGATAACGATACCATTTATATCGACAGCGGTTCTACCACCGGGTATCTGATTGATTACATAAAAGACCGCAAAAACCTTACGATTGTGACAAGCAATCTGGATGTTATTCTGCGCACTGTTTCTATGGAAAATATACACTTGATGGTTCTGCCCGGAGAGCTGAACCGCAAAAATAATTCAATTTCACCATTGGCGGGCATAGACACACTCCAAAGCCTGAATTTTTCCAAAGCCTTTATGGCTGTTTCCGGCGTCACTCTAACAGACGGCTTTTCGCATAGTTATATAACAGAGCGCTCATTAAAGCAGGCTGTTCTTGAGAAGGCGGGAAAAAGCTATTTCATTATGGACAGCAGCAAATTCGGCACTAAAGCGCTGCTGAGCCTATGCCCCCTCGACTCAGCCGCCGGTATCTGTACGGATCAATTACCCCCCGGCGAGTACACGGAATATTGCATGGAACACAATATCCGTCTCATTCTTCCGCCATCGCCCGGCGATTCCAAAACTCAAAGTTGAACGTTTATCGCAGCCTCATGGATATCTGGCCTATGGGGCTGCATTTTTTGAACCGGCCCTTTTAACGCATACAGACATAAGCCTGCATATAGACCACGCTGTGTTCAGTCTATTAAAAAACAGGTTCCTGAGAACCTGTAAAAAAGCTTTCTTTTTTCTGTTATTCCTTCCCCTCTAAAACTTCATCCACGCACGCTACACCCCATCGTACATTCTCTGCAAATACTCCACATCCCCCCGGTACTTGTCGCGGCTGGAGTTTTCCAGCAGCATGGCCACGTGGGGCTTTCTCTCTTTTACCAGCTTTAACAGCGGTTCAAAGCAGAAGTCGCCCTGGCCCACATGGCGGAACTGCTGCACACCGTTCTCGTACACAAAGTCCTTCATGTGAAGCGCGCCGATGCGGTCGCCGTAGTAGGCAAAGGCCTTCTCCACCGCCTGCCGCTGGGATTCGGGCTTCACATCCTCCGGGCCGATCAGGTTCACCGCGTCCAGGATCACCTCCACGTTGGGGGAGCCGATGTCCTCCAGGAAGCGCTTCATCCGGGCCGGGCTGTACAGCGTGTGGTCGAACACGCCCTCCACGCCCACGATCACGCCCAGCTTCTCCGCGGCCGCCACAATCTCCCGCATGCTCTTTAGCAGCAGCTGGTAGGCGTCCTCCGTGAACGTCTCCGCCGTCACCTTCATATCCGGGTCCAAACGACCGGTCTCCGTACCCACCATGTCCGCGCCGATCACCCGGGCGTATTTCAGGTGCTCGATAAACCGGGCCACCTCCGCCTGGCGCCTGGACTCAATGGGGTTCACCGGGTTGATGTAACAGCCCAGCACCGCCACATGGACGCCGTTCTCCTCCAGCAGGGTGCGGATATACCGGGCGAAACCGGCGCTGTAATGCCCCGGTTCAAAGCTGTAATTGGATATGGATTTTGACATCGCCAGCTGAATCTGGCTGACGCCGGCCGCCTTTACCTCCTTGAACAGCCCCTCCAGCTCCATTTTCGGACATATGTCGTGACAGCGCATACCTGCATTAATCTTCATCTGTGTCGCACTCCTTATCTTTATTCTGCATATAGCGGTCCATGGCTTCCGCCACCACCTTGGAATAGGCCACCGCCTCCACCACCGTCTTGGCGCCCAGCACCACGTCGCCGGAGGCAAAGATCCCTTCCACCGTGGTCTCCCCGCTCTCATCCGTCTCCAGCAGGCCGTTTTGAGTGGCTTTCAGGCCCTCGGTTGTGTTCACCAGCTTGCTCTTTGGCCCCTGGCTGATGGAGATGATCACCGAATCCGCGCACACCTGCTGGGTTTCCTCAGCGTAACCGGTGATATTCCCCTCCTCGTCGTAGCGGATATCCCGGAATACAGGACCGTCGTCGTTGATCTCAACGATATTTTTGCCAAATTCAAATTTCGCCCCGTCCAGCATCGCGTACTGGGTCTCGTGCAGGCTGGCGTCGGAGCGGGTGCCCCTGGCGTAGAGGGTCACGTCCCTGGAGCCGTGGCGGATCACCGTCCTGGCCACGTCCATGGCCGAGTTGCCCACGCCGATCACCGCCACCTTATCGCCCAGCTCATAGGCGTCCGGGTTGGCCAGGTAATCGATGGCAAAGTGGACATTGCCCAGGGACTCTCCCTTGATACCCAGCTTCTTGGGACGCCACACGCCGGTGCCGATGAAAATGCTCTGGTAGCCGTCCCGGAATAAATCCTTGATCTCCAGGGCTCCGCCGATGGTGGTGTTGGGGCGGATCTTGATGCCGATGGAGCGCAGCTTTTTCTTGTAGCGCTCCAGGATGGACTTGGGCAGGCGGAACTCCGGGATTCCGTACTGCAGCACGCCGCCGATCTTGTCCCGGGAGTCAAAGATCGTCACGCTGTAGCCCTTCTTGGTCAGCAGGATCGCGATGGTGATGCCCGCCGGGCCCGCCCCGATCACCGCCACCTTCTTGCCGTTTTTCGGGGCGCAGCGGATTCCAATGCGCTCGAAACAGGTGTCGGATATATAGTTCTCAATGCTGCTTACATGGATGGGCTGTCCCTTGCGCCCCAGCACGCAGTGGCCCTCACACTGGCGCTCGTGGTTGCAGACCAGGGAACAGACCAGGGACATGGGATTGTTCTCAAAGGCAATCTCCCCAGCTTCCTCCAGGCGCCCCTCCCGCATCGCTTTTATAATCGCCGGTATGGGCGTGTGGATCGGACATCCCTGCTGACACATTGGCTTTTTACACTGGAGGCAGCGGTTTGCCTCGTCGATCACATGAACTGCCATGTTCGCGTTTCCTCCTCTATGAGCTTGCTGATTTCTATTTTCGTTCAGTCGCATCATAGCACGCAGACAGGGGCCCTGCAACACGCAGAGCCCCATTTTCCTGCACTTTTTGAGGAACAGCCCGTCAGCTTTTTAACGCTTTTTGCCGTAATCGGGGCATTTTCCCAGGGCCGGCTTTAGGCCAAAGGGCCGCAGCACCCCGGCTGTCTCCATAAATTTGGCCAGATAAAAAAATAACAGCGAGTTGATGGGCCAGGTGATCAGATTCTGTGTCACCTTCCCCGGCACCAGCACCCAGAAGCCCTTGCCCAGCAGGATCGACAGGCAATAGGTGTTGAGGATCACATTGCAGAACAGCGCCACAGTAAACTGGGCTGCGAATACCCGCCACAGCCGCAGGGGCTTGCCGTAAAAGAAACAGCCGTAGATCACTCCTGCCAGGATGGTCACCATAGTCAGGCCCGGAAAGAACGCCTGTCCCGTGGGCTTAGCCAGATACTTCAGGATGTCCATGGAGCCGTTGAACAGGCCGCCCACCGCGGGGCCGAACATCCAGGCCACGAACTTGTTGGGGATGCCGGAAAATCCCACCCGCACCGAGGGGGTGATCTGGACGGACAGCATGCCCAGGACAAGGGACATGGCCCCCATCATGGCACAGACCGTGACAGTCTTTACCTGCCTGAATTCCTGCAAGGACCGGGTGAACAAAGTTGCTAATTTCTTCATAAAAAAATTACCTCCTTTGCAGACCTCTCGTACTACAAACGGAGATAATGACACACTATCCCTGTTGCAGCGGGATGCGGCCTACGCACCGCAAGGGTTTTCCCCTTTTCGTCCAGCTGACAACTCCCTGTTCAGCCGGCACTTAACGCGCATAAACCTACTCTGCATTTCCATATTTAATTTTGGCGGGGGCGGACCGGGAGGGGTCCGCTGCTCGCCTTGACTATTACTATACACGATATTGGGAAATATGCAAGCAAAATTTTGCCGCCCCTACGGTGCCTCCCAGTAGATCGTCCCATCCCGCATGGTCCGCAGGGCGAAATCCTCCTCATACAGATATTCCAGACAGGAGAAGGTCTTGGTGATCACCATTTTCAGCTTGATAAACTGGGACTGGTCGGCGGGCACCCGCTCCATGCCGTAGGCCAGCCTCGCCACCTCCTGGGTGGTCATGGCCCTGCGGCCGTGGACCAGGATGCTGCGGATCATATCCGCCTTGTCCAGGTAGGAGAACACGATCCGGTTCACCGTCCCGGCCACGTCCGTCACCGGGCCGTTGTGGGCAGGCAGCACCAGGCAGTCCGCGTAGTGGTGCTTGATATACTCCAGGGACTTAAAATATCTGGATAACAGCCCTTCATCGGGGTAGCTGGTCCCCACGATGGGCACGATCCCGTTGATCACCTGGTCCGCAATGAAGAGCACCTTTTTCTCCTCGTCGAACAGCCCCAGCTGGCCGTAGGTGTGTCCGGACAGCTCCACCGCCTTAAACCGGTAGTCCCCGTAGCAGAACTCATCCCCGGCCGCCGCGGGCGTGTAGTAGAAGCCCGGGATATCAAACTCCCATCCCTTTTCCCCCTCCACCCGGCGGTTGATCTCCATGAACATCTCCCAGACCTCGGGCGTGTCCTCCGGGGTAATGCCCGTGCTGCGCAGCACCTGGGGCTGGTCCTCTGCCGCCCCGTGGCTGTGGCTGTAGTACAAGCAGTCGTAGCAGTGACGGTCCTCCAGACGGTTCATGAACAGCCTGGCGCCCCGCTGCGCGTAGACGCTGGCCAGGCCGCAGTGATCGTGGTGCTTATGGGTCAGAAAGATATCCAGCTTGTCGTAGCTTATACCCAGCTCCTCCAGGACCCCCTCCATCACGTGCAGGCAGTCCCGGTTGCGGAAGCCCGCGTCCACCATCAGGCTCCGGCCGCCTTCCTTTCCCCGGATAATAAATATCTTTATCTCGCTTATGCTCATCTGCCCGCTGTGCAGCTCCACCTCAAAAATTCCCGGTGCACGTTCAATCATTCTCTCACCTCTTCCTGATTTTCCCCTCTGCGCTGCGCCCGCCCTTCCACCAGCCGGTGGACACCCAGGGCGATCACTGTTCCCAGCGCCGCGCCGGCCAGCACGTCTGTGGGGAAATGTACGAACAGATACATCCGCGAGAGCGCGATCAGCACCGCCAGCGCCAGGGCCCACAGCCCCCAGTCCCTGCGGTACAGGAAAATACTCACCGCTCCCTCAAAGCTGGCCAGCGTATGCCCGGAGGGAAACGAAAAATCCCTGGGACTGCCGATCAAAAGCGGGACCGCCGGATCCAGCCAGCAGGGCCTCTGCCTGGCCACCAGGGGCTTTAAGATCATATTCCCCAGCACCAGCCCCACAAGCAGGGAGAGCGCCACGGCCAGGCCGATCTTTCTGGTCCGCTTACCGCACAGCAGCAGGGCGGCCAGCAGAATCCAAAACCACCCGCTCTCCCCCAGAAACGTAATTCCCTTCATGAGCTGGTCCAGAAACGGCGTATGCAATTTCTGGAGCATGTACAAAATTTCAAACTCCATCGCCTGATGTTCTCATCCTTCCTGTATATATCCTTCCCGTTATTTTTCCCATTATATACTACGGGCGTTTAAATTGCAAGGCGGCAGCCCGCGCCGGGCCCTTCCGGGGCCCCTGAACGCGGTTTCCTCTCTCTCCAGCTTTGTTAATTTTTTATCAATATTGGGCGATTTTTTACAAAAACCTTGCTTTTTTCTAAAATCATGGTAAAATCCCTAACAATTACAAAAAATTTCAAGAAAATAAATCTAAAGGGAGCTTAACACCATGTCAGCTATCAAGGAATTCATGAAAAAGAAAAACGTGAACATCACTGTTCAAGCCTACCTCATCGATGCGCTGGGCGCCATGGCATTCGGACTTTTCGCCTCTCTGCTCATCGGGACCATTTTCGACACCCTGGGGCAGCAGTTACATAACGAGAGCTTTAACGTGATCGCCCAGTACGCCAAGAGCGCCACAGGGGCTGCCCTGGGAGTGGCCATCGCCCACGCGCTGAAGGCTCCCCAGCTGGTGCTCTTCTCCGCGGCCACGGTGGGAATCGCGGGCAACGCCTTAGGCGGGCCGGTGGGCGCCCTGGTGTCCACGATCATCGCCACCGAGGCGGGCAAGCTGGTCTCCAAGGAGACGCGGCTGGATATCATCGTCACGCCCGGCCTCACCATCTTCCTCGGCGTGCTGGTCGCGCAGTTCGTGGGACCCGGCGTGGCGAACTTTATGAACTGGTTCGGCGCCGTGGTAAAAACCGCCACCGAGATGCAGCCCTTCTTCATGGGAATCCTGGTATCCGCGCTGATCGGCGTGGCCTTAACCCTGCCCATCAGCAGCGCCGCCATCTGTATCGCCCTCTCCCTTGACGGGCTGGCCGGCGGAGCCGCCACCGCGGGCTGCTGCGCACAGATGATCGGTTTTGCCGTGATGAGCTACCGCGAAAACCGTCTCGGCGGCCTGTTGGCCCAGGGACTGGGCACCAGCATGCTGCAAATGGGCAATATCGTGCTCAACCCCCGCATCTGGATTCCGCCCACGCTGGCTTCCATGATCACCGGGCCAATCGCCACCATGGTGTTTTCCATGGAGAATATCCCCGCAGGCTCCGGTATGGGCACCTGCGGCCTGGTGGGCCCCATCGGCGTGTTCACCGCCATGGGCGGCGGCTCCCGCATGTGGCTCGGCATCCTTTTGGTCTGCTTTGTGCTCCCCGCCGTGCTGACCTTTATCTTCGGGGAAATCCTGCGCAAGTTCGGCTGGATCAAACCCGGAGACCTGAAGCTGGATCTGTGAGGAACGCTTCTTTTGGCAGTAAGCGCCTGCGGACCGGAAAGCGGCTTTGCCGCCTCCGGCCCGCAGGCGCTTTTCATTTCTGGCTTTAGCCAGTTGAGTACGTTGGAGTTCCTGAAGTCAGGAACGGAGACGTGCGAAACAGAAAACCACCTGCTTCGCGGGTGGTGTAGCAAGT
>JAGZSY010000063.1 GCA_018380885.1 Enterocloster asparagiformis
CGAATGAGACGCAACCAATCAAGCGGAGCGCCGGGACTTCGGGCCAAGTTGGCCCGAGGTTCCGCAGGGTTTGGGGCTGGCCCCAACAAGCGGGATTTTCCATGTTTCGGCGGAGGCCGGAGCATGGAAAATTCGCAAGTGTATTGACACTTGCATCGCTTGCAGTTTAGCGCAAGCCTGTTAAGCGCATGAAAAAACGGGGGCTTTATTCCCCCGCTTCTCTGGCTTCTTTGGCTTTCTGGATTCCCTTTACCGTATCGCTCACTATGACTAAATCGGTTTCATCAACGCTATTTAGGAGCTCGTCAAGCTGTCGGCGCTGTGTGGTTTTATCCGGCGTTTTTGCCGGAAAGAAAAATTGATCTACCGATATATCAAAGAAGGTCACAAGCTCATAAAAAACTTGCAGGCTCGGGTGTTGGCCTTCATTCTCGATTGAGACGAGATAGCGCGGGGCAATATCGAGTTCTTTCCCTAACCGCTCCCGGGTGTAGCCTCTGGCCTTCCGGGCCGCTTTGATAGCCTGTCCGAAAGTCTTGAAGTCATAGACTTCTGTTGGTTTTCTCATAAACAAATCACCCTATTACATTGTATAGCTCCAATTCTCAAAACGAAACGAGTACACAACGCATAGAGTTTACCTAAATAGCACAAATTATTCGCTCTCTTGACTATCCGGTCAAGAAGTGATATATTTTACTTGACCGAGTGGTCAAATAGAAATATAATAGGAGGTAGAACAACACATGGTTAAAGTTGAAAACCTGTCTTTTGATTACTCTGGCAAAAGACAGTATGTTGTTTCTGATGTTTCTTTTCAAATTGCAGAGGGAGAAATATTTGGTTTTCTCGGTCCATCAGGAGCAGGAAAATCGACAGTGCAAAATCTTATGACTGGGCTTCTAAATATGCAGGAAGGGAAAATTACCTATGACGGTTTGAGTGTAGACACATTAGGAAAATCTTTTTTCAATCAAGTAGGTGTTTCCTTTGAGCAGCCTAATATTTACCCTAACCTAAGCGGGGAAGAAAACTTACGTTACTATGCCGGTCTTTTTGATGTTCCAACGATACCACCGAAAGAATTATTAGATCAGGTCGGGCTAAGAGACAATGCCGGGAAAAAAGCTGGCGATTATTCAAAGGGAATGAAACAACGGCTCGTCTTTGCAAGGGCCTTGCTGAATAAACCGCATTATCTTTTTTTGGACGAACCGACAAGCGGCCTTGACCCGACAACATCAGCTAGAATTTGTGATATTATTGCGGAGCAGAAAAAGCGCGGCGCTGTAATTTTCCTTACTACGCACAATATGGAATTAGCTGATAAAATCTGTGACCGGGTTGCTTTTTTGGAGGGCGGAAAGATCCGGGCGACGGATACGCCATATAATTTAAAAATTCAGTATGGGGCAAGGACAGTGAACGTCACTTATCGAGATAATGACCAGGACATACAGGGGCTCTATGATTTGAATAAGGATAAGGAACAGATAGCACACATTATTTCAAATTATGAGATTGTAACGCTTCATTCCTCCGAGGCCACGCTCGAAGATATATTTATTAAGGTTACAGGGCGGAGGCTGACAGCATGAAAAGCATACTTTCTCTTATAATGGTTGACTTGAAACTTATTCTAAAAAATATTTTCTTTTGGGTATTGGTTGGAATGTTGATTGCAATCATTCTTGTGGTAAATTTTTTATTGCCTAAAGAAATAGCGCCCACCTCCCCTGAACTTGTTACTTATGGATTTGAAATGAACGGATACAGGCAAGCTGATACCATAGACAAACTAAAAGAAATGGTTGAGCAGAATGACAATACTGTTGGTGTTGCCTTGTATAAGGGGAGCTATACAGTCTTTGCAAATAATTTCAGCGATAGGCAAGCCGCCGCTGTGATCCTGCCATTTCTAAACCGGATAGACGAGGCAACACAAGTAACGGTTTCCTTGACTGAGAGCTCCATTACTCCACCGCCGTTTAATAAACGGTGCCTACCGGTATTTATATGTTTTGAGGCTGTTGTGCAGGGATTCCTTTTAGCGGGTGTCCTTATGTTAAATGAAAAATCAGTTAAAATAGTACGCGCCTTGCAGGTAGCCCCTGTTAGAGCGTTTCACTATTGGCTTGCAAAGATATTACTGTTTTCCGCCGTTGGGAGTTTGTACGCTTTGTTGATGGCCGTGTTTACTGTGGGCTTTCGTTTTCCCGCCATTCCTTTTATGCTGGTATCCGTGTTGGCTTCGGCCATGTTTACCATGCTTGGAATGATTACAGCAGTCTTTTTCCGTTCCGTAAATAATTGGTTTATGCTGGCTTCATTGATTTTGGGAATTAACATGCTAACAATGTTTGCATATATATTTCCCTCGCTGTCATTGCCATTTATGAGGCTTATTCCCTCTTATCCGTTTATTTTTATCTATGAACAAATTTTATTTGGCAACATAGAACTAACTTCTGACACGTTCTCAATTATTGTGTGGCTCACCGTACTATGTATAGCAAGTATTATCTGTGTTAAAGGGAAATTCCTGCGACCGCAAAAGGGGGTGTAAAAAATGAAACAGATACTTACAATGATTCGGCTAGATACACACTTAATATTTCGGGATAAGGTTATTTGGTATGTACTTGTGTTTCCTGCGATAATTGGAATTATTCTTATCCTTGTATCTGGTCGAATAGGAGACGATACGCCTACATTGGCTATAAGCCCTGATTTACCGCAGACAGCATTAAGCTCTTTGGAGAAAGTTGCAAATTTAGATATTCAGGCAAACGAAAACTCCGTATTACAACGAGTCAATGCTTTTGACAATGTGGCGGGGATTACTTGGAAAAACGGTGTAGTGAATGTGCTTTTTCAAGGTAACGAGGGCTTGGAATTTCAAAATCGGACAACCGCTTTTGTAAATGCCGCTTTGAATACACAACTGCCCGATATTCGACTTGTCAACGCAAACACATCAAAAGACTTTATAGTTCAGATTATTATGGCGGCGTTATTTTTGGCTCCGGCTCTTGTTGGGGGGACTGTTAGCGGTTTCCTAATTGTTGAAGAAAAAGAAAATGGGCTTACACGGGGCTATCAAATTGCACCTATTCAATTTTCAAGTTATATTGGCGCAAGAAGCCTGCTAGCCTCTATAATCGGCGTTATCAGTATGACTACTCTGTGTTTTATTTTCGGAACTGTAAACAAGCTAGGAATGCTTGCATTTATTTTGCTATGCTCTCTGCCGCTCTTTGGAGTTATCACAATCCTTTTCGGTTCCATAGCAAAAGATAAAATATCTTGTATAGCAATGTTCAAAATCCTAGTAATTATTTTCTTGGTCTTACCGCTTTCAAGTGCATTTGTTCCAACACGGTTTCACGGAATATTTTATCCGTTGCCAATGTATTGGCAGTTTCAATCGGTTCTTCATGTGCTGAATGGTAGCCTAAATTTACGCTATTGTGGAATAACGGCCCTATCCGGCATACTGATGTTAATACTTATTACACTTATTTTTCACAACAAAATTCAAAAGATATAGGGGGGTCTGTGTTATGGAGTGGTATTGGTGGGTCGCTATTATCGTAATAGCTGCGGCTATTATCTGGCCGCTGAAAATCAAGTTTCTGAAAAAATGGAGTGATGAAAAGAAGGAGAAGAAAGAAAAACGGATGGAGGAAAATGACGAATGAATAGCCCCATAAAATACAAGGACGAGGAAAAGAAAAATCCGTTGATTGCAAAGCCCGAATTATTCAAGGCGGCTTTAAAAGAATTTTCTGTAAAGTCGTTTCACGAGGCGTCTTTAAATGATATGCTGAAAGCCGTACAGATGAACAAGGGCAGTTTTTATCATAGGTTTTATGACAAGACTGATCTTTACCTCTGTATGATGGAGATGATTGCATTGGATAAACTGGAGTATATGCGAAACAGAGTAACATCTCCGCAAGTATCATCTGATTTTTTCGAGCAGTTAAAGCTCCTTTCAATAGCAGGTTTAGAGTACGCCCAGCATGAAAAACGGTATTATAGCTTTTGGAGAAATTACCTTGCAGAAAGCGCAGATTTAAAAAACACGGTTAAAAGTGCTTTCCCGGAATTGGGAAATGATTTTTTAGAACAGCTTATCATTGAGGCAATTTCAACCGGACAATTACCAACAAAATTTAGCAAGGATTTTATATGCAAATCAATTTCTATTTTCTTTTATAATCTGGACGCATTTATTGGAGAAGATACGGAAGAAAGTGAGATTGTTGACGTTGTAGAAGAATTTATTTGTTTCCTGAAAAAAGGCTTTGCGTAAATCAAGATTAAACTGAATATCGCTTCGGGCCAACTTGGCCCGAAGTCCACGAAAATCCCGCCGCTCCAACGGCAAAAGAAAAAAACCGTCGTTGCGGGGGTCTTTCGTGTTGTCTCTATGAACAGAGCGGCGGTTTTGAAATAACAATTTCAAGCCGCCGTTTCCTTTTCTAAAAAGTGGAAAACGGAGGGTGTGTTCAAGTCGCCCTTTTTTAGAACACGGCGGTACGAGGAGGGTATCGCCGTGAAAAATTGCACTCGACATTATCAGACAATAATCTTCTTCTCAAAAAAAGTTTCTATCAAAAGGAACATAGCTTTGTTCTTTCGTTTACATACACACATCATTTAGATAGAGTTTATAATGTTTATTCTTGCGCCTGTTTGGTTCTATGCCATCCGGGCGCTTTTCTTTTCCAGTGGGACAGCTTCGGGCCAAGTTGGCCCGAGCTGTTCCCTCGGCGGGGACGGCCCCGTTGCCGATCTCCGCCCCTTCCATTTCGGTTCACTCGTCCACCAAAACCGAAATGGAGGAAATAGCTATGGCTAGAATCAATTTGCGGGACTTCTACCCGTTTTATAATAACGATCTGTTTGTTGACGTTTCCGACGAAGTAGCGGCGGCGCTGGTCGAGGCCGAGCGGCGCGAAGCTGCTTACCGGCTCCGTACATACCGGCACAAAGCATATTATTCCCTTGACCGTGAGGACGGAATAGAGCATGACGCGCTTTTTGTGGCGTTGTCTCCCTGTGAAATTTACGAGCGCAAGATCACGGCGCAGGAACTCCGCGCCGCCCTCGACGCCCTCCCCGAAATGCAGGGCCGGAGGGTTTACGCCCATTTCATTCTCGGCCTGAGCAAAGCGGCGATTGCCCGGGCCGAAGGTGTAAGCAAGGTTACAGTGGGACAGTCCATTGAGCGGGGCCTGCGGAGCATGGAAAAGTTTTTGAAAAAATCGTTTGGCTGACTTTACTATCGCCCCAAAAATGAACAGGCTTATGAAAGGCGGATAAGGGTTCGGGCCAACATGGCCCGAGGTTCTGGACAAGCCTTCATGCAGCTTGACAATTTCATAAAAAGATACCCGGATACGAAGGGTGCGTGTACCGAGTGACAGGCCCGCCATGACCTCTATTGCCAGAGAATAGAGAGAGCGATCAGGCCCATGCCGCAGGCGGACCGAGGCTGGTTCCGCCGGATCAGGCACACAAGCCTTGATACTTGCGTTTAGTCATAGTCCGAGCGTTGAAGCGGCCCAAAGGCCGTGAGCCGTCGCAGGCATTGAGAACGCCTTGCCATCAGAATGGGGAGAGTTGAAATTACTATGGGGCGGACAAGCCGCCGCCCGTCCGGGGTATCTGTGGAAGTAAAAGATCAGGAGCGCCGGGCCGGTTGTTCTGTCTGACGACAGCCCAAAATTTCCCGGCGCGGCGCTCCACCTATTTTTAATAGGGAGGATCGAAATGGAAAAAGATTCGACATTGGATATGATGTTGACCGAGCGGTGGAGCAACAACGCCTGCCGCGGTTACGTCATTTGGGCTATGGAAAGCTGCGGCTTCAAACCCGAGGACATTTACCGGGTAATGGAGGAACTGCATTGGTTTTTTGATGTAAAAACCATTCAAGAGGCCGACGAGCACTATTGCCATAGCCCCTACTAAACCTTTCTTCTCTGCTCTGACCTCGGGCCAACTTGGCCCGAGGTCTTATGAGCAGATGGCAAAGGGCGGCGCGTGAGAGCGGGCCGCCTTTTGTCATTTCCTCATAGGACAATCAGGGAATGGCATACACATGGAAGAAAGGGGGCGAATTATCCATGCAAAATCAAATTCGTGTAGCGGAGCTTGCGGGCGTTGATATAACGGCGGTCAACAAAGAGGACTTAGTTGACGTGTCCGGGCTGATCTTCGACACCGCCGTTCCAAAAGAACAGCGGGCGGCGCAGGTGCTTCGCAAGGTAAAAAATCCTTACTGTTTCCGAGTGGGCGACATGGGCGTAAAGCTGGAATTTCTGGATAACGCCCCGCCCCTACAAGATTGCTTGAACGACTTCCTGGAGCGTAAAAAGAGCGGCCTATAACCGAAGGTTAGGCCGTCGTTTCGGCCTTTGGACGAGATTGCCAAAGGCTCGACAACATTGTTCCACCTGCCTATAAAGGGTATAATATAGGTATAAGGTGATAAGGGAAGGAGGTTCACATGGCGCGCAAGAGCCGTGGTGTTATAGAAGCAGTAAAGCAAAAATTCAGGGTATGGAGAATTGCAATCTATATCCGCCTTTCCAAAGAGGACGCCCGGAGCTTCGACGAGAGCGAAAGCGTCGCAAATCAGCGGAAAATCATTGAAGAACATATCGCTAGTTTTAACGACGGCGACGAGTACATCATAGTTGACGAGTATGTGGACGACGGGATTTCCGGCACGACTGACGACGAGCGGGAGGACTTTCAACGGATGTTGGCCGACATTAAGAAGGGCCGCATAAACTGTGTGATTGTAAAAGACCTTGCCCGTTCCTTCCGCAATTACAGCGATCAGGGCTATTACTTAGATGATTGGTTCCCGAGATTTAACGTCCGTTTTATCTCCCTCTTTCATCAGCCGCTGGACAGCTATAAAGAGCCGCAGAATATGCGGAGTATCGCGGTTCCCATTCAGGGCGTTTTGAACGAAAACCATTGTGCCGAGACTTCCGACAAGGTTCGGGAGGTGTTTGATATGAAGCGGCGCAACGGGGAGCATATCGGTTCCTTTGCGGCCTACGGCTACATAAAAGACCCCGAGGACAAAAACGCCTTGATTGTTGACGAGGAAGCCGCCGCAGTTGTCCGGGACATTTTCAGTATGTTTCTGGACGGCATGAGCAAAAACGCGATTGTCCACGACCTGAACGATCACGGGGTCCTTTGCCCCGCCGCCTACAAACGGGAGCGGTTAGGGCTTAAATACCAAAATCCGAGTATCGACCCGGCAAAGCGGCCCCTGTGGGGCGCTGTATCAATTACCAATATTCTAAAAAACCGTATGTATTGCGGGGATATGGTACAGGGCCGTTACCGGGTAAAAAGCTACAAGGTACACGTTCAGGAGCAGGTTCCCGAGGACGAATGGTATATCGTGGAGAATACCCACGAAGCCATTATTGACCGGGACACCTTCGAGAAGGTACAGCGCCTATTGTTCCGGGATACTCGAACGGCCCCGCAGAAAAAACAGATTTACTTGTTCAGTGGTTTTCTTCGCTGTGCTGACTGTGGCAAAGCTATGACCCGCAGCAAGGTGGGCGGGACGGTTTACTATTACTGCCGCACCTACAAAGACCAGTCAAAGAACGCTTGCACGAAACACACGATAAAGCATAACCGTTTAGAGGCGGCGGTGCTCTACGCAATCCAGCAACAGGTTTATTTGGCGGTGGACTACACAAAGACCATTGAACGGATAAACCGCGCCCCTCTCGTCAAGAGCCAATCAAAGAAGCTGGCCGACGCTATCGAGCAGAAGGAACGGGAGGTTTCCAAAATCGCCCGTTACAAACAGGCGATATACCAAGACTGGAAGGACGGGGAAATTACTCATTCCGATTATCGTCACATGAAAGAGGATTACGAGGCGCAGGCCGAAGCCCTGAACGAAGTCATTGAAAAGCTCCGGGCCGAGCAAGCAGAACTTGAAAACGGCATTGACGCCGAGAATCCATTCTTAAAGGCGTTCCGGCAATTTCAGAATATTGACACACTGACAAGGGATGTACTGATTGAATTGGTTGACCATATCAAAGTGTATGAGGGCGGAAACATCAGCATAGTCTTTCGGTTTGCCGACGAGCTCCGCAGAATACAAGAGTTTATAGAGGTCAACAGCCAAAACGAAGCGGTTTAGAAACCGCGTTTTAATTGGTAGTCCATTTTCCTAATAAAACCGCTCCGGTGGGCCCCGTGGGTCCCATGGCTCCATTTGTTCCGTTTCTACCGGCCGGTCCCGCCGGCCCTGTGGGACCAGTGGCGCCGTTCAACCCGGGAACACCCGCTGGTCCTCTGGGCCCGGCAGGCCCCGTAGGTCCCACGTATCCCTGTGGCCCCATGGTTCCGGTGGGGCCCGTGACGCCCCGGGGTCCGACAGGCCCTGTGACGCCTCTGGGCCCGGCAGGCCCTGTGACGCCCCGCGGCCCTGTGGGACCGCGACCGCAGCAGCAATGACAGCAGCGGCATTGGTCAAAGCAGCAGCAATCCGGCTGCGGGAGATTGAGATTGTCAGGTGAATTTATGCGATTAAAATGGCAGTTGTACATGACGGTGTCTCCTTATCCGCAATCACGGCTGATCCGGAGCCTGAGGCCGCAGGGATGCCTGTGAATGCTTATATACAGTACCATATGAGGGGAAAACAAGTTTGGTGATGGGGACGGGATTGGCAAAATTGGCAGAAAAATGCAGATTAAAAATTGACTGGATTGTGAAAAAAGACTATAATAAAACTGGCTTTTAAAATTACAATGCGCGGATGAAAATGAGGATTTTATGGAAATCAACATGGAATTCAACAGGGAAAACAGGGATACCAGAATTTTTGTTGTGGACGATCATTACCGGATCGTATACTTTAACCATGCGCTCCGGCGGGTTTTCCCGTCCCTTCAAACAGAGGATTTGTGCTACCGCTCGCTCTGCGGGGAACCTGCGCCCTGCCCGGACTGCCCTCTGGGACAGGATGAGGGAAACGACAGAATTTATTACAACCAACAGGTGGACCAGTGGGTGGAGGTCAGCGCCGGCCGCATTGAGTGGCCGGGGGAGGGCCGCTGCCACGCTGTTTTTGCCCGCAAGATGCAGGAGGGCAACCGGGACCTGTTCTTCAATTTGACCAGCACATCCGCCTACGATATGCTTTTTGAAATTAATCTGACCAGGGGGATCTTCAAAGTCCTCTATTATCTGGAGGGGAAATTTGATATTTCAGTTTCCGGAGGGGAACTGGCTTCGGGCGTGGAGACGGCTGCCCAGTCCCTGGTCCACCCGGATGACCGGGAGGTGTTCCGGAAGTTCTGGAACCTGGACAGCCTGATGAACCGCCTGACGGCCGAGCCCAGCCATAAAATACTGACAAGCCAATTCCGCTGCAAGCGGGCGGACGGCGGCGATTGCTGGGTGACTCAGACAGTTGTGCCTGTGCGCCACGGGGGAAACGCAGACGAGCTCCTCATGTGCTTCATCCAGGATATCGATGAGCAGAAACGGCGTGAGCTGGAATTGCGGAACCGCTTCTGCATACAGGACGCCAGCGTGGATCCTCTGACCGGCGTGTACCGCAGAGCCGCCTTTTTCCAGAAGGCCGGTCAGTTCCTAAAGCAGGCAGGCTCGGAGCCGTACTGCCTTATGGCCGTAGACATCGAGCATTTTAAACTGTTCAACGAGTGGTACGGCCAGGAGGAGGGGGACCGCTTCCTTGTAAATATGGGCGCCTATCTCAGGGAGCAGCTGCAGATTACCGGCGGAGTGGCCGGATATATGGGGGGAGATGACTTTGGGATCATCCTGCCGGACCGCCAGGACGTGCTGGAACGGCTTCAGCGCAAGATGATCGGCTACGCGAAGGAGCGGTGCGGAAACGCCGGATTCCAGCCGGCTTTCGGCATTTATCCCATCGGAGACCGGAGCATATCGGTCAGCACAATGTACGACCGGGCGGTGATCGCCCTCGGCGGAGTGAAGGGGAATTATGCCCGCAGGTCCTGCCGCTATGATGCCGGGATGAAGCGGAAGCTGGAGGAGAACCATATGCTCCTGTCCGACGTGCAGCGGGCCCTGGAGCGGGGCGAGTTTACATTTTACGCCCAGCCCAAGTGCAATATGGCGACGGGCAAAATCATCGGCTTGGAATCCCTGGTGCGCTGGAATCACCCGGAGCGCGGCCTGATCGCGCCGGGGGAGTTCATCCCGCTGTTGGAAGAAAATGGTTTTATTACAAACCTGGATCTGTATATCTGGGATAAGGTCTGCTTCTGCCTGAAAAACTGGATTCAAGGCGGCCACCGCCCGGTGCCCATCTCTGTCAATGTCTCCCGAGTGGATGTGTACACCCTGAATGTGGTGGAGGTGATGAGGGGGCTGACGGACAAATACGACCTGGATCCGCGGCTCCTGGAGGTGGAGATCACGGAGAGCGCTTACGCGGAGGACGCGACTGCGGTGACCGCTGTGGTGGAAGGCCTCAGGGAGGCCGGCTTTACCGTGCTCATGGATGATTTTGGGAGCGGCTATTCCTCCCTGAATATGCTGAAGGACGTCAATGTGGACGTGCTCAAAATCGACATGAAGTTCCTGGATATGGACGAGCAGAGCGTGGGCAAGGGCGTGGGCATCCTGGAAGCCATCGCCAACATGGCCAGGCTCATGGGCATGCGCCTGATCGCTGAGGGAGTCGAGACCAGGGAGCAGGTGGATTTTCTGCTCAACATCGGCTGTATTTACGGCCAGGGATATTATTTTTACCGCCCCATGCCCATTGAGGTCCTGGAAAAGCAGTTGGGGGATGAGAGCAATGTGGACTTCCGCGGGCTGTCGGCTCCCAAGGTGGAGCGCCTGGGGCTGGACGAGCTCCTGCGCGGGGGCGTGGCCAGCGATATCCTGATCAACAATATTCTGGGCGGGGTGGCGTTTTACGATGTGTGCGACGGCCGGCTGGAGCTGACCAGGGCCAATGAACAGTACTACAAGGTGACGCGGACCAACCCCGTGGATTTGGAGGAATACAGGAAAACGATCCTGGATGGGATTTACCCGGAGGACAGGGCGGCGGCCATGGATATTTTCCGGCGCGCGCGCCAGGAGCCTTTAAAGGGGGCCGAGGGGGATATACGGCGCCGCTGCGACGGGGAGGGCCTTCTGTGGATCCATCTGCGGGTGTACTATCTGCGGGAGCAGGGCGGACACCAGCTATTTTACGGGGCTATCAGCGATGTGACGGAGCAGAAGCAGAGGGAGCAGAAGCTGGAGGCATCCCAGAGGGCGCTGACTGCTATGGTGCGCGGCGCGGAAGACGACGAGGGGCTGAAGGCGCTGACCCAGGAGAACCGCGGAGCGGCCGCGGCCATTTTCGCGCAGATGGTTCCCGGCGGTATGATCGGCGGGTACTGCGAGGAGGGCTTTCCGCTGTATTTTGCCAACCGGGAGATGGTCAGGCTTTTGGGATACGGTTCTTATGCGGAATTTTCCGCGGCCATCCGCGGCATGGTGATCAATACCATCCATCCCGACGACCGCCTGAGGGTGGCGGAGGACATCGGCAATATGGACGAACCGGGAAAGGAATACAGCACCACCTACCGCATGATGAAAAGCAACGGCGCCTGGTTCTGGGCCATGGACAAGGGCAGAATCATAGAGACGGATGAGGGGCGGCTGGCGATTATCAGCGTCTGCACGGATATATCTGAACCCATGGCTATGCAGAAGCTTTTGGCGGAAGAAAACCGGGAGATCATCCGGCAGAACCGGGAACTGCATTTCCTGAACAACGGCACGCCGGGAGGCTATCACTGCTGTATGAATGACGGCGCCCTCTCTTTTGTCTACATGAGCAACCGTTTTGTGGAGATTCTCGGCTGGAGCCGGGATGAAATCCGGTCCAAATTTGCCAATAGCATGATCAATATGGTTCACCCGGCTGACTGGAAGCTGGTGGAGGAGGCCCTGGGCAAGCTGGAGGAGAACGGTGAGGCCGTGGATTTGCAGATCCGGCTTACGGGCGGTTCCGGCTATATCTGGGTCATGGAACAGATTCGGCTGAGAGGGGACCAGGGGCATGTATTGGTGCACGGGGTGGCCATGGACGTGACCGGTCTCAAACAGAAGGAGCACGAGCTGTGGGTGGCCGGAAAGCGGACGGAGAGCATCCTCAAACAGGCCGGTCTCAACTGCTGGGACTGGGACTTTGAGAAGAACACGCTGATTTTGACCAATGTGGTGCAGAATGTGGAATTGATCAGCACATACGAGGTATTCCGCGGCGGCGAGGTGACGGTGACGGATTTCCCGGAACGGGTCTTTGCGGATTTCTGCCTGCAAGAGTCGGGCAGGGAAAAATACCGCCGGTTTACGGAGCAGGTGCGCCGCGGGGAAAACTGCGAGAGCAATACCTGCGATGTCCCGGTGCGCGTGCGCGGCGGGAAAACAGTCTGGGTGCGGGTGGGCTGCGAGACGATCCGGGACGAGGAGGGAAAGCCGGTCCGGGCCGTGGGCTACTACACGGATGTCACCGAGCAGAAAAACGAGGCCCTGTACCGGGAGGAGCAGTTAAAGACCCTGAAATTCCTGCGCAGCCAGGCCACCTATGATTTCCAGGTAAACCTGACCGCGGACGCCCTTATAAGCGGAGAGGGCTGCGAACAATGGATGACCCAGGCGGGTATACCGGAGGGAAGCTACTCCTCGGCCGTCACCTATTTAAACGAGCGTCTGGTGATGCCTGAGTTCCAGGCCGCGGTGGCTAAGTTTCTGGACCGCGGCCGCCTGCTGGATTTGTACCGGGCCGGGATTGTCACGGACAGCCTGGAGTACCGCAGGATTGACCGGAACCAGGTGCGGTGGATGAAGGCGGTGATGTACCTGATGCAGATCGGGGATCGGCCGGATGTGTACTCCTGCGTCTTTGTCATGGACATAGACGAGCAGAAGAGCCAGGAGCTGAAGCTGAGAAAGCTGGCGGCCACGGACTCCCTCACCGGGCTCTACAACCGGCAGAGCGGGGTGGCGCGCATCCGCGAGTACCTCTTAAGCATGGAGGAGGGGGAGACGGCGGCGCTGATCATGCTGGACCTGGACGATTTCAAGGCGGTCAACGATGTGTTCGGCCACGCCTGCGGGGATCGGATCATTTCCGATAGCGCGGCCAAGCTGAAACGGTTTTTCCGGGAAAAGGACGTGGTGTGCCGCATAGGAGGCGACGAATTTCTTATCCTGTGCAAGGAAATCCGGCAGGAGGACGCGGACCGGAAGATGGATTTTATCGTGCGCTCTATGGAGAGCATCCTCAGCCACGGCGACAGGGAAATCCGCTTTTCCGTCTCAGTGGGCTACGCCATGGCGCCGGATCAGGGCGGAGCTTTTGAGGAGCTCTATCAGAAGGCGGATATCGCGCTGTTTGCCGCCAAGATGGATGGGAAGGGCAGGTATAAGCGCTACGAGCCGTCTATGAAGGCGGTCCGCTTTGAGCTGGCGGACAGGGATTGACCTGCCGCCCTGTGCGACGCTGTGGAGGTGGGCCTATGGGAGAGGAAAATATCAGCCGGGCACCGGAATCACTCCGGGAGGATGTGCTGAAATTCGCGTTGGAGCAGTACGGGACAGAGCCGGATTATCCCTGGATGTCCCTGCCCCGCTATGCTGTTTTGCGCCACTTGGACAACCAAAAATGGTACGGCGTCGTGATGGACGTGCCCAGGCGGAAGCTGGGGCTTTCGGGGCAGGAAACGGTGGATATTCTGAACGTTAAGTGCGACCCGGTCCTGGGCGGCTGCCTGCGGAGGGAAAAGGGATTCCTGCCGGCGTACCACATGCATCGGGGAAATTGGCTCACCGTTCTCCTGGACGGCTCGGTGGACCGGGAAAAAATCATGTCACTGTTGGAGATGAGCTTTGACCTCACCGCCAGCCGCCGGACAAAAAAGCGGACCGGTTTGACGGCCGCCAGGGAGTGGATTGTGCCGGCTAATCCAAAATACTATGATATTGAAAAGGCCTTTGCCGAACATGAGACGATCCTGTGGAAGCAGAGCAGCGGCGTCGCGGCGGGTGACACGGTTTACGTGTACGTGGCAGCCCCGGTTTCGGCCATTTTGTATAAATGCAGGGCGGTGGAGGTTGACATCCCCCACCGGTACGCGGATCAGAACATCAGCATGAGCCGCGGGATGAAAATTAAGCTTTTGCATGAATTTGACAGAGAGCAGCTTTGTCTTGAAAAGCTGAAGGAGCACGGTGTCCGCGCCGTGCGGGGGCCGCGGGGCGTTCCGGGCAGCTTGAGCCGGGAATTGGACCGTCTGTGCGGGATGAAATCATGACCACCCGTCAAACGGGTGGTTTGCTCGCCCCTATAAGGGGCAGTTACCGGCCAGCGCCTAAAGACGCTGGCTTTCACTACGTTCAAGCCA
>JAGZSY010000064.1 GCA_018380885.1 Enterocloster asparagiformis
ATGCCGATTTCCTCGTACAAGGGCTTTCAGCCCCTAGAAATCGGCATTTCCACACTGCGGCGGAAGTGAATTCCGCCTACGTGAATTTAGTTCGAGGACCCTGTCCTCGAGCTCCTGTCTCAACAATTTGACTTTGTCGACATTCTGCGGGAGGCAGGTGATCGAATCACCTGCCTCCCGTACGGTTCCTGCATTCTATTTTCATCTGAAATAATCTCCAACGGTGCGCTTTTTCGGCCGGTGCAGCGGAAACAGGTACTCCGGCCTGGGCTGGTCCGGGGTCCTGGTGACCGCCAGCACGGTTTCCTGGTGCCGGACGGAATCCAACACGGAGGAATCCACCTCTATCTCCTCAAATATCTCGCCACTCTCGTCGGCGACGTCCAGATAGCAGTGATACTGGTAGCGGGTGTTGATCTTCGTGTGCCCGACGCAGACCACGTGCCTGGCATAGAACCGGCTCTTCCAGAAATCCCGCATATCCTCGCGGGTGATCTCCCACCACGTGAACAGCGCCGCGGCGAGGATGACGGCAAGCATCAGAGCCGACTTCCAGATCACTCCCCCATGGGGGTAATCCCCATAAATCCTGCATACAATGTACACATAGACCAGAACCAGCAAAAAAACAATCAACAGTCCGCTGACGATGTGCTGCTTAAGCTCCTCCTTCTTCCAGGCCCTGATCAGCCGGAGCTGGCCCTTGTCCGCAGGCAGCCAGCACTCCTGAATGGTTGTTTCGCGCTTCATCCGATTCCCCGATCACAGTGCCGGCTCCGTCCGCCGCCGGACCTCTCTCCTATTTTCCCTCCACATCCGTGTAGTACAGATGGCGCGGCAGGCCGTCCGTCATGATCGGCGTCAGCTCCGCCTGGATTAGCGGCCTCACGTAGTTCACAAACTCCTGCGTCACGTAGTCCCCGGCCCCGTTGATCCACTCTCTGGGCACCTTCTTCTCCACATTCGCCACCTTGTGCACATCATAGATATCGGTCACACAGACGTACGGATCGTCTGAGACCCGCTTCAGGATCACCATCTTGCCGGTCTCCCCCTCAAAGGCCTCCTTCACCGCGGCGCCGCCCACCTGAAAGGCCTCCGTGATGTCCACCCGGGACACAATGTGGGATGCACAGCGCTGGAGGGAGTTGAACTCGATGGCCCTGGTCTTACAGCCCACCTCCCGGTTGATCTTCTCCGCCAGATACCGGGCCGTGCCGGTCAGCTGCTTGTGGCCGAAGGCATCCACAAACTCGATACCGTCCGTCAGCTCGCAGACATAGCGTCCGTCCGCCAGCTTGACGCCCTCGGACACGGCCACCACCACGGATTTCTTGCGCTGGTGAAGGTCCGCCACCTTTTTCATGAACTGCTCCACATCAAAGACCACCTCGGGAAGAAAGATCATATCCGGGCCCTCGCAGTCCTCGCCCCTGGCCAGGGCCGCCGCGCCGGTCAGCCAGCCCGCGTTGCGCCCCATAATCTCCAGGATGGTCACGTTCTGCTGGTCGTACACCAGCCCGTCCCGGATCACCTCCTTTGTGATGGCTCCGATGTACTTGGCGGCGCTGCCGTACCCCGGCGTGTGGTCCGTGGCCGCCAGATCGTTGTCAATGGTCTTGGGCACGCCCATGAAACGGATCTTGCTGCCGTTTAGCAGTGAGTAATCGGATAATTTCTTGATTGTGTCCATGGAGTCGTTTCCGCCGATGTAGAAGAAGCACTCCACCTCCAGCTCGTCCAGAATCGCGAAGATCTTGTCGTATATCTCCCGGTCCTGACAGATCTCCGGCAGCTTAAAGCGGCAGGAGCCAAGATATGCGGACGGCGTGCGCTTGAGCAGCTCGATATCCAGGTCCGATTTAATATGCCTGGACAGGTCTACATAGCGCTTCTCCAGAAGTCCCTGGATTCCGTGAAGCATACCGTAAACCTTGCCGGCGCCCCGGTCCACGGCGGTCTTGTACACGCCCGCCAGACTGGAATTGATCACGGCGGTGGGGCCGCCGGACTGACCTACAATGACGTTGCCTCTGATTGTACCCATAAAAAATCCTCCCGGTTTTTGAATCGATTTCGAAACGGCTTTGTGCCCTCACTGTTGCGAGAGTTCACTAAAACTGTCTCTATTTTAATACAAAAACTGGGAGTTCGCAATCGTTTCCGCAGGTGTTTTTCTTATAAATTGCAATTTTTCTTTAACAGTTCCGTTTATTTTCGCCATTACGAACAAATTGTATACACATTTGTCCGTTGACGTTTACAATCCTTCCAGATGGCTGCAATCGTTGAGCTCCAGCAGGCGGCAGGTACCCGCCTCCGGGTCGTACTCCATGGTGGTGATGCTGGCGTTTCCCACCACGATCTCCTCCGCGTCCGGCTGTCCTTTTAACAGATGCACGATCAGGTGGGCCAGGGTGCCTCCGTGGGCCACCACCGCCGCGTCTCCCTCCATATGGCTGCGGATGTAATCCCAGGCCGCGGCGCAGCGCCCGTCCACCTGGTTTAAGGTCTCGCCTCCCGGCGGTGCCACCGTGGCCGGATGCTCCCACCAGGCCCGATACAGCTCCTGATCCGTGGTCATGATATCCTCGCCGGTGCGGCCCTCCCACGCTCCGTAGCCGATCTCCACCAGCCAGGGCAGTTGGGTCACCGGGGCATTCTGACTGTCCGCGATGGCCTGGGCCGTCTCCAGCGCCCGCTTCTGGGGACTGGAAAATATACCGGTCACCGGCCTGTGCTCCATGCCCTTTGCCAGGCAGGCGGCCTGGCGGCGGCCTGTTTCATTGAGCGGGATATCCTGGCGGCCCTGAATCTTTCCCAGCACGTTCCAGTCCGTCTGTCCGTGGCGTATGATGTAGAGCCTCATTCCTGATCTCCTCCCGCCGCAGCTCCCTGTCCGCTGACCGTCAGCGCGTCTAAGGCCAGCTTCATAATGTCCCTGATCTCATCCTCGGACATCTTCATCTTCTCCGCCAGCTCCGACACATTGGCCTCCCGGCCCAGCTCCTCCGCCATGCGCTGGGACACGATCTGCAATGCGTTGACCCTGGCGGCCATGTTCTCCTCCACCTCCAGCTCGGCTTCCTGCTCCCGCACGGCTTCCTCCACCGCTTCCCGGATTCTCCGTTCCAGCAGCCCTTCCCACGGCTCCGTCCCGTCGTACTCCACCGCGGCCAGCATGAGGGCGGTGTTGGCCTCCTGGACAATGTCCGCCATGGGAAGCTTGCTGCCCTGGTACTCCCCGGACAGCTCCAGGGCCTTGTGCAGACTCCCCTCCACCAGACGTTTTCGGGACAGCGCGTCCCCGGCGGCCGTGCGCTCCAAAACCTCAGCTTCCTCCTGTCCGCTTAAGGGCGCGATTTCCTTCAGCTCCTCCAGATACATCTCATAAAAATCCTGTGCCATGTTTTACTCTCCTGATTCTCAAATATCTTGATCCCGGCCCCTACTCGTGAAGCCGCCGGATAATCTTATACACAACCGTGCCCTCCATCACCAGCGGCGACGAGTGGGCAAAAAATACGATTCCGTCCGTGGGGGACAGAATCCGGTCCACAACCTCCCCCTCCCTGGGGTCCACCACTCCGGCCAGCACATCGCCTCTGCGCACCTCCTGTCCAGGTTCGAAATAGCGGCAGTAGATGCCGGGCTTGTCCGACAGCACGTCCGTCATATCGCTCTCGTGGACCACGCTGGCGATGTAGCCGCTGTGGCTGGTGTAGCGCAGAATGCCCATGCGGGTCAGAAAGCGCAGCACGCTTGCCACCCCCTGGCGGGCGCTCGCGGTGTCGATCCTGTCCGTGGCGTTGGTGTACACGGAAAATGCGCTGGTATCCCAGAGCTGCCAGTTGTAATTTAAGGTGGTGGTATCGTAGGGCTGGGGCGTGCGGATCACCACATAGGGCAGACCGAACAGGTTGGCAAGGCTGGGGCTCTGCCGCCCTGTCTCCATCATCCGCACATGGGGCACGAACTCGCCGGGCATATAAAAGCTGGTAAACTGCACGCCGTAGCTGTACTCCCGTACCCTGGCAAATACGCCCTCTGCGATCCGCTCCGTGGTCTCGCCCCCGGCCCGGCCCGGAAACATCCTGTTGATGTCCGAGTTGTCCGCTGCCCAGAACCGCTTGCCGATGTTCATGGAGTAATAGTTGACCGCAGGGATCACCAGTATCTCGTTGCCGCTCACAATGGCCCCCTTGGCCTCCAGCTCCGTGAGCGCTCTCACCAGCTGGGAGCAGACGTACATCTGCTGCACCTCGTTGCCCCGCAGCGCGCCCACCACGCAAGCGGCCTTATCCCCCTTGCCGAAGTGGTAGCCGTAAACCTCCATGTCCTCCCTGTACAGGCTGGGCAGGGAATAAATCAGTTCTTTTCTCACCGGTAATCACCTCCCAATACCCGGGCAAGCAAAGACCCGGGCGATACCACCGGGTACTCCCGCAGCGTGAACAGCATGCCGTGGAGGGGAGAATAGATTTCCTCCTCCACCGTTCCCTCCAGAGGGTTCAGGATGCGGCCGATCAGCTCCCCCTTCTCCACGTTGATCCAGTGCTGCACGCAGGGCACAAAGATGCCGGGTCGGCCCGCGTTGACAAAGCCCACCTCCCCGTCCCGGGATACGATGGGCTCCTTGGGCGTCACGGTCTCCCCCTCCCAGATTCCCATATCCCGCATCAGCGCGAAGATTCCGTCCACCAGCTGGCTGCAATAGGCCTCGGTGATGCGCATGCCCACGCCCATCTCCACCACCAGCGTGGGAACGCCGATGGAGTTCAGGCTGTGAGCCAGGGTGGACTCCAGCACAGTGGCCGCCCGGTACACCCAGACGAAGTCCACGTTCAGCTTTCTTGCGTAGGGCAGCAGCCGGTCCGCCGTCTCCGAGCTCATGCGCACCTGTGGAATCTCCCGCAGGAAAATATTGCTGGCGTGGAGGTCCAGGCACAGGTCAGCCCCCGCCAGGTCCATGATGATCTTGTGCGCCACGTGCTCCGGCATGGAGGCCGCCGGTTCCCCGGGAAAGGTGCGGTTCATATCCAGGTCAAAGCCCGGCACACCCCGGGTGACCGAGTCCACCCCCAGGGGATTTAAGGCCGGGTACAGCTCCACTACGCCCTTTAACGCGTTCATCTGCTCCCCGATCCTGCGGATCAGCTGGTAGCACACATACTGCCCCTCCAGCTCGTCGCCGTGGATTCCCGTCACCACGCAGAAACGCTTTTCCTTTCCCGTGGGGGACAGGGGGCGGATCACCTGCTTTTGGACCTTTAAATGTTCCTGCACTGCCAGGCCCACGCTGACCACTGTCTCCACCATAATCTCTCTTCCACCTTCTGTAAGTATTAGCGGCGCCGGTTCCGGACACCGCGGATTTTGGCGCCTGCAGCCCGTCCCCAGGAGCAAAAGCCCAGGACAGACGCCCGCCGCATTTTAAACTATTTATAAGAATAATCGATGCGACTGTATAAGTCAAGAAATTCCAAATCCGGGACGCAGCCCCTGTTTCACAGGGCCGCAGCCCTGACGAGCCGCGATATTTTGCAGAATCTGCGGGGAAACATCTTTACAAAGCTTCCGTTTACATGATAATATAGAGCTAGTTTATAAGGAGGGCTTAATAATGGATATCAATTATGAGCTATACAAGGTATTTTACCACGTCGCCACCACTCTCAGCTTCTCGGAAGCCTCCAAACAGCTGTTTATCTCCCAGTCCGCGGTCAGCCAGTCCATCAAGGTGCTGGAAAAGAAGCTGAGCCAGCCCCTTTTTATCCGCAGCACGAAAAAAGTACAGCTCACTCCGGAGGGCGAGATTCTCTTAAAGCACGTGGAGCCCGCCATGAACCTGATCCGCAAGGGCGAGAACCAGCTGCTGGAGGCCCACACCTTAAACGGCGGCCAGCTGCGCATCGGCGCCAGCGACACCATCTGCCGCTACTATCTGGTGCCCTACTTGAACCGGTTTCACAAGGAATATCCCAACATTCACATAAAGGTCACCAACCAGACCTCCATCGAGTGCGCGCGCTTCCTGGAAAACGGCCAGGCGGACTTCATCGTGACCAACTATCCCAACTCCGCCCTGACCGGCAACCTGAACATCCGGGTCATCAACGAGTTCAGCGACGTGTTCGTGGCGGCGGCCGCGGCCTTCCCACTGCAGGGGCGGCCCATCTCCCTGGACGAGCTTCTGCGCTACCCCATCATGATGCTGGACCGCAAGAGCACCACCAGCGAGTTTCTCCATCAGATTTTCCAGAAGAGCCAGCTGGACCTGGTGCCGGAGATCGAGCTCTCCAGCAACGACCTTCTGATCGACCTGGCGCGCATCGGCCTGGGCATCGCCTTTGTGCCGGACTTCTGCATCCCTAAGGACGACCCGGACCTGTTTATCCTGGAGCTCACCCAGAGCCTGCCCACCCGCCAGATGGTGGTGGCTTACAATGAGAGTCTGCCCGTTTCACAGGCGGCCAGACAGTTTATGGATCTGCTTTAGGGCTTTCCAGGCGGTTCCAGAAATCAGCCACGGCCCGGCCCACATTGCGGCAATTGACCACCGTGTAGCTCTCCCATTCCCGGGGAAACAGCGCCTGGTAGTCGGATTTCAGAAAGCGTTCGTCCAACAGGGCGATCACGCCTCTGTCCGTGGCGGTGCGGATCACGCGCCCGGCCGCCTGCATCACCTTGTTCATGCCCGGGTACTGGTAGGCGTAGGAAAAGCCCTGGCCTCCGTGCTCGTCGAAATATTCCCGCAGAATCTCCTGCTCCACATTCACCTGAGGCAGCCCGGTGCCGATCACGATGGCCCCGATAAGCTGCTCTTCTTTTAAGTCGATCCCCTCGGAAAAAATCCCTCCCATCACGCAGAGCGCAGCCAAGGATTGTTCCCCCGGCTGCGCAAAACGCGCCAGAAATTCCTCCCGCTCCTCCTCCCGCATGCGGCTGGACTGGGAAATCCAGGCAAAGGGCAGCCTTTCTTCCTGCTCCATCTCCAAAAACACGTCCTCTATGGCGTGCAGATACTGGTAGGAGGGGCAGAACACCATGTAATTGCCCATCTTTGCCCCCACGATCTCCACAATATACTCGGCCACCCGGCGGTACTCCCGCCTGTTTCTGCGGCGGTAGATGCTGCTGACGTCCGAGGCCGCCACAATCAGGCGGTTTCCCGCGTCAAAGGGGGAGCTTGCGTAGACCGCGTACTCCGACTGGTCCCCCCGCAGCAGCTCCTTGTAATACTGGATCGGCAGCAGGGTGGCGGAGAAAAACAGGGTGGACCGGCCCTGGTCCAGGCACTCCCGCAGGTTCACCGAAGGATTTACGCACATCAGCTTGACCAGAAAGCTGCCGTCCTCCAGCAGCCGGGAGTAGATCCTGTAGTTGTCGTCCAGCCGCTCGTGGACAAACAGGAAATCCCGCACCTGGAAATAGAAATCCAGCACCAGGTCCCGGTCCCCAAATTCCAGATGTTCGTTCATAAACGCCTCCAGCTCGCTGAAAAGCCCCGACAGCTCCAGGTACAGCAGATTCACGTCCCCCAGGAGCTGGTAGTCATTTCCCAAAACCGAGCGCTGGCGCACATCCTCCCCGCTGTCATCCAAGGACCCAAAGGCCCGCTTCAGATTGAGCAGCTCTTTATTGCAGCGCTCCAGCTGCCGGACCGTGCGCTCCGCTCCGTCCTTTCCTTTTAAAATCCGTTTGACCAGCAGAAAGTCCTCCTTCAGCAGGCCGGCGCTGAACATCTCCCTGGCCCGCGGCACCAGGTTGTGGGCCTCGTCCACCAGGAACAGGTATTCCCCCGGCGTGCTGCCCTCGGCGAAATACCGCTTAAGCCTCACATTGGGGTCGAACACGTAATTGTAATCGCAGATGATGCCGTCCGCCCAGTTGGTGATGTCCAGGCAGAACTCAAAGGGGCACACATTGTGGCGTTTGGCGTACTCCAGCACCAGCTCCCTGGTGATGCCCATCTCCTCGTGGAGAATGTCGTACACCGCGTCGTTTACCCTGTCGTAATGCCCTTTGGCAGCCGGGCAGGACTCGGGATTGCAGTCCGGCTTGTCCAGAATACACAGCTTGTCCTTGGCCGTGATGGTCACGGTGGTGAAATAGAGCTGATGCCGGCGCATCACCCGGAACGCCTCCTCCGCCACGCTGCGGGTGATGCTCTTGGCCGTCAGGTAGAACAGCTTGTCCCCCATTCCCTCCCCCATGGCCTTGAGGCTGGGGAACACGGTGGACAGCGTCTTGCCCACGCCTGTGGGCGCCTGGATGAACAGGTTGCGGCCCTGGTCGATGCTGCGGTACACCGCGGCCGCCAGCCCCTTCTGCCCTTCCCGGTAGGCGTAGGGAAATTGCAGCTCCTTTAAAGACTGCTGCCGCCTGATCCCGTGGAGATACTGGAAGCGGGCCCATTTCACATACTCGTGGACCAGGCCCAGAAACCATTCCTCCAGCTCCTCAAAGGAATAGTCAAAGCGGAACCGGCGCACCTCCTCGGACTCTATGTTGCAGTAGGTGATCTGCACCCCCATGGCCGCCAGCTCCCGGTCGCAGGCCAGGAAATAGGCGTAGCACTTTGCCTGGGCCAGATGGACCGGGTCCGCGTCCTCCAGATATTTTAAATCCATATAGATGCACTTGATCTCGTCGATGGCGCAGCCCCCGGCCTCCTCGATCACGCCGTCGGCCCGGCCCTCCACCAGGAGCTTAAACTCCTCCTCGTCCACGGTGTGCTTTAAGCTCACCTCCGCCCGGTATTCGCTGCCCATGCGCTTCTGGATTTTCCGGTGCAGGCGCCCTCCCGCCTGCATGGCCTCCTTCTTGGCGCCTGCGGTCCGGCGGTTGTCCAGGTCTCCGCCCCTGAGGACGAACTCCACCAGATTGCGAACCGATATTCGAATGACTGACAGCGATCTCTCCTCCAAAGCGGGCCTCCTCACGTTTCTTGCATTTATGCCGTCCTTTCATGATAGCACAAAACAGGGCGGATTGCAAACACACGTTCACAATCCGCCCTGTCCTGCTCGTTCAAGCGCTCGTTTTCAAATTCAGTTATGCCACAGCTGTCGCATTCTGGGGATCAATGGTTTCAAGGTAGGCTTCAAATTCCGCACTGTCGCCATTATACTGCACGGTCAGAATACGGGTCAGATCCAGGCTCAGCACTCCCAGAATGGACTTTGCATCAATAATAATCCGGTTATAGAAAACATCGATATCAAAGTCACACTTGGTGGCCTCCTCGACAAAACGCTTTGCCTCAGCCATTGACGGTAACATGATTCTTCTCTGTTTCATATTCAAAACTCCTTTTTTGATTAGCCCGGTCACATGAACCGGACCGCCGGCTGTTTGTTGCCGTTGAAATACTTATATCACGATTGGAGTGCATTGTCAAATTTCGTTTCATGGAAGAATTGTCCATTTCTGTCGGATTCTGTTGTCTATTTCATCCATATAATTATCTTTTTCCGGTGTGTTATTGTGCAGATCAACAGTGTCATTCCCAAAAATATGGGGACCGGCAGATTTCCCCCACCGGTCCCCGTTTTTATTGAATCGCAGTTTTATGGATTTTGCGAAATTTTTTCATGTTTTCCGGAAAAATGGCGCCAAACCCACGGTTTTAAGCGGTTTCCCGCTTGTCCGCAGCCTACTCGTTCAGATCGTCGTCAAAGCCGTCATCGTCCTGGCCGTCGTCGTCATAGGAGCCGCCCATGAACTCCCTGGAGGCCACGCGCTTGCGGTCCCGCTCCTTCTCCACCAGCTCGGATATCTGCTCCATCACGTCGCCGCTGCGGCGGATATTGACGATATCGAAATTCTTCAGGGTCTTATCGCTGCTGACCACGCGGATGGTCCCCAGCCCCAGCATGCGCTGCCACAGGCTGCGGCTCAGGGTGAGATCCAGAATCCTGTACAGCCTCACCTCGTCCTCATGGACCGTCAGCACGCCGGATTTTACAAAGAGCCGGTCCTCCGCCAGGCCGTAAACGGTAAATGTCCAGGGCAGGCCCAGGGCGTTTCTCTTTCGTGCGCTCCAAATCATATTTTCTCGCTTCATGGAATCATCCTCACTGTTCTGCTGATCTATGTCGATTGGCATTTTTTTCAGTTACTGCGTTTATTGTACTATAAGATTCTGTTTATTTCCAGATCATTCGCCAAAATTTTCGCTTTTCTCCTGAAATTCTTTCGTTATTTCAAAGGTGTCCGCCATGAGGATCAAACCGGCGCGGAACAGCTGCATCATCTGCCAGAACCCCGGCCCCTTTAAGCCCAGCTCCCGGATCAGCGCAAACTTGGCGCGGTAGCTGCGCACATCCTCAAACCACACCTCGTGGCGTATACCGCTCTGCACGTAGTGGAAATACGGGGACTGTGACTGCTCGTCGAACTGAATGGCCGCCCCATGGGAGATGGCCAGCTGGACCGCCTCCACGTTTCCGATGGTGCGCGCCTTGGTGACGCCCCGCACGTAGGGCAGGGGCCAGTCGTAGCCGTAGTTGGGGATTCCCAGGATGATCTTCTTTGCCGGAATCTGCGTCAGGGCGTACTCGGCCACCCGGCGCACCATGTGCAGGGGCGCTACGGCCATTGGGGGGCCGTAGGTATAGCCCCACTCGTAGGTCATCAGCATCACCTGGTCCGCGGCCTGCCCCAGCAGCCGGTAATCGATCCCCTCGTAGAGCAGGCCCTGCTGGTCGCCGGAGGTTTTGGGCGCCAGAGCCACGGAGACCCGGTAGCCGAAGGAGCTGAAAATACGCCGGACCAGGGCCACAAACTCCGCGAAGGGCACGCGGTCCTCAGCCGGGATGTACTCAAAATCGATGTCGATGCCCTGGAAGCCCTTTTCCTGCATGACCCGGCCAAGCTGCCAGATAACGCGCTGCTGCAGCCGTAAATCTCCCAGCAGCGTATGGATTAAGGAGCTGTGGAAACGCCCGTCCGGGCCGATGGAGGTAAAGGTGAACACCGGCCGCGCGCTCTGCGCCTTGGACGCCTCGATCATCCATGTATCGTCCAGCACTGGTTCCACCAGCTCCCCCTCCTCGGTGAAGCCGTAGGAAAAAACGTACAGGGAGGAGAGATAGGGAAGGCTCTCGGAGAGAACCCAGGGGCTGATAAAGGGATAGGCATAGCCCATGGTTTCCGCCGGCGTGCGGTTTGGGGAATTGTCCGGCGACGGAACCAGAAGGGCCTGGCCCAGAGCCAGGGCGTAGGGGTAGACGAGCTGATTAATATAGGTCAGGGCGTTCACGGGGACACCCTGGGCCAGGGCGATCTGATCAATGTTGTCATTGGGTCTTACAATATAGATTTCCATTTAATGGAGTACCGTCCGCAGGGGTAGTCTTAACGTATGTATATGTGGCGGAGGGGAAGAAAATGAGGAAAAAGGCGGACACAGATCATCCCAGTCTGTGTCCGCCCTATAAATTTCTCACCGCACAAAACAGCTGCCTCGCCGCGGGCGGAGTCAGCCTCAACCGCCTGCGCCGTCCCCACGCTACTCTTCCTTCAGCATCCACCGGTATCCGCCCGCAGTTTTCTGCGCCCCGTTCAGCGCGCAGGACAGGCTCCGTCTGCTGATACCCGTAGCCCGGCTGGCATGGGCGATGGAGTTGAACTGGCAAATCTCCGCTCCCTCCAAATCCATCTGGAGCACCGGCCGCTTATCGTGGTAGCCGATACAGCTCTCCTCACAAATCTCAATATTGTCCTGAGGGGTCTCCTCCTTCACCTTTTTCCAGATAAAGCCGCCTCCGGTCTTGCGCTCTCCATGCGCCGCTCTGACCACAGCCCCGGAGGATGTCCCGGCCGCCTCCGCGGCCTCCTTGGAGCTCTTATAATCCGCCATGAAAATGCCATCTTTCGTATACTGGCGATACACAAATCCTACATTCGATGTCCGACTCATATGTATATCCTTCCCTCTACTAAGTTTCGAATATAGTCATTATAGCAACTACAAAAGTATTTGTCCAGACGCATCAGGAAATATTCGCAAAGCCCCGGCTGCCAATTTTATCCAGCAGCCGGGGCTTCAGTTAAGATTTACATATTCAGTTCATGCGTTATTCTTACAGATCGAGATACATATGCATGGGATAGGACAGGTACTCCACGTCCTCCAGCTTCTCCACCGTGATGTATCCGGCCGGGGCGTTGAGAATCGTAGGAATACGGTTTACAACCGTCGCGCAGGTGTGCTCCACAGTGGCCGGTTTCTTCACAAAGAAGGTGGTATCCGGCTCGCCGATAATCTTCCAGTCGCACAGATCGCCGTCGTCCGGTCCGTACACCTTGCCGATGCACTGGGTCTCGATCACCGGTCCCTGGAAGGTCTCGGTGGTCACCACCGCGCTCATGCCGATGCACTGACCCTTGGGGATCACGCGGCCCATGGTCTCGGAGTAGAGGTCCTCCGGATAGAAATAGGGAACGCACTTCTGGGACTGGGATTTGATGGTCCAGCCCATCTTGTTGCAGAGCGCTTCGTTGGAGTTCCACACGTAGCAGGGCTCCAGGGTGGTGGGGTGAGCGATCTTCTCCTCGAACTCCTCCGGTGTCAGTCCAACGCCGTGAGCTTCCGCCAGAGCCAGACCGTAGTCCTCCACGTTGTAGCTGGTGGCTCCCTCGATGCGGTCGATCCGATACACGCCGCCCGCCACGCAGCCGATCATGTTGATCCAGAAAATATCCTGCATGCCCGCGCCCACGATGGTGCAGTTGTTCTCCTTGGCCAGCCTGTCCAGACGGTTGGTGATGGAGGAGGAAGTGGTCCAGGGATAGATGGCCTCCTCGCAGGTGGTCACCACGCTGATTCCGCGGGAAACGCATTTTTCAAAGTGGGGATAAACATCGTCCATAAAACTGAAGAGCGTCAGAACGGCGATGTCCGCATCGCACTCGTCCAGCACCGCATCCGCATCGTCCCTGATCACCACGCCCAGCTTCTGGTCTAAGCCGGCGAACTCGCCCACGTCCATTCCCACTACCGCCGGGTTCACGTCGATGGCGCCCACGATCTCCGCGCCCTTCTCATACAGGTAACGCACAATGTACTTCGCCATTTTTCCGCAGCCATACTGCACAACACGGATCTTCTCACAGTTCATCATTTTAATAACCCCTTTCGTGATCGTTTTGTATTGCCTTGTGCTTCTATTATAAGGCTTATACAAGGTATCAAGTCAACGGAGAATTTCCGCATTTATTTTCAGACAATTTCACAGGCGGACCGGGATTTGCAGGCGCAGGAACATGCCCCGCTCCTGCATGTCCATGGGCACCTCAGCCACCACCTCGCAGATGTAATCCCCGGTGATCCGATACCCTCTCTCCTCTATGGTTTCCAGCAGCCTGTCTATGTATTCCTGCTCTTTGTCAAAACTGTTGCAGTAAATGCACAGGTAGGCGCTGGCCGGGATCACCGTCACCATGCTCTCGTCCACCACGCCCTCGTCCACCAGCACGAATATTTCCGTGGAGTAGTAATCCCTGGCCAGCAGCCTTTCCCTGCGCAGGATGGTCCCGGCATTGTAGAAATAGATGGGGGACAGCCTGTTGGCCAGCAGATTTTTCTTAAGGTCCCGGAGTATTTTCTCGTAGACGTCGATGCCGAAGGCATAGAAGTTGACCCCGGAATCCACCATGTAGGTCAGCCGCTTGGGGATATATTCCAGCACAATTGTCCCGTCCGGAGGCGCGTTTTCATACCACTCGTAGCTCTCCAGGGTCCGCCGGATCGCCCGCTTCTGGTAGTGCAGCTCCTGAATCTGCTCGTCGATGGCCAGAGAATTCTTCTTCAGAATCTCCTTAAACTCATCCAGGTCAAAATCCTTCAGCTGGCTGCGGATATCTTTCAGGGACATTCCCAGGGATTTCATGTGCTGGATCATGTCCAGCTGCGCGCTCTGGCGGATATCGTAGTACCGGTACCCGTTCTCCTCGTCCCGGTACATCGGGGAGAACAGGCCGTTGCGGTCATAGAGGCGCAGGGTCTGCTCCGACACGCCGTTCAGCCTCGCCATCTGTCCGATTGTCAGTTCTTTCACAGCTATTCATGCCCTTTCTTTGTCTAATTTTTATAAATATTCGAAATATTTCCGATATTTTATACCCTGATTATACCAAAATAACCTGATACCTACAATAAGGTTTTTGATCATTTTGTCTCACTTTTAACAGGAGCTTTTTCTGCCGCGCCGCCCTCCGGACATGGCGGGCAGCAATCGCCCGCAGTCAACGCCAGCGGACCATTGCATTCAATCATGACCACCCGTCAAACGGGTGGTTTGCTCGCCCCTATAAGGGGCAGTTACCGGCCAGCGCCTAAAGACGCTGGCTTTCACTAC
>JAGZSY010000002.1 GCA_018380885.1 Enterocloster asparagiformis
ATTACGCCCTTATTTTTAAATGAAAACTCCCCAGAAATGGCCTATATACGTCATTTCTGAGGAGTTTTTACTTCTTCAACTGTCAAACTCGGGATTATAACTCTTTATAACCCTTTATGCAAGTGAATTCGCAATTTCACCCGCACTTTCTTTTGTGCACTTTGTACACACAGGTCCTTATAGGCACTCATAACGATCCGGCCAAACGTCGTAAATTCTGTTGTAAACTTTTTATCGGCCAGAGGTATAGGCCTTCAGACAGATATTACACTCTTTAGTTTCCTCCACATGCTCCCATTTGTCGCCGTCAGCGCTTAAGTAGCCCTCCCCGTCGCTCAAATCAATCTCGGCCATCCCGTTCCCCGCATCGTACTCGATGGCCACGGGCTGAACGGTTCCCGGGGTTGTTATTTTCACTATTAAAGCAAATTTTTCGCCGTCATCCAGCTCTATTTTTTGCTCCAGTGGTATGGTGTAAAAACCGGCGTAGCGCAGATGACCCGCTCCTGCTTTCACCCGCTGCGCGAACGCTTGGTCAGCCGTCTCCCCCAGATGTCTGGCCACGTATATTTCGTAATCCGTGTTCTGGTCTGTGGCGTAAAATCCCGCCGCCTCCAGATTCTCGCCCTTTCCGGCGGTGTAGGCGTTGGCAAACCAGGCGTTGTCCCTGCCATAGCCCATCTGTCCCCTCCAGCCGCACAGATCGCTCTGATAAATTCGATCGTAATTGTCCACCGGCTCCACGCCTGTGTACACGATATTGTGTACGCCGATGCTGGCGTCGTAGTAGGAAACGTAAAAATACCCCTGGTCCCCGAAATCCTCTCCCCGGCTATTGGCGCAGATAAACGCTCCATCCCCCTCCAGATCCATGTTAAAATTGTCCCTGGAGTAGTTGTCGTCCCAGCCGATAATAACGCAGTAATCGTTAGGCTGCTCGTCACCGATGTAACAGTAAGAATTTGTCTCCTGGTTGTAATACATTGATTCGCTTTGGTAATTGTGTATGGCGGTATAAAGGTAACTCTGAACGCCCCCATACTGATATACCATTCGCTTGATGGCCTCATAATCTTTTGCCGGAAGAAGCTGTATATCCTGCACGTGCAGGCACGGCTTCAAGCCATCCGGAGAGTAGCCGTCCCCGTATGGGTCCTCCGACTCCAGCACCGGCCCCTGCCAGGCCAGAAGGTATGCCATAGACATGGTGTGCTCCCCGCCAGCATTCCGGGACATTGAAAAACTATTGTGCAGGACCATGTGATCTACGGACAGCTCCAGAGGCGTGCCCGGAAGCAGGGAGGACTCCAGCGCCTTTAAAGATGCGAACGCCCAGCAGACTCCCTGGAAATCTTGGTCGCCAAGCTCAGGTGCGCGGCCTATTTTTCGGTAGTCGTAGGCTGACGGAAGCTTTATAGTATCAATTTGTTCTTCCGCAACCGCTGTCTCCACCTTTATAGTTCCCGTTTCCTTCAAATTGACCGGATCGGCGCTGTTACCCGAACGGAAAGCAAAAATGATCACAATTGCAAGCACGCCGGCCGCCATTCCCCAGTATATACGCATCCTTTTATTCCCGGCAGCCCTTTTCTCCATCACTCCTGAAGCCGGCGCCGTATTTTTTTCTTTCCCACTCTCATCCGGCCACTGAATACGGGCTGGGGCTATTTCCTTTTTCTTCTGTCCTTGCCCCGCCGTATAAGGCATCGTCTTCGTCTCATCATTATTTCCCATAAACGGCATAGTGGGAGGAAGATCCTGAAACCCAGGCCCGCTCTCCGCCTGCCCCCCGGACCGCAGTATCTCCCCCATCTCCGGCCCGGCCGCCTCCTGCGGTCTCGGTCCAACGCTTTCGCGAATACCCGCGCCCGCGTCCTTCTGCGCGTTTCCTGCCTCTCCCCGTTCCATCAACCGCGCCTTAAGCTCCGGCATATTCCGTATCCGTTTCTCCGCGTGCAATTCCAGCGCGCCGTTTAACGCTTCGATCATATGCGCAGGAATATTGAGCGCCGGATCAAAATACAGCGGCGTTTTCTTAAACTCCCGCTCCAGCGCCTCAGGGACCACCTTTCCCGTCATGCAATAATAGATCGTGGCCCCCATTGCGTACACATCCGTCCAGCTTCCCAGACTCTCCGACTCCATATATTGTTCTGGCGCGCTGAAGTTCCGCTTAATCACCGCCATAGAGGCGTGTCCATCGTTGGTTCTCATGTCCACCGCGGCTCCCATGTCTAAGAGTCTGGCAGATCCGTCCGGTTGAAGCATAATATTGTCCGGGGAAATGTCTCGATGAATGAACCCACGATCATGAATCACTGCCAAACTGTCCAGTAAGGGGGAGAAAAGTTTCATGCACTCCTCATATCGCAGAACCCCATGGCTCAAAAGATACTTTTTCAGAGTATCCCCTTCTACAAAATCCATAACAATATAGGCAGTTCCATTCTCTCCAAAGGCATCCCTCACTCGCACAATGGCTGGCACGGAGTCCAGCTTTGCCATCTTCCTGGCCTCTTTCAAGAACCGATCCATACCCTCTGAAAGATTCTCTTCTCCGGTTTCAACGGAATCCCATTGAATCTGATTTGAATAACTGTTGGTGCGGGAAGCAGAACCGGATGGAAAGTATTCCTTGACCGCCACCTTCATCTCTAACAGTAAATCCCACCCCACATACGTAATACCAAAACCGCCCTGACCGATCACATTACCAATGTAATACCTGCCGTGGAGGATTGTATGCCGCTTCAGGGCATTTAACGGCTGGGCGCCGCTGTCCTGCTCGTATCCGCAATGGGGGCATATGCAAACACCGTCCCCCAGCTCCCCCATGCATTTGGTACATCTTATCATTATGAATACCTCCCCTTTTTCAAAACTCTTATGGATCGCACTTCTTACATGGTGTATCACCATCAGCAATACGTTTTTCTCTACGTACCATTCCTGAAGATGTTGCGATTATAGTCCTCCGCTCATCTGTGCAAAGCACCTGGATTCCTCTAACCGATAACTTATCCGTCGTAATTATTATTTGATGCTATTATATCATAAGAGGCACATTCAATCTGATAAGTATTTCCGACCTTCGGCCCAGTGAGATTCAAGCCCTGAGTTGAAAGTGCATCTATGCTATCCTCGAATGTTTTCGTGGTATGTTCTACCGGCGGCGTAATGATTGTGCCAACACAATAGTTGTTAATTACGTCATCCAACCCGCCAATGTAGTCAGAATGCGGATGAGTGCCAATTACATAGTCTATATGCTAAATTAACCTCGGAGGTATGAAGATGCACTATATCAAACGTATTAGGGAATTGCGCGAAGATCATGGACTTACCCAAACTGAGATAGCTAAAATTTTAAATATTACACAGCGAACCTATTCTGACTACGAAACAGGACGGACAAGAATTCCATTAGATTCTGTAATATTATTGGCCCAATATTATAACGTGAGTATGGATTATATTTGCGGATGCAGTGATCTTAAAAATAAATGCCATAGCTAATCTCTGCTGCGCCGTTTAAGTCAATCCCTTTAAAAGACAATTCTCCAATATGCGTTCCGTCTTTCCATCTCATCACGAGATGCGGCATATATTTTCAATCGCTTTGTTTCAATCAAAAATACCTCTTTTGATCATGCCGATTGCCGCAAAATATCATTTAAGCTATGCTGATCAGATACGCTTTGCATATATTTCCGCATTTATATGCCATTCACCGTCAGCTTTTACAGTAACATTTTGCCAATGAAATTGATTATCACCAATCTCGGTAAAAACCCATTTTCTATTTTCATCATCGATATATGTAAGAATGATCATTTCTCCCTGTTTTCTTGCCTCTAGCCGTATTATTTTCCCCGTATATCCATAAGCCACATCCCATGCGCGTGTATGGGGATTGAAGATGCGAAGTGATGTACCGTATTCGTAATCAGGCAGGATAATGACGTCCTGTATTGCCATTCCTTCAAGAACCCATGAAAAATGCCATTGGCCTTTGATAACGCGGGAATTATCTGGCTCAACATAGTTAATTTGCCAGCTGCCGATAAGTTTCCCAAAATAATTAAACGCTTCAGGCAGCGCCGCGTTTTTTCTTTCGCTGGTCAGAGCTTCAAAAAAGTCCTGCATATACTGATCCCTCCTCTAAAGTTCATAAACACTATTATATACTAATACCGGCCTTATGCCTTCTTTTTTATTTTAATAATCCTGTCGTCGGCCGGATTCCAAAAATCATAGTGCACTTCTCCGCCGTCGGTATTTAACCTGATTTTAAATTCTTTTATTTTCAATATGAATGAAAATACATCTTTTATAGGGCGCTGTATGCTTTCAGCTTTTGTGAGGGTTGTGCTGCCAAGCCACTTCAACGGCTCGCCGGAGTACATGGATGCGCAGCACAGCTCATTGTCCAAAAATCCCTTTATGGTTTCAACCATCTCATTGTAGCCATCGCTGTCAGGATCATAATGCGCATGGTATGCCCCATATGACAGCGTGAATTCATCCTCTAAATCAATATACATTTTATTATCTGAATATGGATTGGGGATTGTGATGCATACGCTCTCTTCGTCTAAATACTGGTATTCACCATCATCACGTTTATGCAGCTCATATTTGCAGCCGCTTAAGAAATCACATAATTCTTGCAGCTTATCAAGCGTGTCGTCAAATTCTTCTCCCATTGCTCCTCCTGAATTGCTATTTTTTCCAAAAAATGATTATCGAGAGCTGCTGCCTCTCTAATCCATTGACCTTGCTTTAAATTCCTGTTCCGTCATTTTGTACCTCCATTATCTATAAGATTCCGCTTTTACCCGCTGCTTAACACCCCTGCCAGCCGGGATTTACCTTCTATATCCGCCCGATCGCGCACAGGCAGCAGAACGCGTCATCTCCCCTCCCCGGCATAAATTTCGCCGTCAATATCCAGGACATGATCCACATCAATCCTTGTTCCATCATCCATTACAATGCCGCCGTGCGGATCGATCTTTTTAATCCGGCCTGCGATCGTACAGTACGCCCCTCCTGATTTTTTATCATCCGGCGCAAAGTACGTGACCGTGATTTCCGGCTTTTCACCGGGGAGATCGCTGGCCATCCACAATTTATAATCCAGAGCCGTCTTTTCTTCTTCCGATAATTCCGGTTTCCGGTCCGTGGGTCTGGCCGTCTCTTTTATAACGTCACCGAAACCGGTCAGCGCGGCAAACGGGCTGAACTGCGCCGCCCGGTCAAGCATTGACATTCTGGGGCGATATGATGAAACATGGTGCGGTAAATCAATTATATCGTGATAATCATCCAGCCTATTATGATTTGTTCCCATGCGGTTTATAACCTCCTTCCTCATGCAGTCACAATATGTCAGGCCTTGTGCCCGCCGATCTGCTGGTTTCGGTCTTTGGCCGTAGCGCCATCTTCTAAATTCATGCCTTTTAAGATGGCGTTCTTGCCAAATTTCTTTTTGATCTCCAGCATAGCGCGCTGGACCTTCTTTTCCCGCTCCAATTCGGCGTCCGTCTTTTCCTTCTCCGCCTGAAGCGCATCATAATCTGTAAACAAATTCATCTGTTCATACTGCGTTTCCTTCGGAATATCCGCCTCCGGTACCACATGGGTCGCGGCCATATTGATCCGCCGCACCAGGAGCGCCGGGTCAACGATCCGGTCGAACAGCTCCACAACACATTTGGTGATTTGCCGTGTGGAGGAGGTATAATGGTCCAAATTTCCGGTCCCGTGGGCATGTTTGGGAACCTCCCTCCCGTAGCGGTCCGTTTTGATCTCGCCGCGGTACTTTTTCCGCAAATCAGGATCCTTCAGATTGTCAATATCGTAGCCGATCGTCAGGACAATCTGATTGGTTGCAAGCCCTTTATCCACCAAATCCAGCGCCAACATATCAGCCATCTCCCGCGCAACCAGCTTAGCCCGCTCATATAGGTATGGACATTGCAGCACCTGGCCAGATCCAACACTGTTATTTTCCGGTTTATACGCCTTGATATCGGCAATCGCGCAGGGTTCCCACCCCCAGGCATGATCAATCAGCAGTTCCGCGTTGACTCCAAACAGTTTATAGAGCAGATCTTCATTGTAATATTCCGAGGACTTTCCCGCCGAACAGCGGGCGATATCCCCCATGGTAAAAAGTCCGTGTTCTTCCAGCTTTTTCGCATATCCTCTTCCCACACGCCAGAAATCAGTAAGCGGCCGGTGTGACCAGAGGGAACGCCGGTATGACATTTCATCCAGCTCGGCAATCCGCACCCCGTTTTGATCGGGGGAAATGTGCTTGGCTTCAATATCCATAGCGATTTTGCAGAGATAGAGATTCGTTCCAATTCCCGCCGTAGCCGTAATTCCAGTGGTGTTTAGCACATCCAGGATCATTTTCATCGCCAGCTCTCTCGCCGACAATCCATACGTTTTTAAATAACTGGTGGCATCTATAAAAACCTCGTCAATAGAATAGACGTGCATATCCTCCGGAGCAATGTATTTGAGGTATATTTCATAAATCTGTGAACTGATGTTCATATATTTGGACATCTGCGGCGGAGTCACCACATAGTCAATGGCCAGAGACAGATTGCTCTTCAGTTCACCATCCTGATAGGAAGAGCCTGAAAATTGTTTCCCCTGCGCGTTTTGCAGGCGCAGACTATTCGCCTCCCGGATTTTTTGCACCACCTCGAACAGACGAGGCCTGCCGGGGATGCCATATGCTTTGAGCGCCGGCGAGACGGACAGGCAAATGGTCTTTTCCGTCCTGCTTGCGTCCGCCACGACCAAATTAGCGGTCATAGGGTCCAGTCCCCGCTCCACACATTCCACGGACGCGTAGAATGATTTCAGGTCAATCGCTAGGTAAATCTTATTTTCCATTTATTTACAGTCCTCTCTCATAAAAAACTCGGCTCCATATAATCCTCTTCCATCCGTACTTTTTATTCACGATTTTCTTAATACTGTAATTTTACCCTCTTAGCAAACGAAACACAACAGATATTCTTCCGTATTTATTGACGATTGATTGACGGATAATACATCGTATTATATACTTAATATGAAATTGGGAAAATTTGATAATTTAGTACAATATGGCGCAATCTATAACCGGGAGCCAGACTTTAAGCGCACACATCATATTTCCGCGGAGCAGGATCACCAACTGCAGATTCGTAAAGAGAGGAACGGTATATCATGAAAAATTTTAAGATCAGAGAGAAGCTGTTTGCAACATTTGGAATTATCTGTGCGCTATTCCTCTTCACTGTGGTGGTGGCTATCATCGGATTGAGAATCACCTCCCAAAATTTCGACAATTTTTATTCAATCAGCTATCCCGTGTCATATAAAACATTGGATTTGCGCCGCGCTACGCAGACTGGTATCAAACATACGGCGTTATCCATGATCACAACAGATGCGCAGGAAACGCAGAAGAACATCCAGTCCGCAATGGAGGAGTTTAGCATCCTGCCGGAAGGCTTTACATATTTAAAAGCTCACTTCCAGGGCGATCAATCCTTACTTGATAAGGCAGAAGCCATTTTGGCGGAGGCTGAGCCTTATCGGCTTAAAATTTTGGAATTGGCAGGTGATAACCGCAATGACGAAGCCGCTAAAATCCTCGTTGAAAGCTATATTCCTTTGATGTCAAATTTCCAGGATTACATGATACAAGCCAATAATACAACCGCGTTAATGGCCGAGGAATCCTTTAATCAGTCCAACCGCCTCCAAACGTTTTTGTTGATTTTGATGACCGTCGTATCAGCGGCCGCATTGGTGCTTACGGTGGTAATGGCTCTGCATATTACCGGAAACCTGACAAGGCCTATTAAAGAAATTGAAATCGCGGCAAACAAAATAGCAGAAGGCAACTTGGACGCAAAAGTCAATTATTCCTCCAAGGACGAGCTGGGCAGCCTGTCAAACAGTATCCGCACGCTCATTTGCACCCTGCAAAATATTATTGGCGACGTGGGTTTCCTGCTGAGTGAAATGTCCAACGGCAATTTTGTAATATCGTCAAAGGATCCTGCCCAATACGTTGGAGACTTCAATGGAATCCTGTTGTCCATGCGCAAGCTGAGGGACGACCTAAACGGCACGCTGTCACAGATTAACCGGTCGGCCGACCAGGTATCCTTAACCTCCGATCAAGTATCCAGCGGGGCACAGGCACTTTCTCAAGGCGCGGCGGAGCAGGCATTCTCTATCGAGAAGTTGGCGGCAACCATCAACGAGATCTCGTTTCAGGTAAAAGAGAATGCCCAAAGCGCTCAACAGGGAAATCAATTAGTCGCATACGCGGGGGACAAGATTGAAGAAAGCAACCGCCAAATGCAAGAGCTCATCACGGCCATGGCCGAGATTAATGAAAAATCAGGACAAATTAGAAAAATCATCAAAACCATTGAGGATATCGCATTCCAAACCAATATTCTGGCGCTGAACGCGGCGGTGGAGGCCGCAAGGGCCGGGGAGGCGGGAAAGGGATTTTCCGCGGTCGCGCAGGAGGTTCGAAACCTTGCCAACATGTCCGCAGAATCCTCAAAAAGCACGTCCGGTCTCATCACAGATTCCATCCATGCGGTGGAGCGGGGAACCAAGCTGGCCACTGAAGCGGCGCATACGCTGGTTGAAGTTGTGACAAGCGCCAAGCAGATTGTGGATGTGGTTAATAATGTATCGCGGGCCTCCAATGAACAGGCCGACTCCATCACTCTGGTGACACAGGGAATCGACCAAATTTCCGGCGTAGTCCAAATGAACTCTGCCACTGCCGAAGAGAGCGCTGCCGCCAGCGAAGAACTTTCCGGCCAGGCGCAGATGCTTAAAAATCTTGTTGACCAGTTCAATTTAATTCCACAGTAATGTCTTTTAAAATGCGAGCCCCCGGAAATGGCCCATATCCGTCATTTCCGGGGGGCTTTTGCTTTCTCAACATTCAAAATCAGATTTATAATTCATCGCCTCCCTTTGGGGGCAGGTACCTTCATCCCCTCTCCCCCGCTTCCTTTTTCAAAAACAACGGTTCTTTTCATTAAAAGTTGTGCTGTGCAAATTGACTTTTGTCGAAATTTACTGTAATCTTATATATTATAGGTACGCAGATTCCCAAGGATGGCTATTGACCATAAGGCACCCTGACCATCGGCGTGTCCCGCTTTTGTCCTGTATCCTATTTCAAATTTAAAGCAGGTGATTTTATGAGCCATGAAGGATTTCAGTACCAAAAAATATTTCAAATTTTAAAGTATAAGATTGAGTCCGGGATCATGCCAAAGGGCTGCGCTCTCCCTTCCTCCGCCATGCTCTGCAAGAAATATAAAGTATCTGATAAAACCATACGGCGTGTATTTGCTATGTTAACGGAGGCGGGATTGATTGAGACCAAGGAGCGTAAGCGCGCCGTTGTCATCTTCGACAAGTCCATGCCGGCTCCTGCTGCCCCGGCTTCAAAAGAGCAAAATCCTATTGCCGTGACGGAAATTTTAAAAACGGCCGAGCTTTTTTGTTATCCCCTGATTTTCCATGGTATTTCTCTGTGCCGTGAAGAGGACTGGGCGATTCCTGAACAGCTGCTCCGGCAAATGGATCCGGCGCTGCCCGGTCTGTTTTGGAGAAACTCGGAATTATTCTGGAGGTTTTTTATTGCCAGATGTGAAAACGAGCTGGCTCTTCGCGTGGTGGACAGCCTTGGCTTTTTAGATATTGGCTGCCAGGCATATCCCATAGGGCTGCGCATCGACTACCGCAATGCCTTGCTGGAGTTTGTGAGTAAAGCAAAGCATTCCCATCTTACGACAGAGGAACTGCAAAATATCCTGTCCGGATTTTTTAATTTCACGCCCTTGGCAGTGAAAAATTTTGAGTGTTTTCTCCCCGAGTCCTCCCCTCTCAGAACAGGCGTTTTAGTTTCCGAGCAATGGACGAATACCTCCGAGGAACGGTATTTGATCGTGTGTTTGGATATACTGGGCCTGATTTCCGCTGGAGTTTACCTCCCCGGCGATCAGCTGCCCTCCCATATCGTCCTGCAAAGGCAGTACGGCGTCAGTGTCACTACCACATTACAGGCGATCCGGATGTTAAAACAACAGGGTATGGTAGAAACCACCAGAGGCAAAGGTATTTTTGTGTCTGCAAATCCGCCGGCGCCGGAGGAAATCTCCATCCCCGCACAGCTCATTGCCAAATACAGCAAACGGTACTTAGAGACCCTGGCGCTGCTCTCCATCACAGCCCGCAGCGCGGCGCTCCATGTGGCCTTAAACGTATCCCGTGAACAGGCGCAGGCTCTGCTTTTGAATGTAAAAGAGATGGAGCATATCAGCGATCTGTATCAGCCGGCGCCCATTGTAATTCTTGAGTTCTTGACAGACCACCTTCTTTGCAAAGCCATGCGGGCAGTTTATATGACCATTCTCGAAAATTACCATATTGGCCGTAAAATCCCCAAACTTGTGAATCGCCAAAATCCTTCTAAAAAGCTGGAGGTATACCGCAGATGCGCCGGCGCCGCGCAGGCTCTGCTGGACGGGCGCCACGCCGAATTTGCAGAGCGGACGGCAGATATGTTTTACTACACGCAGCAGCAGATTATATCGGAGTACAGGCGGTTAAATTATCAGGAAGCGTTGGCGGAGCATTTTGACGGCTCCCATCTTTGGGCATAAGAGCCTGAAAGGACTCACGCTTGGGCGCAACAGGCGCTTGAATGCGATTTTTTTACGGAGAGGATGTGGTGTTTTGATTCGGAGAATTACCGATCATGTGAAGGGGGCCTGGGGGGAAATGAGGCTCAGATTCCGCTTTTGTACCATTTTGATGACAATCCTTGTTTTTGCCGAGTTTGCCACCTTTATCATCGGTTACCGCCACTTGAACCAGTCTATGCAGAATGAGCGCATCGACTCTGTGGGACAGTTGGGCGCGCTGATCTCGGAAAAGCTCTCCCTTCTCCGGGGGCAGTTTGAAGTAGAGCTCAGACAATCGGCACAGACATTAATGTATACAGGCGTGTCCACCTCCCGCGAGGCGAACGCGGTGCTGGCAGACACCGAGGATTTGTATTTGATGACTGCAGGCGGAGCGTGCCTCTCTCTCCAGGGAGCTCCCATTGTATTTTCCAGTGAGCAGATCACAGAAAATCTGCTTTATTCGGAGGAAATCAGCTCCGCGTTTGCCACAGTCCAGGGCAAAGGCGATTTTTGGATTTTTGCAATCCCTCTGCACGGTATGACGATCGATGATCAAACGATTGTTGGACTCTTAAAGCTGGTGGATGCAAAGAGATACGAGGACATTACCGCCACCACGCTGTACGACGACAAGGGAGCCGCCTATGTGGTGGACGGCAACGGAACGATCCTGCTGCGCCCCGCCGTCTCAAGTGTTAACGCATATTTCAAGGGCTATAACTTTATTCAAATTCTTCAGAGCGAGAACGCGGCGGAAAAACAGGTGCAGCTATTGCAGCAAGCCTTACTCCATCAGGAAAAAGCGGAAATCGTCGTATCCGTTCTGGATCACACCTGGCTCATCCAAAGCTTTCCTGACGAGGGAAACCGAAATATCGTGATGGCGATTCCGATCTCCATCACCGCGCAGGAAACCTTTTCGGGGATGAGTTTCGTCATTGTGATGATTGCGCTGATGCTCATGACCATCTCCGCGCTTTTCCTCATTTGGATTTTCCATTATGTGAGAATTAACCAGAAGATAAAGCTTGAAAGTGCCAAGGCGGAATTAAAAAGCGACTTCCTGAATAAGATATCCCACGATATCCGCACGCCGCTCAATGCCATTGTGGGCATGCTGGAACTGTCCATGCGCGCGGTCAACGACGATGACCCGGTCGCCGATTATCTGAAAAAGGCCAGAAAGTCCAGCCAGTATCTCCTGGAGATTATCAACGACGTGCTGGATATGAGCCGGATTGACTGCGGAAAAATGCGCATTGCCCGCAGCCCCTTTGACATGCGGGAATTGCTGGACACTGTGATGGAGCTGTCGCTCTATCCCGCCGCGGAGAAGGAGCTGAACCTGCAATTAGAACGCCCTGCCTCCTGCCACGCCGCTTTTCAGGGGGACGCGCTCAGGATTAAGCAGTGCCTTGTGAACTTAGTTTCAAATGCCATTAAATTTACGCCTCAAAAGGGAACGGTCACGTTGCGCTATGAGGAACTGGGCGAGAGGGACAACCTCCTTTTGGTACGGTTTACGGTTGTGGATACCGGCATCGGGATGGACCCGGAATTTCTGCCAAACATATTTAAGCCCTTTGAGCAGGAGAAATCCTCTCTCACGTCGCCCCATGTGGGCAGCGGCCTTGGGCTCGCCATCGTCCACAGCCTGGTCACACTGATGAACGGCAGCGTGCAGGTTGAGAGTGAATTGGGCGTTGGAACAAAATTTGTAATCGATCTGCCGCTGGAACGCACCGATCCCAGCGCACTTAGCGCGCACGCGGAAAGTGAACTGCCCGTAGACCTTTCCGATAAACGGATTTTGCTTGCGGAGGATAATGACCTTAACCGCGAGATCATCGCGGACTTGCTGGCAAATATGGGACTTGCGGTAGATACTGCTGAAAATGGCGCGGATGCGGTTGAAAAATTCAAAGCCGCTCCTGAAAACTACTACGCCATGATTCTGATGGATATCCAAATGCCCGTCATGAACGGCTTGGAAGCCGCAGAGGCGATCCGAAGCTCCCGCCACAAGGACGCGGAAAAAATTCCCATCGTGGCGCTGTCCGCCAATGCCTTTGACGAGGACGTTGAAAACTCTCTCTGTCACGGAATGCAGGCGCATCTTTCAAAACCCATTGACATCAGCCAGCTTCAAAAGCTGTTTCGGCAATATCTGGAGAGGAGGCCCGAACCATGAAGCGACCGCGTAATTTAACCGGCCTGTCCGCAATAATGGCGCTTGCGCTCTTGTCCGGGCTGACAGCCTGCGGCCCAGCAAGGCAGAAAACGGACGCGGAAGCTTTGTTCTGCGCAGACAACGAAATTTTGACTTACCAGCCGGTGGATTTGGATAAAACAGTCATCACCCTGGGGCTCTATGCTTCTTGCGATACAAAACTGCTGGAAGCCGCCATTGAGGCCAAATTTCCCGGTGTGGACATTGTCGTCTTAGATCAGGCCGGAGAAACCGATTTTAGTCTTTATGGCGAGAATGGCATTGCAGAAAATGATTTGACTGATATTATTTTTACTTCTCCAAATCCCACAAAAAACCCAGAGGTATTTTACGATTTGTCCTCCGAGGAATTTACCCAGCGGTATCATCTGTCCGCGCTAAATGAGCTGAGCCAAGACGGAAAGCTTTATCAATTGCCCATCAGCAGCACGGCGAACGGCATTTACTACAATAAAACCTTATTTGAACAGCACGGCTGGGAAATCCCCGCAACCATTGACGAATTTTATGCGCTGTGCGATGTGATTTCCGCCGAGGGTATTCGTCCGTTCGTCCCCTGCTTTAAATACTCGATCCGGGGGGTTGGGCTGGGTTTTTCCAACCGCACCGTATTCTCTGATTTGGAAAAAAAGGCGCAGTATGACAAATTTGCAAAGGGGGAGGCCTCCTGCAAAGGTCTGCTGGAACCATATTATGAAGTTCTCAGAACGCTCTACAACAAGGGCATTGTGGTGGAAAGCGATTTTTCTTCCAGCCTGACTCAAAATCGGCAGGCGCTCTACGCGGGCAAAATCGCCATGCTGCCCGAGCGTTTGGATATGTTCTCACTGTACGCGCAAGAGCAGCCGGATTGTGAAATCGGCTTCATCGGATACTTTACCGACACGCCAAATGAGCGCTGGATGCAGCTCATCCCCGGCCGCAGCATGCTGCTGTCAAAGCACTCCATGAATGACCCAAATAAAAAATCCGTTTTGCTGGACATTTTTGACTATCTCAGCACAAATGAGGGGCAGGATATCCTGCTCCGGTGCTTTACCGGCCTGAGCAGCCTCGCCTCCTATGAGGCGGATTTACCAGAGGAAATCCGTGATGTACAGGATTGCATCGACAGAGGACAGATATTTTTCGCGGCCGACTTCGCATCTGATGATTATAATGACATTGTGAAACAATGGATGATGGGAAATATGACCATGGACGAGATCATTGCCGCCACCGATCAGTTTCACCAGCGTGATGTGGAACGCTCCCAAAAGGCTGCCTCCATCGGAACGGCGACGGAAACCTTTACCATGCTGGAAACCAGCTTCTTTGTTGCCGACACGATGCGCAAGGCCACCGGGGCCGACATTGCCCTTGTGCTCCACGCCAACTATTACAAGGGGAATTTCGCCAAGCTTTATAAGGGCGACATTTTCCTGCCCGGGCAATTTTATCTGCGCAGCGTCGCCACGGACGACCATTTGACAACATACGAAATTACCGGTGAGAATCTTAAAAAGCTGATGGAACACCCAGTGTTAGACGGCGCGGAAATCAACGCCATGTACGCCTTTTCCGGTCTGAAAATGGAATATGCCCCCTGGTATCCCGCTGACCGGAATGTTCTCTCACTGACCTTGGCGGACGGAAATGAACTGGACAATACCGCGGTGTACACTGTGGCTGCCTGGGCTACCTCCATTGATGAATCTTATATTTCTTCCACCCTTTGCACTCACGAAGAAGTTGGCACCAATGTTGATATGATGACATCCGCCATCCGGCAGGCAGGCGCAGTCTCGCCGCCCAACGATCACAGGATTACGCTGAAATGGAACTAGCCCGCAAACGCACATTTTATCGGCGCAGGCGTGCGGTCCATAAAAATTCGCGTACACATTAGGAGGTTTTTCATGAATCCTGTCAAGATAAGGCAATTATTAAAAGAACCATTTATCACCGCTTGTATTGCGCTTTTGATCATTACAGCTTTGGCTTTTCCGGCGGCTGCCGCTACCGAAAAGCCGGTTGTGCTCAAAGTGCCCTTTCCGGAGATTCAGGGCTTCACCATGATTGACGATAAGGGACATCGCTACGGGCTGGTGGTGGACTATCTGAACGAAATTGCCAAATACACCGGTTGGACCTATGAATATATCGACACTACGGGCCTGGATATGGTGGATGATTTTATATCCGGAGAATACGACCTGATGGGCGGCACCTATTACATAGAATCGCTGGAGAAATATTTTGCATATCCCGACTACAGCTGCGGCTATACAAAATCCGTCCTGCTGGCGCGCCAGGATGACAATACCATACGCGGCTACGACTACAAGGACCTGGACGGAAAAACCATCGGCGTTGTCCAGCATGCGGCGGAACATGTGCGGCGGCTGGAGGAATATTTAGCGCTCAACGGGCTTCACTGTACCATAAAAAAATATTCGCCCGATGAGGTTACCGCGGGACAGCTTGACAAGGATTTAACCGATGGGATAATCGATGTAAAGCTTGGGAATATAACGGACGACACCGGCGAATTTCGCGCAGTGGCCTATATTGATGCACAGCCCCACTACATTGTAACTCATCCGGACAACCCTGCGCTATTGGAACAGCTTAATTGGGCCATGGGTAAAATTCTGTCTGCGAACCCTGATTTTCCAACCCAGCTCTATCAGAAATATTTTGACGCCACCAGCGTGCGCAGCTTAATGCTGACCGATGAGGAACGGAAATACGTTCAGGAAAAGGGTACAGTGACAGTGGCCGTGCCCCATTACTTTCATCCTTTTTACTGCGCCGATACGGAGGATGGCGGACACGACGGTATTATCCCTGAGCTGCTTCAAAAAATAAGCGAGCAATACGGCTTGGAATTTTCCTACGTCTTTGCCGACAGCTATGCGCAGACATTACAGCTGGTGATGGAGGGAAAAGCCGATATGGCGGGCTTTTTCTACGACGATCTCCACGGGGACTCCCAGGGTAAGCTGGTGGCCTCTGCGCACTATTCCACCTTAAACGACTTGATTGTGCGCAATAAATCCGTGACTTATCCGGGAGAAAATCTCACCTGCGGCTTGCTCGAAGGCCGCCAGCTGCCGGAGTACGCCAAGGCCAGCCATGTAAAATATTACAAAACCGTCTATGACGTGCTTTGCGCCGTGAATACCGGCGCTGTAGATTTTGCCTGCGGTTTGGCAGCCCATATGGAGCAGGTCATACAGGCCAATATATTTAACAATGTTGTGCCCGTCAGCCAATCTGAAAGCCGCACGGAGTTCAGCTTCGCCTTGCCCAGACCGATCGATTCCGATTTGCTCACCATCCTCAACAAGGGCATCAACAGCCTCTCCGAAAAGGAAAAGATGGCCATTGTGGATCACAATTTCGTTTCCATCGGTAACTCATCTACCTCAATACGCCGTTTCATTGAAGGGAACCCCATAACCGCGGTGTTTGTCATCGGCGCTTTTTCCATGCTGATGATCACCGTCATCGCTGTCATTTCCAAAATGAGAGTCCAGGCCGCAAATATGCAAAAGGCCGTTGCCAAGGTGGAGGCGAAAAGCAAGGCAAAAAGCGAGTTCTTTTCCCGCATGAGCCATGAAATCCGCACACCTATGAACGCGATTGTGGGGCTTACCACCCTTCTTTTCATGAAGGATGATATCCCGGAGGATGCCAAGGAAATCCTGACAAAGCTGAACACCTCATCCCACTATCTGTTGGGGCTGATCAACGACATTTTAGATATGAGCCGCATCGACAGCGGCATGCTGCAGATAGCCTCTGAAAATTTTTCTCTCAGCCTGGTGCTGGATGAGATCGACAGCATCATGCAGTCGCAGGCCCTGCGCAAGCAGATACGGCTTTCCTGCGACGTCAATCTCAACCACCCCAATTTGGTGGGGGATTCCATCCGCCTCAAGCAGGTGCTCATGAATCTGCTCTCTAACGCCATCAAATTTACACCGGCCGGCGGCCAAGTGTGCCTGACGGTGGAGGAAACCCAGGCAACTGCCACAGAAGCGTCCTATCTGTTTCGCGTTTCCGATACCGGCGTAGGCATCGCCGAGGAGGATTTATCCCGCATCTTTGAGTCCTTTGAGCAGATCGGCAGCAACCATTCCCGCAGCCAGGGAACAGGCTTAGGGCTTCCCATCAGCCTCAATATCGTAGAATGCATGGGCGGCAAATTGCAGGTGGAAAGCGAACCTGGCAAGGGCAGCGAGTTTTATTTCAGCCTCACCTTGCCATTTGGAGAGCCGCCGAAAGCGCCTGCGCCCCAGATTTTGGAAAATACGTTTGACGGCGTGCGCTTCTTGCTGGTGGAGGACAACCTGCTCAACGCGGAAATTGCCACGGACATCCTATCCCTTGAAGGCGCACAGGTAGCGCTTGCGGCAGACGGCGTTCAGGCAGTGGATCAATTTTTACAGAGTGAGCCAGGACATTTTGATGTGATTTTGATGGATATGCAGATGCCCAACATGAACGGTCTGGAGGCAACCAAGACGATACGGGCCTCCGACCATCCGGATGCCCGGTCCATCCCGATTATTGCGCTCACAGCAAACACGCTCCAGGAGGACCGAAACATGGCAAGTGACGCAGGAATGAATGATTTCCTCACCAAACCTTTGGATATAAGCCAGATTCACACGATTCTGCAAAAATGGCTGCGCAGAGAAGATTGATTCTTAAGATAAAACTGAAATTTCAGCCGGTCTGGCTGCTCTGAATAGTCAAATACTGAAAAAAACAGATCGACGGATATATAATAAGCCCATGGAGAACGTGGGCTTTTTTATCGTTCAGCCAACAGCCCGGGCAGTCTCCATCGGAAGTGCCCTGGCGGAACGCTGGACGCTCCGCCTTGCCCGTCACTTCAACAGGTCCATCAGATCGTTGAGCGTGTATGTATTTCCGCTCTCGTCCTCAAGCGCATACCGCTCCTGGCGGTCTTTCTTGGAAAAAAATTTGATCAGATCCTCCAGGCCGTTGACCGGTTGTTCTTCCACCAGACACTTTTTCCAGATAATCCCTGAATTGTTGACTGTGACCAGAGGATTCTCAAACCTCTTTTTATTGTACCTGTCCGCAATGTAATATGTAGTAGACATCATTACCTCCACCAGTGGGATTCATTTTATGATTAAACCATTGCCTCTGCCTATCGGCTGACGGCGATGGATACGTTTCTTTTATCAGTATATCATAGAATTGATTGTTTTTGTAATTTTTATCTGTTGGACACCTGGCGAATCCCTTTTCGACTCCAATCTCCCCATTGCGTCTTTCAGCTTGTGCGATCAAAGGCTGACGGAAAATGCCTTTCCCCTGAGCCTACGGAATCGTCACTCCGTCTTTTCTCCTTTAAGTTCTCTGCTCCTGTTTAACCGCCCGGCCGCCTCCAGCAGCGCGTTCCGTTCATTGGCTACGTGTCCGTCTGCCACCTGCCCGGCCAGTTTCTTCAATGTCTCCCCCAAATTCCTGCCCGGCGCATAACCGATCTGTATCAGATCAGCGCCGGATACCGCCAGTTCCCTCACTTGAAATACTTTTTCTTCCGCCAGAATTTCCGACAAAATCATCTCCAGCCGTCCGATTTCGTCAATCCGTTTTTGTATCAGCTGTGGGTTTTGTCCATATATGTCGCACTTGCGGACTTCCAGCAGCCTTTGCAGTTGTTCCCTCCCCAGGCGGTTCAGCCATCGCCGCAGGCTGCGATGCGTTTTTTGAATGGATACGTCATGATATTTTACCAACTCTGTGATGTGCTTGCGGGAGACGGCATCAAATTTTAATCTGCGCATCACCCGATCAGAGATTTCAGCTGAAACAGCGCTGTGCCCATAGAAATGGCCTGTTCCCCCCTCATCCTCCGTATAGCAGTACGGCTTTCCAATGTCATGGAGCAGCACGGAAAACCGGACAATCTCATCGCTGTCCGCCGCCGCCAATGCCGCCAGCGTATGCTGCCAGACATCGAAGCTGTGATACAGATTGTTCTGCTCAAACCCGACCATGGGCTTTAATTCCGGCAGAATCGTCATAAATACGAACTGCGCGGACCGGATCTGGTTCACAAGGTCCCCTGCTTTGCCGGAAAACATCTTCCACAATTCGTCCCGCACGTTGTCCGCCGGCAGGGCCTCCAGTTTGTCCCTGTGATGCTCGGCCGCCCGGAGCGCCTCCTCATCCAGCTGAAAGCCCAGCAGAACAGCGCTGCGGACACTTCTCAGTATCTCCAGCCCGTTTTCTTCGAAACATCGGTAAGGATCTCCGACGCAGCGCAGGCGCCTGCGCCGCAGGTCCTCCCGCCCCATAAACGGGTCCAACAGCCCCCGCCTCAGGCTGTACGCCATGGCGTTCACCGTGAAATGCCGGAGTCCCAGCTCCGTCTCCAGGCTTTGAACAAACTCATCACCACCGGACGCTTCTCCGCCAAGAGCTACAATTTCACAGCAAACGCCTTCGTGTTCAAGACCAACCGTCCCATCCTGCGCGCTGACTGTCAATCGGCCCAGGCCCGAATCGGCAAACAGCGCGGCCGTCTCAGAGGGCCCTGCGGACGCCGCAATCTCCCAAATTTCCGGACTGCGGCCTAAAAGGCAGTCTCTCACGCACTCCCCCGCCAAATATACCTCATAGCCCGCAGCCTCCAGCCGCTTCAGAACCAGTCGCGCTGGCATGGCAGGCTCAATTTCCCATTTCACCTTTTACCACCCTCTCGTTCACACTGGCGGCAAAATCGCGGATTGCCTCCTCGTCCGGCAGCTCCGGCAGCGATGTGTTTTCCTTCGCGTACTCCAGGCGCCGTTCGTATTCGTTCACCAGCTCATAAAATTCCGGAACGGGCTGGCCGTTCGCATCCAGATACTCACCGTCACGGATTTCCATCAGCAGATCATGCTCCGCCTCCCGGTACGTCACGATCTGCTCCTTTTCCAGTATATCCAGGCACATCATGTACAGGCGGATCAGGTGCATCATGTGTTTGCCCAGCTTTCCGTGGCTGATTGCGTTCTGGTTGCGCTTTCCGATCTTAGCATAGGATTTCACCACACTCTGCATCTCCGCCCACAGTCCTGCGTAATCCCGGAGCGGATAATGCTCCAGCGCAATATCCATAAAGATTTCCTGCTCCCAATCCTCGTGCACCGCCCGGTCGAGGTAAAGCTTTAGCGCAGCCCCGGGCATGGGGAAATACCGGGTTTTCCAGTCATAGCCCGCGTGCTCGATGGTTTTTAAAATGTGCTGTTCATTCTCCGCCTGGCCGACCAGGCGGGCTGCCTTGTTGTCCAGCCTGCGCAGCTGCTGGTTTGCGTAGCCCCCGAAGGTGTACACTGCCCGTTTGGACAAAAACATGTGGGCGTGATCCAGCAGCTCCCTCCCTGCCTGTGACACATACAGATAGTGCTCCGGCCTGTTCCCCAGCATCTCAATGGTGTTGGGATTACAGCTGCTCAGCAGCGCGATCAGCTTGTTGAACCCATAGATAGTGGTATCGGTCCGGTCGTCAACGATCTGGTCAAATTTCTGGCCGGTCAGTATTTCTCTCTTGCTGTTTAGCGCACATCCACGTATATCGAGATCGCTGTTTTCCCTGCTGGTCCCGTATGCGTGGCTGCCGCCCAGGGTCAGTATCACGATATTGCCGCCCAGATGACCGTCTTTTCTCAAAAAATCGTAATCCGGTCCCCGCAGCGTCTCTTGAATCTGATCAAGTGTCACCGTTCAATCCTCCTTATTGCATACAGATATGACGGCAGCGGTTCTCTTTGCCGTTCCGGCGCTGCCCGATATTCCCGCAAGGACGGCAGCACATCAGCTGCTGTGCACAGCATTCTGCTTGCCCGAAGCCCCTGCGCCAAATACCGACGCCTCCTTGATATCCAGCTTCTTACACCACCCTCTCAGCTTTGACTCGTCATAATGGGACAGGAGGAAATCGTCCAGATTATAATCCAATTCAATGTCCGTCTTGATCGTAGCCAGCTGCTTGGAAAGCATTGCGGCCGCCTTCCCGCACAGTTCCCCATCCGCCCCTGTCTTGGTCAGCGCCTTGTAGGGTGATCTGCTGATCCCCAGGTTCAGCTTCCAGAAATCCTGTAACTCCTTTAACGACTTTTTGTCCTGCTCCGCCTCGTGCAGCACGGCGTAGACCTCCTCCACGGTTCCGTACTCGTTCAGCAGCAGGGGCGCCGCGCTGGCAACGCCCTTCACGCCGGGAATGTTGTCCGAGGTGTCGCCCTGGATTCCCTTCAGGTCCGTGATCTGGCTGGGCCACACCCCCTCCTCCGCATAGACGTGCTCCGCGGTGAACTCGAAGGTTTTCTCCGGCAGATTGATGCCCTTTTTGTCCAGTCCGTAAGGCCCGTAATATTTTTCGTAGAGCTCATCGGCTTTCTCCTGGCGCGCCTGAACCATCCATGCTCTGACGTTGTGCTCGTCGTCCACCAGCTGCAGATAGTCGTGATCCTTGGTCATCACTACCATGGGAATCTGATCCCGGAATTTCATCACCAGACTGCCCGCATAATCGTCTGCCTCATACTGGTCGCTGTAGAGCACCTTAAAGCCCACGTCCTCCAGAATCTGCTCCAGCAGGACAAACTGCTGCTTTAACGGCTCCGGCGTGGATGTCCTGGTGCCTTTGTAATCCGGGTACAATTCCCGCCGAAAGGTGTCCCTGGTCTTGTCAAATACAAAGGCCACGTGATCCGGCTGCTGCCGTTTCACCAGGGAGGCCACAGCCTTCAGGACGCCGAATATTCCATTGGTATAGGTCCCGTCCCCGGCATGCAGAATCTTATCATAATGCCGCTGCTTCTCCTCGTCGGTCTTGGCAAAGAGGATTTCCCGCGGCAGCACCGCGTAGTAACAGGTTGACAGAAGGGACGAGCCGTCCACAATCACAAATTTTTTCACTGACATATTCGATTCCATCTCTTTCATTTTTGATTAACCCGGCGGGCCTGAGGCCGCAGCACCGGCATTTCTGTTACCGCGGTTCCTGCATTTCTCCGACCGCAGCACCGGTATTTATTCAACCATCGCACCGGCATCTCTTCGACCGCCACCACGGCATCTCTCAGTTGTATTTATGGTAACACTCATACCACTCAGGTGTTTCCCCGTATTCCTCCAGAAGCAGCGCTTCCGCCCGCTCCGCCAGAAACAAGGTCTGGACCCTCAGGTTCTCCAGATTCATGCGGCACTCCTCCTGACTCTGGGGGCTGAGCCCGTCCACCCGCAGCAGCTGCCGGCAAAAATTGATGCCGGACACCTCCAGAATAAACGTGTGGCGGCGCCAGATATGGCCTCCGAAGTCGATGCTGAGGCGGTAGATATAACCGTGCCCACTCTTCATCTGCGCTTTAAAGCAGAAATTCCTGGCATCCAGGAATTTAAAGCCTGTGCCTTTAAAAGCGCTGTTAAAGGCCTGTTTTACCGAACAGCCCTTTCGGGTGGCGTTGAGGTTCCTGCTGAATTTATTTGGCAGCGCCAGCTGCTCCAGCTCCAGCCTAAGCTGCTCTAGCTTCTCCCTCACCCGCAGTTCCCGGCGCTTTACTTTTTCCCACTCCTCCCCCGCGTACGCCTCCACATACCGGCTGTCCGTGAGCGTCCCCATCTGCTCCAAAAACAGCTGCTCCAGCCGTGAAAACGGCTCCGGCAAGCGCCCACGGCCGTCCACCTCCAGGCGCAGCACTACCCGGAAAAAGGCGGTCCCCGCATTCCGGCAGATCACCGCCATATTGTCAAAACGGCTGCCTGGGTAGTCTGTGACATCGTCGGAAAAGCAGGCCAGTTCTGCTGTTTTCACGGAATCCGCCGCTCTGAGCCCCTCCAGCCCCACCGCGATCTTCCCGGGACACCGGGCATTTGTCAGCTTCCTCATAAAGGAAACCATCTCTTCAAAGGCTGGCTCCCGAAGCGGCCCTCCCGCCTCCGCAAGGTTGGTGAATATCTGCGCGCTCCCGGTCTCCTCCGATCCCCCGTACCCGGCCGCCTCGTATGCGTTCAGCCAGGGACAGACCGCAGTCAGTCGGTCTGCCCTGGATTTCTCCTGACGTTCATGAAACGGCCAGTCGGGCTGAATCAGAAAGCGGATGCCGCCCCAGACGACCCCCGCCTGCCCCAGAAGCGCGCCGACAGCTTCCAGGGAATCTTTGTATTTCATTTCCTTCGACATGACCAAAAACCGGTCCTCTTTATACCATTTCATGACCTGCTCCGCTTCTGCAATCATTGCCGTCCCGTATCCCTGTACCTGGTATTGGGCGCGGCTAAAGATATTCTATCATATCCGTCGCAGGTTTTACAGCCCAACCTGCGGTTTGCGCGCATCAGGGCAGGAAATTGGGAGTCTGGCCTGAGATATCGAAAGCGCTCCGGAGTCCCTCACCGGAGCGCTAAAATACAGGCTTCTATTTTTGTAAAAGGCCTACCGGGCCGGGCCATACAGTCTCAAGCCTCCGCCGCAGACCATAAATCGCGGACTCCAGCCGCTGCCGCACCTTGGTATCCATCCGCTCCGGCAGGCAAAACCACTGGCTCTCCTCCCCTGCGCCTTCCGCCTGGGTACAGTCAGCCGCCTGAGCCTTGTACCAAAGCTCCAATGCCATCTGGACGGTGATCTCCCGGTCGTGGTAGTAGTATAAGTTCGCACTGGTCGAAGCCACAATGTCCTCGATCAGCAGTCTGGCATCCTGATTCTCAAACATAACCTCGTCAAGGTTGTCTCTGGTAATTTTCATACAATCACCCCTCCGTCCTTGCAGCGCTGTAGCGCAAAATAGTTTGATTTCATAAGAACATATGTTCTCTTTTGTATATTTCCATCCTACCACGAACATTTGTTCTTGTCAAGTACAAAACGCAAGCCCTGCCCTGCAAAATATCTGCGCAGGACAGGGCTTGCCCCCATAAGTCAGGACTTTCCCCTTATTTTACAGACGGCCAGGGCGGCAGCCCCCAGCAGCGCTCCGTCATATCCCAGAGCCGTTGTGCGAATCTGGGGCCTGTTCCCCTTTACCGCGACAGTCTCCCGCTCCAGAGCTTCAAGCAGGGGTTTTTGGTACCGGTCGAACACCAGGGAAAGACCGCCCCCGATGATCACCTTTTCCGGATCCAGAAGGGCGCAGCAGGCGGCGATCGCCTGGCCCAGATATATTCCCTCCATACGAAACGCCTCCAGCGCCACCTGGTCCCCCTGATCCGCCAGGCGGGTGATCGCCACCCCATCCGGGGGCTCTCCATCAATCTCGGACAGGCCGCCCAATTTTAAATAGGTGGCGGCCAAGCCCCTGCCCGAGGCGTAATTTTCCAGAGAATCCCGCCTGCTTCCGGAACCTTTTAACCCCTCATCCACGCGGATATTTCCAACTTCACCGGCGCTTCCCCGCGCTCCACGGTAAAGCTGTCCGTTGATAAACAGCGCTCCGCCGATGCTGTTGCTCACCGTCATATACAGAAAATGATCCGTATCTTTGCAGCAGCCGTACCGCTTCTCCGCCAGCGCGCAGGCATTGCAGTCATTGTCAATGTACACAGGCAGTCCAAAGCGCTCCCGGATAATTTCGCCGATGGGAAGCTCGTAAATCCCCATAAAAGAAGCGGACAGCCATATTCCCCGCTCCGGGTCCGCCAGCCCTGGTATGGTCATGCCGACGGCCTTCACCTCCACGCCCGGATTCTCCTCCAGAATCCGCTCCATAGCGCTGCAAATTTCCTCCGTCACGCCCTCCGACGTCATCTGTTTCCAGCGGTATTTGCGCTTGCAGAGAATTTGCCCCTGCTCCGTCACAAGGCCCGTCACATACTTTGACCCGCCCACGTCCACCGCCAATATAGCTCCTCGATCCATACGCCACCCTGCTTTCCCCGAATCAGTCGGAAAAACTCGGCTCCATAGCCTGCTTTGCCCAGGTGTTGACGCCCTCCGTGGGGTCAAAGCCCAGATGGCTGCCGATTTCATAGGCCAGCACCTGCATGGGAACCATATACTCCACTGCGGTGAGAAACTCCTGATTGACCGCCCGGAAGGTCAGCGCCAGCGGATCTCCCTCTCCGTCGGCCTCCCCGCAGACCATCACGCAGTTGTCCGTCATGCGGCGGATTACCTTAAAAAGCTCCTTCATCCGCTCCTTCTCCGGACCGTCCTCAGCGCAGAGGAAGAAAATCACATCCCCCTGCTTCACCGTGCGGATGGGCCCGTGCATGAACTCCTCCAGCTCGTAGGCCACGGTCAGCCTCCGATGGGTCTCAATGAATTTCAGCGCCGTCTCCAGGGCTGTGGCATAGTTGGCCCCGTAGCCGATCACGCGGAAATAGGGCGCGTTCATCACCACGTCCTGATGGTCCTCAAACCACTTGACCGACCGCTTCGCCGCATCCGCACAGCTCTCAACCAGCCCCTCCATTCCCGCAATGTACATCTCATACTCCTCCCGGCTGATGGTCCCCAGCGCCAGCGCAGCCTCCACAAAGCACAGCAGCAGCATGAAAATCCCGGTGGAGTGGCCCTTGGTGGACGGCAGGGCTTCCTCGTGACCCGAGGGCTTCACCATGACCACATCGCACTCCCGGGCCAGCACGCCCTCCGGGTTCAAAGTGGTGCATACCACCGGTATCCCCTGGGCCCTGGCAGCCCTGGCCGTGATCACCGCCCCCTGGACCGGCCGGATTCAGCCGGACAGATCACCACCATCTCCTCCGGGCGGTATACCCCGCCTGCGTTCAGCCCCTCGTGGTTGTTGAACAGCATGGGATAGCTGTAGGTTGCCTCGACCTTTAACAGCTTGACCGCCACGTACTTCATAATCAGGCCCACATGGGACGGCGAACCGGAGCCGCTGAAATAAATCCTCCTGAAGCGGTGGCTGACAAACAGATTTACAAAATCCCGCGTAAGCTCCTCCCGCCCGTCCAGACAGCGTTTAAAATACCCTGGCTCCGCAAAAATCTCCTCCAGCATCGCGCTTGCTCTCTCGCTCTTCATCTTTGTACCTTCCTCCTTGGATGATATATTCAACAGTTTACCCGATGTCATCCCTGCACACGGATATCCTGCTGTTCAATCTGCGTCACGGCGAAATCAATGGCCCCCAACGCCCCGGCCCTGGCGCCCAGGGATGCCAGGCAGATATCCGCCCGGATGGGCGTCAGCCGCGCCACCTCATCCTGAAGCCGACCGATCACTGTCCCCATGGACTCCGCCACACTCCCGCCGATCACCACCCTGGCAGGGTTCAGCAGGCTGATGGAATTGGCCAGCGCCACGGAGAGCTCCCTGATAAAATACGACGACTCCCCCTCTGCCTGCGGCTCCCCCTGACCGCAGGCGGCAAACAGTTCTTCTGCGCTGCGGCCGCCGCGGGACAGCGCGGCTCCTGAGCATTTTCGCTCCAAAACTCCCTGACGGCCGGTGTGGTTGAACTCCCCCAGCTCCACATCCCGGCTGTCCAGAAAAAATCCGATCTCCCCCGCGCTTCCGTTAGCTCCGCAAATCAGCTGGCCGCCGCAGATCAGCGCGCTGCCCAGCCCGGTTCCGATCCGCACAAACAGCATGTCGTCCACCTGACCGCCAGAGCCCAGCCACCGCTCCCCCAGGGCCGCCAGATTAACGCCGTTGCCCACAAAGACAGGAAAATGGAAATAGCTGCTCAGCCGGGACCCCAGGGCCAGATTGCTCCAGCCCAGGGACTTGGCGCTCACCACCCTGTCCTTGTCCGCCACAATCCCCGGGACGCCGACTCCCATTGCAAAAATATCTTTGTCCTCTAATCCTCCGGCCTCAATGGCCTTCCCAATCATACCGATCACCTCGTCCACATCGGACTTGGTGGGCCCGCTCCACTCATAATCCACGTTTCCATCTAAATCGGTGATCAGCAGATGGATATCGGCGCTGGCAATGTCCACTCCGATGCAGTACGCCGATTTCGGGTTAAAGCCCAACATAATCGAAGGGCGCCCTACCCCGCCGGCAGACGACTTCTCATACTCCACAATCAGCTTTTTCTCCACCAATTCGTCCACAATGGTGCTGACCGTGGTCTTGCTCAGCCCTAAAAGCCTGGCGATCTGCGCCCGGCTGACCGGCTGCCGTTCCTTCACCGTGCTGAGAATCAGAGAACGGTTGATCCTTCGGATCAGCTCCAAATGTCCCGTATTACCGCCTTTTTCCATAGAATACACTCCCGATGTTTAATTAGTCCAGTAATTGAACTAATTGGCTTTGACTCTATCATAGTACAGATCGAAAAAATATGCAAGACCAATTGCAGGTTTCCTGTTCGGTAAGGAAATTTTAATGATTCCCATACTACTATTTTCACTGATTATAACTTATAATTTTCTCAGATGGCTTTTACCGGCGCACCGGGAAGGCAAACGAAAGGAGCGCGACCGTTATGGAAAACGAAATCAAATGTCCCTACTGTTCGATGCCCATGGTCAGAGGCGTCATCCACCAGACCGGCTTGTACGGAATCAAATGGATACCGCTGGATCAGGATAAGGGCTGTATCCTGTCGCCGTTAATCGGGGGAATCTACCTCACCAGCGGTCTTGACAGGAATCAAGTGGAGGCGCTCTACTGCGCTGCGTGCGGCAAGATCGTCATAGACTTAAACGAGACCGGATCAGCCTGAAGGCCAAAGGCCGGGGCAAGCAAAATCCATGCCGTTCATGCCGAAAATCCAGTCAAACACAGAAAAAATCCTCAACAAAAACAATATTTTCTCCAAACCAGTTTACATAATTCAAAAAATGTGATATACTTAATAAATTACCCGCATAAGCAGTTCAACAACATCCGTTGGGAAAGGTGAGAATTTGTTTAAAAAAGGAGCATTTATATTCTATGGAACCGTAGGCGTGTGCCGAGTCAATGACATATCCAGCATGGATTTCTCTGGCAATGACAGACTGTACTATTCTCTGACACCCAGTTTTGAAAACGATACAACTATCTATATTCCGGTTGACAGCGACAAGGTGATGATGAGGGAAATCATGACCAGGCAGGAGGCCGAGCATTTCGTTTTGTCCTGGCCGGACATCGACTGCCCGCAGCACGCCAATTACCGTGAGCAGACCGCTGCCCACCAACAGATTCTCAAATCCGGGAACAGCCTGGAACTCGGCTCCATGATCAAGGAGATCTCCCGCCAGACCTGTTCCGGCAAGCGCAGCGGAAAGCCCTTATCCGGCAACCAGAGGGACGTGATCAAGCTGGCTCAGAAGCTTCTGTTCGGCGAGCTGTCCGTGGCCCTGGACATTCAGCCCGAGGAAGTTCCGAATTATATTGAAATGCAGACAGAGCGGTATCAGCCGGTGTAATCGGCTGACACCTGAAAAGGCCCAATCCTTTATCTCAAAGGGGCGGGTCTTTTTGCTGGACAGAAGCCAATGGGCGCGCTCGCCGTTTCCGTGTCACGCTGTTTAGAACCGCCGCGCAGGCTTCAGCCGCCGGCCCGGGGCAGACGCCGCAATGCGTGGCAGCACCGCTTTCTGCGGCACTCTCCGCCCATATCCGTCCCCGGCTTCCCGCCGATTTGACACATCGCAAAACAAGTGCTAATGTAATAGGCAGTGTAAGTATCCCGGTTTTCTAAACCGGGCCATCATAAATATGATAATTGAGGTGTTGTGAAATGAATACTGAAAAAACCGGATTGGTTCTGGAAGGCGGCGCCATGAGAGGGATCTACGTGGCCGGTGTCCTGGACGTGCTGCTGGAACACAGTGTACATGTGGACGGTGTGATCGGAGTCTCTGCGGGAGCCATCCACGGCTGTAGCTTTGTATCGGGGCAGCGCGGGCGTTCCATACGTTATAATCTGAAATACTGCCGCGATCCCCAATATATGAGCTTCCGCTCCCTGCTGCGCACCGGGGATCTCTGCGGCACGGATTTCTGCTACCGCCAGCTCCCGGAAACCCTGGACCCCTTTGACAACGACGCCTTCGAGGCCTCGGAAACGAAATTTTACGTGACGTGCACAGATGTGGAGACAGGAGAACCCGTCTACAAGCTCTGCGAGACGCTGCGTGGCGACCAGATCGACTGGGTGAGGGCCTCCGCCTCCATGCCTCTGGCGGCCCATATCGTGGAGCTGGAGGGCCGCAAGCTGTTGGACGGAGGGGTGTCGGACTCTATACCCGCGGCAGCCTTCCGAAAGCTGGGCTATAAGCGCTGTGTGGTCGTCACCACCAGGCCCTTTGGTTACCGCAAAAAGCCCAACCGCATGGTGCCGCTGCTGCGCCGCGCCTACCGCGGCTATCCCAAATTCGTGGAAGCCATGGCCCGCCGCCATCTGATGTACAACCGGCAGCTGGATGAGCTGCAGCGCATGGAGCAGGCGGGGGAAATTCTGGTAATCCGGCCCAGCCGCGCAATCCCAATCCGCCGGACGGAACACAACCCAGAGCGGATCAAACAGATGTATGATCTGGGACGCAGGGACGGGGAGAGCGCGTTGGAACAGGTGATGGAGTTTTTAAATGGGAAGGCTAACCTCTTTTAACAAAAACAGGAAGCCCCCGCGTTACAAGGCTTCCTGGGACTATCAAATAAGCCGGTGAATGCCGACTTATTTGACAGTCTGAATGCAGGTATCTCTTCCCCTTTATCCAACCGCACACACAGCTATCCCTTTAATCCATAACTTTTTAGCTCAATTTCCTTTTTATTGTAGTCATCCTTCATACTTGTCAATTTCAAATTGCCTGCACAACTCAATTATATATTCGCTCCTGGCAATTTTATTAAGCCACTCGGCCGGCATATCATTTAAGCCATAATAAATCCCCCCCAGACCACCAGTGATTGCACCAACAGTATCCGTATCATCCCCGAGATTTACGGCTTTCAGTACACACGCTTTAAAGGAATCAGTATTTAGCAGGCACCATACAACTGCTTCTAATGTATCTACCACATAACCGCTGCTGCGAATTTCATTTTCAGGAAGATTCGAAAAATTATTTAGATTTTTCAATCGGCAATACCTGTTAATATCGTTGAAATTTACACTTTCATAATAGGCAAACGCTTCTTGGATTCCCTCGGCTATACATTCACGTAATGTCAATCTCGTCGATATCATTTTAATTGCAATCTTAACATATATTCCACAGCCAATGAGACTAATCGAATGTTTATGTGTCAATGCGGACACATTATGAACAACTTCCATCTGGCGGTTTATATCGTTGCCCCCGTGATAACAGAGATAATAAGCGATGGGAAGGATACGCATCAATGATCCGTTACCGTTTTCATATTCTGATGCCCCGCCACACTCCAGAGGATTCATCCCTCTTCCGTAATTCATGATTGCTCTGCTGGTAGAGTTCCCGACATCAAACACTTCTCCCAAAGCCGTATATTCACCATACAGTAACCATGCTGAAAACTTATCCATCATATCTGCATAATCTATCGTTTTACATTGGACGATACTATCCACTGTGGCCAGAGTCAAGCTGGTGTCATCAGACCATGTGCCCATGGGTTGATTATGTGTACCGTATTCCCGCATTGATACCACAAGATTTTTTGCAATTTCTGATCTGGATTGAAACTCTACCGGAACACCCAAAGCATCTCCTATTGCCAATCCGATTATACCGTCATATAAGTTCTTCACCAATTTTCTCCCCATTAAGCCGCTTTATTACAGCAAATTTTCTTTGTTGCCTTTGATTTTATTATACCCATTTAAATAAGCGTTGTAAACTGTAGCGGCACTGTGTTTCAATAAATAGCCAAAGGATATCCCTATTATGGAAAAGGGCCAGATTAGAAACAGAATTCTAATCTGGCCTTGATTGCAGCTATTCTTATATGTGATCTAATACCCTTTATAACGAATTTCTACTGAACCTTCAAGCAGCCTGGCCCCCATTAGATTGTCGGATTTTAATAACTCTAAATAGATATTCGGATCTTCACGCGATTTAAGCTCTCTAATGTTGAGATCTTTTGCATCTACCCAAATGCGAATTTTATCGCCATGAACTTCTATCTCGGCATTATCCCAGTCCATCTTGGCGATATTATAATAGCTTTTTCCACGATATTTAGGAGAGTTTTTCCCAAGAAAGTTAATATACCATCCGCTTTCATTTGCTTTTTTCGTTAAGTCAAGCCCTTTGGCCATCGTAAAATTCTCTTGTGAGTCTACATTGACGCCAAAATATTCATAAATTATATCATCCGCATCGTTACATGAAATTACATTGAAATCCTCGACAGTATGTCCGATCTCTCCAGATCTCCGGATTCTGGTATCTATAAAGTTTGGATTTCTCCAGCCATTATCACCTCTCAATGCCCACTGGTACAAATCTAAAAAAAACGCATATTGCATATCCGTAAATTCAAATGGTTGAGAATAGTCCACTCCGCCAGATACTATATTATTCGCGTTTTTTTCAAAGGTTTCCGTACACCCCATTTCCAGCGTCCATAATGCAAGGATATTAGGGTATACACCTAATTCATCTTTTAATTCATCATATGTATAATTGGTTTTGGATTTTGAGGCGTTGCCTTTTGAAGAAGCTCCAGACACATATAAACCGTTTCCATCTACTTTATATCCATCCGGTGTGGTTGTATTTGTATACATAGTCCCATCTGAACCAACATAATATTTTCCATCAACCCACGTATCATGCGCCATTGCACCATCCGCATGGCAATAATACCATCTTCCATTTACAGGAATCCAGCCAGTCCTCATATAACCGTCTTGGTTAAAATAATACCATGCATTATCAATATATTGCCAATCATTTGCGGTATAGCTTCCATTACCATTGTCATACCACCAACCATATCCTGTCTGATTCCACGCTCCGGCATAGCTGGTAATCGCCGTTCCCGCCGCTAATATCATAGATATAGCTGTAGTTACCAATAATTTCTTTGTACTTTTTCTCATTGCCAAACCTCCAAAATTTAGAATTCTATTTACCATTTGTATTATTATGGCAGCCCGTCCACACAGGGAAATATTATGTCAGCCCTTCCGTATCCATTTTCGTCGATAGGAATGCTCATCGTAACCTCATCATTAGACCAGTTAGTTCCCATTTGTGTACTGCCATCATAAGACAAATTAGTAATTATGCATGGAATCGTTAGTTTTTTATCTGTATCTATTCTTACAAATTTTATATTGTCTTTTAATGGAGTTATTGTTATAGATCCCCTAAGACCATATGTATAAATATTATTCCAATCCCAATTAATCGGATTACTAAACTGGGCTACAGCATAAGCTCCCGGCAAGTTCTCCACTTGACTATATGACGTTATTTTTTTAGTATTATTGTCATAGGTGAATTGTATTGACAGATAATTTTGCCAATTACCTTTACTCAACCTTACTGCCATTGTTTTACCGCAATATTTACATTTAGGTTCTTTATCCATTACATTTGATCTGTCCCCATCTTCAGAAAGCGCTAAGTAGTGAATATCGCTAACCTCTCCCTCTGTTGTCCCGCAAATACGGCATGTTTTTGGGGAAACACAAGTTGCCAAATACCATTCATGGTCTAAAGTTTCTCCTGCTGTTTCGCCGCAAATATCACAAGTCCTGGGCGCAGCACAGGTAGCTTCTACCCATTGGTGCCCCAATGGTTCACCCTCTGTTGCTTCGCAAACATTACATGTTTTTGGGGTAGTACAATTTGCTTTCTTCCACGTATGCCCTAATGGATCACCTTCTTTTTTATCACACAGTATACATATCTTTGGTTCTGTACAAGTAGCTTCCTTCCAAATCCCCCTTATATTTTCCTCCTATCGCGAAAAGTTATATTTTAGAATATTATACCCATGGCAAAGCCTTTTTGTCAACCAGTAACATCATTTTGATAATTATATTTATCATTTTTCAATTTAATAGTAGCTGCCAGGTAATATCTCGCCAAACTAAAATTACTCCAACGCTTTCGGGTTGGAGTAATTAAGCCTATTAGAGTGTGTGAAGAAAAATCCGCCTGCATAAAATAAGGAATATTGGCGATTCGGGCAGACAGAGGCGCAGATGGAAAAGGCCCTTCGCGGTTAGACAATCGACCTTTTCCAATCAAAAAAGGAACCCTTGAAAATCAAGGATTCCCTCTCAAAACTATACTGCGGGAGATGGGACTTGAACCCACACGATCATACAACCACTAGATCCTTAGTCTAGCCTGTCTGCCAATTCCAGCACTCCCGCGCGCGAATAATAATATATCATAAATTCGCGCTTTTTGCAACAGCATTTTGAAAAATTTTTACTTTTTTTTACCAAACGCAGGCGATCAAAACATTCTCAGATAATAATAGGGCAAAAACAGGCGGCCCACACGCTCCACCTCCGGCACCAGACGGCCGGTGTCCAGAAACACCGGACAGAATATCAGGCTGCCGATGATGAAGAATGGGATCAGGCAGCAGATCACGGGGCCGGAACGCAGCGTTGCCTTTAACACGCTGGAAAATGCCGCCACCGCCAGGACATAGACGCCTAAAATCGCCGCCTCCCGCCCGAAAGCGCCCATTGCCCCGGCCAGCCACAGGGCCGCCAGGCCGGACAATGCGGCCAGGGCCACCGGGGCCGCCAGGCTGGCAAAACGGCAGGCGCCTCTCAGACGGCCGGGCAGAGGCTGGAACAGTCCCCGCTTCTCGTCCTGGCACAGCGTCACCGCCCCGTAAAGCCCTGTGGTGAACACGTACACCGCCGCCAGACCTCTGGCCGGGAAAATGGACTCCTGCGCGGTCTCAGCGAGCTCCTGCGCCTCCTGTGCGTTTACAGCCGCGGTTTCATATTCAAAGTGAAAGGTGCTCTGGTTGTCCAGGAACATCTGATAGAGCCGCCCCGCCTCCTGCGCCGCCAGCTCTCTTGCCCCCTCTTTCGCGTCCAGGCCGGCAAAGGCCTCGCCCTCGGCCACGTACTGCTCCAACAGAATCCGGTCGTACATCTCGATCAAGAGTGAGAACACCGTCTCTGTGGACATCCGGTCCACCACGGTGGAGGGGGACGAATAAACGCCGATGCACCGCTTGATATCGCGGTTGTCCAGGCGTTCCCTGAGCCCCTCATAGATCACGTAGCCGCATTCCGCCCGCCTGGCGGCCACCTCCTCCCGCACCGCCAAAGCGGTGTCGCAGAGATAGAACTCAAACATGCCGTTTTGCCCGGATTCTTCGCCGTACTCCAGCAGTCTGCGGGCCAATTCCTGCCCCAGGGAGTCCTCGTCCCGGTCCTCGGCGTACACGGCGATGCGGACCTTGTTGTGCTCCTGAGCCTCCACCTGCTTAAACGCCATGGCCCCAAAGGGAAACAGCAGCAGAATCAACAGGAACGACAGCCTGCGCAGATACCGCTTGCAGGAGAGAGAAAACCACGTAAGGATACTGATCATCTGCGCCTCACCCCCACCGTCAAGCCATAAAATACCGCGGCCATTGCCACCGGCTTAAGCCAGCCCGCTGCCCCGTACGACCCGGTCACGATCATTTTCACGCCGTCCATCAGCACGGTCGTGGGCAGAAACGGCGCCAGGTCGCGCACCTGCCGGGGCAGAAACACCAGCGGCAGAAATCCGCCGGACAAAAAGAGTAGGAGCACCGCGCCCAGAAACAGCAGCATAACCCCTCCCAGCAGCGTTCCCGCCGCCTCGTAGAAGAACAGGATCAGGGCGGCCGCCGCCAGGCACACGGCCGCCAGGGCCGGGATCAGCAGCCATGAGAAGTCCAGAACCTCAAATTTCAGCGCTCCCAGCACCGCCGGCAGCGCTGCGGCCATAAGCAGGACTCCCAGACCGGCCAGACGGGCCGCCGTGGCCGACCATGGTCCGATACCCGCCAGTGACAGCTTTTGGGACATCACCCTGCTCTCCGGCGTCAGATACCCGGAAACCGGTATTGCGGCCAGCAAAAGATACAGGACAAAGGCGCTGATGCCGTAAAACTGCAGCGTATCCACATCGCCGGTGGCGCTGACCCTCTGGCGTTCGAAAAGGTCCGCCCGCGGCAGGCTGTAGGCCAGGTAGATGCGGTTTAAATCCGCCTCCAGCATGCTGATGCCCTCCGCCAGATCGCAGTTTACAAGCAGCTGATCCCCTGCGTAGATTCCCGCCTGGGCGCTTCCCAGCGTTCTGGCTCCAGCACCGGTCAGCTCCTTAAACACCCGGTTCTCCAGCGCGTTGCCCTGGGGCAGCGTGATGGTGACCGGGATATTGGTCCCGTCCATGATGCCCTGGACCATCCCCTCCGGCACGGTCAGGATGCCGAATATTTCGCCGCGCTTCAGCTGTCTGCCCGCCTCGTCGCCGTCCATATAGGAAAATTCACATACGCTTCTCACGCTGTCATATGTCCCCAGCATGCGCACCAACTGCTTCGCAATCCGGTCATCCTCCGGGAGCACCACACCCACGGTAACTCTCTTAAGCGTCGCATCCCCATACAGCAGCTTACTTGCAGCAAAGGCAATCGTGCCCAGCATTGCCATCAGCACGATTGCCCCCGCGGCCATATGGGGAAGCTTTTTGCACGCGCGTTTCAACTCCAGCTTTAGATACACAAGTTTTGCAGCCATCGCTTCCCCTGTTCCTTTACAATTTCATTTCCAAATACACTTTCAACCGTTAAAACGGGCTGAACGCCATAAACTCCTCGATTACCTTAACCCATTCCATCTCATCCGCCGCCAGCACGTCCATGGGCTCTCCCTTGGGCACCCTGATCTCGTCCTCCAGCGGGCGCAGGTAATACTCTCCCTTAAAGGTTATGTACTCTCCTCCGTCCAGGGTCAGCTTGAGCTTGTCGATATCCATATGGAAGGATTTTCCCTTCTCCATCTCATCCACGGCGCCCTCGGCCGAGATCACCAGCACCTTGGTCCCGTTGGCGCTGAACTTGGCGCTGACGTCGTAGGAGCCGTCATCCGCCGTGTAAGCGGCCGCGTATGTAAAGTCAAATGTGTCGCTGCCCGTATCAGCGCTGATGGACAGCTCATCCGTCAGATTTTTCTTATCATATTTGCCGGAGCGCTGCAGGTCCAGTGTCACCACATCCCCGCCGCCTTCCATCTCGAGGGTGCCGGACATGTTCTGGGTCAGGTATGCGCCTCCGTTTAACTCCACGTGGAATTTCACATCCACATCCGTATCGTCTATATGAAGCGTGGTGGTGCCGTCCACAGCCGCCAGGCGGCCTTTGCGGTCCACATACACGACCATATCCACGTCGTCCAGCGTGCGGTCCAGATACTTGATCATCTCCTTTGCGGATTCCTCAGCTTCGGCAAAGGTCTGGTCCCGCAGCTCCTTGGCGCTGATGGACTCGCCCATGCTTTCCCCCATCAGCTCGCTCAGACGGACCGTCATCTCCAGCTGGTTTAAGAAATCCTCGCGCAGCATCTCATCCTCCAGGAAAAATTCCGAGGAATCATCCAGGAAATCGATCATGGAATCCTTGCTGATCACCGTGTTGTAGCCCTTGCAGTTTACTTCTTTACCGTCCACCGTGAATTTCTGCTTCTCGCCCTTGGTCACGGTCATTGCCGCCTTAAAGTTATCCTGGGCCTTGCAGCCCTCCTTGTAGCGGTTTAACAGCTCCTCCAGGTTAAAGGACTGTTCCTCCTTGTTTTCCGCCTGCTTTTTTAACTCTTCAATATACAGAACCAGGCCGTCCACATCCACGCCCTGATCCTTGGCCAGCTGCCCGACCACCGGCGAATCCTTGATCTGCTTGGCCAGGTCCTTGCCCAAATCCAGGGTGAACGCCTTGGAGGAAATTTCCGGCAGCGCCACGATCACCTTGTCGTTGCCATAGTAAGCGTCCATGTTCACAAGCTCCATGTCGTTTAAGAACAGGCCCATGTTGAAGGCGCTCTCTTTTGTCTCCAGATTGTTCTGGGCGCTCATTTTCAGGCCGCTGCCCGCAAACTGGCTGATGAACGGCTGGGAGCTGTCGGACAGCTTTAAAGTCATGCCGCCCTCTGAGCTGGAGTTTTGCAGGCTCTTCACCATCTCGCTGGTGCCGAACAGTTCCTCCGTGGGGTAGACCTCGCCCTTGGGGTGAATATTTTCAAATGCGGTGATCACTACGTCCTTGGGGTCCTTCTCCATCAGGTGCAGCGCCGCGAAGGCTGCGATCACCACCACCACAACTGCGGCCAGCACGCCGATTATGGCCTTGCCGAACTTCTTCCCCTCCTTGACTGTGCCTGGCGCCGGACCGGGCTGGGGCGCGCCGGAACCTGACTGCAAAGCGCTGCGGACGGGTTTTGGACCTTCGGGGACTGGCCGGTTGGTCTCAGGAGCCAGCTGCTCCATGCCGGACACCGTTTCGCCGGCCTCATTCGCAGCCGGCTCTGTCTCGGGCCTCACCGTCTCTATCTCGGGCTTCACCATCTCAGCCTCTGTCTCAGGCTTCACCGGCTCAGGCTCTATCTCATGCTTCACCGCCTCCGCCTGGGCGTTTCCATCCACGGCTGCGTCCTGTTTCACTGTCTCAGGCTTCTCCCGGCTCACATCGGCGCTCTTTGGCTCCGCTTCCAGCTGCCCGGCCTCCGCCTGGGGGGCCTCAGGCTTCTCAGCCTCCGCGCCCTTATCCTCCGCCAAGGCCGCCGCTGCCTCTTCCCGGTTCGCCGCCACGGGCTCGCCGCAGGATGTGCAGAACTTGGCGCCCTCACGGATCTCCGCGTTACATTTCGTACATTTCATTCCCAAATCCTCCTCCTGGCCGTCAGGGTAATCAATCCGGCCAAATATTTATCGAAACTGCCCGATCAGCTCATCCGCCGTCAGGCCGCTTGCGATCTCATGTAATTTTCCGCCCCGCAACGCGTACATGCGATTGCACAGGGACAGCTCCTCCAGCTCGTGGGACGTGAGCACCACCGCTCCTCCGCCGGCCATATACTGCTTTAAATAGCTGCGGATATCCTCCTTGCACTCCAGGTCCAGCGCCGCTCCCGGCTCGTCCATGACCAGAAAAGGCGCGTGGTTGGACAGGGCGCAGGCGATGCTCAGCCGTTTTTTCATGCCGCCGGAGAGCTTGCCCACGGTCCGGCGCAGCATGCCGCGGATGCCCAGCACCGCTGCCGGCCCGCTTTCCAAATCCTGCTTCATGTGGGCGGCGCTGCCCCGGTACCACAGAGACAGGTTGTCCTTCACGGTCAGTTCCGGTATCAACGGATTTTCCTGGGGGACGTAGGCCACCATATCTGAGAACACGTCGGACCTTCCGGCCGCCTCCCGCCCGTCAAACCGGATCGCCCCGGCGTCCGCCCGCTGCGCGCCCGCTAAAATCGACAGCAGCGTGGTTTTTCCGCAGCCGTTGGCTCCCACAATGCCCACGCAGGTACCGGGTTCCACCTGCAGGCTGACCCCGTCCAATATGGTTTTTCTGCGGTATGACTTGCAGATTCCTTCCGCTTCCAGCATCCTCTGTAACCTCCGGCTTTTTCCGTCCGCCCTTGGGCCGGACATATATGTAGTAGTGTACCATATAATTCCAATCATTGCAAAATATTAACAACAGGGTTTTATGACATTTATTAGTATTTTTTCTTAATATTTCATATTTGCCGCACGCCGGTTATAAATCAATAAAAATTCAACATTTTGTAATAAATTTGTAATTTTCCTTACGTCTTTCTTATGTTATACTTGGTACTATTCGCACTCGAACAAGATTATATTTCAGACAGGGAGGATATCAATGGAAGAACCATACATCGTGAAATTTTTCAGAATCAGGCGCGAATCGATCGAGTGCTTTTCTGATAACACGGCACCGCTCGTCATGGGAAATTTTGTCCCCAACCAACTGTGTCAGGCCGAGGTGTATGAAAACAAGATCGTCATCACGCCAGTCTACAACGAATTCAGCCTGCCTAAAACGCCGTTTAACTGAATTTCACCAAAGCCCGCTGAAAGGAGCCCGCTTTTTTCAGCCGGCCGCAGCGGCGGCCATTGTATTCAACAAAAAAAGGATGGCAGAACCCGCTCCTGGGGTTCCGACCATCCTTTTTAATTGTCAATTAAGCGATTTTGCTCTTTGCCAGCTCGGCCAGCTTTGCAAAGCCTTCTGCATCGTTGATCGCCATGTCGGACAGAACCTTGCGGTTCAGGTCAACATTCGCCAGCTTTAAGCCGTACATCAGCTTGCTGTAGGACAGGCCGTTGATGCGGGCAGCAGCGTTGATACGAGCGATCCACAGCTGTCTGAACTGTCTCTTTCTCTCTTTTCTGCCTGCGTAAGAGCTGGTCAGAGCGCGCATTACGGACTGCTTAGCAATTCTATACTGTTTGGAACGGGCCCCTCTGTAGCCTTTCGCCATCTTCAGGACTCTGTTGTGTTTCTTCTTCGCATTTAAACCGCCTTTAATTCTTGCCATCGGTAATTTCCTCCTTCTACAATTTCAACTTACAGATATGGTAAAATCTTCTTCATTACCTGTGCATTGGTTGCATCGGTAACGATGTCTTTTCTAAGATTTCTTTTCCGCTTGGTGGACTTCTTAGTTAAGATATGAGATTTGTAAGCTTTATTGCGAACTAACTTACCGGTTCCCGTCTTTTTAAAGCGCTTTGCTGCTGCTCTGCTGGTTTTTAACTTTGGCATTGTAAATTCCTCCTTAAATCTTTGTATTTTAACGTTTTGCAGTTAAAAACATAACCATGCTTCTTCCTTCCACTTTCGAGGGCTTGTCGACTACCGCGATGTCGGCCAGACTCTCAGCGAAATCATCCAGAATGTACTTGGATTTGTGCATATGGGCCATTTCGCGGCCTCTGAAGCGCAAGGTCACCTTCACCTTGTCTCCCTTTTCCAGGAACTTCCTGGCAGCCCCAACTTTAGTGTTCAGATCGTTGGTATCGATATTGGGGGACAAACGAACTTCCTTGATCTCGATTACCTTCTGTTTCTTTCTGGCTTCCTTCTCCTTACGGGCATTCTCGTAGCGGAATTTGCCATAGTCGATAATCTTGCATACGGGCGGTTTCGCGGTGGGCGCAATCTTGACCAGGTCCAGCTCTGCATCCTGCGCCATCTTTAACGCGTCTCTGGCAGGCATAATCCCCAGCTGTTCGCCGTTCTCTCCAACCACTCGTACTTCCTTATCTCTGATCTGTTCGTTAATCACATGTTCGCTAATAGTCGTACACCTCCATAATTCAATCTCATTTTCCGGAATCAGCACGCCCCTTCTGCGCGGGGCAAAAAAATAAAGCGGACAGGCAATCTATCCACTTTCACACAGCAAACCTCAGCGCCTTCTCCGATCCTAAACACATCGGCGCTTTGTCGCTACTATGAACCCGGGTCACTCGCTCGTGCCAAGGTGAGGTGGATACCTGCTTTCCTGTAGTCGTTCTCACAACTTATATTACTTTACTATACCCGACCTCATTTGTCAAGGCATATTTTTCCCATTTTTACACAGACTAACACAGAGCAATGCCCGGGGAGCAATATTGCCCTCCGGGCACAGGCCGGCAGACGGTCATGCCGCTCTTAGCGCGCCTTAAAGGTACTGCAGCGGGTCTGTCCGCAATCGCAGGCGCCGTCGCCTGCGATGTCGATTCTCTCGGCTGAACAGCGGCGGTCCTCGTTATAAACGCACTTGACCGCGTCGCACTCTACTTCCAGGCGGGTCTCCGGTGTCTTGAACAGGTTGGTAAAGGCTCCCCTCTTGTTCTCGTCAAAGCTGGCGCAGCAGGTATCGTTTGGTTGTACAGCCTCATGGCCGTCCACCAGGATCGCGCTCTTGCAGCAGCATTCGTCGGAGTTATGCATGCAGTTCTTCACACTACATTCCAACTTTGTCATCGTCATTACCTCCTTAGATTTTGTGTTCTCTAATCTGCGTGACAAAGTTAGTATGCGCGGGGCCGGAAGTTTTATTCGCGGTTTTGGCCACAGTTTTATACCTGCCGCCGACCCTCACGGCATTTTTTGCCGCAGGCCTACAGGCCCCCCAGCGCCTGGTTCATCTGCCGGACGGCCTCCAGGCATGGGCCCGGCTCCCCGTCCATCTCGTAGAGCTCCCCGTGGGTCACAAAGGTGTAAACCGACACGTCGTCCACCCAGGCCTCTGCCCCGCGGTTTTCAATGGTCAGGGCGGTGGAGGTCAGGGGCCCGAACTCCAGGTCCACCGTGCGCTCGCCGTTTACATTGACGGATTTGGACACGCTGCCCAGCCGCACCGTCAGGTCGCTGCTGCCCTCCGAGGAAACCTTAAAGCGCACATGAGCCTTGGAGCCGGCGTTTCCCGTGCTCCGGTTGCCGATGCTCTGGCTCACCGAAGCCCCGGAGGGAAGCACCGCCGCCATGCTGCCGCCGCGCTCCTCCACCTTGCCGCCCCCGGTAAAGGTCCACTCCGCCTCTCCCAGGCCGAACTGTGAATTGTACAGCTTGTTGTCGCCGTAATCCCGGTAGGTCCAGATTCCGTAACCCATGGACATGTTTTTCAGCACCGGCACAATCCCCTCCAGATAGGGGGCTTTTTCCTCCTCCAGCAGCTGGGCGTTGTGCTCAAAGCCCACCGTGTTGTCCGTGAACAAAAACTGGTCGATGTAGAGCCCCTTGCCGTTGTTAAAATTGTGGACGTTGCCCAGGATCATCGGCGCCATGGCCACCGCCTCCTCGGCGGTAATCCGCTCAAAATTGTTGACCTGCCCCATGGGGATGCTGTACATGGCGGAGGAGAATGAGGCGTCTGCGCAGGCAAAGGTATCCGAGTGCAGATATCCCTTCACGCTGCCGTCCGCCTGCCTGATGGGGTCGCCGTCCAGGCGCACCTCCATGGACAGGTCGGGAAACACCTGCTGGCTCTCCGCCAAAAGCCCGTTTAAAAAGTCGTTGTAAAACTCGTAAAACACCGCCATAGCCGGGGAATCCCTGCCCGGAAAATAGATGCTGTCATAGGTGGGAAAGCTGGCCTGATACAGCTCCTCCAGCTCCTCCAGCGTGTAATGCTCCCGCACATAGTCGGTATAGCCCACCTTGGCTGCCAGCTCCTGGCTCTGCGGCCCCTTTCCCATACCCGCCGCGGTGTCTGTGAAATTCCAGAAGTCCTCCCAGGTCAAAAAGCCGCCGCAGAAATTCTCGTGGGAGGAGGCCCGCTCGTAAAGGCGCTTCACATAGTCCAGCCAGGCGTTTTTCATGTTTTCGTCATACATCAGGGCCTGGAAGCGGTTCAGCACATTGTCCCTGCCGTAGTAATCCCAGGTGTAGCCCACCCGCAGCATAACGCTGAGTTCCTGGACCACGGCCGCCTCCATGACCCGGTCCAGCTTTTCCCATGGATAATCGTTGTAGGAGATGGGGTTCGTCCCGGGCTGAAACTCCCGCCAGGGAACCACCAGGATAATGTTGTTGAAGCCGTCCTGCGCGATCCGGGCCAGCTCCTCCTCCATGTTCTTGCTCTCGCTGTTCCAGAAATTGATCACCCAGTCGTCCGAATAGTAGGTGGCTGACTTTAAGTAGCCCGCCGTTCCCGCCGCGTGGTCCGCCGCTTTGGCAAAGCCTGTGGTAAACGCAAACGCAGCAGCCGACAGCGCCAGCGCAGCAGCGGCCGCTCTAATCTTGATTCCCTTCATACCTTCTCACTTTCTGTCTCATTCTGTATTTAACCGCGGAAATATACCGCGCCTGCGGGCCTAAGCCTTAGCGCCAGCCTTGGCCTGCCGGTCCCCCCGCTTTAATTCCGGCCACACGGTCAGCATCATGGTGCCGAAGCAGGCCGCGCCGCCGATAAAGTTGGACACCGGCTCCGCCATGAGGATTCCGTCCGTGCCCATGTGGAATACGGTGGGCAGGATGAGAATCAGCGGGATCACGATGACCACCTTGCGGAAGATGGAGAAGAACACAGCGTTTCTGGATCTCCCCAGCCCCACAAACACGGACTGGCCCGCAAATTGCAGGGACATCATGAAAAAGCCGAAGAAATAAATACGCATGGCCCCGATCCCCTGCTCCACCAAAGCCCCGCTGTGGTCGAAAATGCGGATAAAAAACTCCGGGAAGCTGTGAACGCACAGCCAGATCAGCACGGTGTAGGTGATGCAGACCACGGAGATGAACACGATGGCCTGTCTGGTCCGCCTGTACTCCCCTGCCCCGTAGTTGTAGCCCATCACCGGCTGAGCGCTGTTGGTCAGGCCGCTCACCGGCATGGAGATCACCTCTCGGACGGAGTTGATCACCGTCATGATACCCACGTACAGGTCGCCGCCCGCCTTCTGCAGCATGGCGTTGTACATGATCTGCACCGAGCTGTTGGTGATGGACATGGTGAAGCCGCTCATCCCCAGGCCAGCGATCCGCAGCACCCGCTTCGCATCCAGCCGGAAGGCCTGCCGCTTCAGCCGCAGAGTGGTTTTCTTCCCGGTCAGGAAACGGACGATCCACAGCGCCGAGAGCAGCTGGGACAGGATCGTGGCCAAAGCCGCGCCCTGCACGCCCATGTGGAACACAAAGATAAAGAGGGGGTCTAACGCAATGTTGGCCGCCGCGCCCAGCAGCACGGTCATCATGCCGGTGGTGCCGTAGCCCTGGGCGTTGATAAAGCTGTTCATGCCCAGTCCCACCATCACAAATATATTTCCCAAAAGATAGATGGTAATGTATCCCTCCGCATAGGAGATGGTGTCCTGGCTGGCCCCAAACAAGAACAGCATGGGCCGCTTCAAGGCCAGTCCAGCCGCCGTCAGAATCACCCCGGTGACCAAAAGCAGCACAAAGGAATTGCCCATGATGGCCTCGGCCTCGGCGTCGTTTCCCCTCCCCCGCTCGATGGAGAACAGCGGCGCGCCGCCCATGCCGAACAGGTTGGCAAACGCGATCACGATGGAGATAATGGGCAGGCAGAGCCCCAGCCCGGTCAGGGACAGGGTGGCGTTTTCCGGGATCATGCCGATGAAAATGCGGTCCACAATGTTGTAGAGCACATTGATCAGCTGTGCCAGGGTCATGGGCAGAGCCAAACGCAGGATATTGCCCACGATGCTGCCCTGGGAAAAATCATTTTTCGTTCTCTCTTCTCGCATTCTCTCTTCCCTCGCCTGTTATCCGCCACACCCGCAAATCCTCGGGCAGGTCCACGTCCCGCAGCTCCCGCTCCTCCACCTCGTACTGCCACACATCCTCAGGGTACCGTTTCATGAGCCGGCTTCCGCCCCGGTCCCCGGTGAGCGCAGTCAGCTCCTGCCTGTACCGGCTGCCAAAGGCCGCCGGGTTCCCGCGGCGGCCGCCGGAGGAGACGCAGCCCATGGCCTTGCCGCAGCGGACATAGCCTCGCAGGAAGCCGGTGAGCGAGTCCGCTCCAAGCCCCGGCTGGTCCGCCACGCAGTAAACGAAAAAGTCGGTGTCCCCGGGCGCCGCCCCGGTGCCCAGGCGCAGGGAGGCGGCAATCCCCTCGCAGGCCGCCCCGTTATACACGGCCTGCGCCCCCAGGGCCGCGGCCGTTTCCAGAATTTCCCGGTACTGGCTGACCACAATCAGGCAGACCTGCCACCCGTCCTCCTCCTCCAGCGACCGCTTTGCCCGGAGCAGGCAGTCCAGGCCGTGGCGGTACAAAGGCTTTCCCTCCAGCTGCGCCATCAGCTTATTTTCGCCAAAACGGCTTCCGAAACCGGAAGCCATATAAATCCATGCCGTTTTCATAACACCCTCGCCAACCCTTTACATTTTCCTGATTCCCGGCGCAAAAGCGTCAAAACAGCTCCACGCAGGGATCGAAACGCAGCAGCCCGCCCACGATGCCACGCCGCTCCTCCATGGAGTCCAGCATCCGCTTGGCGGTCTGCACCTGCTCCGGCTCATCCGCCTGGTTGAACACCGGGATCACCGGGATGGACGAATACTTGACCCGCAGGGGATACAGATAGGCGTGCTGCATCAGACAGGCCATGTCCTCGGGCTTTACGATCCACTGTCCCCCGGACTTGAAATCCGCCCTGCCGTGTTCCCGCATGATTTCTTCCGCCTGCTCCGCGCGAAAGCACAGCTTCTGGGCGGGCTTCTCCAGGGCGGACAGCCCCAGCACGGAGAGCACCATGTCGGAATTCTTCGGAACCACCGGCTCGTTAATCCCCGGAACCTTTAAGGGCAGACGGCGGGAGCCGTCCGCCTCCACCAGAACCAAATCCGCCATTGGGCATATCTGCTCGTAAAACCAGGTGCCCACAAAGGTGATCTTAAGCTCCCCTGCCTCCTTGCCCACCACGGCGATGGACTCCTCCTGCAGCATCCTGCGCACATCCCCCCGCGACCGGGTGAGCACGCCGAACTGTTTGGGCCGGAACATGTGAGTGGTCGTGACCACCAGAACGCGCAGTCCCCGCTCCCGTCCCTCGCAGGCCAGGCGGCGGATCAGGGATGTTTTCCCACCGGCCCCGGTAAACGAAATCACAAAGGGGGCCTTTCCCCTGCCTGCGCGCAGCCGCTCCATGCGTCCATCCAGGGCCAGAGCCTGCCACACCCCGCCGGACTCCGTCCATTTATCCTCGTTATAATAATAAACCTTCATAGAGATTTCCTTTTCCAGTACATTAGTCGTTGGCAGCCGGCCCGGCGCCTGTCTCCACGGACAGCGCCTGCGCGAACCCGCTTGGCCGCTGCAATATTTCTACTATTTTAACACAAAATGTCGGATAGGGAAAGATGTTGTCGTATTATTTCCGGCAATCGCTCCCGGGCTGTCCCGGCAGACCGCGCAACCCAAAAAGACAGAGCCTGTGTCTGCCACAAGCTCTGTCCCAAAAGTCCGTCTGCCGCGTTTTCGCTCAGTTAACCTTTTTTCCTTTCATCACTGACAAGAGATCATATCCTAAAATTCCGAACACCAGCACAAGTCCTAAAACGCTCATATTATACCCTTCCTTCCGCCTCACATGCTTAAATGAATATCATGTCATTATTATATGGAATGGGGACGGGAAAGGCAATCCGCATAATCTCCAATCTTTTTCAGGGAACAGCGCTTTTTTGCCACAGTATATACAAAATATTTTAGGTTATCTAAAACTTTTTGTATTTATCAGCATTTCCGTCGCCCTTCACGCAGCGCGCGGACGTGGATCAGCTCTCCGGCGATGCTGACAGCGATCTCCGCCGGCGTCTCCGCGCCAATGGCCGTGCCGATAGGCATATGGCAGCCCTCGATCTCCTCCCGGGTAAAGCCGTCGGACAAAAGCTTGTCCGTGACCACCCTGATCTTGCTGCGGCTCCCCATGATCCCGATGTAGCAGGGCTTCAGCTCCATGGCCTGTTTCTGCACATAGTAGTCAAACTGGTGTCCCCTCGTCATCACGCACACGTAATCCTGGGGGCGGATGGTCACCCGGTCGCCGATGTGCTCCAGGTCGCCCACAATGGTCTCGGCAGCCTGGGGGAACACCTGGGGATTGGCGAACTCAGCCCGGTCGTCGTAGACCACGCAGCGGAAGCCCACATGGGCCAGCACCGGCACCAGCTCCTGGGCCACATGGCCGCCGCCGAAGATGTAAACCGTGCCCGCCTGCACCAGGGGCTCGCAGTAATATTTCCGGCCCATTGCCTCCACCTGGACGGCTTTGGCAGTAAAATGAGGCAGCAGCTCCCCCTCCAGGGCCTTCCGGTCCTCCTCAGGGGCCAGCGCTCCCTCAAGCCCGCGCCCGGCGCAGTACAGCCCCATGGACCAGGCTGTTTCCTCGGTGATGTCCAAAATCAGCCAGCTGTCCTCATCCCGCCCCAGCGCTTCCTCCACCTCGGCGCAGAAGCCGGTCATGCCCGGGTCCCCGGGATTGATGTACTGGATGTATACCACCACGTTTCCACCGCACACCATGCCGATATCCGCCACCTGGTTGCGGGTCAGGGTGAAGCCCTTCACGCAGGACCGCCTGTTTTTAAGGGCTTCCCTGGCCGCGCACTGGGCCTGGTATTCCACAGCTCCGCCGCCCACGGTTCCCAGGAAGGTGCCGTCCTCCTTCACCAGCATGCGGGACCCGGCTCCCCTGGGTGTGGACCCGGAGCTGGCGATAATGGTCACCAGGACCGCGCCCTCCCCCCGTTTTAACGCCTCCAACAGTTCCTGAAATAATCGTCTCATCGCTACTCCTCGTTTCCTTCTAAAAAATAAGCCTGAAACAGCCGCTTGGCCGTCTCGTTCAATTCCTTCTCCATCTGAAAATACCGGTCCAGAAAGTCCCTGGCCTGGGGGGAAAGCCTGGAGGAGCCTCCCTCGGCACCGCCCGACTGGGTGATGAGCAGCGGATAGCCCAGCTGCTTTTCCGCGGCCCGCAGCATCTTCCATCCCTTGGTGTAGGACATGTGCATCTGGCGGCACGCGGTCTGCATGGAGCCGGTGTGGTCCGTCACCAGCAGAAAACGGGCCATGGACAGGTCGAAAAACGGTTCCTCCTGGGCCAGGGCCAGCTGGACCTTGGGGTGCATGGGAATCCGCGCGCGCCCCAGAGGCGGCTCTGCCAGGCGGTCGTCGCCCTCCGCGGGCCAGAACACGCCCTCGTCCTCCACCGGTATCTCCTCCATCAGGGCATCGATCTGCGGCTGGCGCAGCGCTCCCCGCAGCCCCTTAGGGCCGCTGTAGCCGGTGATCCGGGGGATCAACTCCGCGCCGATCAGCACCGGATGTCCCCTGTGGCCGTCGCAGACCGGGCAGGAGGCGGGGGCACTGCTCTTTAAGAGCTCATCTACGGTTCTCGGCAGCAGCAGGGGATATTTGGCCGGAAGCACCAGGGCGCGGTCGCACAGCCCCTCTATATATTCCAGTCCCATGCAGATGCTGTCGAACATCTGGGTGTGCTCATACCGGTCGTTGCGCAGGCAGATCACCTGTAGCTTGGAAATATGCTTTTCCAGCTCATCCCCCTGCTTTCCGGTGATCACCACCACCGGGTCCACCCCGGCCTGCTGCAAAATGATGATGATCCTGCGGATCACGGTGGTGTCCCCCACCGGCATCATGGGTCTGAAGAGCGACGGGCTCTTGTGCCCCGCCGCCACGATCACTGCACCTGTACGCATGTTTTCCCTCCTGTTTCCCTTCAATTGTGCTCCTCTATAACAGCTCCCCGGTCAGCAGGAGCAGCGCCCCCGGCGCCACCCGGAGCCAGTCCGGCACCACCCCGGCTGTCTCATGGGTGTGGATGGTCTTTTCCGTTTTCCACCACAGGCCGTTGTCCAGGGTGATATACCACTCAAAGGGCATCTCCGATATGTCCGGATTTTGCACCTTTATCAGATTGGCTCCCGGCTCACCCTTTATCACCTGGGCCTGAGCGTCGCTCAGGGGCTCGAAATCGTGGGCCCGGATGCCCACGGCCGTGATCTCGTCCCCCACCGGCAGCTCCGTCTCCAGCTCCAGATTGTTCCAGTCCAGAGCCAGGACCTTGCGCTCCCCCACCCTCTGAATCCTGGAAATATTCTTGCAGCCCGTGAGCCTGGCGGCCTGGCAGGTCACCGGGTTCTGGAACAGCTCCCTGGTGCGCCCCGCGGCCAGCACCCGCCCCCTGTCCATGAGCAGCAGGTTTTTGCAGAGCTGGTAGGCCTCGTCCCGGTCGTGGGTCACCATGACAGCCACGCCGTTGTACTCTGCCATCACCTTTTGCAGCTCCAGCCGCAGCCCCTCCCGCAGGTAGGTGTCCATGGCGGAAAAGGGCTCGTCCAGCAGCAGCACCTCCGGCTCGTAGGCCAGAATCCTGGCTAACGCCACCCTCTGCTGCTGGCCGCCTGAGAGCTGGCCGGGATAGCGTTTTCCCATCCCTTCCAGGCGGAAGCGCTTCATCATGTTGGCGGCAATGGTCCGCTTTGCCTCCGCGGTCATATTTTTTCCCCGGAAATACTTGCCCGATAAGCCGGTCATGATATTCTCCTCCACCGTCATATTGGGGAACAGGGCGTAGCTCTGGAACAGATAGCCCACCCGCCGCTCCTGGGGTTTTAAATTCACCTTGCGCGCGGAATCGTACAGCACGCGCCCGCCGGCAGCCTCGCCTGAGGCGTACTGGAGGGCGATGCGCCCGGAGTCCGGGGCCACGATCCCGGCGATGGATTTTAAAGTCATGCTCTTTCCGCAGCCGGAAGGCCCTAGTATACCCAGGCAGCCCACCCCGGCCTCAAAGGCGATTTCCAGCTCAAAGCCTTTTAACTGTTTCTTTATCTCCACCCCAAGCAGGGGATTATGTTCAGATTGAACGGCCATTTATTTCCAATTCCTTCCATGAATTGTCTGCTGCGCCGCGCTTTTGGGCGGGCTCAGCGCTTTTTCTTCTCCGCCTTCAGCCCGGCCCAGTTCATCAGGAACACGGACAGAAAGGCGATCACCACGATCACCGCCACATAGTGGTAGGCGGCGTCCATATTTCCGGCCGCCACCTCCGAGTAGACCGCCATGGGCAGGGTGCGGGTCTTGCCCGCGATATTGCCCGCGATCATGGCCGTGGCGCCGAACTCCCCCAGGCCCCTGGCAAAGGCCAGGACCCCGCCGCTGACGATGCCCGGAAGCGCGTTGGCGAACAGCACCTTGCGAAAGATGCTCCACTCGCTCATGCCCAGGGTCCTGGCCGCGGCCGGCAGGTTCTCGTCCACCTGCTCGAACGCGCCACGGGCAGACCGGTACATGAGCGGAAAGGACATCACCACCGCCGCCAGGACGGTGGCGATCCAGGAAAATGCGATCTTCACGCTGAAATAATCCAGAAAAAATTTCCCCACCGGGCGCTTCACCCCGAAGATGTACAGCAGGAAGAACCCCGCCACAGTGGGCGGGAGAACCATGGGCAGGGTCAGGATGCCGTCCCATATCAGCTTCAGCTTTTCATTTTTCAGCCGGACAACCCTCCAGGCCGCAAAAATCCCCAAAAAGAATGTAACCAAAATTGACAGCGAGGCTGTCCGCATCGAGATCAGAATCGGTGACCAGTCCATGTGTTTCTCCCCTTTTACCCATAAATTTACTTAGTTGCCCTTGGAGAAGCCGTACTTCTCAAATACCGCCATGGCCTCGTCGGTCTTTAAAAACTCCACGAAGGCCCTGGCCTGGTCCTGGTGCGCCGTGTTCTTCACAACCGCCACGGGGTAGATCACCTTTTTCTCCAGGCTGCCCTCGGGCGCCTCCGCCACGATCTTCACCTGATCCGCCATGCTGTAAGCGTCAGTGGCGTACACGATGCCCGCATCCGCGCTGGCCGCTGCCACCTGGTTGAGCACCTCGGTCACATTGGTGCCAAAGCTTACCTTATCCTGAATTTTATCCCAGATTCCCAGATTCGTCAATGCTTCCTCCGCATACTGTCCCGCGGGAACGCTGGCCGGGTCGCCCAATGCGATGGATTCCGCCTTCTCGATATCCTCAAAGCTTGCCAGGCCGCTGTCGCTGCCGGACGGCACGATCAGCACGATCTTGTTCTCCAGCAAATCGGTGATGGTGTCGCTGACAATCATATCCTCCTCGTTCAGGGCCTTCATCTGCTTGGTGGCCGCGGACATGAACACGTCCGCCTCCAGCCCTTCCTCGATCTGGGTCTGAAGCTTGCCTGAGCTGTCGTAGGTCCCCTTGACAGTGACGCCGGGATACTGTTCCTGGAACATAGGGATCAACTCCTCCTCGTAGGCGTTTTTGAGGCTGGCCGCCGCCGCCACCAGAATCTCCGCGGGCTCCAGCTCCGCCGTGGTCTCCCCTGTCTCCGCCGCCGCAGTGCTCTCAGCCTCCGCAGCTGTATCGGCCGTTGTGGTCGTCTCCGCCTCTGTGGCGGCCTCTGTCGCTGCGGCGGTCTCCGTCTTGCCGCCGGAGCAGCCCGCCATCATACCTGCGGCCATTGCTACTGCGAGGAACATGGTGATCTGTTTTTTCATAATGCTTACTCTCCTTTTAAATGTGATAGGTTCTATCTCCTAAGCGTTCGTTATACTCATCCAAGGATAACGCAGGCGCATAAGATCACGTTTTGACCGCGCGGGGCTGGATGTGGAGCTGCTCCTCATCCCGTCCCCGCGTTTTCTCTCCCTGTCCGCCCTACTGTGCGGCGCACTCCGACGCGCTGCCACGCAGGACCTTCAGGCCGTGGTCCAGACTGTCCAGCACAAAGCCCAGGCTTTCCCGCACGGCCTTGGGGCTGCCGGGCAGGTTGACGATCAGGGTTTTTTTGCGGATCACGGACACGCCCCGGCTGAGCATGGCGCGCTTGGTGATCTTTAAGGATTCGCTGCGGATGGCCTCAGCGATCCCCGGCGCGTTCCGGTCCGCCACGGCCAGGGTGGCCTCCGGCGTCTGGTCCCGCAGTGAAAAGCCGGTGCCGCCGCTGGTGAGCACCAGGTCCACCTGTCTGCCGTCCGCCAGGCGGATCAGCTGCTTTTTCAACTGCTCCGGCTCATCCGGCAGCAGCAGGCATTCCACCACCTCATAGCCCGCTTCCTCCAGCATAGCCTTTGCCGCCGGTCCGCTCTCGTCCGCCCGCTCCCCCTTAAAGCCCTTGTCGCTGAGGGTGATCACCGCGGCCGTGAAGGGCCTGTCCGCAGCCGGAAGCACCACTTCCATGGCGTCGCCGGGACGGATCACGCCCTCCTTCAGCACCCGGGCGAACACGCCCTGAGTGGGCATGATGCACTCGCCCATACGCTTGTAGATGGCGCAGTGGCTGTGGCATTCCTTGCCGATCTGGGTCATCTCCAGCTCCGCGCTTCCCGCGTACAGGCGCGTTCCCACTGGAAGGCTGCGAAAGTCCAGCCCCTCCACCACCAGGTTTTCGCCGAACGCCCCGTCGATCACGTTGGCTCCCCGCTCGTTGAAATCCCTCACCTTGTCGTAGGACAGCAGGCTCACCTGGCGGTGCCATTTGCCCGCGTGGGCGTCGCCCTCGATGCCGAAATCCGGCAGTAAATGCGCTTCCTCTATGGAGTGCTTCTCAATTCCCCTGCGGTCGCTGATACAGATCGCCCGCACCGTGCCCCTCAGGCTTAAGCCATTGTTATTAACATTTATTTCCATTTTTTCTTGTCATCCTCCAATACTGCTCATATTGTGCCCTTCCGTGATCCGCTCCGGTTCCTCGAAGCAGTGGGCCCAGGGCTTTTTGCAGATCATCCGCTCCATCACATCGCAGAGAGCTTCTCCGCCGTCCGCCGCGCCCCGCAGAAGGGGCCGCAGGTCCACGCCGTCCTCGTAGCAGAGGCACGCTTTCAGATAGCCGGTGCTGGTCAGGCGCACCCGGTTGCACTGCCCGCAGAATTTGCCGTGGATTGCGCTGATCAACCCCAGGCTGCCCTTAAAGCCCGGCACCCGGTAGTACACCGCGGGCCCGAACCCGTGGCAACGCCCGTCGGGCTCCAAATCCGGGAATACCTCCCTCATCTCCTCCAGCAGCTTCTGGTGGTCCACCGTCTCAAACTGCTTGCCGTAGCCGATGGGCATCATCTCGATAAACCGCACGTCCAGCGGGTACTCCCTGGCCAGGCCGGCCAGCTGTTCCCAGCAGTAGCCGCCCCTCTCATCCCTGCCCAGATCCAGGGACACCGCGTTTACCTTCACCTTAAACCCGGCGGCCACGGCGCGCTTTATCCCGCTAAGAACCTGATCCAGGCGGTCGAATCCCGTCAATTCTGCAAACCGCTGGCGGTCCAGAGTGTCCAGGCTCACGTTGATACCGTCCACCCCCGCCCGCTTCAGGGCGTCCAGGTGCTGCTCCAGCAAAATGCCGTTGGTGGTGATGGTGACCGCCTCGATGCCTGGTATCTCCTTCAGCCGCCCGATGAGCTCCGGGCAGCCCTTGCGCACCAGCGGCTCCCCGCCGGTGATCTTTAAGTGCCGGATTCCCAGCCCGGCCGCGGCCCGGCAGACGCGCAAAATCTCCTCGTAGGTGAGGATGTCCTCCATGGGCAGCCACTCCACGCCGTCGGGCATGCAGTAGCGGCAGCGCAGGTTGCAGCGGTCCGTGATGGAAATCCGCATATAGTCAATGGTTCTTCCAAATGAATCAATCATAGCTTCTGTTCCCGACCATGCCTGGGATTGTGGAAATCGCCGCTCTTGCCCCCGGACTTGTGCTCCAGGTAGACATTGCCGATCTCCATGGATTTGTCCACGGCCTTGCACATGTCGTAAACCGTCAGCAGCGCCACGGTGACGCCGGTCAGCGCCTCCATCTCCACGCCGGTCTTGCCGGTGGTTCTGGCCGTGCAGACCGCCTCAATCTCATTGGTCTCTTCCTTTATCGCAAAATCCACATTCAGCTTTGTCAGGTTCAAAATGTGGCACAGGGGAATCAGGTCCGAGGTGCGCTTGGCGCCCATGATCCCGGCCACCCTGGCCACGCCCAGCACGTCGCCCTTGGCCATGGTCCCCTGGCTTACCATGCGCAGGCACTCCGGGCTCATAAAGATGCTTCCCCTGGCCACGGCCTCCCGCCTTGTGTCCGCCTTGTCCCCCACATCCACCATGCGGGCGTTTCCCTGCTCGTCAAAATGAGTAAATTCCATGAATCGTTCCGTCCTTCCTACTACAGCGTATCGTATATTCCATTGTCCGGGGCGCCCTCCCGCTTTGGCGGCATACCCGCAAAGGCCCTGCCCCGGCAGCTTCCGGGACGGCCAAGGCAGGCGGCTCCGGCGCGGTCCACAGGAAAGCCCGCCCCCCGTTTCCGGCGATTCCCTGCCGGCCCGGGCGCGGCTCTCAGGTCCCGTCCGCCTCCAAGAGGTTTTGGACCAGGGCTACATTCCCTTGCCGAATCCGCAGTTGGGATACGTGCACTCCGGGCAGTTTAAGCACAGCCCGCCCTGGCCCAGGGCTGCCAGGCTCTCGGGTGTGACGGGGTCGTCCGCCATCACCCTGGGCAGCACCAGGTCGAAAATGGTCCGCTTGGCGTACATCACGCAGCCCGGCAGGCCCATGACCGCCACCGTGCGGTCCCCGGCCTCGTAGTAGGCCAGAAGGAACATGGCGCCCGGCAGCACCGGCGCGCCGTAGGACACGATCCTGGCCCCGGTGTTCCTGATGGCTAAAGGCGTCTTGTCGTCCGGGTCCACGCTCATGCCCCCGGTGCAGATCACCACGTCCGCGCCCTGTTCGATGAACTCCAGAATGGCGGCCGTCACCTTCTTGTCGTCGTCATTCCAGGTCACATGCCCGATTACCTCGGAGTCGAACTCCGAGAGCTTCTCCTCGATCACGGGCGTGAAGGTGTCCTCGATTCTCCCGAAGAACACTTCATTTCCCGTGGTCACAATGCCCACCTTTTTATGTACGAAGGGCTTGAGCTCCAGGATGGGCCTGCCGCCGGTAACCCGGGCCGCGGCCGCCCTGGCCGCCTCCATCTTCTCCTCCTCGATCACCAGGGGAATGATCCTGGTGCCCGCCAGCTTGTCCCCCTTTTTCACCGGGAAATTGCCGTGGCGGGTGGCGATCATCATCTGCCCCAGGCCGTTGACCGTCTTTAAGGCCTCGTTGTCCACCTTTAACAGGCCGTCGCAGGCAGCCTTGAGCTCGATTTTGCCCTCCTTGGCCTGGCCGCGCTCCATGTTGCCGCCCTTGCACATAGCGCAGAGGATCTCCGCCGCATCGTTCTCGTGGAGCATCCCCTCCTCCTTCTCCCACACATAGAGCTGGTCCTTGCCCACGCTCAGGAGCACGGGGATATCCTCCTTCGTCACCACATGGCCCTTGCGGAACACCGCATCCTTTGTGACGCCCTTTATAATCTGCGTAATATCATGGCAGAGCACGGCCCCTTCCGCATCCACCGTCCTTATCAGTTTCATAGTCTGTAACCAACCTCCAACTGTATTTTTATGATCCGCAGCGTTATTTATATATATAAATAACGCTAGGAATAGCATAACACTTTTCCACTTTTTTGTAAATAGCCTATCGCCCTTTACCTGTGAAAAATTGCTATTATTTTACAGGTTTCAGGCCCGGAGGGCAGATTGGGCGCGCAGCCGCCCGGCACGCGCAAAAACGCCGCCGCACCTTCGATCCCCTGATCGTCGGCACGGCGGCGTCCCGCCCTGTTTTCAGTTTTCCTCGCGGGCCCCTTACATTTCCCCCTCTTCCTCAATCTGCTCGTGGACGAACATAATCAAGAAGCTGGCCAGCAGCATGGCGCAGCTCACCCAAATGGTTTTCACCCCGAAGCGCTCGGTGAGGATGCTGCCCAGCGTGGCCCCCACGGCAAAAATCACAATCACGCTGTAGTAGCGGATACATTTTTCCAGATTCTTTTTGTCCTTGCTGTGGCGGTAGGCGTAAAAGGTGGCCGTGGCGTTGCGCAGGTTGCCGATGCACATGGTGCTGGCGTAGGGGCTTCCCTTGATCTTGCGGAAGGCGTTCACCTGCATGGAACAGACAAAGGACACCAGGATGTTGGCCGCCATGTTCATGGACTCGGGCATAAAGCCCACCGCGAACAGCACCACGATCTCAATGGCCACCACAATCTGCCGCCAGTGCAGAAAGCAGTCCGTCCTGTCCTTGTAAACCCGCCGGATATGCTCCGCCATGTAAACCCCGGCCACAAAGGCCAGCACCGGGGCCAGGTACCGCAGCGCCAGGCTCCACTCCCGGTTGGCCATGTGGGTGCCGAACAGCACGATATTGCCCGTCTGGGCATTGGCGAACACATTCCCCCTGCTGAAATATGTATAGGCGTCCTGGAACCCGCCCGAAAGTGTCAAAAACATGCCGGTGGGAATGGCTTCTGACATCTGGATCTTTCCCGTCCTGCGCGGATTGTTCTGATTCATACGCTTTTCGCTCCCCTTCACTCGCTTTTTCTTTGTGAATTTTATCACACTTTTTTGAAAAAGGAAAGCCCCGCTTTACATTCCCGGGCGTTTCATCAGACGTTTTTGCACAATATCCATAAACTGAAGTCCCTTCACCGTGTGGTGCGAGGGAATGACGGTCACCTTCTCCAGGTCCGCGGTCACGGTCACACTCTCCACGGTCCTGGCCGCTTCATACTCATAGACGCCGCCCGGGGACACCGGCACGGAGGTCATCATGGCTGCAAAACCGCAGGCGGTCGCCAGCATACCGCTCATCTCGTCCCCGTCCATCTCCACCAGGGAATCGTCATTTTTATCTTATCCACCGTAAAACCTCCCACCTTTGTCAGACTATTTCTGCTAATCAATAAAGTATCACGAATTTCATAGTGATACAACGTTTTCTCTCCTCTTATTGACAAAATCTTTCAACGCTGTTACAGTTAATTCAGCACATAAATTTTAAATAGGAGGGCTTTAGAAATGGATACACACAAAGGGGCAAACTGGGTATTCGGCAGAGACATCAAGGGCGAGGAGACCTCCCCGGGCGTGGAGCGCAGGGTTTTGGCCTACTGCGACGAGCTGATGTGCGTGGAGAACGTGTTTCAAAAGGGGTCCATCGGCGCCATGCACCATCACCCCCACACGCAGATCACTTACGTGGCCTCAGGGCGCTTCCGCTTCACCATCGGGGATCAGACCCGGGAGGTGGCCGCCGGCGACACCCTGCTCAAGCAGAACGATATCCTTCACGGCTGCGAATGCCTTGAGGACGGAATCCTGGTGGATTTCTTCACGCCTATGCGAAAAGACTTCGTCCAGGATTGACCGGCAGAGGCGTCCCGGCCCGCCGCTGCGGCCGGGGACGGCTTGCCGGGGGGCGCTTGCCGGGGGGCGGGAATAAAACGTCGCCGTTTTCCCGCCGCCGCAACCTCCATACCGCCGCTTTCCCACCGCCGTTTCCCGCCGCGTCACCTTCGCCGGGCGGAAAACGGCGGCGTTTTATTCCCGCACACCTCAATTTTCCTTCCATCCGCAGTCTCGGAATCCGCATTCTGTGCCGCGTTTTTCCCTTCCGCCGCCGCTATTTTTCTCATTAAGTCAAGTTTTTCTGGACAAATGGGGTTTTCTGTCGTATAATTCCAAACAAGCAAGTTAGTTTTAACTAACCACTAAAAATAATCACCGCTGCGCAAGCCCGCAGCCCCATGCATTCAAAAAACCGCAATTTCCAGAGGAGGTCCATTATGAGCGTTGTCATTATCGGAGGTCACGACCGGATGGTTGGCCAATATAAGAAAATCTGCAAGAACTATCAATGTAAGGCAAAGGTGTTCACCCAGATGTGCGCCGGTCTGGACAAACAGATCGGGCGGCCAGATTTGCTGGTGCTCTTCACCAACACCGTGTCCCACAAGATGATCCGCTGCGCCCTAGACGAAGTGGACGGAGGACAAACCCAGATCGTCCGCTGTCACACCAGCAGCGGCACCGCGCTGAGCACAATCCTGGAAGAACAGTGCAAGCCGCGCCGGCTGGCGTGAAATCCAGGGCGGAGCACCGCGCCCAGGCCCGTTGTCTCAAAAATCAAAGAGCGCCGTTATCCGGCCCGGAAGCTTTCTCACTCCCGGGCGGGATAACGGCGCTCTCGCGTTCATCCGTCCGCCAATCTTACCTCCACCAGGTTGGTGTGCTGGGGGTTCCCCTTTGCAAGGGGCGTGGGATGGTCCCCGTCCGTCAGCACGTTGATGCTCCCGCGGGTGTCCCTGCCCCGCTCATCCGGCCGGAACCAGCCGCCCTGGGACATGGCGGTGACGCCTCTCATGATGCGTCTGGTCACCAGGGCTGGAATCCGCACCCTTCCCCTTCCGTTGTACACCTCCACCAGGTCGCCCTGGCCGATTCCCCTGGCCCGGGCGTCCTCCGGGTGAATCCAGAGCGCCGGCGCCTCCACCTCATCCATCCACTCATTGTTGTCGTGAATGGAGTGGCAGCGCCTTCTGGTATGCCATCCGACGAGCTGAAGGGGATAGGTCTGGCGCAGCGGGTCCTCCGGCCCCTCCGGACAGGGGACGTAACGCGGGATTGCAGGAATGTCCCCGGGCCTTCCCATTTCATAGAGGGCGGACGAAAACAGTTCAATCTTGCCCGAGGGCGTGGAGAACGGATGACCCTGGGGATCCCCGATCTGCTCCCGAAAGGCTACACGGACGCCTCCGCCGCGGTAGCGCCATCCGCCCGCCGCCACAAAGGTCCCGTAGTCCGGCAGCTCCGGCTCCCGCCTGCGCATAATCTCGTAGTTCTCCCGCAGCCAGCTCTCCGCCTCCTCCTTGCCGTCCACAAACTCCTGGTAATATCCCAGCCGTGCCGCCACCTCCTTCAGCCACTCCCACTCGAACCGGCAGCCGAACAGGGGCTCGATCACCTGGTTGTTGCGCAGCAGGTAGCTGCCGCCGATCCAGGGATTGACGATATTGTTTCCCTCAAACACGGACGTGGCCGGCAGAAGCAGGTCCGCGTACCTGGCGCTGGGCGTCATGAAAATGTCGGAGCAGAGGATGAACTCGCACTTGGAATCGTCCTCCAGCAGCCGGATGGTTTTGTTGATGTCCGAGTGCTGGTTCACCAGGGTATTTCCGCCCAGGTTCAGGATCATCTTAATGTTGCTCTCCAGCCGCCGGACTCCTTTCAGGCCGTCGTGCTCCCGGTCAAACTCCGTCCCCCGCTCCACAGCCTTGGCCCACTGGAACACCGGAATCATACCCGGATAGGGGTTGGCCGGCTGATTGAACAGCCCGATTCCGCCGTGCTCCCGGATCCAGCCGGCGCCCGCGGCCCCTCCTCCCGGCACGCCCACGTTTCCGGTGAGACAGGCCAGCATGATCTGACCCCTGACAGTCTGCTCCCCGTTGCCGGTGCGCTGCGCCCCCAGCCCGGGCAGGATGCAGGCCGGCTTGGCCGTGGCGTACTGCCTGGCCAGGCTGCGGATGGTATCCGCGGGCACGCCGGTGATGCGCTCCGCCCATTCCGGAGTCCTGGGGATGCCGTCCTTTCGCCCGAATAAGTAGGAGCAATAGCTCTCGCCCTCCGGAACTCCCTGCGGCATGTGCTCCTCGTCAAAGCCCAGGCAGTAGCGGTCCATAAACGCCCTGTCCTCCAGGCCCTCGGACAGGATCACATAGGCCATGCCGTCCGCCAGCGCGCTGTCCGTGGAAGGGCGGATGGGAATCCAGCGCTCCGCAAAGGCCGCCGCCGAGTTGCTCAGACGCGGGTCGATGACCACAATGGGAATCCCCTTACGCTTCACCTGCCCCAGGTAATCGTTAAGCTCGGGCCCGAAAATGGTCTCCGCCGGATTGTGGCCCCACAGTATAAGGAATTTTGTGTTCAGCAGGTCCGCCGGGCTGTTTCCGCTGAGCGCGGTGCCGTAGAGGTAGGGCGTCACATATCCGGCGCAGGCGCTGCTGTAGGAGTTGTAATAGTCCAGGCAGCCTCCGTCCAGAAACAGCAGGCGCTTGGCCAGCCGTCCGGGCCGCATGATGCCGGTCACACCGGTGGCGTAATTCACATACCGGGAACCCACCCCGTACGTATCCCGGATGCGCTTCCACTGGGCCGCCGCTATATCCGCGGCCTCCTCCCAGCTGATCCGCGCGAACTTGCCGCTGCCCCGCCGCCCGATTCGCTTCATGGGATATTTCAGGCGCTGGCCGGAGAGAAAGGTTTTCCGGTATCCCCGCCCTCTGACGCACGCTTTGAGCTGCGGGCTGTTTCCCGGCCCGTCCGTCTCGATGCGCAGCAGACATCCCTCCCGCACCACTGCGCGGATCACGCAGCAGCCTCCGCAGTTGTTGAGCCCCGCAGTGTTGACTGTGCGCTCCTCCTCCACGGGCGTGGGCGGATTGGGTCCGGATCGCAGCACCTCCGGGAACGCGGGCGTGAAGGCGTCGTCGGAAAGAGTAAATGGGGGCAGCTCCTGCACCCGGCAGCCCGGCCGGAAGGCGCTCCCTCCGGCAGAGGGCTGCGCGGAACCGCCGTCTCTCCCTGCCTCCCACTCCAGCACCGCAGTCAACCGCTCCGCCGCTGTCAGAAACGGGCTGTCCGTCCGGCAGGCTCTGATACACCGGACCACCGCGGCCGCAGTTTTCAGCACGTGCTCCCGGACAAATTCCGCCCTGGCCTTTAACGGCACGGACGGGTCCTCCCCCCGCGACAGGCGGTAAAGCGCCGCGCTGGTCAGATAGGCCAGGAAGCGAAGCATTTCCCCCAGGTAGTCCGGCGGGTTCCCCTCCATCCCGATCGGGCTGTAGCCCCAGCCCCGGTAGGTCCTGATCACCTCCAGGGTGGTGCCGTCCCAGAGAATATTTCCCCTCCCGCTGCAAGCGGAGGCCCACATAACCATGTCCACATCCGCGTCCGCGCCCCGGAACAAAAAGTCGTATTCCAGAACGAACGCCTCCCGGCTCATTCCGGAGAAATCCGCCCGAAATTCCGGCTGGTCAAAGGCCTCCGAAGGCCCGGCGAACAGGCCGGCGCCGGCCTGGTAAATCCGCAGCAGCCTCTGCTGCAGCTCCGATGGGTTCATCCGCAGACCTCCTCTCCCTCCGCCGGGGCGGAAAAATGGAGACAATTTACCGGGCAGGCCAGCACGCACACCGGCTCCCCGCCGCCCAGCCTGCGCTCATAACAGCCGTCGCAGCGGTAGATTCCCGGTTCCGTCCCTGACAAATAAATCTGCCCGAAGGCGCAGGCCTCCCGGCAGCTTCCACAGCCGTCGCAGAGATCGCCGCGGTATCCCACGGTCCCGTCGTCCCGCAAAAACAGCGCGCCCCGGGAACAAGCCCCGGCGCAGGGAGCGTTTTTGCAGTGGCGGCAGCCCTCCGGCCGGAAGCGGACTGTGATTTTGCCGTTTTCCCCGGTCTCCCCGGCGTGAATCCGCAGCAAATTAACGCCCAGCGGCAAATCGTGGGCGTCCTTGCAGGCGATCTGACAGGCGTTGCAGCCTGTGCATATCTCCCCCTCTATGTACAATCCAACTCGTTTCATGCGATGTGCGCTCCTCCGTCCTCGTTCTGTCCGTCCCGCGCAGCGCCGGGTAAACCGGGCGGCAGACGGCGGGACGGAATTTTTTAAGCACGCCCTAATCGTATGCGGCCAGTGCCGCCGCCGCCTGCCGCGCTTCCTCCGGCGTGTTAAAGGGAGAAAAGCTGAAGCGGACCGCTCCCTGGACCTCAGTGCCCAGCGCCCGGTGCATTAGCGGCGCGCAGTGGCCTCCTCCCCTGGTGTAAATCTCATACTCCTGGGAGAGATAATCGCTGACCTCCCCGGAGTCCTCGTCCCCCAGATTCAGCGCCACAATGGCCCCGCGCTCCTCCTGGGAAAAATCCCCATAGATCTTTACCCGTGGAATCTCCCTGGCCTGCCGCAAAAAGGCCTCCATGGCCTTCAGCTCCCGCCGGCGCAGGGCATCCGCTCCCTGATCCCTCAAATAGAGCAGGGCGGCCCTCAGCCCTGCGATGCCGTGGCCGTTTAGGGTTCCCGCCTCCAGCGCCGTGGGCATGACCCGGGGGTGTTCCCGGGAAAAGGTCATAATCCCGCTGCCTCCGGTGAGGAGCGGCGTAAGCTTAATGCCGGCCCCCAGACAGATTCCGCCCGTGCCCTGGGGACCCATCAGCCCCTTGTGGCCGGTGAAGCACAGAATATCGATGCAGTCCTGCTCCATGTCGATGGGGAAAATCCCGGCGGTCTGCGAGGCGTCCACAATAAAAACCGCCCCCGCCCGGCGGCACCACTGTCCAATGCGCCTGATATCCACCAGATTTCCGGTCAAATTGGAAGCGTGGGTGCAGACCACCGCCCGGACGCCGCCCTCAATGATCGCCTTTAAGGCCTCATAGTCCAGCAGCCCTTTTCTGCGCAGGGGATCATCCTCCGGCAAGTCCTGGCCCACACAGCCCGCAATCTCCAGCACCGCGCCCCTTTCCTCCATCTCGTACAAGGGCCGAAGCACGCTGTTGTGGTCCAGGGCCGTGGCCGCCACCCGGTCTCCCGGCCGCACAATCCCCTTGATCGCCATATTCAGGCTCTCCGTGGAGTTGGCGGTAAAGGCCACTCGGTCTGGCCCCGGCGCGTGAAACAGCTGCGCCAAAAGTTCCCTGGTCTCATAGATTACCCTGGCTCCGGCCAGCGCCGCGGGGTGGGTTCCCCTGGATCCGTTGCCCATGGTGCGTATGGCTCCCGCCACCGCCTCCGCCACCGAGTCCGGCCGATGGTAGGAGGTTGCCGCGCTATCTAAATAAATCATTTCCCAACCTGCTTTCTCTCCAGGTACATAAGCCCCTCCAGCACGGAACCTGCGATGCACCGGGCCTTGTCGGAAATGGTGAAGCAGTTCTCGTACTCTTCCTCCCGCGGATCGATATCCATGATTTTGAATCCCTCCGTCACAGGATAGCAATCCCGGATAACGCCACGGATAATGCCTGTCAGCGTGGCGTTCACCGTAACCTCACCGTGCCCGGTCACCACCTTGGCGATCTGCTGGTCCTTTTTCACCCGGTCCCCGATCTGCACGCTGCTCATGAAAATGCCGCGGGCAGGCGAGTGGATCACCCGTTCCCTGCCGTAGCCGCCGATGTTGCCCGGAATCCCTGTGTTCGGCAGCGCGCTGCCGTTGCCGATGATCCGCCCCAGATTGTGTCCCCGCATGGTCTCGATCACCAGGTCCACGTCCTTTCCGGCTTCAAAGCCCGGCCCCAGGGCAATGGTCTTGGGCGCCATATCCCTGGTGGTGCCCAGGTTTTTCTTGGCCAGGATGGCGTCCACCAGGGCCCAGGGCCTCACCTCGTCCAGGACGCGGCACTCCGGATCCACCATCAGGGCCACGTCCCCCCGTTCCATCACCGCCATAGCTTCCGGGACATTGGCAGCCTTCACACAGACCGTGCCCTCCACCTCGCTGACTCCGTCGTAGACTGCCTCCGAAAAGGCCACGTGGCGGCGGATAGCGGAGGGAAACCCTGTCTCCAGCACCAGCACCGGGTAACCGCAGCGGTTCAGCTTGTGAATCGTTCCGGTGGCCAGATCCCCGCCTCCTCTGACAACAATCAAATGCTTCTGATCTTCCATTTCGATTTCTGCGCTTCCTTTCCTAAGGGCGGACCAGCAGCCTGGCGCCGGTCATCCGCTCCACAATCTCGTACATATTCGTCACCCCGCCGACCTGCAGCTTTCCCTCCAGGCCGTAGTGGTTTAAGCAGGTGCCGCAGGTGAGAATTTCCGCCCCCTGGGCCTCCAGCTCCCGCAAATCCTCCACGCTGTCCGACCCCTCGCAGGAGAGGAACGCGCCGCTGTTGTACAGCAGCACGGTCTCAGGCAGCTGCTCCTGCTGGGACAGGGCGTAGATAAATCCCTTCATCAACAGCTTTCCCAGCGTCTCATCCCCCTGGCCCATACAGTTGGAGGAAATCACCGCCACCATTCCGCGGCCCGCTCCGGCGATCTGTCCGGCAGCCATCTGGCTGTCCGTTGCCTGGCCGTCCCCGTCGGTTATCTGCCCGCCCGCAGCCCGGCCGTCCCCGGCGGCGTCGCCCGACACCTGCGCGCTGTCCTTATCCGCTGTCCCGCTATCCGTTCCCGCCGCGGTGATCCACGCCGTAAACTCCCGCTCGCCCGTTTTCTCGGCGCGAAATTCCAGTCCCTTGTGGTTCGCCATCTTGCGCAGGTTCTGAACCGCTATATCATTGTCCACCACCACCTCGACGGTCTCCCCCGGTCCGGCCGCCTCCAGCGCTTTCTTGGTCTCCACCACGGGAAGGGGACACTGCTTTCCTCTCTCATCCAATCTCATCTCTGATCTTCTCCTTTTTTGTTATTTATTTCACAATAATAGTGTGGTCACGCCGCTCTGTCACCTCTCCCACCACATCGCAGGGCAGCCCCAGGGCTCTCAGCTCGCTCAGCGCCGCCGGAGCGTCCTCCGGGTTCATGGAGACCAGCAGCCCCCCTGACGTCTGCGGATCAAACAGAATTTCTTCTAATACAAAGGGCACATTTTGGAACTCCACCTTTCCCTGCAAATGGTTGCGGTTGCGCTGGGCCGCGGCCGTCAGGTAGAACTCCTCCACATACGCTTCGCAGGCCGGAATATAGGGAATCCGCTCCCGGTCGATTACCGCGCTGAGATGGTCTCCCAGCATCTCGCAGAGGTGACCCAGAAAGCCGAAGCCCGTCACATCAGTGCAGCCGTTTGTCCTGTACCGGCGCACGGTCTCCGAGGCGTAACGGTTCAGGGTCGTCATGGACCGGACTGCCAAATCCATCGCCTCCTCCGAGGCCTCGCCCATCCTGGCCGCGGTGCAAACGATGCCCACGCCCAGCGGCTTGGTGAGAATCAGCGCATCCCCAGCCCGGCAGGCATTGTTGGCGAACACCCGGTCAGGATGGATCACCCCGGTGACCGACAGGCCGTATTTCACGTCCACATCCATGATAGAGTGCCCCCCGGCCAGCACTCCGCCGGCCTCCCGCACCTTCTCGCCGCCGCCCATGAGAATCTTACCCAGTATGTTTAAGTCCATGGACTCCGGGAAACAGACGATGTTCAGGGCCGTTTTCACGTCCCCGCCCATGGCGTAGATATCGCTCAGCGCATTGGCGGCCGCGATCTGCCCAAACACATAGGGATCCTCCACCATAGGCGGAAAGAAATCCAGCGTCTGCACAATCGCCAGATCGTCCGTCAGCTTGTACACCGCCGCGTCGTCAGAGGCGTCAAATCCAATCAGCAGATTGGGATCGCTGAAGCGCGGAAGCTTTTCCAGCACGTGCGACAGCGCCCCCGGTCCCAGCTTGGCCGTACAGCCGCCTCCCTTACAGAATACAATCGGTTCCTGTCCCATTTTATTCTCCTCCTTATTTTGTATCCATCCGCCGTCTGCCGGCCTGTTCCTGCATTTTCCGAATCCATTCCCCGGAAAAATGCCGCTCAAAAATCTCGCTGGTGGACTGCCTGGCCTCCGCCATAAATGTCTCGTAATGCTCCAGAATCTCCCGCGCCTCCGGCGTCAGGGTGGACCCTCCGCCGTCCCGCCCGCCGGTCTCCCGGTCCGTAAGCGCCAGCCCCCACTCCTTCTCGGCGCTTTTTAAGATTTTCCAGGCTTTGCTGTAGGCCATGTTCATGGACTGGGCCGCCCCCTGCAGGGAGCCCTCCTTCTCCACATTGCGCAGCAGCTCGGCAATCCCCGGCCCAAAAGCCTTGTCCTCCCCGTACAGCTTGATGGACAGTCCGTACCTGAGTTTGTTTCCCATTGACAGAATCCCCTTTCTGTTTCGTTATATTTTTTAGAAAATAACGTTTTCAAACAAAAAAGCCGCTCTGTCCACAACGACGATCAGGACAAAAACCGGCTTTTCACGATTTTCGCATAAAGCTCCAAAATGCTTATCTATTATCTGCTTTCTATTATAACAGATTTTCAGCTCGATGCAACTATTTTGGCCATACAGGATGAAAAAAACCTTTCGGAAGGATTAGCGCGCGCCCATGGCCTCACAGTACAGCTGCGCCGCCTTTTTCGGCTCCTTGAGGCAGTCGATCACATTGCCCTCCCACTTGAAGCAGCGGGACCCGATGGTTCCGGGATTGCGCTTTTTGATCTCCCCGATCAGATCCATCGCGTAGCTTTCCTTGCACTGCTGGTGGAACAGCTCGCCGTGGGACAGGAGCACAAACAGGGTCCGGTTCCACTTCTGGCCCGCATAAAATGCCTCCTGCTCGTAAAAGACCGCCGCCACATCCGCCAGGCGGACCGGATTTTTGAAGGACATGACCAGCCAGTTTTTCGTCACCAGTTCGCAGGCCAGGGCCGAGTTGCTCCGCAGCTTGCCGTCCTCCGTGCCGTACACGGCATCCGGCTGGCCCGCCTCCCGGTCAAGGGATTCCAGCTCTTCCCTGGTATAGCCCGTGCGTTTTGTAAAATATTCCATATAGCCCGCGCTGCGCTTTTTGCTCATAGATACTCCCAACAGGATAAAGGCCAGGCTGATCGCCCCGGCTCCGCCGCCTACCACCAGGCCCATAAAGCTCAAATCCTCATCGCCGGTAGCGATCAACATAAACATGAGCATAAGCGCCGCAAACAAAATCACCGCGCTTCCGGCGATGATTCCCGCTCCCAGTCCACCAATGGACCGCCGCTTTTTGAGATAGCTGCCCTCCTTGGAAGTACACTTTTTTTTGAATTTGTCGTCCATCTGTTTCATCGTTCATTTCCCCCTTCGTATTGGCAGCACGTCCTCGTGGCCGGCGCCTATTCCATATTTTGCTAATACTACATAATCATTATAGCTTGTATTTTTCTTCCTTTCAAGAAAAACATATTTTTAACGGCGGTTTTGTATCTGAGGTCTCCAAAGCCCCTCAGCGGCCCCGGCCCTTGGCCCTGACATAAAGGCCAGCTTCTAAAATCGCGCCCGGCTCCCGGACGCTATTGACTCAGCCCCTAAAATATGATAATTACATAGTAGATTTTCAAACCCGTTGCCGCCGGCATACAGGCCCCTGCCGGCGCAACGTGAGTCCACAAGGCGTAAACGCAGCCCATCTCTTCAGCGGGGAAACGATTCAGGATGTTGACAGGATAATCAGACGCTGCAACAGATGTGCAGAACGGAGGTAAATTATGAAACTACAGATCGGTTTTGGCAGCTGTCCCCAGACAGTGGAGCTGCCGGATGAGAACGTGCTGGATGTGCTCTACCCGGAGGGAATCTCTGCCCCCGGGGACAGCGCGCAGGAGGTAGCCCGCGCCCTCTCCCGCCCGATCGGCACGCCGCCCCTGCGTGAGCTGGCAAGGGGAAAGCGGAAAATCGCCATCGTCACCAGCGATATCACCCGCCCCATGCCCTCCCGGGACGTGCTCCCGGCAGTGCTGGAGGAGCTCTGTCAGGCGGGCGTCGCCCCGGAGTCCATCACCGTGATATTCGCCCTGGGCAGCCACCGAGGGCAGACAGAGGAGGAAAAAATCCGCCTGGTGGGAGAAAGCGTGTACGGCCAGGTGACCTGCGCCGATTCCCTGGACTTTGATTTCGTGCACATGGGCACCACGGCCAGGGGAACGCCGGTGGATATCTGCCGCCCGGTAGCCGAGGCGGATCTTCGCATCTGCCTGGGCAACATCGAGTACCACTATTTTGCCGGGTATTCCGGCGGTGCCAAGGCCATCATGCCCGGCGTCTCCACCAGGGCCGCGATCCAGGCCAACCACTCCTTCATGGTCAATCCAGCCGCCTGCGCCGGGGCCCTGGAGGGCAACCCGCTGCGTGAGGACCTGGAGGACGCGCTGAATTTCTGCCCGGTGGATTTTATCGTAAACGTGATCCTGGACGAGCACAAGCGCATCGCCCACTGCGTGTGCGGGGACGTGATCGCCGCCCACCGGGCCGGCTGCCGCCTGCTGGACCGCTATTACCGGAAGGAGATCCGGCAGAGGGCCGACATCGTGCTGGTCTCCCAGGGCGGCCACCCCAAGGACTTGAACCTCTACCAGACCCAGAAGGCCCTGGAAAACGCCAAATACGCGGTCCGGGACGGGGGCATCATCATTCTGGCCGGCTCCTGCCGGGAGGGCATGGGGGAGGCCACCTTTGAGGAGTGGATGAGAAGCGCCGAAACGCCCCGGGACCTGATCCGGCGGATCGAGGCGGATTTCCGGCTGGGCGGCCACAAGGCCGCGGCCATCGCCATGGTGCTGGAGCGGGCGCAAATCTACCTGGTCTCCGACATGGACGAGGATTTGGTCCGGCAGATTTTCATGACGCCCTTTCACTCCATCCAGGAAGCCCTGGACCGGGCCTTTGAGGAGCTGGGAGGCGACTCCGGCGTCATCGTGATGCCATACGGCGGCTCCACCCTGCCCTGTTTGAGGGCTTGACAGGAAAGCGCCCGGCAGCGCCGGCATGAATCCGCCGGAGCTCTGAGCTTAAAGGGTTCTGGCGCGCTTCACGAATTTTCCCGTGCGCTCGGCCACCACCCGGCTATCCTCCGCCACCCGGACGCCCCGCAGGAACACCTGCTCCACGCGGGCTGTGACCCTTGTGCCCTCAAAGGGCGCGTAGTCCACGTTCTGTAGCTGGTCCGCGGCGGTGATCACATCCTCCACCCCGGGGCGCAGCACCGCGATATCCGCGTCGCTGCCCGGGGCGATCAAACCCTTTCTGGGGAACATCCCGTAGAGGCGGGCCGGGTTCTCCGAGAGCACCTGACACATTCTCTCCAGGGAGATGCGGCCCTGGTCCACGCCGTAGGTGTACAGCAGAACGCCCCTTGTCTCCACCCCCGGCATCCCGCCCGGTATTCTGGTGAAATCGTCCCTGCCCAGCAGCTTCTGCTCCGTGGTAAAGCTGCAATGATCCGTGGACACGGTCTGGATATCCCCGGCGGCCAGCGCCCTCCACAGGCAGTCCGCGTCCTCCCTCTTTCGCAGGGGCGGGGCGCACACGTACTTGGCCCCCTCCATGCCCGGCAGCTCGTAGAGGCTGTCGTCCATCAGCAGGTACTGGGGACATGTCTCGGCGTAGACCGTCTGTCCCCTTTTCCGGGCCTCCATGATCACGTCGTAGCCAGCCTTGCAGGTCAGATGAACCACCATCACCGGAATGTCCGCCACCTCCGCCAGGCGCAGCAGACGGCCGATGGCCTCGGCCTCCGCGGCTGCCGGCCGGGTGGCCGGGTGGCTGGAAACGCCCATGCGCCCCGCCGCCTTTGCCTCCGCCTGGAGGGCAGCGATCATGCCGCTGTTCTCGCAGTGAACGCCCGTGAGGCCTCCCGCCTCCTTGAGGCGGCGCAGGATGGCGAAAATCGTCTGGTCGTCCACCCGGGTGTCGTACGTCATATAGAGCTTAAAGGAGGAAACGCCCTCCGCCATCATATCGTCGATCTCCCGGCTCACCGACGGGTTCCAGTCCGTGATGGACATGTGGAAGCCGTAGTCGCAGGAGCATTTTCCCTCCGCCTTCCCGTGCCAGTTTTTAAGCCCCTGGGCCAGCGTCTCCCCCGCGTACTGGGTGCCGAAGTCCACGATGGTGGTAGTGCCGCCCCGGACGGCCGCCCTGGTGCCCGTCTCAAAGTCGTCCGCCGTCACCGTACCCGCCACATGCAGGTCGAAGTGGGTGTGGGCGTCGATAAAACCCGGGAACAGCAGACAGCCGGACACGTCGCAAACCTGCGTGTCCCCGTCCAGAAGCCGCCCGATCTCCTCCCCAGTTCCCACCGCCGCGATCTTTTCACCTTCAATGAGCACGTCCGCCGGGACGCATCCGCTCCCGGACACCACCGTGCCTCCCTTTAACAATTTACGTCTCATCCTTCAACCCTTCCTTTCCGCAAAAATCGTAGTCCGCACAGGCAGCTTCCCTTCCCATCTGCGCCAGACGGCCGCCGGCGATCCGGTAAACCGTCCAGTCGCTCATGGGCTCGGCTCCCATGCGCTTATAAAAGTCGATGCTGCTCTTATTCCAGTCCAGGCACCACCACTCCAGACGGCCGCAGCCCCGTTCGCAAGCGATCCGGGCCAGCTCCGTCAGAAAGGCCTTCCCGTACCCGCAGCCCCTGTATTCGGGGCGCACGTACAAATCCTCCAGGTAAATCCCCGCCCGGCCCAGAAAGGTGGAAAAATTGTGGAAAAACAGCGCAAAGCCCACCGGCTCCCCGCCGCGCTCGCCGATGAGCACCTCGGCCTTTTTCTTCTCGAAAATCCACTGGCCCAGCAGCTCCTCCGTAGCCTCCACCTGGTCCAGCATACCCTCGTAATCCGCCAGCTCCTTAATAAACCGCAGAACCAGAGAAATATCCTCTGGTTCTGCAAAGCGGATTGCAAGCTTTGGAATCTCATGACTCATCCCGCCTGCCTCCTCGTCTATTTTATTTTTTTGTGTCAATTACGCCTTTTTCTTCGCGTAGGGCGTGCCCGCAAGCGGAAGCGATGTCTGGAACTGTCCGTTCCACTTGTAGTACGCGCCCGCAATCGCCGGGGCTGTGGGGATCGAGGTGATCTCCCCGATGCCGATGGCTCCGAAGGCCACGTCCACGCCGGGCTTCTCCACGATGATGCTCTCGATCTCCGGCGCCTTGTCCGCCCGGAACAGCCCCAGGGTGCCGAACTTGGCCGTGGGCACGCAGTCCTTTAAGGGGTACTGCTCGGTCAGCGCGTATCCGCAGGACATGAGCACGCCGCCCTCGATCTGGCCCTCCACGCTCTTGGGGTTGACCGCCTTGCCCACGTCGTGGGCCGCCACCACCTTTTCTACCGTGCCGTCCTCGTTTAACAGGCACATCTGGGTGGCGTAGCCGTAGGCCACGTGGGATACGGGGTTGGGAAGGTCCGCGCCCATCTTGTCGGTCTTGGCATAGTATTCTTCGTAGTAATCCCTGCCGTTTAACAGTGCCAGCTCCTCCCCTGTGAAGGTCACGGCCGCGGTCTCGGGGGATTCCACCTCCACCACCACGTTCTCCAGATAGCGCTTGTCAAAGGTCTCGCACTGGTATTCGCGCCCGGTCAGCTTAAACAGCTCCCTGCGCAGGTCCTTGGCCGCCCGTCTGGCCGCCTCGCCGGTAATCAGCGTCTGGCGGGAGCCGGAGGTGGTTCCGGAATCCGGCGCCATGGAGGTGTTGGGGTTGTGGTAGACAATGTCGTCCATGCTGACCCCGGCGCTCTCCGCCACCATCTGCACCAGCACGGTGCCCAGGCCCTGGCCGATGCAGGAGGCGCCCGCGTGGATGTGGATTTTGCCGTCCTCCACGATCAGGCGCGCACGGCCCTTGTCGGGAAGCCCCACGCCCACGCCCGCGTTCTTCAGGGCGCAGCCTAAGCCCACCGGCTTTCCGGCGTTGTAGGCGGCGTAGAACTGATCCTTTACCGCCTCCAGGGTTTCCGCCAGCCCGGTGGCCGGGTCAGCGATCTGTCCGTTTGGCAGCACCTGTCCCGGACGGATGGCGTTGCGGTAACGCATCTCCCAGGGATCGAGGCCCGCCATCTCAGCCAGCAGATTGATATTCATCTCAGTGGCAAAAATAGTCTGGGTCACGCCGAAGCCGCGGAACGCGCCTGCCGGCGGGTTGTTGGTGTAGACGGCGGTGCCGTCGATGTCGATATTCTGGTAGTTGTAGGGGCCGGCCGCGTGGGTGCAGGCCCTCTGGAGCACCGGGCCGCCCAGAGAGGCGTAGGCGCCGGTATCCGCCACCACCACCGCCTTCATGGCGGTCAGATATCCGTTCTCATCGCAGGCCGTGGTCAGGTCAATGCTCATGGGATGGCGCTTGGGGTGAATGATCAGGCTCTCCTTGCGGGTCAGCTTGCATTTTACGGTGCGCTTAGTCAGGTAGGCGATCAGCGCCGCCTGGTGCTGCACCGTCACGTCCTCCTTGCCGCCGAAGCCGCCGCCCACCAGCTTGTTCTCCACGATCACCTTATCCGGCTCCAGCCCCAGCAGGATGGAGGTCTCATGGCGGGTGTCGTAGGTTCCCTGGTCTGTGGAATAGATAAACACGCCGTCCCCGAAGGGCATTGCGATGGCGCACTCCGGCTCCAGGAATGCATGCTCGGTCCAGGGAGTCTCGTAGTGCTTTGTCACCTTGTATTTTGAATTGGCGATCACTTCCTCAGCGTTGCCGCGGACCAGATGCTCATGGCTGAGCACGTTTCCGGCAGAGTGCACCAGGGGAGCGCCCTCGGCCAAAGCCTCGGCCGGACAGGTAACGGGCTTTAACTCCTCGTACTCCACCTCCACCAGGGCCTTGGCCTGCTCCAGAAGCTCCGGCGTCTCGGCCGCCACGATGGCGACGGAATCGCCCAGATAGCGGGTGGTCCCGCCCACGGGGATCATGGTGTCCCAGTCCTGCTTCAGATGGCCCACCTTGTTCTTGCCCGGCACATCCTCCGCAGTCAGCACGCAGACCACGCCGGGAAGGGCCTTAGCCTTCTCCGTGTGAATCGCTTTGACCAGCGCCCGCGGATATTTGGTGCGCACCGCGCCGCCGTAGATCATGCCCGGCAGGTCCACCTGGTCCATATCGTCCACGTACTGGCCGGTGCCAAGCACCTTGCCCTCCACGTCGATCCGGTGCATCATGGAACCCACCTTGACCATCTTCTCCTGCTCAGACACGGGAATGTCCTCCCGCAGCATCCTGGCTGCCAGCTCAATGGCGTCGATAATCTTCTTGTAGCCCGTGCACCGGCAGTAATTGTTGCGGATGGCGTGGGCGATCTCCACGCGGCTGGGGCTGGGATTTACATCCAGCAGACCCTTGGCGCAGATCACCATGCCGGGGATACAGAAGCCGCACTGAACCGCTCCGGCCTCCCCGAAGGCGTACACGTACACGTCCTTCTCCCGCTGGCTGAAGCCCTCCACGGTGAGAATATGTTTTCCCTCCATGCGCCCCATCTTCTGCACGCAGGCCTTGGTGGCTTTTCCGTCCACCAGAACCGTGCATGTTCCGCAGGCGCCCTCGCTGCAGCCGTCCTTGACGGATTTTAAGCGGCAGTCGTTCCGCAGCACATCGATCAGCTTGCGCTCAGCGTCCGCCTCGACCTCCCGGCCGTTTATCCATACTTTACAATAAGAGCTCATAAATATCCTCCAGTTCTATCCCTGTCTGCTCCAACAGGGATTCTAATTGGCTGCGCGATTCCACCGGCGCGCTCCAGGCCATGCCGCAGCCCGCCCGGATCGCGGACGGAACGGGGATCAGGCGTCCGGGAAGGCCGCGCTCCCGCGCCTCCTTCTCCATCCTAAGCGCCTGGGTGGTTCCCGGAAATGTTATCACAAGTTTCATGGTTTTTACACGCGGCACCTCACCCCGCCCCCTTTTCCAGCCAATTCCCATACATTTTACAGTCGTAACGTTTCCCTTCACACGGCCGGTATGGCCAATGTGCGAACCGGGCGACCTGTACGTTTCGTCTCAAATTCATCCGCCAAATGCGCGGGCGATCCGCGCAGCGGAAATGTTATTTATTTAACAATAATATGGATATAAAAGCTGCGCCGCCCCTGCCGCGGCAATGCGGCAACTGCCCGGGAGCCGCCATTTTGGCCGCGCGCTCCCGAGCTGTCATTCCACTTATATTCCGTTCACCGCGGTCCCGGGACCGGCGACCGTTTGACGAGGACGCCAAAATCCCGGCCCGGACGCGGTTCTGCCATTACAGCATATATGCGTAATCCCGAATCACCGTCTCGATGATCTTACCGATCCCCTCTGGCACAACGTCGCTTGGGGTTCCGGCCACATAGTCCACCACCTTGCCCTGCAGGCGCACCTTGCAGGCGCCGGTCTCACGCTTCAACACCACGAAGCCCTGGTTCTCGCTGTCCTCCATGTCCTTCTCGTTGGCGAACAGGGTGAACTTGTCAAGATACGGAGCGCTGTCCCAAGGACAGAAGCTCTTGCAGTTGCCGCACTCGTTGCACATGTAGTCCACGTGGATAATCTGATGGCGCTCCATGCCCGGAACAGTCAGGGTGATATTGGCCCTGTTGGGACATACCTCCACGCAGTTCTCGCAGTAGCTGTTGCAGGACAGGCAGCGCTTGCTGTCCACATCCGCCTCGTCCTCCTCCATCAGGTTGCCCTTGCGGCCGTAGATATTGTCCGCATCTGACAGGCTGAACAGATCCCCGGCTACGGCGCGGCCCAGAATGGCCTCGGCAGCCTTCTTGCCGTCCCGGATGCCTTCCACCACGGTGGCCGGTCCGTAGAGCCCGTCTCCCGCAGCGTATACGCCCGCCACGCTGGTCTCCAGGGTGTCCTGGTCTGCCTGCACGCGGCCTCTGCCATCCAGCGCAATGCCGTTGGCCTGGTAGAACGCGCCCGGAACCTTCTCGCCCACGGCTGCGATCACCGTGTCGGCGGGAACCTCAACCACCTCGTCGGTCTCCACCACGCCGCGGCGTCCGCTGGCATCGTAGTCGCCCAGCACCATCCGCTTGCAGTAGAGCACGCCGCCCGCCAGCTTCACCGGCGAAAGCAGCTCCGCGAACTCCACGCCGTCGTCGATGGCCATCTCCAGCTCTTCAGCGTCCGCCGGCATATAGCGTTTTGTTCTGCGGTAGACCAGGGAAACCTTCTTCACGCCCTTGTTGCGCTTCGCCGCCCGGGCGGTATCCATGGCTGTGTTGCCGCCGCCGATCACGACCACGTTCTCACCCAGGTCAAGGTTGCCGTCGGTGGCTTTAAACTGAGCCAGGAATTCCAGAGCATTCTTCGCCTCGCCCTCTTCCAGGCGCAGGGTTCCCGGGGTGGAGGCGCCCAATGCCAGCACCACGTAGTCGTAGTCCTTTTTCACCTCGTCCACGGAGCCGATCTCCCTGCCCGTGACGATCTCCACGCCCATGGCCTCCACCAGCCTGGCGTCGTTGTCGATGGCCTCGTCGGGGATGCGGAAGCCCGGAATCACGTTGCGGACCACGCCGCCCAGCTTCTCCTCCTTCTCAAACAGGGTCACCTTCATGCCGCCTCTGCCCAGGAAGTAAGCGGCGGCCATTCCAGCCGGTCCTCCGCCCACCACAGCAACGGTCTTGTCGCTGGCAATTTCCGGCTTTTGAAGCTTCGCCATCACGGCCTCAAATCCGCCCTCGGCGGCCTCCAGCTTGGTTCTGCGGATATTGACCGGGGTCTCGTAGAAGTTGCGGGTGCACTTGCTCATGCAGTTGTGCGCGCAGATGGTGCCGGTGATAAAAGGAAGCGGGTTCTTCTGCAGGATCACCTCCAGGGCCTCCTCGGCCTTTCCGGCGCCCATAAGCTTTAAGTAGGCGGTGATATCCTGATGGATGGGGCAGCCCTCCTCACAGGGAGCCACGAAGCAGTCGGTCAGCGGAACCGGGCGCTTAATCTTTCTGGAGGGAAGGGGCTTGACGGCCTTCACGTGGTGTTTATCGGTCTTGGCCGCTTCCACCAGCTGAGCCACGCGCTCTGCATCCACTCCCGCAAAGGACTTGGCCTCGTCCCTGGCAAAAATCTGTCCGATCTGCTCCAGTCTCTGGTAGCCGCCGGGCTTTAACATAGTAGTGGCCATGGTCACAGGCCAGATGCCCGCGTCCACGATATCTTTAATATTGAAGTAATCCGCGCCGCCGGAGTAGGAGATGCGCAGCTTTCCGCCAAAATCCTTTGCCAGCTTCATGGCCACGGACATGGACAGCGGGTACAGGCTCTTTCCGGACATGTACATTTCCTCGCTGGGCAGCTCGCCGGCCTTCACGTCCACGGGGAAGGTGTTGGTGATCTTCACGCCGAACTCCAGGCCCTTCTCGTCGGCCAGGGCCTGTAGGCGCTCCAGCATGGGCACCGCGTCGCTGTACTGTAAATCGTCTTTAAAATGGAAGTCGCCGAAGGCCACATAGTCGTAGCCCATGGAATCCATCATCTCTCTGGCGTACTCGTAGCCCAGGAGGGTGGGGTTGCACTTGATAAAGGTGTGAACCTTCTTCTCCTCGATCAGATAGCGGGCGATGCGCTCAATCTCCTGGGGCGGGCAGCCGTGGAGTGTGGACAGGGTGGCGCAGTTGCAGACCGCCGGGGAGATTCCCTCGATGTCCTCTCTCGTCACCTTCTCAAACAGGTCCGCATGGTCCAGCAGCCACTGGCGGCACTCCTTAAATACGGGCGTCTGGGAGGCGTCCTTCATGCCCTCGATAAAATTGTCAATTTTTTCCGTTTTGATGCCCTCCAGGTCGTAACCCACGGACATATTGAACTGGAAGCCGTCCATTGCGCCTAAGCCGTACTCTTTCGCCACCACCTGGCAGGCGAACCAGGCCTTCACATACTCGTCAAATGCCTGGGGCACGTACAGCTCGGTGGACCACTCGCAGTTGTAACACTCGTCGTCCGCCTTAATACAGGGCTTGTTCACCGGAAGGTCCTCGCCGTCCAGCTTCTGCACGGTTTTCAGCTCAAAGAAACGGCTGCCCGCCACGTAGGAGGCCACGATGTTCTGGGCCAGCTGGGTGTGGGGTCCTGCGGCCGGGCCGAAGGGAGTCTCCAGCTTGCGGCCGAAAATCTCGTATGTATGGGAGGGATCGGCCACAAAGGGTCTGCGCACGCCGAAAATCGCGCCTTTCTCGTGTTCCTTTAAAATCCAGTTCATCAGATTCCCAAAGGGAATCGGGGTCATTCTATCGCTCATGGAAATATCCTCCTAAATTATATTCTGGTACTGTTTAGCCGTTGATGGAGCGCTCCAACTTCTGCGCCTCCGCTCTCACTTCCGCCATCACCTTCTCCTCGTCGATTCCGATCAGCTCCCGGTCCTTCATCAGCACCTTGCCGTTGCAGACCGTGGTCACCACGCTGCGGCCGGTCATGCCGAACAGGATATGGCCGTTCACGTTGCCGGCGTTCATGGGGGTCAGGGGGATGTAGTCGGTTACGATCACGTCCGCCGCCGCTCCCTCCTTCAGCACGCCCAGCTGCTTCTTGAAGTAGCGGTTGGCAATCTTCGGGTTGCCCTCAAAGAGCATCTGCGGAACCTCGCTCCAGGCCGCGCCCGGATCGCACAGGTGATGCTTGTGCAGCACGTTGGCCACCTTGTAGGACTCCAGCACATCGTGGGTGTAGCCGTCCGTGCCCAGGCCGGTTAAAATTCCCCGGTGCACGATCTCCATGGTGGGCGGGCAGCCGCAGGCGTTGCCCATATTGGACTCGGGATTGTGCACGACCATGGTATCCGTTTCCTTAATTAATTCCATCTCGTGGGGATTCACGTAGATGCAGTGCCCCAGCAGCGTCTTGCTGCCCAGGATGTTGCAGTCGTACAGACGGTCCACAATGCGCTTGCCGTATTTTTTCAGGCAGTCGTGCAAATCCTCGATGCCCTCGGCCACGTGGATGTGGTAGCCCACCTCCGCGGGCTTGTTGGCGGCCGCCAGCTCCATGGTCGCGTCGGAGATGGTGAACTGCGCGTGCATGCCCATCATGCCGGCGATCATGTCCGTATCGTCCGCCAGGGCGTGCTTGATCCAGGCCGCGTTCTCCATCACCGCCTCCCTCGCCTTGTCCATGCCGTCGCGGTCGGAAACCTCATAGCACAGGCAGGTGCGGATTCCAAGCTCCTTAGCCGCGTCCTCGATGGCGAACAGGCTGTCGTGGATTTCGCCGAAGCTGGCGTGGTGGTCGAAAACCGTGGTAACGCCGTTCTTGATGGAATCAATATAGGTAGCGCGGGCGCTCTGGCGCGTCTGCTCGTTGGTCAGATGGCGGTCGATGGTCCACCACATGCCATCCAGAATCTCCAGAAAGCCGTTGGGATTGTATCCGTTGATGGAAAGGCCCCTCGCCATGGCGCTGTAAATATGCTCGTGGGTGTTGATAAACGCAGGCATGATCACGCCCCCCCTGGCGTCCACATACTCTGCTTCCGGAAATTCCTGTCTGATCGCCTCCGCGGTGCCGACCCGGACGATGGTTCCCCCGTCCATTGCAACCGCGCCGTTCTCATAAAAAGGAACTTCCGAATCCCTGGTTACTAACCGTCCATTGCCAATTACTAACATAACCTCTCTCCTTTACTCGGTGGTTTTCTTCCTGATTTCGTAGCTGTCTCATATTGTAATTCCGATCGGCCGCATTCCGCTTTCCATGCCTCTGCTTTTTAAGCAGAATGCGCCTCCTGTACCCCTATACTAACACCTGTACCCGCCATTTGCAAGCAAAAAATGCAAAATTTTTTAGATATCAAAAATTTTTTTGTAAAAAAGTATTGCATTTCCTTTTTTTTGTGATATGATGGAATCATAAACAACGAGGCAAATTTAACAATCGTGTTTATTGTACAAAGTTACCTAATTTTGAAGAATTTTGATAACTGCCTGCACCGCTGCAGTTACGAATCCTGAAGGAAAGGAGAATATGCTTATGACTTACACATTAGGACTTTTGACGCAGATAGCCGACGGCCTTTCCAGACAGTTCGGTCCTGATTGTGAAGTGGTAATCCACGATCTGAAAAAGCATGACATGGAACACTCCATCGTATACATTACCAATGGACATATCACCAACCGGCAGGTCGGCGACGGCCCGTCCAAGGTCGTGCTGGAAACCCTTCACAATAAGGACGCCGCTTCCCTCAAAGACCATCTGGGTTATTTAACCCGAACGGCCAACGGGCGGATCTTAAAATCCAGCACCTTCTACATTCACAACGAGGAAGGCGACGCCATCGACTACATACTGGCGATCAACTACGACATCACCGGGCTGATGACGGTGGACCGGTCCATCAAAGCGCTGATCGATACCGAACCCCAATCGGATGCAAAAAAGCAGCCGGATCAGATCGTCACCAACGTCACCGACCTGCTGGACAGCTTGATCGAACAGTCCGTACTCATGGTTGGCAAGCCGGCAGCTCTCATGAATAAAGAAGAGAAGGTTGCGGCGATCCAATTCTTAAATGATGCGGGAGCATTCCTGATTACCAAGTCCGGCGACAAGATCTCCAAGTACTTCGGGATTTCAAAATTCACTCTGTACAGTTACATCGATGTGAACAGCCGCAAGTCGGACAGCTAGGCAACCTCTGTTAACAATTATATTCCGTATCTGTTCAGTACCTTCACAGATACGAGCAAAAATCCATTTAAAATCGACTTCGTCGATGGGATTTTTGCCAGCAAGCTTAGGTTTTCATACGGTCAGCGCAGCAAGCGCGCAGACCTACTGAACAGTTACTCTATTCCTATTAAAACAAACGCATGATTATAAGGAGGATTTTATAAAAATGGAACAGATCAAGTGGGCGGTAAACAAAATGCCCAAAACCGCGGATACGAATCTGCCGATCATGGGGTTGGAGGAGATCAAGAAGGCCAGAACCTTCCACGAGAGCTTCCCCCAGTACAGCAAGACTCCCTTAACCAAGCTGGACCAGATGGCCGCTTACCTGGGAGTGAAGGAAGTTTACATCAAGGACGAGTCCTACCGGTTCGGATTAAACGCATTCAAGGTGCTGGGCGGTTCCTTCGCAATGGCCCGTTTCATCGCCAAGGAAACCGGAAAGGACGTTTCCCAGCTGCCCTACGCGGTGCTCACCTCCGAGAAGCTTCGTGAAGAGTTCGGCCAGGCCACCTTCTTCACCGCCACCGACGGCAACCACGGCCGCGGCGTTGCCTGGGCCGCCAACCGTTTAGGCCAGAAGGCAGTTGTACATATGCCCAAGGGCTCCACCCAGACCCGCCTGCAGAACATCGCCAAGGAAGGCGCGCAGGTTGACATCCAGGAAATGAACTACGACGACTGCGTTCGCCTGGCCGCCAAGGAAGCGGAAGAAACAGAGCGCGGCGTGATCGTCCAGGATACCGCCTGGGACGGCTACGAGGAGATCCCCTCCTGGATCATGCAGGGCTACGGCACCATGGCAATGGAGGCCGGCGAGCAGCTTGCCGAATACGGCTGCGAGCGTCCCACCCACGTGTTCGTACAGGCCGGAGTCGGCTCCCTGGCCGGCGCGGTTGTAGGATACTTTACCAACCTTTACCCCGATAATCCTCCCACCTTCGTGGTTGTGGAAGCCGATGTGGCCGCCTGCCTGTACAAGGGCGCTGCTGCCGGCGACGGCGATCCCCGCATTGTGGACGGCGACATGCAGACCATCATGGCCGGTCTCGCCTGCGGAGAGCCCAACACAATCTCCTGGGATATCTTAAAGAACCATGTGACCGTATTTATCGCCGCTCCCGACTGGGTGGCCGCAAAGGGCATGCGCATGCTGGCCGCTCCCATCAAGGGCGACGAGCCTGTGACCTCCGGCGAATCCGGAGCCGCTCCCTTCGGAGCCCTGGTGGCTATGGCGACCATGGACGATTACAAGGATTTGCGCCAGGCGATCGGCTTAGACGAGAATTCCAGAGTGCTGCTCTTCTCCACCGAGGGCGACACAGACCCGGACCGCTACAAAAACATCGTCTGGGAAGGCAAAGAGAAATAAAACAAGCCCAATCACCACTCACAGCGGCAACCGCCTCTCTCCCGCTTTCAGCGGGGAGCGGCGTTCAACTTAACCAATCACAAAACTTATTATGGAGGAAATGAAAATGAGCCTGGATTATGGCAAAATCAAGGAAGCTGCACAGAACTACGAGAAAGACATGACCAAATTTTTACGTGACATCGTAAAATTCCCCGGCGAGAGCTGCGATGAGAAAGCTCACATCGACCGCATTGCGGAGGAGATGAGAAAGCTCGATTTCGACAAGGTTGAGATCGATCCCATGGGCAACGTGCTGGGATATATGGGAACCGGCAAAACCTTAATCGGCTTTGACGCCCACATCGATACCGTAGGTATCGGCAACAAGAACAACTGGAACTTCGATCCCTACGAGGGCTACGAGAACGACACCGAGATCGGCGGACGCGGCGTTTCCGACCAGTGCGGCGGTATTGTCAGCGCTGTGTACGGAGCCAGAATCATGAAGGATCTGGACCTGCTCTCCGACAAGTATACTGTTCTGGTAACCGGCACGGTACAGGAAGAGGACTGCGACGGCCTGTGCTGGCAGTACATCATCAATGAAGATAAGGTTCGTCCGGACTTCGTTGTGTCCACCGAGCCCACCGACGGCGGTATCTACCGCGGCCAGAGAGGCCGTATGGAGATTCGCGTGGACGTCAAGGGCGTTTCCTGCCACGGCTCCGCTCCTGAGCGCGGCGACAACGCGATCTACAAGATGGCCGACATCCTTCAGGACGTAAGAGCGCTGAACGAGAACGACGCCGCGGACGACAAGGAAGTTAAGGGTCTGGTAAAGATGCTGGATGAGAAATACAATCCCGAGTGGAAGGAAGCAAACTTCCTGGGACGCGGAACCGTTACCGTTTCCGAAATTTTCTTCACCTCCCCCAGCCGCTGTGCGGTTGCAGACTCCTGCTCCGTTTCCCTGGACCGCCGCATGACCGCAGGCGAGACCTGGGAGAGCTGCTTAGATGAGATTCGCGCCCTGCCCGCAGTACAGAAGTACGGCGACGACGTGAAGGTTTCCATGTACGAGTATTCCCGTCCTTCCTACAAGGGACTTACATATCCGATCGAGTGCTACTTCCCCACCTGGGTAATCCCGGAGGATCACGACGTAACCAAGGCTCTGGAGGAGTCCTACAAGAACCTGTTCGGCGACGCCCGCATCGGCGCTGCTGAGACCCTGGAGATGAGAACCGCCCGCCCGCTGACCGACAAGTGGACCTTCTCCACCAACGGCGTTTCCATCATGGGCCGCAACAAGATCCCCTGCATCGGCTTTGGCCCCGGCGCTGAGGCTCAGGCTCACGCTCCCAACGAGAAAACCTGGAAGCAGGATCTGGTAACCTGCGCAGCCGTTTACGCTGCCCTGCCCTCCGTTTACTGCAAGTAATTTGACATTTTCCCGAAATCCGACTCCTAGAATGAAGCGCCGAACGTTCTTGCCAATTTTCTTTCGGCGCCCCGTCTCAGACGATATCCGGCGGTTTGTGCTGAATTGACCGCCGGAGAAGCCGGGCGGAGCCGGTTTTCCGTATCAATACCACGTTACCTATAAAAATTAACATACAATTTTAAAGGAGTTAAAATCATGAAAACATTACAGGATTACATTGATAAGCTGAACAAACTGAACTTCAAGGAAATGTACGAGGGCGATTTCTTCCTGACCTGGGAGAAAACCGACGACGAGCTGGAGGCTGTCTGGACCGTAGCCGACGCGCTGCGCTTCATGCGTGAGAACAACATCTCCACCAAGGTGTTCGAGAGCGGACTGGGCATCTCCTTATTCCGCGACAACTCCACCCGCACCCGCTTCTCTTTCGCTTCCGCCTGCAACCTGTTAGGCCTTGAGGTTCAGGATCTGGACGAGGGCAAATCCCAGGTAGCACACGGCGAGACCGTGCGTGAGACCGCCAACATGATCTCCTTTATGGCTGACGTAATCGGCATCCGCGACGATATGTACATCGGCAAGGGCAACGCTTACATGCACGAGGTTGTGGACGCTGTTTCCCAGGGCTACAAGGACGGCATCTTAGAGCAGAAGCCCACCCTGGTAAACTTACAGTGCGATATCGACCATCCCACCCAGTGTATGGCCGACATGCTGCACATCATCCACGAGTTCGGCGGCGTTGAGAACCTGAAGGGCAAAAAGCTGGCCATGACCTGGGCTTATTCTCCCTCCTACGGCAAGCCCCTCTCCGTTCCCCAGGGCGTTGTGGGCCTGATGACCCGCATGGGCATGGAGGTTGTTCTGGCTCATCCGGAAGGCTACGAGATCATGCCTGAGGTTGAGGACGTTGCAAGAGCCAACGCCGAGAAATCCGGCGGTTCCTTCCGCGTATCCCACGACATGGCCGACGCGTTCAAGGATGCTGACATCGTTTACCCGAAGAGCTGGGCTCCCTTCGCAGCTATGGAAAAGAGAACCAACCTGTACGGCGAGGGCGACACCGAGGGCATCAAGGCTCTGGAGAAGGAGCTGCTGGCCCAGAACGCACAGCACAAGGACTGGTGCTGCACCGAGGAGCTGATGAAAACCACCAAGGACGGCAAGGCTCTGTACCTGCACTGCTTACCGGCGGACATCAACGATGTGAGCTGCAAGGACGGCGAGGTTGAGGCTTCCGTATTCGACCGCTACCGCGACCCGCTGTACAAGGAAGCCAGCTTCAAGCCCTACGTGATCGCAGCTATGATCATGCTGGCTAAGTTCGCTGATCCGGCCGACGTTTTAAAGAAGCTGGAAGAGAAGGGCACTCCCCGCGTATTCAAATAAGAGACCGTAAAAATATGTAATTCCGGGCTGCCGGGCATTCGGCCTGGCAGCCTTATTCATGCAAAAATAGAGGCAAAAACTCAAAGGGGATATCACTATGGAAAATAATAAGAAAAAACGTATCGTCATCGCGCTGGGCGGAAACGCCCTCGGCAATACCCTGCCGGAGCAGATGAAGGCTGTGAAAATCACCGCCAAAGCGATCGTGGACCTGATCGAGGAGGGCTGCGAGGTCATCGTGGCTCACGGAAACGGCCCCCAGGTCGGCATGATCAACAACGCCATGGCCGCGCTCAGCCGCGAGGATGCAAGCCAGCCCAACACTCCCCTCTCCGTCTGCGTCGCCATGAGCCAGGCTTACATCGGCTATGACCTGCAGAACGCACTGCGGGAGGAGCTCTACAACCGGAACATCTGCGACATTCCGGTGGCTACCATGATCACCCAGGTTCGCGTGGATGCGGACGATCCCGCTTTCGACGCTCCCAGCAAGCCCATCGGCCACTTTATGACCGAGGAGCAGGCCAAGATCGCAGAGGAGAAGTACGGCTATATCATGCGCGAGGACGCCGGCCGCGGCTACCGCCGTGTGGTCGCCTCCCCCAAACCCGCTGAGATCGTGGAGATCGGCGCGATCCGTTCCCTGGTTAACTCCGGCCAGCTGGTCATCGCCTGCGGCGGCGGCGGAATCCCGGTTACCCGTCAGGGCAACCACTTAAAGGGCGCCAGCGCCGTGATCGACAAGGATTTCGCCAGCGAGCTGCTGGCAGAGGAATTAGACGCGGACTTCTTAATTATTCTGACCGCAGTCGAAAAAGTAGCTATTAACTTCGGAAAGCCGGAAGAAAAATGGCTGGATGATCTGGACACGGAAGATGCGCGCAAGTACATCAAAGAGGGACATTTCGCTCCCGGCTCCATGCTTCCCAAGGTCCAGGCCGCTGTAAAATTTGCTGAATCAAAGCCAGGACGCACTGCTTTAATTACGCTGTTGGAAAAAGCAAAAGACGGTATCCAGGGACAGACCGGTACTCATATCCACTTAGCGTAAAGGAGGCATTATCATGAATTCAGAAAAACAGCACGCATCACTGTTCGATTTGGACGGCGTTCCAAAAATGAGCCAGGCGATTCCCCTGGCGCTCCAGCACGTAGTCGCTATGATCGTGGGCTGCGTGACGCCCGCTATCATCATTTCCGGCGCGGCCGGTATCGATACCGCAGACCGGGTGATCCTGATCCAGGCTTCTCTTGTCGTATCCGCCCTTGCCACCCTGCTCCAGCTGTTTCCGCTGGGAAAAAAAGGCGGGCTGCGCCTGGGCGCGGGCCTTCCTGTCATCCTGGGCGTCAGCTTTGCCTACGTGCCCAGCATGCAGGCCATCGCCGAACAGTATGGTATCGCCACCATTCTGGGTTCCCAGATCGTGGGTGGTATCTGTGCAGTTATCGTGGGTATCATGATTAAAAAGATCCGCAAATTCTTCCCGCCGTTAATCGCGGGCACCGTGGTGTTTACCATCGGACTGAGCCTCTACCCCACCGCCATCAACTACATGGCGGGCGGTACCGGCCAGCCAAACTACGGCTCCTGGCAGAACTGGACGGTGGCAATTTTCACCCTGGTTGTAGTAACCGTGTTAAACCATTTTGCCAAAGGCTTTTTAAAGCTGGCTTCCATCCTGGCGGGCATGATCGCAGGCTACATTTTCTCCATGTTCTTCGGCATGGTCAGCTTCTCCAACGTGGCGGAGGCCGGAGTGGTCCAGCTGCCCCACATCATGCACTTTGGCATCAATTTTGAGATATCCGCCTGCGTGGCCATCGGACTGCTGTTCGTCATCAACTCCGTGCAGGCCATCGGCGACTTTTCCGCCACCACGGCGGGAGGTCTGGACCGCGAGCCCACCACGGACGAGTTGCAGGGTGCGATTCTGGGCTACGGCCTGGTCAACGTGGTCGGCGCTTTCTTAGGCTGCCTTCCCACCGCAACCTACAGCCAGAACGTGGGCATCGTGGCTACCACAAAGGTAGTCAACCGCGTAACCCTGGGCATCTCCGCTGTTATTATCTTGGTAGCGGGCCTGCTGCCCAAGTTCTCCGCGCTGCTCACCACCATTCCCTATGCGGTTCTGGGCGGTGCGACCGTATCCGTGTTCGCCTCCATCGCCATGACCGGCATGAAGCTGGTTATGACGGAGGAAATGAACTACCGCAACACCTCCATCGTAGGCCTCGCGGCCGCGCTGGGCATGGGCGTTTCACAGGCAAGCGCCTCCCTGAGCTCATTCCCGGCCTGGGTTACCACCATCTTCGGCAAGTCCCCGGTTGTGATCGCAACCCTGGTGGCCATTCTGCTGAACGTGACGCTGCCCAGAGAGAAGAACATTTATAAAACCAATTAATCCTCATAGTATGTTAATATAAATCCGGCCGTCTTGCCATACGGCCGGAATCCTCTGAAATTCCCCGGAAGCCATCCCGGGAAATGAAAAACAGCCGCCGCGGTTTACTTGCCATCTTCCGCGGCGGCTGTTTTTTTCGTATGTCGTGGACGGGACTGCGCCGGAATGAAGCTTCAAGCCGGCCCTTCTTCCGCCCACTGCCTGCAGGCTTCCAGCCTGGGCCTTGGGTCAAAGCCCGCGTCCTCCCCCATGGTTGCGCACGTCTCGCAGGGAAACTTAATACACTCCCCGCAGTGGTTTAACCCCCTGCGCTCGCAGCAGGACTTGACCCGGCATTCCCCGCCCCAGAAGGGCAGCTTCATATTCAGGCAGCCTGTGCAGTTTACCTCCTCCTTGCGGCCGCAGCTGTCGCAGCGGATTCCGCAGCGCGATTCATACATCCCGTAACCTCCTCTTTTGTGACGGCGTCCGGAGGCAAAGCGCTCCATTCGGACGCCGGATTTAATCGCTTACCCGTCCAGCTCCCGTTTCAGGACGGCAAAAAAGTGTTCCCGCGCCTGCCGCTCCAGCCACGGGCTGTGGCCGCACCGGTCCAGCACATGGAGCTTGTATTCAAGCCCTGAGCCGGCCAACGGCTCCGAAATGCCCGCGGCCGGGTGCGGGTCCTGCCGCCCCTGGATGAAGGTTACCGGGCGGGTCAGGTTCCGAAAGCGTTTTAACAGCGCCCCTGAGGACCTCAAAGCAGCAGCCTTTCCCCAAACAGCGTTGTATTTCTCCCCGTCCACAGGTAATAGCTCCTCCACCGGGGACTGCAGCGGGTCATAGCAGTCGCTTAACCGGGCCAGATCATCCAGCCGCGCAAGCCTCCCGTCCGCCTCAGCCCCCCGCGGTCCGCCCTGTTCCAGCCGGGCCGTCAGCCGTTCCAGTTCCTCCTGGTCCCGGACGCTCAGATTCTGCCTGCGGCGCTCCTTAATCTGAGGAACGTAATCGGCCGTCAGGGGCGGGCAGCCCACCAGAATCAGCTTTTCCACCATCTCCGGATGGGCTCCTGCAAACAGAGCCGCCAAAAGCGCTCCCCAGGAGTGGCCGATGAGAACCGCAGGGAGGCTCCCTGCCTCCACAAGCTGATTTTTGAGCTCCGCCTCCAATTCCCGGATAGCGCTTTTGGACTGCATAGGCTCCGAGGTCCCGCATATCTCCCCGGCCATGGCAGCCAGCCCCGCGGCCGAGCCGGGAGCTCCCGGACCGCCGTGTATCACAGCCGCCCGGTAAGGCGGCCTGCCGTAATATCGTATCATTTCTCAGTATCCGCCTTTCATTTTTTATCCGGCCTCCAAAGCCCGGGGGCGTTTCCGCAATTTGGGCCCGGATGCCGGATTTGATATCCGTCAGTCAAAGGAATCCAGCTCATCAAAGGTTTTATCCCGCAGCGCCGCCAAGCTGAGCAGAAAGCCGCACACGCCCGTGATGAAAAAGATCAGGGCCATGCCCGATCCCTTCCCCTCCCCCACCAGAACGCCCAGATTCCGCTGCAGCGGCCCGCCGGCCCTCATAAAGGGCTCAAACACGTAGTCGGACAGCAGGCCGCCGGCCAGATAACCCATGGGGATGGTAAAAAACTGAAAGGTAGCCTGGGTGGAAAAGGCTCTGCCCTGCATCTCCACAGGAATCTGTCCCCGAACCACCGCCGACATGCTGGCGTTGAGCAGCGGCAGCGGGAAATTCCCCATCAAAGCGGCCAGGGCCCAGATCCGCCAGTCCCTGCCCACGGCCCACAGCACGTCGCACAGCAGAAAGGAAACGCCGCAGGACCGGAAAATGGCCCGCTTTCTGCTCTCAGGCGGCCGGGACACCGCGGCGACCAGGCTGCCCGCCATGGTGCCAAAGCCAAGGCAGGAGGACACCAGGCCCAAAATCTGACGGTTGTTGTCCGTCCGCGAGAGAATCATTGCCGGCATCAGGCTGTTTCCTGCCATGGAGGACAGAAAATTGACCAGGGCGAAAAACAAGATCATCTTCCACACCGCCCGCTTGCCCTGCAGATAACGGATTCCCTGGACGCACTGGCGCCAGAAGCCCTCCCCGCCCGACCCGGGCTCAAGCTGCTTTCGCTCCTCCGGCAGCGGGATGAAGAAGGCCAATGAAATGAAAGCGACCACAAAGGTGCTTAGGTCCACGGCCAGCACCAGGTAAATCCCGCCGAAGGATATGAGGCTCGCCGCCAGCACAGGCGAGAGAATGGCGGTCAGGGACTGGGAGAAGGCCTGGAGCCCGCTGATGTTGGTGTAATACCGCCTGGGCGTCAGCATGGTCACCGCCACCATGGAAGCCGGCTGCTGGAAGGCGTTCATAAAGCCGATCACCAGGTTCACGGCGTACAGGTGCCAGAGGGACAGGCGCCCCGCCAGCAGCAGGACCAGCACGGTCAGGCTCCCCATGGCAGCCAGGGTGTCGCAGGCCAGCATAATGTGTTTCTTTTTCCACCGATCGGCCAGCGTGCCCGCCGCAAAGCTGATCAGCACGTAAGGCAGGTAGGAAAAAATGGACAGGGACACCATGCTCATGGCGGTCCCCTTCTGGCCGAAGGCCCACAGCGCCAGCCCGAAGGCAGTCATAGCGCTGCCCAGCTCCGAGACGGACTGGCTGATCCACAAAAGGATAAAATATCTGATGTTTGGTTCTCTGTTATGATTTAGTTGTGTATTCATTTTCTTTGCTCCTTAAATTTTAATTTCATTTAAGAATGCAAAGCCCGTGTTCCGGGAAACGCTCCATGCAGGTTTGCCCGTCAGGCCTTGCATGGAGCTGCTGCGATGCACAGTTTCATCTTCTCCTCCTCTCCTCCGGGTCCGCCCTTTATCCCCGCGCGCACTGCGCCCGGGAACGCCCGCGGACGTCCGTCTGATTCCAGCCAGAGCGGCAGGCCCGGCGTCCGGGACATCCCGGGCGTCCGGCCGGGGCGGGCAGGGTCAAAGCCCTGCCCGCCCGCCGCAATCGATTGGCCTAAAGCGGTTTTCCCGCAAGAATCTCCTTGTAATCCTCATAATTCTTCTCCAGCAGTGCCGGAGTGTCCAGGCCGTATGGGCATTTTGCGCTGCACTGGCCGCAGTGCAGGCAGTCCTCGATCTTTTTCATCCTCTCCCGGGCCTTTTCAGTCAGGTGGGAGGCGGACGGGGACCGGCGGATCAGCAGGGACATCCTGGCGCAGTCGTTGATCTCGATGCCGGCCGGGCACGGCATACAGTAGCCGCAGCCGCGGCAGAATTCACCGCCCAGCTCCGCCCGGTCGTGTTCAATGACTTGCGTCAGCTCCCCGTCCATCTCGGGGGCCGACCGTCCGCACTCCAGGAACTCATCCAGCTCCCGCTCCCGCTGAATCCCCCAGATGGGCAGCACATGGTCGTAGGGAAGCATAAAGGCGTAGGCCGCCCTGGCATTGGTGATGAGCCCGCCGGACAGCGCCTTCATGGCGATAAAGCCCATGTCCTGTTCCCGGCAGCGCCTGACAAGCTCCAGGTCCGGCTCGCCGGACAGATAGGAAAACGGGAACTGCAGCGTCTCGTAAAGCCCGCTGTCCACGGCCTCCCGGGCCACGCTCAGCCTGTGATTGGTGATTCCGATATGCCGCACCTTGCCCTGCCGCTTGGCCTCCAGCATAGCCTCGTACAGGCCTGTGCCGTCCCCCGGCTTTGGACAGAAGGACGGATTGTGAAACTGGAACAAGTCCACGTAGTCCGTTCTCAGCCTCCTCAAGCTTTCTTCCAGGTTTTTCCAAAACTCCTCGCTGGTGCCCGCGGGCGTTTTAGTGGCGATATAGACCTGGTCCCGGATTCCCTCCAGGGCTTCCCCCAGCTTTTCCTCGCTGTCCGTGTAGGTGTAGGCTGTGTCGAAAAAGCGGATTCCGTGGTCGTAGGCCTTGCGGATCAGCTTCACCGCCTCCTCCTTTGATATGCGCTGGATCGGCAGCGCGCCGAACCCGTTTTTATCCACGCATATTTCTGTTTTACCCAATCTGATCTGATTCATATTTTCCTCCTCATTTGTCTGTCCGCGCCGGCGTCCCGATCTGTCCGGTCAGCGGAAATAGCGATATATGACCTGGCAGGAGCTTCCCGCCTCCCGGCCGTATGCTTCCATCAGGCGCTCCAGAACCCGGGCGTCCTCAGGGCACCGGGCCTTGTACAGGTGCCAGCCTTCAAAGACCAGGGTGTCCGGCAGCCGGATCAGGCCGGTGATCCCATCCCAAAAGGCATCCCAGTTCATCCCATACCAGTCCGGCATACCCAGGGACTGCTTCAGAATCCGCTGAAGCGCTGCGGGCGAGGCCGCCTCAGTCACATCGATCACCAGCACCCGCTCCCGCGGAGCCGGAAGCTCTGAGAGCAGCTTCCCGTCAGGGTCCAGTTCATAGCGGTTTCCCTCCCAGTCCCGAAGGCGGATACGCCCCTGTTCCATCTCAAAGGCCTTCCCGCCGCCGCGGGTCACAAAGATGTCACGGCCTGAAAACGACCAGAGCACCCGCAGCCGGCGATCCAGGCGCAGCACCTCCAGCTCCCCGTGCACGAGAAAATCTTCTCCCCAAGGGTACAAGGCCAGCAGCGGACCGTCGGCGCTGATTTTTTTGCTGTCCAGCTGCTCAAAGGGGTCCAGCGACAGCTGTAACGCCCTGCGGTCCATCAGAACCGTCAGGACAGCGCCGTTTAGGACAGCGCAGCCCTCCACGCACCAGGTGCCCGCACCGATCAGCGCGGCCTGTGTCTCCTCCCCTGTCTGGAAATCCTCCACCGCAAGGCGGCAGACCTTCCTGTAATCTCCCCCGCCCAGCTCCTCCGGATTGAATACCCGGTCATAGGGCCGGTTGTCCGCCGAACCAATGGTATAACACGGGTCCGGGACAAGCTCCACCCGAAACCGGCTGTTGTAACAGACCATAACTCCCCTTCCCGTCCCCCGCGCCTGAGCGGCCCGCAAGCTCCCGCCGCCCGGACGGCGCTTTGGGGCCTTTGCGGCTTCCGTCAACGCGCCTCTGCCTTATATTATAGTAAAATAATCGTTCAACTTCAATAAGAAATCCCCAAGCGCCTCACGGCCCGGTTGTGGATGGGCTCCGTGAACAGCAAATCCCTTGGCGTCCTGCCCTGGCTTTTTCCGCTTTTTTCCCTCTGCGCCCGCCAAAAACGCCTCCCGGGAGGCTGCCTGTGAATCGCAGCGTCAATGGCCCGCAGGCCGGGGCGGCCGTCGCTGCGTTCAAAAAAGCGCGGCCCGGGCGGCGGATGAAGAGTTCACCGTCCGCCGGCCGCGCCGCGCTTTTTCAGCGATATAAAATGATTGCTGTTCAACGTCTCAAAATACCGGGCCAGGCGCTCGTACAGCGGTTGGGCCCGGTCCCCGAACTGAGCCTCCACAAGGGCCCCGATCTCCGTCATATCCCGCTCCCCGTCGATCTGTTTCCAGATAAAGCTTCCCAGACCGTCCAGGCGGATATGGCTGACCTTGGGGGTAAAGCACAGCTTCTGGGCCAATTTATCAAAGATACCGCTGTGGACCATATCCACCGTCACAATCCCCCTCTCATCTTCCTTCCAGGAAAACCGGGGATTGCGCTCCGGGATCAGTTCCAGATAATTCTGGTCGCATTTTCGTTTGCCGAACAATTCCATTCTACCTCCAATGACATACAGCCTGTGAAAACACGCCGGACGGCAGCGGCCCCGGCGTGTTTTTCAAACATGGCGCAGCCGCCCGGAAGCCGGACGGCAGCTCGCATCGCCCTATTTCTTCTCCTCCCTGTACCAGATGGTAAACCTGCACATGATCAGGATCAGAACCGCGAACGCCGCCAGTGACACCAGCTTGGAAGCCGGGCTGGCAAGGAACGCGCCCAGGCCGTTCTCCATTGCGGATAGGTTCAGGAAATCGGCCAGGAAACCGCCCCGCGGGCTGGCTAACGGGATGATGGCGAACACCGCCAGAAGGATACCCACCAGGCCCTCGCCTGCGATCATACCCGAGGTGTAGAGGATACCGCGGCTCACCGATTCCTTCTTCTCCTCGTCGGAGCACTTGCGCTTCTCAAACCAGTGGCGCACAAGGCCGCCCACCATGATGGCCGAGGTTGTGCGCAGGGGCAGGTACAGGCCCACCGCCACGGGCATCACCGGGATTCCCAGAATCTCGATCACCACCGCGATGGCCGCTCCGGACAAAATCATGTTCCAGGGCAGATTGCCGTTCATCACGCCCTCCACCACGGTTTTCATGATCATGGCCTGGGGCGCGGGCAGCTCGTCGGTGCCGTAGCCCCACGCCTTGTTGAGCAGATACAGCACGCCGCCGATGGCCAGGGCCGAGGCCACCACGCCGATGAGCTCGCCGGTCTGCTGTTTCCTGGGCGTGGAGCCTACGATATAGCCGGTTTTCAAATCCTGGGAGGTGTCGCCGGCGATGGCCGCGATCACGCAGATCACGCCGCCGATGGCGATTACGCCCATCATGCTCTCATGCCCGGTACCGGACACCGACTTTAACACCAGCGAGGACACCAGCAGGGTCGCGATGGCCATTCCGGAGACCGGGTTGTTGGAGGAGCCCACCAGCCCTACCAGGCGGGAGGAAACCGTGGCGAACAGGAAGCCGAACACTGCGATCAGCAGCGCGCCCAGAAGGTTCACCGGAACCGCGGGCACCAGCCAGATCACCACGCAGGCCGCCAGCACGCCCAACAGCACGACGTTCATGGGCAGGTCCTGGTCCGTGCGCAGGGTGGAGGACTGGCGTCCCGCCCTTAAGTCGCGCATGGCATCCCGGAAGGTCCTGACGATCAGGGGCAGGGACTTGATCAGGCTGATGATGCCGGCTGCGGCCACGGCCCCGGCGCCGATGTAGCGGATGTAGGAGCCCCACATAGCGGAGCTGCTCATCTCGCTGATCAGCTGTTCCGCCGGCGCAAAGGGCTGGGTCAGACCGCTGCCGAACAGCTTGATAATGGGCATCAGGATCATCCAGGAAATAATACCTCCGGAAAACATGTAGGAGGAAATCTTGGGGCCGCAGATGTATCCCACGCCCGCCAGGGCCGGCAGAACGGAGATGCCCGCGCCGCCGCCGTATTTCTTGATATCATAGTCCACGTCGCTGGGGAACAGCTTTAAGCCGTCCGCAATAAACTTGTAGGCGGCCGCGATGCCCATGCCGGCAAAAACCACCCCGGCCTTGGAACCGCCCTGCTCTCCCGCCACCAGCACCTCGGCGCAGGCCGTGCCCTCCGGGTAGGGAAGCACGCCGTGCTCCTTAACGATCAGCGCCTGGCGCAGGGGGATCATGAACAGCACGCCCAGCACGCCGCCGCACAGGGCGATCAGGGAAATCTCAACCAGCGAGGGAGCGCCTTCCCCCCAATCGCTCATCCACATAAATAAAGCCGGCAGCGTGAAAATCGCGCCTGCCGCCACGGACTCACCGGCGGAGCCGATGGTCTGCACCATGTTGTTTTCCAGGATAGAATCCCGCTTTAAGATCACGCGGATCACACCCATGGAGATAACCGCAGCCGGAATGGATGCGGAAACGGTCATGCCCACGCGCAGGCCCAGATAGGCGTTGGCCGCACCGAACAATACCGCTAAAAGAATACCCAGCACAATCGAAACCGCAGTCATTTCCGGTACGACCTTATTCGCCGGTATAAAGGGTTTGAAACCATTATCACCCTTCATTTATTATCACTCCTTTGTATGAAATTTTTTTTATTATATCATAAAAGGAGAAAACTTTCTACTTTTTCAAGGGATGATATGAAATTTATATTAATATTATAAAGTTTCTCTATGTAAACCGTTGTTTTTCTCCGATTTACACGAAACATTCTAAAGTTTCTGGAAATTCCCGGAAAGAAGCAGTCCCAACAGCGTATTCAGGTCAAAGGAGCTCTCCCGCTCCATGAGCGCAAGCAGCGCCTCCTTGTTGTCGTCGGAGTGCTCCACCTCCCGCGAAAACCGGTGGGCAATATCCACAAAGTCGTCAAAGTCCAGCCACCCGCCCCGCAGCGCCCAACTGCCCATGGACAGCTCCTGAATGAGCAGGGTGCAGGCCGCGGCGAATTTCATCCTGGCATAAGCCCGGCCGTCGTAGACAGCGCCGCAGAAATAGGTGAACACAAAATACACCCAGAGCTGTTCGCCCCAGATGTCCCACGCTCCGTCCGCCCGGCCCAGGCGGTCCGCGGCAAACTCCCGGCAAATCCGCCCGTACCCGGACGCCCCGTTTCCATACAGGACGCCCTCAAGCTCGGCCAGGTACCCGGGCCAGCCAGGGTTTAACGCTTCCAGGCGCCCCAGTTCCCCGGTCAGCCGGCAAAAGGCCTGAAAGCGCTGCGCCGTCCCTAAAGAGAGTCCGTCCAGGCGCCCGGCAAACCGCTCCTTAGCCCCGTCTTTCCCGTAGCGCGCAAACAGCGCGTCCGCAGCGAACAGCCGGTTTGCATCCATGCGGCTTTGCAGATCGTGGGCCAGGGCCAGCGCCATGGACGCCCGCTCCCCCAGAGGACGGCTCCTGTCCTGTAATATTTCCAGCGCCAGCTCCCGGGCGTCCGTCAGCTTGGTGTACAGAAAAAAATCAAAATCTCCGTAATCCTCCTGCGGACCCTTGCGCTCAAACTCCAGAAAGCGCACGGGCTCCCGCCGGCCTAACACAATCCGCGCCGCCTCGATGCAGGAGAGGCATAGGGAAATCTCCCGGACTCCCTCAAATTCCTCTATATGGCGCGGATAGGTGCGGCAGGTCATACAGAGCATCCCCGGACCGCCCTCGGTGTACAGGTCGCACAGGCCGCTGTCGTCCAGAAAAGCGCAGCGCTGCCCGTGCCGTCGGAAGGAGCCCTGGCCCCAGCGGATGCTGTTGTGCAGGCGGTTGCCCAGAGGGCCTTTGGTTTTCCGGTACTTTTTTAGGGAGGCGGGATCGATCATGATCTCCCATCCCGCGCAGCAGGTGTCCGTGCAGCGGTCCGCCACACAGGAAAATTCCTTGTAGTAATGTGGTATTGTATAACGCATCCCGCTATTCCTCGCTCTCAGCCCGGTTGTAGTACACATTGGTAACGATGCCGTCCCACACCATGGTGCGGTCCAGAATCAGGCGTTCCTCATAATCGCCGGGCAGAAACAGGCGCATGCCCTTGCCCAGAATCACCGGCAGCGTGGAGATCCAGTACTGGTCCACCAGCTCCTGTTCCATAAAGCTCTGCAGCAGCTTGGCGCCGCCCACCAGCCAGATCGCCTTGCCCGGCCTCTGTTTGAGCAGGAACACTAATTCCCACACATCCCCAGGCCAGAACGTCACCTGGTCGGTGTCCTCCAGGAACTGGCTGCTCACCACGTAACACTCCTTCCCCTCATAGGGCCAGCGGTCGGGCGACAGCTCCGTTTTCACCTGCCGGTAGGTGGCGTGGCCCATGATCACCGTGTCCACCTCCCTGAGAAACTCCCCGTAGCCGCCGTCGCCCTGCTCATTGCCATGTCCCTGCATCCAGCCCACCCCGCCGCTTGTATCTGCCAGATAGCCGTCCACGCTGACGCCTATATAAAGAATTACGTCTCGTTCCATCCAATCCTCCATGCGCCGAACCGCTGGCTGCGCCTGCGGCCCGGCGTATTTAATCACTCAGTTTCCGCCGCTGTTTTTGGCGGCGGCGGTACCGTCTACTATATCACATTTCTGCCATTTTTCCAACCGTATGCAACGGATATACGTTGCCGGAGAAAATTTTTCCCCGCCGGACCGGGCACCCAGAGCCGTTTTCTCAGCAGTTGCCCGTGTACACATACTGCAGCTTCGCCGCCGCCACCTCCGCCAGCCGGTACACGGTGTCCACCGGGGTAGGCCTGGCGCCGGCCATCTTGTAGCGGGGGAAAAACCGCGTCACATGCAGGGGAATCTCCCGGTCCAGGGAGGCCACCCAGGCTGCCAGCGCCTCCATCTCCTCCTCAGAGTCGTTCCTGCCGGGCACGATCAGCGTGGTCAGCTCCACGTGGCAGGCCTTACATGCCCTGCTGATAAAATGCTTCACCGTGCCCAAATCCCCGCCCAGCCAACGGTAATAGCCGTCCCCAAAGCCTTTCAGGTCAATATTCATGGCATCCGTCAGGGGCAGAATCTCATCCAGCACCAGATCCGTCACACTGCCGTTGGTGACGATCACATTCTTCATCCCCAGGCCGCGCACCTGCCGGGCCGTGTCCCGCACGTATTCCCAGCCCACTAAGGGCTCATTGTAGGTGAATGCCACCCCGATGTTTCCCCTGTCGGCCAGGGCGTATGCCCGGGCGGCCAGCTCCTCCGGCATCAGGGAGATGGACGAGCCCATGTCGGCCGTTTCTTCCCCCGCCATGGATATCTCGTGGTTCTGGCAGAAGGGGCAGCGGAGGTTGCAGCCGAAGCTTCCCGCCGACAGGATCATGGAGCCGGGCATAAACCTGCCCAGGGGCTTCTTCTCCACCGGGTCCAGGGCCAGGGCCGTGAGGCGGCCGTAATTCACCGCCACCGACCGGCCGCCCTGATTTTCGCGCGCCCTGCACAGGCCGGCGCGCCCCTCCTCCAGCTCGCAGTGATGCATGCACACCGGACAGATCACGTTCACTCCCCCTCCCCTCCGTGGCGCACCACCTCAAAGCGCTCCAGGCTCACGCCGGTCTCCCGCTCCCCGATACCGGCCTTGCGCCTGGCGATGGCGATCTGCTCCTCCACCGTATCCACGCCCTCCAGGTTGGGTAAAAGCAGCCCCCTCTTTCCGCCTTTGGAGACAATGACGCCGTACCGCTTCACGTCCAGCTGCCCGGGGCCGTCCACCGGCTCCGTGTCCCCCAGAACATCCACGCTGTAAACCAGCTGGTCCAGCTCCTCCTCCCTCACCGCTGGAAACCTGGGATCCCTGGTCCCGGCGCTGACCGCGTTCTGCAATATCTCCTTCGCCACATTTCCGCACGTCGGGCCAATGGTGCCGATGCAGCCCCGCAGCGCGCCCTGCTTGTGGATCGAGACAAATACCCCGGCCCGCCGTTCCAGCATCTCCCGGGGCACGTCCCCGGGCAGCTTAAGCCTCCGTCCGGTGCGCACAAAAAGCTCCAGGCAGCGGCGGGCCAGACCGCTGTAAGGGTCTTCCCCATCCCTCAGGCGGGCGCAGGCCCTTCGCTGCTCCTGCTCGTACTGTTCCAGGAAATTCCTGGCCTCGTCCCCGCCGCGGTCCCGGAACACGCACACGCCGTATCCCACGCCGAAGGGGCCCTCGTAGGACAGCGCCTCCGCCTCCACCGCCCTGCGGTCAAAGGCCCCCGCCATGATCACAAAGGAGCGGTGGCCGCACTCCGCAGCCTTGTCACAGAAGCTGTCCCCGAACGCAAAGAGCTGCCCGAACCGCGCATTTCCCATGACCTCCATGATCCGCCGGTCGTACTCCGGCCCCTGGGGAGCAAAACCGTAGGGGCCGTCCTCCTTCAGCTTGTGGGACAAATCACCGCTGGCCACAAAGGCGATGCGCCGTCCCAGCCGCTGCGCCGTACGGGCAATCAGCTGCCCGGCCCGGTAGTGGTCCGCCAGCGGGAGGCCGGACAGGCCCATGCGCACCAGCTTGAAGCCGCTGAGGTACTGCCGGATAAAATAGAGGGGCACTAAGGTGCCATGATCCAGCCCGCCGCCCTTTCCCCCCAGAGTGCCCAAGGGAAAGCCCTCCTCGTCCGCCAGACCGCAGAGCGCGTCCACGAACTCCCGGTCGTAGGACACCTCCATGGAAACGTCCCGGATGCCGAACTGCCGGAAGTCACCGGCCGCCCCCTTCCCCGGGGACACGTGAAAATAGTCCGCGTACATCACCGCGTGGGGCGATGCGAGCACAATGGTCTCCGGCCTCCACTGCGCCAACAGCTCTGCCGCCCTGCGGTACGCCGCCTCCGTGGCCGCCACCGCCCGCTCCTCCCCTCTGCCCACCTGGGGCACGATCAGAGGCGGATGGGGAACCATGATTCCTCCTGCCATCGTCATATGATCAACTCCTCTCCGCTGCCTGTGTTTACATCTGCGTTCAGTTCCATTTTATCACGGGGCGGGGATGTCCACAAGGCCGGGAAACGCAGGCGGGGGCGGTTCCGCCTGCCGCCCCCGCCGCCCTCCGCGGGGACAACTTTGAATTGCAAAGGCCTGACAATTATGGTAGAATATAGGTAAAATTCAGAAGAAAGAGGGTATGTCAATTATGGATAAAGACGTTTTAAGCTATGTTGTTGAGAAAACTCACGAATTAATCGATTCCCCGACCTGCAACAGCGAGACGAAGGCTTCCGCGGAGGCCTGGCTGGCCGCAGTGGGCACCGACGGCGAAGCCGCCGCCACTGAGAAATACATCGGCGAGCTGGAGGCGGATATCATGCCCATCGACGGTCTGATCGGTTTTGCGGAATCCGAGGCCGGCGCCCAGGTATTCGGCGCGGACGCAGCCAAGGGCGTTGCCGCCCACGCTAAAGAAATCAAAGCCGCGGGAGCGAAATACTGCGACTGTCCGGCCTGTGCGGCCGTGGAGGCCATTCTGGCCAAAAAGGATCAGATTCTCGCCTGAGACAGGGACCTTCATCTATAAAACACGCCGCAGGGCAGCAATCCGTTTTGATTGCTGCCCTGCTTTTTGTTTTGGAAGCCTTCTCCGCGCAAGAAAACTCCTGCCTGTACGGCAGGCCGCCCCTTTAAAGCCACCGGTGAAAGGCCAGAAGCACGGCCAGAAAGACCAGGTTGGCCGCCGTAAACATCGCCAGGTATTTTCCCTTTCGCTCCGGGTAGTGCCTGGCAATGCATTTGTAGGAGATCAGGCTGGCCATGGAGGCGATCAGCGTTCCCAGCCCTCCCAGGTTGGCGCCGATAATCAGGCTCTCCCATTGGTCCGTGAAGCCGGACAGAAGCAGGGCCGCGGGCACATTGCTGATCACCTGGCTGGCCGCCACCGCGGTCATGGCCTCCCGGCCCGACAGAGCTCCGTCTAAAAACTCCTTGAACGCCGGCATGCGCCCCATATTGCCGATAAAGATGAAAAAGCCCCCGAAGGTCAGCAGCAGGGAGTAATCCACCGCCAGAAATATGCTACGGTCCGCCGCCAGCAGCGCGAGGATAACCGCGGCCAGAACCGCCTGCCAGGGCAGCAGCCGGGCCACCGCCGCCACGCAGGCGGCAAACAGAACCAGGTACAGGCCCGCCTTCCTGCGGCAGATCCTTCCCCCCGCCTCCTCGTCGCCTTTCAGCAGGCCTATGTCTCCTCCGTCCAGGAACAGGAGACAGACGCCCAAAAGAACAAGGGACAGCGCGCAGTACGGCAGCATCAGACGGATGAAAGCCCATGCCCTGAGGCCCGATTTCCCGTATAGATACAGATTCTGCGGGTTGCCGATGGGCGTCAGCATGCTGCCCAGGTTGGCCGCAATGGTCTGAAGAACCACCACGGGCAGGACCAGCCCCGGCAGACCGGCCATCCGCAGCACAGTCAGCGCAAAGGGCACAAAGGTGATCAGCGCCACATCGTTGGTGATGGCCATGCTGGAGAAAAAGCACAGCCCCACCAGCACGGCCGCCGCCTGCCGTCCTGTGCGCACCCGCTGTAAAAGCGCCCTGCCGATATAGGAAAAAATCCCCAATTTTTGAAATCCCGCCATCACGGCCATCAGGCAGAACAAAAGGGCGATGGTCTGGAAGTCCACATACCCGCCGTATTCCCGGTCCGGCCTGACGACCAACATGGACAGCGCCGCCAGCAAAAGCGCTGCCGTCAGCACGGTCTCCCTCTTCACAAACTCTCTGATTTGTTTCACACTCATCTTTCCCCGCCCCCACTCAACGCCAAAATACCGTCCGCCGGGCCGAATATCAGCCCTGCAGACGGCATTTTCCGTCTTTTTAATTTTATCATGTTCAAAAATAATCAGGCGGCGAAGGGTGCGATCTGGTCCAGCAGAGCGCCGCACTCGTCGGTGTGTACAATCAGCTCCAGGGCCTTGGAACGGGCCAGGGAGAGCACGCCTACAATCGACTTGGCGTCCACAATGCGGCTGCCGCATTTAACGTCCGCGTCATAGTCGTACTGGTTGATAATCCTCACAAAATTAATAATCTGATCTGCTTCATCGAACTTTACAAGTACACGTTTCATGTTCAATTTCCTCCTAATCTGTAAAATGACTCTAATTTTCACCGACCGAACACCGGGGATTCCTCTGTTCTACTGTTCTTCTCTCTGCTGATACCATCTTAACATTTAGCACACAGGGAATCCATGGTAAAATTTTTTAAAATGCTGTAATATATTATCCTTTTACTCCCCTGTAGGTCCAAATCCCGTTGCATTATTCTGATTTCTTGGTAAAATGGGTAATATGATTTTAACGGAAAGGGGACGCGCCATGAAACTTTTGATTGTGGACGACGAAAAGCTGACCAGGGAGGGAATCCGGCTGAGCCTGGATTTAGAGGCCCTGGACATCGACAGCGTGATTCTGGCGGACGACGGGCGAAACGGCCTGGAGACGGCATTGCGCGAGCAGCCCGACATCGTGCTCACGGATGTGCGCATGCCGCGGATGAGCGGCGTGGAGATGGCGGAACAGCTGCTTAAGGAACTTCCCGACACAGCCCTGGTGTTCATGAGCGCCTACTCCGACAAGGAATATCTAAAGGCAGCCATCAAGCTGAAGGCTGTGGGTTACGTGGAAAAGCCCCTGGACATCCAGGAGCTGGCCGCAGCGCTTAAGGAGGCTGCCGGCAGCCATCTGGCCCGCACCAGCAACCGCAGCGCGGCCCTGCTGCACACCAAGGAACAGCTTGGGCATCTGGCCCTGCTGCTGATGGAGCCTGAGCGCGCCGGGCAGGAGGACATTGACCAGCTGATCCAAAGCCTGAACCTGCCCTTTGGCCCCGGCACCTGCTTCGCAACCCTGCTGGTGGAATGCCTGACTCCGCTCTCCGTGCTGCCGGAGGCGGTCATGGACGGCCTCCAAGCCCGTTTTCTGGAGCACTTAAGCGCCTGCGGCCTGTCCCAGCTCTACACCTTCCGGGCAGACCGTTACATTATCATACAGCTCTACGGGGACGGCCGCCCCGACGACTCCGTGCTGGACAGCTGCGCCCGGCTTCTGGCTGAGGGGCTCGCCGGAATCTGCCACTTTTTCATCGCCCGGGGGCCGGCGGTCTGCGGAGCCGACCGCGCCTGCCTGTCGGGCCGGAAGGCCTGGGAACTTTTGGAGCGCAGCTTTTTCTACGAGGTGGACACCGTCCTGGTTCCCGCCGAGGAAACAGCGCCCCCTCTGCCCCTTAAAGATATGCTCACCGACTTCAGCGTGGCGCTGTCCGAACAGCAGAAGGCCCATGTGCTGGAGGTGGCGGAACAGCTCTACCGCTCCGCCAAGTCCGGCGCGTCCCTGATGCCCAGCCAGGTGCGGGATCTCTACTATAAATATCTGGGAAAGCTGGACGAGTACGCGCTGTCCAAACACATCTCCCTGTGGGCCAGGGAGGAGCCCGGCTCCGGCTCCATCTGGGACAGCGTCACAGAGTGCACCACCCTGCCGCAGCTAAACCGGCTGCTGGACGCCAAAATCCATCTGTACTTTGAACGGCTGAGCCAGGGCGTGGGCGAGAATCCCGTGGTCTTTCAGATCAAAGAGTTCCTCCACCGGAACTACTCCATCCCCACTCTGTCCGTGCCGGATGTGAGCGAGCACGTCCACCTGTCCTCCAGCTACGTGTGCACGCTCTTTAAAAATGAAACCGGCCTGACCCTGAACCAGTACCTGACCGACTACAGGATCAAGATGTCCAAGCGGCTGCTGGCCGATCCCCGCTACAAGATCGCGGACATCTCCTCCAAGGTGGGCTACAGCGACGGCAACTACTACAGCAAGACCTTTCGGAAAATCGTAGGCCTGTCCCCGTCCGAATACAGGGAGAAAATGCTCTCATGAAAAATCCGTTTGCAAAGCTGCTGCATCATTACATTTACAATCTGAAATTAAAGAATAAGCTGATCATCTCCCACGCAATCCTGCTGATGGTGCCCACAGCGGTGGTCACAGGCTTTCTCTACGCCCGTATGTACGGCATCGTCATTGACGACACCATCCGCTCCGAGCAGGCCCTGGCCGCCCAGACCGTGGGCTCCATCGAGAGCCTGGTGGACAACGCCATCCACGCCGGGGAGGTGATGGCCCGCACCGGCCTGGTGCTGGACCTGTTCAACGTGCCCCTGGAGCAAGCCGGGACCTACCGCCCTGAGCCAAGCAGGGTGGACAGCCTGTACCGACTGGCCACCAACCTGGTGGACCACTCCTTTATCACGGACATCCGCATCTACTACGACGACAGCCTTTACCAGGACCTGAGCAGCTACAACCGGAACCGCCGCCCCCTGTTTCTGCCCATCTCCGGGATGGACAGCCCCTGGACAGAGCGCTTTGAGGGCAGCTCCCAGGAGCTGATGCTCTGCCCCGGGGAGCTGCTCTCAGACCGGGAGCTTCGGGAATCCGGGGGGCTGGCCTCGGTCATGCGCCTCTCCTACAGCCGGACGGGCTCCAACGTGACCGTGCCCCCCGAGGCCTCCGCCTACGTGGCCGTCTATTTTTCACCGGCCGTGCTGGAGAGCGTGCTCAAGGGCAATTCCTCGGTAAAGGACGAGGCCACCTACATTGTGAACGAGCAGGATATCATGGTGGCGGACTCCAACCCCAGCCAGGCGGCCCGATACTTCCTCCCCCACCGCCGGCTGGCCGAGCTGGTGGGGGGCGGACAGACCTTCTCCCTGGTGAATTTTGAGCAGGGCGCCGCCTACAGCGCCTACTTTCCCATCCACGAAACCGACTGGTACATGGTGTCCGTCCTGCCGGCCAACCATATCACGGATTCCGGTACGCGGCTGATGATCGAGTTCATCCTGGTTTACCTCCTGTTCGTGCTGCTGGCCATGTTCATCGCGCTGCTGCTCTCCTCCTCCATCGCGGACCGCATCATCGCGGTGGCCTACCAGATGGAGAGCGTGCGCACCGGCCGCCCCAAGCCCATGAAGGTGGGGAAAATGGGCTGCGATGAGATCGGCGTGCTCTCGGACACCTACAATTACATGACCTCGGAGATCAACCGGCTGATGGATGCCAGGGAACAGGCGGCAGAGGACCTGCGCAAGGCGGAGTTCCGGGCTTTGCAGGCCCAGATCAATCCCCATTTTCTCTACAACACCCTGGACATGATCAACTGGCTGTCACAGACCGGGCGCAAGGAGGACGTGACCAGAGCCGTCCAGGCCCTGTCCCGCTTCTACAAGCTGACCTTAAGCCGCAGGGAGCTGATGAACACTATCGGCGAGGAGCTGGAGCACGTGAGCCTGTACGTGCAGCTGCAAAACATGCGCTACGACAACTGCGCCACCCTGGTGATCGACGTGCCGGAGGAGCTCTACGGCTACACCATCCCCAAGCTGACCTTTCAGCCCCTGGTGGAGAACGCGCTGCTCCACGGCATCCGCATGACGGAGAAAAAGTCCGGCAGCATCCTGCTCACCGGCTGGCGGGAGGGGGATGACATGGTCTTTATCGTCTCCGACGACGGAGCCGGGATACCGCCCGAAAAGCTGGATTCCCTGCAGGAGGGCACAAAAAAAGCCGAGGGCACGGCTCCCCCGGCGGGCAGAGGCGATTCCGGCCACATCGGCGTTTACAACACGAACCTGCGGCTCAAAAGCCTGTACGGCAGCCAATACGGCCTGGCATTTGACAGCCGCCCCGGCATAGGCACCGAGGTGACGGTCCGCCTGCCCGCCAGGCGCGCCCTGTCCTAAGGGGTGCCGGAAGGCAGAGGCTTTAAATCCCCCTCGCTAAGCCCCAGCATTTGCAGCATCTGGGCTGTGGATATCCCCTGACCCTCCTTGGCCAGGGAGGCCTGGCCGCTGATCACGCCCTCGCCGGTCTCCATAAAGCTGACCATGCTGGTGTAGCCGCCGTATTCCAGAATCACCAGGGTGTTCCCCGGCCAGTCTTTCGGCTCCTGGTAGGACTTCCCGCTGCTCAGCACGTTCATCGCAGCCAGCACGGCCGCCCCCTGGCTGCCGTTGATCAGGTTGGTAAAAAAGGCCGCGTTCAGCCGCGCCCTCAGGGCGGCCATGGTCTCCTGGCTGAGGGTCTGAGCCCCCGCTCCCGCCAATACCCTTTTTAGCATGTCGTCCGTGATGGCAATCTGATATGCGGCCGTGGGCTGTCCGAAATCCTGGGCGCCCACGGCCTTCGTCTCGTCCAAAATTTCCCCGGATACGGTCATCAGCCCCACGTACTCCTGATTGGAGGCCAGCGCGCCGATCTGTTCCGTCAGGCTCAGGCTCTCCTCCCGCATAAACGTCTCCGGACTCCCGGCCGCCTGACCGGCCCCGCCGCAGCCGGTGAGCAGCAGCGCTGCGGCCATTGCCAGGGCTTGCAGCCTGCGCCTTCCCGTGTTTCCTGCATATTTTCTCATATTCTCTTCCTCCCGTTCCAGCTATTTCCTTCATTATATCCATTCCGGCCGGGGATTCCAAGGCCAAAAGGCTTATGATCCCTTACAATTCTCTGAAGGCTCCTCCCCTCACTCATATGCCCAGGCGCTCAAACTCCCGGCGCAGAAGCAGCGCTTCGTCCAGGGTGTTGTGCCAGCCGAACCGTTTCAGGTCCACGCGGTTGTCCGCCGACACCTTGATTCCGTCCCCTGCCAGCAGCTTTTTCTGGGTATCCGGCCGTGAAAACGCCTGGGCGCCGCTGAGCACGCCCTGGCCATTGACCACGCGGAAGGCCGGCACATCCGCTCCCGCCCTGTTCCTGTTCAGGGCGTACCCCACCTGGCGGGCATTGCGCGGCTTTCCGCACAGCAGGGCGATCTGCCCGTAGGTGGCGACCTTCCCTGCCGGGATCGCCCGGCACACAATTCCCACCCGCTGATAAAAATCCATCGCTCATCCTCCTGTCTTTTGTCCCGGATGCGCGGCAGCCGGCGGCCCCGGCAAGACCACAATCCCGCCAAAGCCCCGGCCGCCGGTGGGCTGCGCCCGCGCCTCCCGCTCTGATCCGTTTATTTTCCCATGTACTTCTCCCCGAACTGCTCCGGCAGCATGGGGCGTCCGAAATAATAGCCCTGTATCAGCTCCACTCCCATGCCCTTCACCGCCCTGTATTCATCCCGGGTCTCCACCCCTTCCACGCAGACGTACATGCCCACGTCCTGGCAGAGCTGGGCCACCGAGCGGATAAGGGTGGCGTTAAAGCCCTCCTCCGTGATCCCCGTCACAAAGCTGCGGTCGATCTTCACCACATTCGCCGGAATGCTCTTCAGGGAGTACAGGGATGAGTAGCCTGTGCCGAAATCGTCCATGGCGATCTTTATGCCGGCGCCGCGGAATTTGTTCAACATGCAGTTGATCTGTTTATCCGCCTTCACCACGCAGCTCTCCGTCAGCTCCAGCGTCACATTGGCCGGCGGCAGCGCGAATTCCGCCAGCGTGTCCCGGATCACCGGGAAAAGATCGCGTTCCATCAGCTCCATATAGGAAAGATTGACGCTGACCGTGAAATCGGGGTAAATCCTGCGCCACAGGCCGCACTGGCGGACGGCATTGCGAAATACCCACTCGCCCAGGCGGCCGATCAGGCCGGTCTGCTCCAGAATGGGGATAAACTCCACCGGCGAGACGTCCCCGAACTCGGAGCAGTGCCAGCGCGACAGCGCCTCCGCCCCGTACAGCCCGCCGGACTGGGCCTGTACCTGGGGCTGATAGCAGACGGAAAAGCCGGCGAACCCGCGGTCGATGCTCTCCCGCAGAAGCTCGGCCAGCTTTAAGCTCCGCTCCTTCTCCCACAGGATGTTCTTGGAGAACACCGTGCCCCTGTTCTTGCCCAGCATCTTGCTGTGCTCCAGGGAATAGTTGGCGTACTTGAGCAGCTCCAGGTAATTGTCAGCATCCTGGGGATAGAAGGCGAAACCGGCGCTCACCGTACAGAAAAACTTCCGCCCCGCGTACTCCTGCTGGCGCGTAAACTGGTACTGGATGCGGTTATAAATGTCCGCGCACTGCTCCTGGTCCCCGTTCAGCACGATGATCCCGAACTCGTCGCCGTCCAGCCGGTAAACCCCGGCGTCTCCCGGCAGAACGGCGGATATCTTCTGGCCGGTCAGGCGCAGCACCTCGTCGCCAAAGGAGCGGTCGTAGAGATCGTTGATATTTTTAAAGGCGTCCATGTCCAGGATCATGATGCCCAGGCTCCCAACCCGCTCGTCCATCATGTACCGCTTGATGTTCCCCTCGAACTCAAACCGGTTGTACAGTCCGGTCATATGGTCGATCTGATTGCGCTTCCCCAGGTTTGTGATCATACCCGCGAACATCTCCGGCACACCGTCCTCGTCCCGTATCATCCGGCCGCGGCAGCGCAGCCAGACCCAAAAGCCCCGCGCGTTCCTGGCCCGGTATTCGATATTGTGGTATTCCTCACGCCCGTCCGCGATCTCCTGATTGCTCTCCAAAAAATACTGCTCGTCGTCCGGGTGGATGATGTCTCCCCAGAAGGCTGCGGCGTTCTCCACCACCTCCCCGGGCAGCCCGAACTCCTCCACCATGTGGGGAGAGTAGCGGAAATTACCGGTCTTTAAATTGCCAATAAAGATATAATCGTCAGTGCTGGCGCTGAGGGCGTCGAACAGGTGGTCCCTGTCGTAGACAAAACGATCCACGTCCCCGGCCCCGCTGCCGCTCTCCCGCAAACGCTCCTTTGACCTGCTGATGTGGTAGCTGCGCTTGTCCAGGTACATGCTGCGGTCCGCCTGGCCGATCAGCTCATCCGCCGTGTAGCTGTCCTCCGGGTAGGCCTCCACCGCCCCGAAGCTGAAGGAGGCCTCGTAAAAGATGCCGTTCTGGGCACGCTGGGCCTCCATGGCCTTCTGCGCCTGCACCATGCGCTGCCCGGCGCCGTTTTTATCCTCCCCGAAAAAGAGCAGCACGAACTCGTCGCCGCTGAGGCGGAACATCAGATCGTGCTTTTTCAGGCAGGGCTGCAGAATGGCCGAGGCGTAGCGCAGGAGGCGGTCCCCCTCGCTGTGCCCGTAGAGGTCGTTCACCCGCTTAAGCCCGTTGATATCCAAAAGCACCACCGCCAGCTGCCGCCTCTGCTCCCGCGCCGTGTCCAAAACGGTCTGCATCATGGCCTTGCCCGCCCGGCGGTTCATCATCCGGGTCAGCTCGTCTATCCCGGCTTCCTCCGTGAGCTTGCGGTATTCCGTCACATCGATGGAATTCTGGACATAGTAATCCCTTTCCTCCCACCGTACCAGGCAGTCAAAATTCTTGTAGGTCCGGCCGGTGCGCGTGTTCATCTCGTCCCACACGCAGCTTCGTTCCCCGTCCAGGGCCTTCAGGTACCTGATCCGGCAGAAGGGACACTGGCCCTCCATGCCCTCCTGCAATACCTCCCAGCAGACACGCCCCTCCGGGTTCGATAACCCGAATACGCGTTTCATATTCTCGTTCATATACACAATCCGGTTCGTGACCGTGTCGGTAATATAAACATTTGTGTTCAGCCCGTCCAAAGCCGCCATCAAAAACACACTGTCCGGCTTCTGTACTTTTTCTTCCATATCCCGCCACCTGATACCCGGATCGCCCGAACAGATCCGTCCTATACTGTGTGTGCGCCTCGGCGCTCCATTTTCCACTAAAAAGGGGCCCGGGAAAAACCGGGCCCGCTGCTATCATTATAAGATATGCCATCTCTTTTTGCAAATAAAGAATCCTTAATTTTCCCAATATTTTGCAGTTCACTCCGGCAACCCGCGCGCCCTGCCCGGCCCTCACTCCCGGGCGAACTGGCTGTTGTAAATCTCCGCGTAAAAGCCGTTTTTCGCCAGCAGCTCCTCGTGCCTGCCCTGCTCCACGATCTTGCCGGCCTTCATCACCAGGATGCGGTCCGCCTCACGGATGGTGGACAGGCGGTGGGCCACAATAAAGCTGGTGCGTCCCTCCATCATCCGCGCAAAGGCCTTCTGTATCTGAATCTCCGTGCGCGTATCGATGGAGGAGGTGGCCTCGTCCAGGATCAGCATGGGCGGCAGGCAGAGCATCACCCTGGCGATGCACAGCAGCTGCTTCTGTCCCTGGGACAGGCTGCCCCCGTCCTCCCCGATGACCGTATCGTAGCCCCCGGGCATGCGCTTGATAAAGCTGTGGGCGTGGGCCTCCTTAGCTGCCCGCACGATCTCCTCCTCGGTGGCGTCGGGCCTGCCGTAGGCGATATTGTCCCGGATCGTGCCGGATTTCAGCCACGTCTCCTGGAGCACCATGCCGAAATTGGTGCGCAGGCTCTTGCGCGTCACATTGCGCACGTCGATTCCGTCCACCCGGATGGAGCCGGAATCCACGTCGTAAAAGCGCATGAGCAGATTGATCACAGTGGTCTTGCCGCAGCCGGTGGGCCCCACCACGGCGATTCTCTGCCCAGGCTTCACCGACAGGTTGAGGTCCTCGATCAGCTTCACCGACGGATCGTAGGAGAAGCTCACATGCTCCAGGTCCACCTCGCCCGCAACGTGTTTGAGCTCCACCGCGTCCGCAGGCTCCTCGGGAAACGGCTCCTGGTCGATCAGCTCGAACACCCGGGCGGCTGAGGCCAGCGCGTTCTGCAGCTCCGTCACCACGCCGGAAATCTCGTTGAAGGGCTTGGTGTACTGGTTGGCGTAGCTGAGAAAGCTGGTCAGCTGGCCTACGGTGAGAATCCCTCTTATCGCCCCGTAGGAGCCGGCGATGCCCACCGCCGCGTAGACCATGCTGTTGACAAACCTGGTGGCCGGGTTGGTGATGGAGGAGAAAAATGTGGCCTGCATGCTGTAGCCCGCCAGGCGGCCGTTGATCTCCTCAAAGGTTTTCTGGGCCCGCTCCTGATAGCCGAAGGCCTGGACCACCTTCATGTTTCCCAGCATCTCGTCGGTCAGGCCGGTCAGCTCTCCCCTGGTCTCCGACTGGTGCTTGAACATGATGTAGGTGCGCTTGGCGATGAAGCTGGCCACAAACAGGGATACGGGCGTTAACGCCACCACCACAATGGTGATCCACGGGTTGATGGAGAGCATGAACAGCAGGGTGCCCAAAATGGTCAGCACGCCGGTGAACAGCTGGGTAAAGCCCATGAGCAGCCCCTCGGAGAACTGGTCGATATCCGCGATGATGCGGCTGATCAGATCGCCGGAGGAGTGGGAGTCGATGTAGCGCAGGGGCAGCACCTCCAGCTGGTTGAAGGCCCTGGTGCGCACGTCCTTCACCACCCGGTAGGTGATCTTGTTGTTGATGTGGTTCATCAGCCACTGGAATACGGAGGTGAAGGCCACGGCCATCAGAATGACCTTCAGAATCTGCACCAGCCCCATAAAGTCCACATTTCCCTGCCCCACAATGCGGTCCACCGCCCTGCCGGTGAGGATGGGCACGTACAGCGTGAGGGCCACGGTGGCCACGGCCAGGGCCAGGGAAAGAACCACCCACAGGCGGTATTCCCGGATATACGTCAAAATCCGGCGCAGGGTTTCCGCGCTCTTGTTTGTCTCCTGGTTACTGCTCATCGCGTTCCACCTCCTCCTTCGACAGCTGGGAGAGGCAAATCTCCCGGTAAACGCCGCACTCCCTCAACAGCTCCTTGTGTGTTCCCTGGCCGGCGATGCGCCCGTCGTCCAGCACCAGAATCCTGTCCGCCTGCTTGATAGAGGCGGCGCGCTGGGACACGATGAACACGGTCATGTCCCCTGTGCCGCGGCGTATGGCCGAGCGCAGCCTGGCATCCGTGGCAAAGTCCAGCGCCGAGGCGCTGTCGTCCAGGATCAGGACATCCGGCTCCCGCACCAGGGCCCTGGCGATGGTCAGGCGCTGGCGCTGGCCGCCGGAGAGGTTTTTCCCCTCCTGGCTGATCATCAGATCCAGCCCGTCGCCCTTCTGGTCCACAAACTCCCTGGCCTGGGCCATATCCAGCGCGCGGTAGATATCCTCGTCCGAGGCATCCGCCCTGCCCCAGCGCATGTTGTCCCGCAGGGTGCCCTTAAAGAGCACTGCCCGCTGGGGCACCACGCCGATGCGGGACCGAAGGCCGCTCTGGGCGTACTCCCGCACGTCCCGGCCCGCCACCGCCACCCGGCCTCCGGTGGCCTCGTAAAACCGCGGGATCATGTTCACCAGCGTGGATTTTCCGGACCCGGTGCCGCCGATGATCCCGATGGTCTCCCCGGGCATGGCCCTGAAGGTGATGTCCTCCAAAGCCGGCTCCTTGGATCCGGCGTACACAAAGTCCATGTGGTCGAACTCCACCATGGGAACCTGGGAGGTGGGGGACGGTACGGGGGCTGCGGTTCCGTCCGCGATGCTGCTCTCCACCTGGAACACGCTGTCCACCCGGTTCATGCAGGCCATGGCCTTGGATATCAGGATGATCAGGTTGGCCATCTTGATCAGCTCCGCCAGAATCTGGGACATATAGTTGACCAGGGCGATCACCTTACCCTGGGAGATCACCCCGGCGTCCACCTGGCGGCCGCCGGTCCAGACCACGGCCACGATGGCCAGGTTGATGATCACATAGGTCACGGGGTTTAAAAGGGCCGATATCTTGCCCACAAACACCTGGATTTTCACCAGCAGGCTGTTCTCCTCCTCAAAGGCGTTCGTCTCGTTTTTCTGCCGGTTGAAGGCTCTGATCACCCGCACGCCCAGCAGGTTCTCTCTGGTGGTCAAAAGCACCCGGTCCAGCTGTCGCTGCACCTTCCTGTACAGGGGCATGCTCACCAGCAGGATGCCGAACACCACGATGCACAGCACCGGGATGGTTACGGCGAAAACCATGGCCGTTTTCACGTCCACGGTAAAGGCCATGATCATGGCGCCGAACACCACAAAGGGGGAGCGCAGCAGCAGGCGCAGGGTCATGTTCACCCCATTCTGCACCTGGTTGATGTCGCTGGTCATGCGGGTGATCAGCGTGGAGGTCCCCACCGTGTCGATCTCCGCGTAGGACAGGGAGCCGATGTGGGCGAACAAGTCGTTCCTCAGGCTGGTCGCCATCCCCACCGAGGCCTTGGCGGCGAAATACTGGGCCGTCAGGGAACAGGCCAGGCCGATGATTCCCAGCAGCACCAGCAGGCCGCCCATCTTCATCACGTACCCCACATCCTTGCTGCGGATGCCCACGTCCACCATCCGCGCCACCACCAGGGGCACGAACAGCTCAAAGCTGGCCTCCAGCATCTTAAACAGGGGGCCCAGGATGCTCTCCTTCTTATAATTTTTCATGTAACTCAGCAAACGTTTCATTTTGTCCTCCGGATTCCTGAAGATCGTTGTACCTTGTCGCCAACCGCAGGGTTGATGATCAGTCATACGTTTCCTTATTGTATTTTTGCACTCTGACTGGTATTATAACATAGTAAAAACCATATTGAAAATATTTGTTTTGTATGGATACCATATATTGTTCGTATAGGAGGAGCCATGAATTTAAAGCAGATGGAATATTTCACCGCCATTGTAAGCGAGGGCAGCATTTCCGGCGCGGCCCGGGTCCTGCACATCTCCCAGCCCCCCTTAAGCGCCCAGATGCGCCTGCTGGAGGAGGAACTGGGCGTCACCCTCTTTGACCGCGGCTCCCGCTCCATCCAGCTCACCGAGGCCGGCCGACTGTTCTACGACCGGGCCGCCAGCATACTGGACATGACGAGGGCCGCCAGAAAAGACTTGGAGCAGCTGGGGGAGGGGCTGCTGGGCACCCTGCGCCTGGGTATGATCTCCTCCGTGGAGACGCAGGAAATCATTACCAGTATTGCCTCTTTCCGTGAGCGCTATCCCAAGGTATCCTTCCGCATCTACGAGGGCAACACCTACCAACTGCTGGACAAGCTCTCCACCGGCCAGATCGACGCCGCCCTGGTGCGCACGCCCTTCCCCGAGGAGGCCTACGACTGCCGTTACCTGGAGGAGGAGCCCATGATGGCCGTGGGCAGGGCGGACTTCTTCTCCCTGGACTGCGGGGCGCAGATTCCCCTAAAGGAGCTGGCGGCCCTTCCCCTGATCATCTACCGGCGCTGGGAATCCGTGCTGGGACGGCTCTTCCCCAATCCCCAGCCCGAATATCTCTGCGTCAACGACGACGCGCGGACCAGCCTGATATGGGCCGCATCCGGGGCGGGCGTGGCGGTCGTGCCCGCCTCTATCGTGAGAGGAGCCTGGGAGCAAGCCGGCGAAACGCCCCCCTGGGGACGCGCCCCGCTCTCCCTGGCCGCCAAGGTTATCTGCGACCCGCCCCTCACCAGCACCATCACTCTGGTGAAGCTGAAAAATGCCGGCCTCTCCGCGATCGGCCAGCATTTCTTTCAGTATTTCAGCATTCCCAAACCTGAACCACGGTAACGGCCCTTTTTCGCCCTACAGCTGTTGGGCCCGCCTCAGGGCCTCGTCGATGCAGCCGCAGAAGTTTTCCCTGCCCACCGCCTCCGCAAATCCGGCCTTCTCCATCACGTTCATGGGCTGTGGATTCACATGGGAGAAAATCAGCTTCGTTCCCCGCTTCCGGCAGGCTTGCTCCAGCTTCTTCAAGCTGTTTAGCGCCGTGGTGTCCATGGCGGGAACGCCGCGCATCCGCAGGATCAGCACCCGCTTGCCCTCCGCCAGGGCCACTTTGGAAATCTTGTCCGCGGCTCCGAAGAACATAGGGCCGTTGACCTCGAACACCATCACATGGGCAGGCACCGGCTTTAGGTCTATGCGCTCCTTGTCCTGCCCGGCCTCATAATCTTCCAGATATTTCCATCCATAGATATCCGTCACGTCGCTCATCCGCTTCATGAACAGCAGGCAGGCCAGAACCAGCCCCACTCCGATGGCCATGACCAGGTCGAACACCACGGTCAGCAGGCAGGTGATCACCAGCACCGACCAGTCGCTCTTGGGCGCGGTGCGCACGATCTCCACGAACTCCCGCCACTCGCTCATATTGTAGGCCACCATAAACAGCACGGCCGCGATGGCCGGCATGGGAATCAGGGCCGCGTAGGGCATGAGAAACACCAGAGTCAGCAGCAGCACCGCCGCGTGGACCATGCCAGCCACCGGAGTCCGCCCGCCGTTCTTGACGTTGGCTGCCGTGCGGGCGATGGCCCCTGTGGCCGGAATACCCCCGAACAGCGCGCTACAGGCGTTTCCCACGCCCTGGGCCACCAGCTCCATGTTGGAGTTGTGCTTGCCGCCGATCATTCCGTCCGCCACCACGCAGGACAGGAGGGACTCGATGGCCGCCAGCACCGCGATGGTCAGGGCATCCGGCAGCACGGTTCGCATTGTCTGAAAATCCGCCGCCGGCATCACAAAGCGGGGCAGACCGGCGGAAATGGTGTACAAATCCCCGATGGTGTTCACCCTCAGGTTCAGTAATCTCACCAGCACGGCGCAGATAGCCACAGCCGCCAAGGACGGGGGAATCCGCTTGAAAAACCTGGGCCAGACGATGAGGATCGCCAGCGCCAGCAGGCCCACGGCCAGTGCGGCGGGGTTTAAGGTATGGATACACCTCGCCGCCTCCTCCAGCTTCTCCATGGTCTCCACCGGCGCCCGCTCAAAGGTCAGGCCAAGAAAATCCTTGATCTGGCCTATGAGGATGGTGACGGCGATTCCGGTGGTGAACCCGGTGGTGATGGTGTAGGGAATATAGCGGATCAGGCTTCCCAACCCCAAAAGCCCCATGGCTACCAGGAGGACGCCGGCCATGATGGTGGCCAGCGCCAGCCCGTCCATGCCGTTTTTGGCCACGATCCCGGCCACGATGGTGGCGAAAGCCGCCGTGGGACCGGCGATCTGCACCTTGCTCCCTCCCAGCAGGGAGATCACAAAGCCGGCCACCACCGCCGTGTACAGCCCCTGCTCCGGGGTCACGCCGGAGGCCAGGGCCAGAGCGATGGACAGCGGCAGGGCGATGATGGCCACAATAATACCGGAGATCAGGTCATGGACCAGCTGATCTCCGGTATAGGTTTTCATTGACAGCAAAAGCTGCGGTTTTAAATCCTTCATCTCTCTTTCATCCTTTGCACGCTTTTTCAAACTCACGCCTTTTAATATATCGGCACGGCCAGGAGAAATCAAGAAAATTTACCATGTTTTTCAAATTGTACAAAGCGCGGCCAAAATGGCCGGCGCGCTGCCGCGGTTTTCCCGCCTCACAGCGCCTTCCCCTCCTCCTTCCGGTATACCTCCAGGTAGTAGTTCAGCTCCGCGCCGAAAAACAGCACGCAGATGCAGCCGTACAGCCACAGCATGAGCAGCACGATGGCCGTCAGGCTCCCGTACATATAGGAGAAGTTGCTGCCGCCGAACAGCCTGAAATACAGGGAGAAGGCCATGGAGAACAAGATCCAGCCCGCGGTGGTGAACATGGCGCCGGGGAGCTGGGATTTTAAGGACAGCTTCCGGTCCGGCACATAGGTGTATATCCCGGCGAACACCAGCATAAAAAAGCCCAGCGCCAGCAGGGTGCGCAGGCTGATGATGTGCTGGGTCACCTTGGCGATCAGCGGGAACTGGCGCAGCACAAAGTTCTGGATGGTGGTGCCGAACACCAGAAGGCCCAGGGAGAGCACGCACACCAGGATGAACACCACGGTGTAGCCGGCGCAGATCAGGCGCTTTACAATATACCAGCGCTTTTCCACCTTGCCCTGCACCCGGTTCAGGCCCTTGGCGATGCTCATCATTCCCCTGGAGGAGGACCACAGCGCCGTGATGGCGGTGACGGAGATCATGGTGGCCGGCGACTTTAAGGACAAGTCGTTGATCACGCGGAAGGCCACGGATTTATACCCCACCGGCACCAGGGTCAGGATGAACTCCATCAGCTCCCCCTGGCTGACGCTGGGCACGATCTGCACCACCGTCAAGAGCAGCATGATAAATGGAAATGCCGCGATGATGGTAAAAAATGAGGCCTGGGCTGCGTAGACCGTCATCTCATCCGCGGCGAATTTATCGTAGATCTGCTTTATCCTGATTATCAATCTGACCATAAAATACCTCTTTACATTTCCTTTGACGCAGATATTATTAAGATATTAGCACAGCGCCGGAAAAATAGCAAGGCGGTCATCAATCCCAAATTTCCTGGAAATCCCGCTCCCTGATCACGGGAATCTCCTCCACATCCATATGCTCAATGCGGATAAAACGGCCGCTCTCAAGCCCCTCGATCAGCTTCCCAATGGCCGCGGGGTCGCCCTGGACCTCCATCTCCACATCGCCGTCCCACAGGTTTTTCACCCAGCCCGTCAGCCCCAGGGGCCTGGCCAGATAGCAGGCTGTGTACCGGAAGCCCACGCCCTGGACCCGCCCGGAAAAAATGATGTGCTTTCTGACTTTATTCATTGATCAACGCTCCCTTTGTCCTGTTTCTGTTTCAACTCCGCCCTGCGGGCGTGGTAAGCGATCTCCCGCTTCATCTCATTGATCGCCTGGGACAGCTCGTTCAAATCGCTGTAGGGCGTCATCTTCACGTCCTCTGCATCCCACTGCTGCTCCGTCAGGCAGCGGGCCACCCGCTTATTTTCCTCAAAGGTATCCATAATCTGGCGCAGGCGGCTGAGCATGAGGCACATGGCCGCGACCAGAATCACCGCCACGCAGACCCACCCGGTCAGCCTTTGTCGGTCCATCACCCGCATGTCCTCCAGGTATTTCTGGCTGGACACCCGGAAATTCTCATCGATCAGCTTCTGCGCGCAGGTTTTCTGCTCCTGGAGCAGTTCCAGCACCGCGGCGGCGGCCTCTCTCCCGTCCGCCTCCTGCCAGAGGCGCTCCTCGCTCCGGCGAAAACCGTCGATCCGCTGCACATACTCTATGAGCAGCTCGCTGTCCGCGGCCATCGCCGCCATGCTCTTTAAATTTTCCGCCAGCCTCCCGCTGTTCTCCCTGTAAGACGCCTCATCCCCGACGCCGCCCTCCCGGACTGCATTCTCCAGGTCCAGCAGATTCTCATATATATGCGCGGCGCAGAAATTCCGCTCCGTCATGCCCTCCAGTTGTCTCTGCTCCGCGGCCCTGCCCAAAAACAGCAGGAAAATGCACAGAAAAATCGCGCACAGCACCGACAGAAACAGAAATAGCAGTTCCCGCACTATCCGTTTTGTCCTAAACATTCCATTCCTCTGGTTTTCATTTGCATATTAACAAAATTTTAACGCTTGTCTATGCTATTATGCCATATTTTCCTGAAATCCGCCAGATCAAATTTTTAAAAGGCGCTCCCAAATCCACGGGCAATTCCTCCGCGTAAAATCCCCCGCCTGAAAATACCGTCAAGTTTTGACCATATTTCCAACGTTTTCGGACCGTCCCACCGAAATCCGCCATCATTTTTCATAGAAACTTTTTTCCAATTTTCGAAAGTTTGTGCACACTTTTTATAACCGCTGTGCTATTATAATGGTGTAACCCCCCAATACATTATATAGTTTTTGCTACACCCCATAAGAAACGAAATACCTTCTCCTTGAAAACGATCAGCTCCCCCGGCTGGTCGTTTTCTTTTGTCCCATCCCCTGCTTTTTTGCCCCGGTTAGTCGCTTCTATCAATTTTGCATAAAATGTTTTTTCATATTATCAAAACTTTGTGCACACTTTTTTCATGGCCTGTGCTATTATAATAGACGTAACCCCCCAATACATTATATAGTTTTTGCTACACCCCATAAGAAACGAAATACCTTCTCCTTGAAAAATGACCAGCTCCCCCGGCTGGTCATTTTTCTGTCTATTCTCTCCGCGCTTTAACCGTGCCGCCCAACAGCTGCTCAAACTCCGCCAGGGGCATGGGTCTGGCAAAGACGTAGCCCTGTACGATATCGCAGCCTGCGCCGCGCAGAAACTCCACGGTCTCCATGTCCTCCACGCCCTCGGCGATCACCCGTATCCGCAATTCCTTCGCCATGTTGACGATATTCCGCACCACAATGCGCTCGCGCGCCTTGTCCACGCTGCGGTGGAAAAACAGGATATCCAGCTTCAAAACCTTGATGGGCAGGTTTTTCAGCAGATTCAGGGAGGAGTACCCGGAGCCGAAATCGTCCAGGGAACAGATAAAGCCCCGCTCCTGCAGCTCCCGGACCAGCTGGCATAGCAGCTCCTCCCCGCCCAGGGCCAGGCTCTCCGTAACCTCCAGCTCCATCACCCCGTCCGGGATCTTGTATTTTTCCCTGATCCTGGTGTAGTAGTCCACAAAATCCTCCCGCAAAAGCCCGGCGCGGGAGACGTTGACCGCCAGGTTGATCCGCGTTCCTCCCCCATCCAGGTAGGCGCGGTACCAACGGCACGCCTGCTCGAACATATAGCGGTCCAGCTGTACAATCAGCCCGCTCTTCTCAAACACCGGGATAAACTGCCCCGGCGGGATCATACCCTTTTGGGGATGGTCCCAGCGGCAGAGGACCTCCGCTCCCGTCAGCGTATTGCCGTGCTGGATATCGAACTTCGGCTGAAAATAAGGTTTAAACTGGCCTGCTGTCAGCGCCTGCTTTCCCTGGGCTTCCATGGCGGACTCCTGCTGGAAACGCTGCCGCAGGGCTTCGGTGAAAAAGGCGCTGCCGCTGCCCGACTCCCCCTTGATGGATTTTTGCGCCATATTGGCCCGGTTCACCATCTCGTTGACCGTGAGATTGTCGTCGGAATCAGGGCAGTAGAATCCCATACACAGCTCAATATAGGATCGGCTCGCTATCTGGCTCTCCTCCCGGTGCAGCTCCCTAACCACCTCGTCAAACCACTTCACCAGCTCCTCCCGCTGTGTAAAAGGCCGCAGCCCCACAAAATTGTCCGCCATCATCCGGCAAAACAGGCTGCCCGGCCCCTGCGTGCGCTTAAACATGCCGTACACGCGGCACAGCATGTCGTCGCCCATGGCGTAACCCAGCGCGTCGTTGTAATATTTGAACTTTTTCAGGTCGCAGTACCAGATCGCCACCGTTCCGCCCTGCTTGCGGGCCTGCTCGGCGTCCAAAAGGAATTTATTGTAGTTCGGTCCCCCGGTCAGGCTGTCCTCGTAAGCCAAACGCTCCACCACCGCCTGATTGCGGGTCATCATCCGCCGCTGCTGCCACAGCAGCAGTGAGAACAAGCTGCACGCCGTCACGATGATCAGCATGGCGCCCCCCGCAGTCACCATATACCGCCGTCCCAGGGCCGTCTGGGGAATGGAGCAGAGCAAAAACCAGTCCGCCACCTCCAGGGGCTCCAGCACGGCCAGCATCTCCGCGCCGTCCAGCGTATAGGTGAAATGCGCGCCGGTCCTTTGCTCCAGGGACGCCTGGATCATGGCCCGCTCCTCACCGCTCAAGCCGGGCATATCGGTCAACAGGGGCAGCTCATGGCCGTCGGAGGGCGTCCTGCCCGAGCGCAGGACCATTCGCCCTTCACCGCTGTACAGGTCCGTGTACCCCTCGCCGTTTAACAGGGGCGCGTCGATGATGGAGCGAATAATATCCGCCTCGTTCACCGCGCAGAGCACGCCCACGATGGCGCCTGTTTTACTTCGGACCGGCACGGCGTAGTAGTTGATGAACTGCTCCGGCCTGTACGGGTCCTGCACCGGCCTGGAAATGACGTCCTGCCCTGACAGGGCCTGCCGGTAAAACGCCGCCTCCGACACGTCCAGCCCCTGGTACCGTTTTCCGCCCAGCTCGATCAGCTCCAGCCTCCCACTGAGGTTGGCAAAGCCCATGCGGATAAACGCATTGCCCTCGTTCACCTCCCCCACCAGCGCGATCAGCTGATCCAATTCCATGGTGTCCTGCTGCCCCACAAAAACCGCCACGCCGTGCAGCGTCTGCAAATCGCCCTCCGTCTGCTTAATCAGCGCCACCTCGTGCTGGAGAGCCGCGTTGTCCAGAAGCACCAGATTGTCCTTTGTGTACTGAAGGCCCATGTCGGAGAGAAACAGGATGCTGCCCAGCACAAAACACAGGCAGAGCACTGCGGCGGCCGCTGTCCAGCCCTTGTATGTACCGGCCCGTTCCCTCTCCGAAACCCTTGTTTCACCCATTCATCCTTCCCCAAAGCTTTCTTAAATGATTCTCTAATATTACCCGATTATTGCCAAAAGCACAACCCTTCCGGAACCATTAGCGCATATTTCGACAGAAAAAGCGGGGGCCTGCAGCCTCCGCTTCGTAATCCGTCCGCGTTCTCATTTTCTTAAAGCATACGCTTCTTTTTGAAATAGCGTATCTCAGCCAGCACAACCAACACCGACAGGACAATCACGGTCGGATATCCGTACCGCCACCGAAGCTCGGGCATGTGCGGAAAATTCATGCCGTACCAGCCCGCGATCAGGGACAGGGGCAGAAACAGCGTGGTGACCACGGTGAGAAAAGTCATCACCCGGTTCTGCTCGATGTCGATCTGCGTCTGGTACAGCTCCCGTATCTGCTGCAGGTATTCCCGCATGGTCTCCACATAGTCGTGCAGGCGCTCCGTCCGGTGCGTAAACAGCTCCCAGCCCATCCCGGCGCCGGCGCGCTGCTCCTCCCCTGGATTGATCTGCATATAGTCCCCGATATTGGCCAGCTGCCCATAGTAGGCGCGGCTCTCGGACAGGCGTTTCCTGTAATCCAGAAGCAGCTTGTCGAAGTGCTCCGGCGCTTTTTTCAGCACCTCCTCCTCCACCTGCTCCAGGCGTTCTTCCAATTTTTGTAAATACAGTACGTCGTCCTCGATCAGTTCATTGAGAAGGAGCAGGAAAAATTCATTCAGCGAGCAGCCGGCCGGCACATCGTCGCGGATTTTTTCCACCGTGCCCCGCAGCTCCCCGCCCTCCCCGATGAGAAGCAGCCGGCTCTCGTCCAGATAAAAGCCAAAGACAAGGTTCTTTTGACGCCTGATGCCGTTTCTCGGCACGCGCATCGTCCCCTGCAGGCAGTCGCGAAACCGCTCGGCCTTGCAGTAACGGACGGCGCACATGCTGCGCACCAGGTTTTTCTTGTGGATGGACAGCCCCTCCAGCTCCTTAAATTCCTCCAATGTCAGCAGCGCCACCAGCAATCCGCCGCCGTTCCCGGCTCCCTGGCCGCCCGGCTGCGCGGGAGTCAGGCTTCCGGCCTGCGAGTTTAACCAATATCGTTCCATATTCATGACCTCAATTCCCAGCGGCCCTGTGGCCCGCTGCCGCCAAAACAAAAATTCCGCCTTTTATTATAGCACATTTCAGCGCTTTCGTGTGATGAATCTACCGGAACGCCATCAGGGCGCCGCAAATTTTTCCTGGCTTTTCCCCAGCCCGTGCCTTGTCCCCGCCCGGCCGCCGGCGAATTTTAAGATCCCAAGCCCCCGCTGAAACGGCGGCCCCCAGGCTTTCCGCCGGGCCGGGCCCTGCTGTGCAGGAACAGTCCTTCAGCGGTCCGCGTCCCCGCTTTTATGAGACGGGAAATACAAGGTAAAGGTTGTGCCCCGGCCGGGCTCGCTCTCCACCTCTATCCTTCCCCCGTGCTTCTCCACAATATCCTTCACCAGCGGCAGGCCCAGGCCGGCTCCGCCCACCGCGCGGGACCGGGACCGGTCGGCCCGGTAGAACGGCTCAAAAATATGCCGGCAGTCCTCCCCGGAAATCCCGATCCCCGTATCACTGACCCGCACCTGCAGGCATCCTCCCTGCTCTTGGGCGGCGATGGAAACGGACCCGCCCTCGCGGTTGTATTTTACCGCATTTTCCACCAGATTGGCCATGGCCCGGTTGATCATCGCCCGGCTGCCGCTCAGCTTCATCCCCGCCATATCCGCCACCGTTACGGTCAGCCCCTTTTGACGGATCAGCGGCGAGAGCTCCTCCACAGCCAGGGCGAAGGCCTCCCCCAGGGGCGCCTCCTCGCGCAGGCCGGTCGCTTCCCCGGACGTGAGGCGGAACAGGTCCTCCACCAGGCGGACCATACGCTCCGTGTGGGCCCGAACCACTGTCAGCGCCCTTTTCATCCGCTCAGGGGAGGGCTGCCCGTCCAGCTCCAGCACCTCCAGATTCACCATGATGGTGGCCAGCGGTGTTTTCAGCTCGTGGGCCGCGCTGGCGGAAAACCGCTTCTGCCGCTCAAAGGAGGCGCTGACCTTGTCCATCATGTGGTTGAACGACCGGGCCAGCCGCCCCAGCTCGTCCTGCCGCTCCTGCCCCTGCGCCCGGGCGGACAGATCGTTGCCGCCGATCTCCTCAATGGTGTCCGCCAGGTCCCCCAGCGGCTTCAGCACACTCCCGGCCATCAGCCAGGTGGCGCCGGTGCCCAGAAGCAGCACCAGCGCCAGCCCCGCCAGCCCCCAGAGGTTGAACTGGGTTTTGGCTTTCTTCAGCGTGATAACCACGCTTCCCTCACCCGCGCCGCCGGAGGGGGTGACCTCATAGGAGAGAAAAAGCTCCTCAGGCTGCGCCTTTCCGTCGGATTGGTATGAAATTTTCTGTGCCATATCGCGGACGAAAATGCGGTCCGCGCCCAACAAAAACATGCTGGTCAGTACGACCGCCGCGCCGGCCGTCACCAGGGCGGACAGAAGGGTTAGCCGCATGCGCAGCGACAGTTTTTTCAGCATGGCTCCTCCTCCCTGTCAATCCGGTAACCCGCGCCCCGTATGCTCTGGATGATCTCCTCGTCAGTGACCGCCTGCAGCTTTCGCCGAATAACGCTGATATAGACCTTGACCTGATTGGAAAAAGGGTCGGCCTCCCGGTCCCACACGTGCTCCAAAAGCTCCTCCGCGCTGACCGGGCGGCCCATGTGGGCCATCAGATATTCCAGAATGGCAAACTCCCGCATGGTAAATTCCAGCGGCCGGCCGTGGTAGCTGACGGTCTTTAAATTCGTATCCAGGCGGAGGCCGCCCCTGGTCAGAGCGGTCCCCGTCTGTACAAATGAGCGCCTGAGCAGCACGCGGATGCGCGCTTCCAGCTCCTCAAAGTGAAAGGGCTTGGTGAGGTAATCCCCCGCCCCTCCGTCCAGCCCGGCAAGCTTATCCGCAAGTTCCGAGCGGGCCGAGAGGATCAGCACCCGGGTGGGCTTTCCCAGGGACCGGATGTGTTCCAGCACCTCCATGCCGTCCATTCCAGGGAGATTCAAATCCAGCACCACCAGATCATAATCATTGATCTCGCAGAGCCCGGCGGCCTCCGCCCCGTCGCCCACAGCGTCCACAGCGTACCCGCGCCGCCGCAGGCCGTAGCACAGCGCCTCCTGCATATCCTCCTCGTCCTCGACGATCAAAAGCCTCATACCATCCAATTCCTTTCCGCCCGCGCCGCTGGGCCATGTCTGTTATTTTGCGGGAACAACGCTGAGGATCAGATCCCCGTTTTCCTCCGCCCCCGCGCCGGAGCGGTTGACAGTGATGATGGTGTTGTCCTCCAGCACCACATACCCCGCGCCGTTCTCATCCGCGTTAAGCGTTGCCGTCATACCGTCCTCCCCCTCAGCGCTGAGCACAACGGCGGCCTCACACGAAGCGGCCTTATTCTGAGCGGCCTGCGTGTTGGTCCCGGCGGCAAACGCGGAGAATCCCAGGGACATGGCTGCGATAGCGGTAATTGCAAGACCCGCTGTTATTTTTTGTTTTAACATCATTTAATACCTCCTGATTGTTCATTGTATTTTACAAGTTATATTGTGTGATCACAAGCTTATTATACAGGAGGCAAGGTTAAAGCACGGTTAGAAAGCTGCCCGTTTCCCGCGTTTTATTGACGGTTCTCCGGTAAATGCAAATGGCGGGAGATATTACTCCGTCTGTCCGCCGTGCAATAGGAATATTCCCGCCGGAAAATGGAGCGGGAATTTACAGAAAGGTCCCGGCCCCTTGGGCGCCCTCAGATCAGACTTTTCCTGAATGGTAGTCGCATTTCCGGCACCGGGGCAGCGAGAGCTCCGAGCTTTCATTGTGGTAAATCCCCGCCCAGCGGCAGATGCTCTGCAAGATCGGCACCACGGATTCCCCCTTTGGGGTCAGGCAGTATTCCACCCTGGGCGGGATTTCATCAAACTGCCTGCGCGCGATCATACCGTCTGCTAAAAGTTCTTTCAGCATGGCGGCCAGGACCGCATCCGTGATATTGCTCATCTCCCGGCGCAGCGCGCTATACCGCAGGGTTTTCTGCTCCGCAAGCACACAGATGATGCGGGATTTCCATTTGCCTCCGAAAATATCCAGACCGTATTCCAGCGGGCAGCGGATATCCTTCTCCAATTTTGGCTTGTACATTGTCGTTCGCTCCTTATATTTTTCCGGGCGCTCCACAGCGGCACAGGCCCGGCTTCATTTATATCCAATTATACAAAGGGCGCTGTAATACGGCAAGTTACTATGAAATTTATGAGCTGCTTATAAATTTGCTAATATATTTCATATACCGAGCAGACGTTTTATAATACTGTTAAGCTCAGACAACGGAGCAAAAACAGATTGGAGGTATTCTAATGAACGTAAAGGCTTACTTGGAAATTACAATGAAAATTGACGGGGACAACCGCCCCGCCGCCGCCAAGGTCTACGCGGACTACCGCGGGCCGTTTCTGGAGACGATCCCGGGCGCGCTCACAAAGGATCTGCTGATCCGCGACGAGGATGTACAGGTGCTCCACGGCTTTGACAGCGCCGAACACGCCCAGGCATATCTGACCAGCGGCATGTTCCAGAACGATGTGTTTGTCGGCCTCAAGCCGCTTTGGAGCGCTGACCCGGAGGTAAAGATTTACGTGGTGGCATAATCATCGCCGATACAAATCATGATGATGCAACAAGAGTTGGAGGCTCATCCTTGAACCTCCAACTCGCTCATTGTCACAGAAGATTAGAATTTGCAGGGTTTTCTTCACACGCTCCTGATAACCCGGTTGAGATATCAGAACGCGGGTGCTTTACAGCTTTTCATCCTCATCAATGATCACTGATGTTCCGTTAGCGACCACACCGATCATATTATTTTCAAACATAATATAGTCAAAATCGATCCCTATGATCGCGTTACCGCCCATACGAACAGATTTTTCTTTTAGCTTAGATAAAGAAGTTTCTTTTGCTTTCTCTAATTTTTCTGAAAATAAATCTGACTGGGCGCCGAATATGTCACTTAAGGTTGCGTTGAATTCAGAGAGGAAGCCCGTTCCCAGCACTGTGCTTCCGCTAATCACTCCCAGATAAGAGGTGATTTTATATTTTTCAAAATTATATCCTGTGGTCAATATCTGAGAATCAATCAAATGCTTTAATTGCTGCTGATTTTCAGCATTCATCCAGTGTTTGCTGATTTCATCCCGTTTCGCATCCACGACAGATACGATATATTGTTTTCCCTCCTCGATGAAACCGCATTCATCCAGTGCTTTCATCAAAGCTTCCCGGCGGCTGTCCAATTCCCGGATATTTTTTGAGCTCAGAAAATCATTTAATTTATCCTTAAATTTAGCAAAGCACTTCTCACATACAGGATTGTCAAACTCTTCCACCAATCCGTTTTCCCCAAAAAGTCCTATTTTGGCGCCACAGCAGCTACACTTTACAGCCATAGTTTTATCTCCTTTTTCGTTTATTTCAACTTAGGATTTGTATGGACATCATTGAGGAACTCGAGAACCCGCTGTGTCATATCATTGATAAACCACAGGGAGTTGTCTGATGCACATAAATATTTTCCCGACGCTTTTTAATTATACTCAAAAATCCTTGATTTTTCAAGCAGACCGGGAACGGTACATCCATTGCTTGAAGAAGCCTTAAGGAATATTTCCCCTTTGCTCGTCCCCTCTCCCGAGCAGTGACGCAAACTCCCTCATGATCCCCGGAATATCTATTTTCTGCGGGCAGTACGTCCTGCAAGCGCCGCATTGAATACATGCCTCAGGGCCTGCGGTGTTGTCAAGACCGGCGAGCCGCCACGTCTCGCCACTGATCCTGCGCTCATTGTATCCCTGAATCAGCAGGGGTATATCCAGTGCGGACGGGCACGCCGGGCAGCAGTAGCGGCAGGCGGAGCACGGGACTCCCAACTCCTCCAGAAAGCGCTCCGACGCCCTTTTCAAAGCTGCCCGTTCAGGCTCCGAAAGCGGTTCCGGCCTTTCAAACGTCTTTACATTGTCCAAAACCTGTTCCACCGTGGACATACCGCTGAGAACCATCTGCACATGGGGAAGCCCCATCAGAAAGCGGAAGGCCCAGGATGACAGGGAGCGGTCCGGCGCGGCTGATTTTAAAATTTCCTCCGCCTCCCGGTTGAGAACGGAAAGCCTGCCGCCCTTTAGCGGTTCCATCACCCATATGGGTATCCCATGTTCCGCCAGGATTTCGTACTGCCGTTCTGCCTCTAACAGTGTCCAGTCCAAATAATTGATCTGGATCATAGCCATATCAAATCCGTCGTACCAGTCTAAAAAGCGTTCCAACGCAGGGGGCGCCGCGTGGGAGGAGAACCCGAGATACCGAATCCTTCCGGCTTTTTTCTGTTCCAACAGGTAGCCAAGATAGTTCTTCTCTCTGTCCATATAGGCTGAAATAAAATTTTCATCCATGCCGTGCAACAGATAAAAATCAAAATAATCTGTATGAAGTCGCCTGAGCTGTTCTTCAAACACAGTATGTATATCCTCATTGGCCGCCTCATAGAATTTTGTGGCGAGATGATAGCTGTGGCGGGGATAGTCGGGCAGAACTTCTCCCAGAAAGCGTTCTGAATCTCCATTCTGGTAGGTGTAGGCCGTGTCAATATAATTGATTCCGCCGGACAATGCCCGGTCAATGACCTTTCGCCCTTCTTGCCTGTCTATGCGGTTTGGATTGTCCTTTTCCATCGGCAGGCGCAGCGCGCCGATCCCCAACGCTGATAAATTTAATGAATGAAATTTTTTATAGTACATGTTCCCCTCCCATAAAGTTCCTCGGCATAGACGCAGGGGCCCTTGCTCTTTTACACCGCCTCCAGGGCGCTCCCACCTTGACCGCCGGATGTTTTATGCTTTACCGGGCCCCTTTGCCCGGTAAAGCTCCGCCCCCAGCGCCGGTCCGTAACGTTTGTGATATCTCGCTTGTTTCCGTTCTGCCGCTCCCCCGCCACGCCCAATGCGATAAACTGCGCCACTGTCTCCTGACCGCATCCGGCGTCCTCCAGATTTTGAATCACGGAATCATGGCTTTCCATATAGTTTGCCATATGTCCACCTCTTTTATCTCCATTATAGTTTAAGACATCGCCGGCATCAAATACTTATGTCAAATGCAGTTCCCTACTTGACGAGCATATTAAATTTTATCTATACTGGACTTAGACCTTACGCCATACGGAGATGGAGGAACCAGCTTGGATATTCGCGTTTTAAGATACTTTATGGCTGTCGCCAGGGAAGAAAGCATATCAGGGGCCGCGGAGTCCCTTCACATGACTCAGCCGACGCTGTCACGGCAGCTCATGGATTTAGAGGATGAGCTTGGAAAAAAACTGTTGATCAGAGGAAACCGCAGAATCACGCTGACAGAGGAAGGGATGCTTTTACGCAAACGGGCGGCGGAAATCCTTGATCTGGTGGAAAAGACAGAGGCGGAGCTTACTGCGCCGGACGAAGCCGTAAGCGGGGATATTTATATCGGAGGCGGGGAGACAGACGCCATGCGCCTGATTGCCAGAATCGCCACAGATTTGCAAAAGAACTGTCCCAATATCCGTTACCACCTATACAGCGGAAACGCGGACGACGTGATGGAACGGCTGGACAAGGGGCTTCTGGACTTTGGAATCCTCATAGAACCGGCAGATATGAAAAAATACGATTATATCCGCCTTCCCGTCACCGATACCTGGGGGCTTTTGATGCCCAGGGACTGCCCGCTGGCAGCCCGCGATTATATCCGGCCGGAGGATATCTGGGAGCTGCCCATTATCACCTCCCGCCAGACCATGGTCAGCAATGAATTTTCCGGCTGGCTGAAAAAGGAATTTGAAAAGCTGAATATTGTGGCCACCTATAATCTGGTCTACAACGCCTCCCTCATGGTGGAGGAAGGGTTGGGATACGCCCTGTGCCTTGACAAACTGGTGAACACGTCTGAGAGCAGCAGCCTGTGTTTCCGCCCGCTGAGACCTAAGATGGAAGCCCATCTTGACATTGTCTGGAAAAAATACCAGATATTTTCCAGAGCAGCCGACCACTTTCTGGAAAATGTGCGGGACGCCTTCCACGGCAGCATCTAGTCTCCGCATCACAGGGGGCGTTGCGTTCCGTCCCCGCCCCCGATCTGCATAGGTATTTTTACCGTGATACAATAATAGCCGGCATTGGCCGTGCCACCTGCCCGGGCAGTTCCACTCCTCCATTTTATACCTGCTATTTTTTCAAATACCTGCCGGTAACACTCTGGGAATTGGCCGCAATTTCATCTGGCGTTCCGGTTGCGACAATGCGGCCTCCGTCCACACCTCCCCCCGGCCCCATGTCAATCAGATAATCCGCATTTGAAATAACATCCAGATCGTGCTCTATCACAAGGACCGTGGCGCCATATTCCACCAACCGGTCAAAAACCCTCAGCAGGGTGCGCACATCCAATGGATGCAGTCCTATGGTCGGTTCATCAAACACAAAAACCGTCCCCGACTGCTGCCTGCCCATTTCAGATGCCAGCTTAAGTCTTTGGGCTTCGCCGCCGGACAGGCTGGGCGTTTCCTCGCCAAGAGTGAGGTAGCCAAGGCCCAGATCAGCAAGAACCTGCAGCCGCTGACACACTGTTTTCAAATCTTCACACGCTGTCAATGCGTGTTTTACATCCATAGCCATAATTTCCGGCAGAGAATACCCTTTTCCCGCCTTGTTTGCGCGCTTAATTTGTTCCGCTTTCCTGGCATATCTTGATCCTCTGCACTCCGGGCAGGGGATTTCTACATCCGGCAGGAACTGTACATCCAGACTGATTGTTCCTGTTCCGTCGCAGGTTGGGCAGCGCAGCCGGCCGGTATTATAGGAAAAATCACCGGCCCTATAGCCCTGCGCTTTGGCGTCTGGCGTCCTTGCGTAAATCTTCCGCAGCTCGTCGTGTACGTTGGCGTAGGTGGCCACAGTGGAACGCACATTTATGCCTATGGGAGCTGCATCGATCAGCTTTACCTGCCGTATCTGTTCCGCTGAAATTTCCAATACATGGCCGGGAAGTTTTTTTCCGGCAATAGCTGCTTCCAAGCCGGGAATCAAGCTTTCCAGAATCAGCGTAGTTTTACCAGAGCCGGACACGCCTGTGATGACCGTCAGCCTGCCCTGTGGTATATCCACCTCCAATGGCTTTACCGTATGGATTTCACCGGTGGACAAGTGCATTTTCCCCAAGTCAAACAACTCCCCCGAGTCAGCGCGATTTCTCATCCAGATTCTGGATTCACCGGAGAGAAACGGTCCAATCTGGGAAACAGGGTTTTGCTTGATAGCCGGGACGGTTCCCTGCGCAATAACCCTGCCGCCGTCCGCCCCCGCCTCCGGCCCCATTTCAACAATCCAATCCGCTTCCGACAATATCTGTGTGTCATGATCTACCAGCACAATGGAGTTTCCATCGGCAATCAGATCGCGCATAACGCCTGTAAGCCCGATGATGTTAGAGGGGTGCAGGCCGATCGACGGCTCATCCAGAACATACAGGACACCGGTAGTGCGGTTGCGTACCGCCCGCGCCAGCTGCATCCGCTGCCGTTCTCCAGTGGAGAGCGTGGCTGCGGCTCGGTCAAGGCTGAGATAGCCAAGCCCCAAATCCATCAGCCGTTTGGCCACAGACTGAAACGATTCGCAGATTGCCTGGGCCATAGGACGCATTTCGACCGGCAGTGTTCCCGGCACTTCAGCCACCCAGGATACCATTTGATCCAGCGTCATTCTACAGGCCTCATCCAGAGAAATCCCCCGCAGCTTCGGCAGCCTCGCGGCGGCGGAAAGCCGGGAACCGCCGCAATCCGGACATACTCCCTGCTTCAGATACTTTTCCACCCGCTTCATGCCCTTTTCGTCTTTTACCTTGGCAAGGGCATTTTCTACCGTATAATTGGCATTAAAATAAGTGAAATCCAGCTCCCCGGCCTGGTTGCTGCCATTCTTGGGCTTATAGAAAATATGCTTTTTTTCCGCCGGGCCGTGAAAGACGATCTCACGCTCCTTAGCGGTCAGTTGGGAAAAGGGAACATCGGTGCGTACCCCCATCGCGCGGCACACGTCTGTCATCAGCGACCACATCAGGGTATTCCACGGGGCAACCGCGCCCTCATCAATTGTCAGGGATTCGTCCGGCACCAGGGTATCCTGATCGACGGTGCGAACCACCCCGGTGCCGCCGCAGGTGCGGCAGGCCCCCTGGCTGTTAAAGGCCAGCTCCTCTGCCGATGGCGCAAAAAAACGCTCCCCGCATTCCGGACATACCAGTTCCTGCCCCGCGGCCACTGCCAACGCCGGTTCCAGATAGTGCCCATTGGGGCAGCAATGGCTGGAGAGCCGGGAGTACATCAGCCGCAGGCTGTTCAAAAGTTCCGTTCCCGTTCCGAAGGTACTGCGGATGCCGGGCACGCCGGGGCGCTGATGCAGCGCCAGCGCAGCCGGTATATAGAGCACCTCATCCACCTGCGCCCTGGCTGCCTGGGTCATGCGGCGGCGGGTATAAGTCGAAAGTGCATCGAGATAGCGCCTCGATCCCTCAGCATACAAAACGCCCAGCGCCAACGATGATTTCCCGGAACCGGAGACGCCTGCGATACCCACAATCTGATTCAGCGGAATATCCACATCAATATTTTTCAGATTGTGTACTCTTGCGTTCCTCACCTGAATCCGGTTTGGAATCTTATTTTCCCTGTGGATTGTTTGATTGTTTTCCTTTTGTCCACCCATCCTCTTCTCACCGATCCTGTCCTTTTAATTTTGCTATTCTTGATTATACCACCTTTCCAGTTAAATGATTTCCAATTTTTTGATTCACGTTCTGATCTGTATTCCTTCGGGCATTCAGCGGGAATCTGGTCAATCATCAACGCGGTGTCCTTCTATCCAATACAATATCCGGCGTTGACACATGCTTTTACATACTGCATTAAATCATCCTATTTTATATGACGCAGTCCACGATAAGTCCCGTCAACAGAGAGAATAAAATCACAAAAGCGAGGTACAGCGCGAACCGCTTCATTCCCAGCACAATCTTCACAGCGCCCAGGTTGGTAATCTTGGTGGCAGGGCCGGTCAGCATAAAGGAGGCCGCCGCGCCCATGCTCATGCCATCGGTCAGCCACTGCTGCAAAAGCGGAATCGTCCCTCCACCGCATACATAGAGCGGGACTCCGATGGTGGCGGCCATCAGCACTCCAAAGCCTTCATTTTTCCCAAACAGCCCGGCAAAGGCCTCCTGGGGCACATACCGCTGGAACAGGGCGGAAAGAACGATGCCCGCCAGGAAATACACGCCGGTCGCTTTCACATTGCGCCCAAAATTTTTCAGCAGCCGGAGCACGTAATTGGGGTCCGTATCACGGTTCCCCGGCTCTCCGAAGCCGGTGAAATTAAAAAACGGCTTCTTTGCATAAAATATATGTACCATCAGACCTGCAAACACACCGCAGAGGAAGCAGGAAATAATCCGCACCGCCAGCCCGGCCGGCCCCAATGCGGCGCTATAAATAATCAGCTGGGGATTTAAAAGAATGGAGGACATCATAAAGGCCGCCAGCCAATCCTCCCTCATTCCCTGTCTGGCGAAGGACGCCGCAATGGAAATGGTCCCATACATACACAGAGGAGAGGCAATCCCCAGGAGGCATGCCGGAATAATCCCTAACACTCCCAGCTTTTTATTGCGCAGCTTCACAAATAGCTGGTGGATATACGCTTTTCCGAATACCGATATCACCGACCCGATTGCCATGCCAAGAAGCCAATACCGGAAAATCTGGCGAAACTGTACTGTAAAGTAATACCATACATAGATAAATTCACGCTGCAAAATCTCAATCATCTAAATTCACCAGCCGGTACTCGCGGCTTCCCAGCCCGATTGCCGCTGCATTTTCAAGCGTGTGCAGCCCATTCCTGGACTCGATCCGCTCCACCAGCGAGGCCGCCTCCCCATCTTTCTGCGCATACACCAGATCAATGCAGGCCTGGTCAAGGGCGACCGGATCGGCGGAGGCCAAAATACCGATGTCATGCATATCCGGCTTAGCCGGATTCCCGTTACAGTCGCAGTCCACCGACAGCCGGTTCATCACGTTGATGTAGACAATCCGATCTCCATTTCCAAGGTAATCGGACACGGCCTTCCCAGCGTCCCCCATAGATTCCAGAAAACGGTCCTGGTCGCCGCCCCAGGGACTTCTCTTGCTGCCGCCCCCAGTATGTATCCAGGATTTACCCTCGCTGGAGCCGAGACCGATGGAGATATTTTTAATCGCGCCGCCAAAACCTGCCATGGCATGGCCCTTGAAATGGGACAGCACCAAATACGAATCGTAATTGGCAAAATGGGACCCTACAAAATTTTCCGTCAGCCGGGTTCCTCCGGTGACCGGAATGCTCATGGAACCGTCAGCATCTAAAATATCCACATCGGCAATGGCGGTAAACCCATGATCCTTTGCCACCTGCCTATGCATAGCCGTCCCGCTTCGGGAACCGCCGTAAGCCGTGTTGCACTCCACGATTGTTCCGTTTACAGACTGTACCAGTTCCTTAATCAGGTTTGGATCAAGATAGTTGCTGGCCGGCGGCTCACCGGTGGACAGCTTCACCGCCACATTGCCGGTGGGAGTCCAGTTAAGCGCCGCATAGGCTTTCATCATTGCCTCAGAGCTGATATCCGACAGGTAATACACTTTTGGCGCGGTTTCATTATCCACCCGGTGAGCCAACACGTCCGGTGCAACTACCGCCCCGCCATTGGTGATGACTGATCCCTCTGCGCTTGCGGTATTCTGAGCGGCCGGCTGTGTGCCGCCGGCCCCTAAAGCGTCCATGCTGCATCCAGACAGTAAGGCCGCGGTCAGAGCGGCTGCCAAAAGCGGAATGATTGATTTTCTTTTCATAAAATCTCCTTTCATTGTTCTTTTTTTCTGAAGTACGGCAGTTCCCACCGTGTATTTTTTGCTTGTATCCCCTTTGCCAGATTCACGGCCCCGTGCCCGATTGCCGCAAATAAAATCATAACCGTCAGATAGTCAAATAAAAAGAAAAACACTGCTTCTCCAAAATCAAAGAATACAAATTGGTTTCGTAAAAACAAATAGGAAGGAATCTGCCTTTTAAATAATGCATAAATTCCATACAGTCCCAATATCCCGACTATGACGCGGGCGCCGGCAGGCACCTGACCATTTTTTACTATTTTTCCTGCCATCATGTCCAGATGCAGCCCGAGATGGACGCTCATCAGCAAAAAGCCCCAGTAGGAAGCAAGCAGATGAATCAGCCTTGCCCATGAAGCCCCTTTAAAAAAAGTGAAAACATGTTTTGACATGACAATCCCGCTGATTGGCAGGGCAAACATAATCAGTGTCAGCAGTATATTTACCGCCGTATACAACGCCCTCACCGGCGTATACCGTCCCCTGAAAAGATTGTTAAACCACTGCCTGTTTAAAATATGATGCAGGATAAAGGCAAAAAGCATTCCCAGGCCCAGCCACTCATGAATCGTTTCCCCGAGCAGGGAGTAAGCCATCAGAAGCGGAAGCAAGACACACATGATAACATCAATTATCGTTTTTATCCTGTTTCTGTTATCCATCGTGTTTTCCTCCTGTCTTTAACTTGGCAGGGGAACGCCGGCGTTATTACCCGCCAGCAGCCAGGCGGCCTCTTCCGCCCGGGAACGCTCACGATTGTTCTGTGCTGTTTCCACCAGCGCTTCCGGCAGCGTAATCATATGCACCGGCTCCCGTATCCAGCAATTTTTTTCGGAGTTTCATTGTCAAAAGGTTATCTGTGTGACCTTCCGATCAAATTCCGTTTGGTATTTCTCCTCACTCCAATTCCCCTGCCACATCGGCCAGATACTTCCGGATCGGCAGGTGCTGCGGACATCTCTGCTCACATTTCCCACATTTCAGACACTCCGATGCTCTGCCATGGCGCTGCGTCAGATTCCCGTAATAGGTTCCGGCCACCATATTCTGCTTTGCCCCGAACCGTTTCAGATTGTTATAGATTGAAAAATAGTCGGGAATCGCGATTTTTTTCGGGCAGTCGTCAATGCAGTAGCGGCAGGCGGTACAGGGGATTGCAATGCTGTTTTTTATCATTTCCGCCGCTCTCGCCACCGCCTCCTGTTCTTTTTGATTCAGAGGCCGGAAATGTTTCATATAGCTGATATTATCCGCCATCTGCGCTTCGTCGCTCATACCGGACAGGACCATCATCACATTGTCTGGCGTCGCCGCAAACCGGATCGCCCATGAGGCAACGGATAAATCAGGCTGGATACCGGTAAAAAGCGCTTTGGCCTCATTCGGAATATTGGCAAGGCTCCCTCCCTTTATGGGTTCCATCACAATAACGGGCTTATGGTGCCTGGACGCAACCTCATAGCATTTGCAGGATTCCACTGCCCCGTCCTCCCAGTCCAGGTAGTTTAACTGGATCTGGACATATTCCATTTCAGGATGCCTTGTAAGGATCTCATCCAGCAGCGCCGCCTTGTCATGGAAGGACAGTCCAATATGCTTTACCCTCCCCTGAGCCTTCAGCTCCTGTACAAACCGGAACGCCTGGAAATCCTCCGCTTTCCGATAGGTCGGCTCCCCCAGCCCATGAAGCCAATAATAATCGATATAGTCAAGCCCCAGCCGTTTCAGCTGCTCATCGAAAAAGCCCTCCATTTCCTCTTTTTTCCGTATCATAAAGAGTGATAATTTATCGGTGATTGTGTATGAGGACCGGGGATACCGTTTCACGACCGCCTCCCGGAACGCAACCTCGCTGTTTCCCCGATGATAGGGCGCCGCCGTATCAAAATAAGTAAATCCATTTTCCATAAAGGCGTCCGCCATTTTTTTCGTTGTCTCAATATCAACCGCCGCATAATCCTCCGCAACAAGCTGTGGAAGCCGCATCAGCCCAAAACCTAACTTTTTCACGTTTATATCCCCCTCGCTTTTTTATCTGATTCAATTGTAACAACAAGCTTCTTACTTCGGAAGTTCGGATATGTTATCATGGTATTAAGTGAAAACTTATTGCAGGAGGTAAATATCAATAATCATCTCGCCTATGCGGAATCTGCAGGGCGAATATCGATCGGTTAAGCCTTTCCTCTATTTTTTATGCCTCCGGCTTTAACGGTCCATAGTAATATGACGCCGTAGCCCCGCCGTCAATCAGGAAATCGGCTCCTGTGATGAAAGCTCCTTTTTTACTCATTAAAAGCTCCGCCACATTCGCAATCTCATCTGCAGTGCCAGGCCTTCCAGCCGGACATTTTGCAAACATGTTCCTGTAAAAGTCTCCTCTCGGGCCGTTAAATTCATCGATTGCCAACGGTGTTACCACGATGCCCGGGGAGATGGAATTGATTCTCGCGCCTCTTTCTCCCCACTTTACAGCCTCCGCCATCACGCGCTTTTCGTTGCAGCGCTTTGCCATCTGGTAGGCATGAAGCGTATCCCGGATGTTCTCCTGTTTCAGTATCTCAAGCTTCAGAAGCTCCTCTGCCGGGGTCGTGGCAAGCTGTTCATCCGCCTCGGCAGAAAGCGCGGGCATTCTGTGTCCGGACTGGCTGGAAATTGTCACGCCCACGCCGCCTTCTTTGATCACTCTGCCCACTTCCTCCAATAAAACAGCCGTTCCATACAGATCAACCTTCAAGATAGTTTCCACCGGAGCCTGGCTCGGGGAAACCCCGGCCGCGTTCACCAGCATGGAAATCTCTCCATATTTCTTTGCCTTTGCTATCAGACTTACAATGGAATCCCTTGAGGATAAATCCATCTCCATAGGAACCGTGTCAAATCCCGCAGCATTCATGATTTTGGCAATAGACTGCCCGTTATGCAGGCTCTTATCCCCGATCACAATTTTCATGCCGTATCCCATTCTTCTGGCAATCGCCATTCCGATCTGTCCCGCTCCTGTTAAAATCATTACGTCCTTCATGTCCCTTATCCTCCTATCTATTGCTGTCCAATTTCCTGCAGCCAGGCTGCGATCTCATCTTTTGTTCCTTCCTCTGCCGCTCTGCTTCCCCGAACAGCATAACCGTCTAAAATCACAGACTGCGGACACAGCTCACTGACAACCGATACTCCGTTCCCAAATCCGCTTCCCTCATGGGAACAAAACGGGATGATAGTCTTTCCCGCCAAATCATATTCTTCCAAAAATGTAGATACAGCCGCGGGAATCGTTCCCCACCAGTCAGGGAACCCGATGTAGATTACATCGTATTGATCCATATTTTCCACATGGGCGGCAAGCGCCGGTCTGGCGTTGGAATTCAGTTCCTCCTTTGCTTCATTGGTAGATTTGCGGTAATTCTGGGAATAGGCTTTCTCCGTCTGAATGGAGAAGATGTCGCCCCCGGTCAGCTCTTTTATCGTTTCCGCCATCGCTCGCACATTTCCAACCACTTCCCCGTCACGGACATTGATGCTGGCGGAAGAAACCGCATCCACAGACGGCGTACCGCCTATATTTTCCGCCCTTGAAAAGTAGGCAACCAGAACCCGGCTCTCCGACACCGTCTCCCCCGCCTGGCCGGCGGCTGTTACAAACTCTATCCGCTTTGCCGCCACCTCGGTTTTTGCAATTTTCTCCGCTTCTGTCACCGCGGCCGTTACCACCGGATGCTCCGCTGCATGGGTCCGCTGTCCGCATCCCGCTGTGTTCAGGCACATGGCGCATGCGGCTATTAAGATGATACTTTTCTTCATTTGGTTAATCCTCCTATTCATATTTTACAATAGTCAAAAAAAACAGCAATTTGGATTTTGAATGGATTTGATCAGATTGGCTTATGCGAAAAAAGCCGCATCTATCGAATAGATGCGGTCAAAACGGTTCTGTTTTATTCTGTCACATAAATCAGTTTACGGAGCAGGTCCGCAAATTCTTCAATATAATAATTGGCGTTATCCACTTTCCAGAACGCGCAGTAATTTCTCTTAATCGGTTTTTCTCCCTTGTAAAGCGGTATTCTGGTAATCCCCGTATTCGGAGGCGGAAGGGTGCCCACACTTTCTACAGGCAGAAAGCCCCTGTTTCCGATTACCATCAGCCGGCCTTCTTCCAGATTCTCCGCAAACAGAAAATTTCCGCCAAACCCCAGCGTGTTCTGGTAATATTCCTGCTCCGTGTTGCGCTGCTCCTTAGAGGAAATGAGGATACACGGGAACTGCCGTAATTCACTAATTTGCACCTGCCCCTTTGACCCCACTTTATTCCGGCCGGAAATCTCCACATAGCAGTCACACCGCAAAAGCTGGTAGTTGACATACTCCTCTGAAAATGCCCTCCGCTGGTCACTCAGAACCAGATCCACTCCACCGGATCGAAGCTCCGTATATAATTCCTCATGGGTACCATTGACAATGCCAATGGATACCTCGGGATACAGCTCTGAAAATTCCGCAATCACCTGATGCAGCTCCAGGCCGCTGTAACAGCGCAGATACCCAACACGCAGCTTCAATTCATGATCTTGGCCCAGACGTATGGTCTCCTGCCTTAAATTTTCAACCTCCTCAAGCAATCCCCGGCTGTGCCTGTAAAAGTATTCGCCCGCCGCGGTCAGATGAAAACGCCGGTTCTCCCTCTGGATCAGCTCTACTCCCAGTTCCTTCTCCAGCGCCTGAATCTGCTGGGAAATAGCGGACTGGGAGATAAACATCCGCTCCGCCGCCTCTGTAAAGCTGTTACAATCCACCACTGCAATAAAATATTTCATCTGTCTTAGAAGCATACGGCCACCTCCCGATACTGATCCCCGCAGGAAGCGAGCCGGGCGGACATGCCTGTATATCCATACGGCGACTGCCGCGAGAGTCAAATACCCCGCTGCCTGTGACGGGGCGTTTATCTGATATCTTTCATCATACCAGAAAAATACAGTGGAAGCAAACAACGGATTTGTGGCCGCGACATCAACAATCTTTATCATCGGTTCTTCAGCGGCCTTTTTTCGGCAAAAAAGTCATAGTAAGCATGAGCTGTCATAATAAGGCCGGCACCATGTGCCAGATCTTCATGGAAGCTTCCCATAACATGCTCAATGGTGTGGGCAGAAGTACAGAGCATATAATAAGCAGCCAGTGAATTGGCCAGCGCCATATTCTCGCGGGCTTCCCTGTTACTTCCGTCCTTATATGCAGCAGGCAGATATTTTGCGGCCAGTTCAATCGCCTTGAGTGCAAACATCTCCCCCATGGGATGCTCGTTTTTAGTGATGAGACTTTCAGAAGCGTGGAAGAGACAGAGCCGCCGTCCATGACATTCTTACCATTCTGCTCTGCTCCACCTCCGCTGCCAAATTTCCGGCCTGTGGCAATTATCTTGTAAGATTTCTAAGCCATCCATATTTCCGATAATGGAGGACGGCCGCCGGAAGCTTCACAATCTCATCCAGATTGATAATCAGGAATACGAGAACTACCGGCAGATTCCAGACAAAGGCCGCTAAAAATCCGGCCGGAACTGCAAAGATCCACATGGTAACCGCATCACAGATCAGACCAAACTTAGAATCACCGCCTGCGGGAAACACTCCGGCTATGGTTGTCATGTTAATGGACTTTCCGACCATATAACAGGCGCACAGAATCAGCATCCATTTAAGATATCCAGTAGCCTGCGGACTTAGTGTGGTGACCTTTACGATGACAGGGGTAAGCGCTATCAAAACCCCTCCGGACAGGACACCGCTTATGACAGCAAGCCAGCAGAGACGGCCTCCATATTCTTTCGCCTGCTTTAAATTTCCCATGCCTAACTCGTTGCCAACGATAATACCGCCGCCGTTTCCAAGCCCGGTACAAAAGCTGACAATCAGGTTTTTAACAATGTTAGCAATGGAGTTGGCTGCCACGGCATCGCTGCCCAAGTGGCCCATGATCACGGAATATGTAGTGAAGCCGCAGCCCCATACCAGATAATCGCCAAGCATCGGCATTGTATATTTCCAATAGTCCTGCGCCAGATTTTCTTCTGTCGTAAAGCAATATTTTATGTGCAGTCTGGCCCGTTTTTCCCGCAGGGACTCAAGATAGGCCCATCCCATTTCGATCAGCTTTGAGATGGACGTTGCCAGGGCCGCACCCGCAATCCCCATTTCAGGGAAAAACAGCAGCCCATAAATCAAAGCGGCGTTTAAGAAGATATTAATCACCACGGCAGCGGAGCCGATTACCATACTTTTAACGGCATAACCTGTATTTTTCAAAATGCACAGATAAATCTGGGAAATGCCGGTAAACAGATACGATGACGCAACAACACGAAGATACACAATTCCACTTGATATCAGCTGCGGCTCATTTGTGAATACCCGCATCAGAGTTTCCGGGATAAAAAGAGTCGCCAGAAAGAATGCTGCGGATATCAGGAAAGATACTTTTATGACATAGGCAAAGATTTTTTCAATGGATATCATATCGCCCTTCCCGTAATACTGCGCTGCCAGAATGCTTGTTCCCATCGTCAGGCCGCCCATAAAAAGGTTGAATACAAAGGTGATCTGTCCGGCCAGTGATACGGCGGAAAGGGAGTCCTGATTCACAAATCCGAGCATCAGGGCATCCGATGCGCTGACTGCCGCCAGCATAAATTGCTGAAAAGCGATCGGCAGCACAAGTGAAAACAGTTTTTTGTAAAAAACAGCGTTTTTAGCGCTCCATATTTTGGTTTTCATTTCATAACCTCCTGGTTTTATAATTGCGTACCAACCAGTATAGTTGGAATCTGTTGAAAAATCAGCGCTAAAACTTAATAAAAGCTGTGGTAAATTATAATATTCTATGGTAGCATAGAACCAATACGAGAGGAGGCTATTGCTTGGAAAAACCCATACTGTCATTGTCAATCGAAGCCCTGCAGGAACAGTTCGCCGGTCTCGACTGGACCTATCATGACGTTCCTTTCGGAAGTCAAAATGAAAAAATGTACTGCTGGCCAGGGCCGGAACAGGAAAATATTCTGATCTGCGTCCATAAAAGCAACGGAGTACAGGAATTGTTTCACCGTCATGATTTCTTTTACTTTAATTACACCTATAAAGGAGAATATGATTCCCTCAGCTACAAATACGATCATCAGATCACAATCCGGGAAAGGGAATTGTATGCAGGCCAGCCGTTTGCCGGACACGCCCTGTGTGTGCATGATAATCAGGAAACCATTATCATTGGTGTGTTGTTCCGACGCGAAACCTTTTTCCGCTCCTTCCTTCCCCTGTTGTCAGCTAATTCCGGGTTGTTCCATTTTTTTCTCGATCCCTCCACAAATTGCTTCTCTGAGGAATACCTTCATTTCAAGATCGAGGACGACTGCAACATCCGCACGCTGTTGGAAATGATGGTGATTGAGTATGCATACAAAGGAGAGGATACGCAGGACATATTAAAGCCCCTGGCACTGGCGTTCCTGATGCAGGTGGCCCGCCAGTATACCTTTGCAAGCCAGATCCCCCCTGCGGACCACCTGGCAGACCGGATTGTCCAATACATAAGCGAACATTCCGACAAGGTAACATTAAAGGATATTGCGGCACGTTTTTCCTACCATCCCAACTACATATCCACCCTTCTGCACCGGGAACTGGGGAAATCTTTCTCTGAAATCCTGCTCTCTCAGCGAATGGAGCGGGCTGTAATTCTTCTGAAGGGTACGGATCTTACAATCAATGAGATTGCTTTGATGCTGGGGTACAGCAACAGCAGTAATTTTTACAAGGCGTTCCGGGAGTATTACGGTGTTTCTCCGCGTGAATATATCCATTAACTGTCCTCGGCTGTCCCACTTTCATAGTGGCCGCACTGGTACGTTGTTGACAGATTTTTGCAAAGTTTAAGAAGAAGGCGATAGTCTTTCGGTTCATGAAGCCGCCGTACTCTTTCGCCAGATGGCAAGGCATTTCAAAATGGGAAAGCGTAATAACCGGCTCAATCCCATATTTTAACAGTTCATCAAATACCTGGTCATAGAACCGCAGTCCCTCCTCGTCAGGCGCTGTCTCATCTCCCATGGGAAATATCCTGGACCAGGCAATCACAGATCCATCACCACGCCTATGACGAGGAGCTGTTGCAGTACGAGTGTATAAAAAACGACGATTTGGAACAGACCATCCCGCGGAGCATTAAATTATTCCGAAGCGATCTGACCGGTCATCTTTCCGACAACCGGACCTCCCATTACCGCTACCTTTTTGTGGCTTCTACAACCCTGTCCTGCCGTTTCTGACTGGAGGGCGGCATGCTGTCAGAATACCCTCCCGCTCCTTGCCAGGCCGCCCGGGCCATGACGACCACCAGCCTGTGAGGGATATAGGCTTCCTCCAGATAGGCCGTCTCCTCCGATGTAAGGCTTAATTCCACAGCCCGAACCGCACCTTCTACGTGCCGGTACTTTGTCATTCCAACCACGGGCGATGCCACCTTTTCCAGAAGCCAGGCCAGGGCAACCTCGGTCATGGAAACGCCACGCTTTTCAGCCAATTCCGCCACGCGCCCTATGATCACCTGATCCTGCTGCGCGGTACCGTCATACTTGAGCTTTGCATAGCCGTCCTCTTCCAACCGCTTCGAGGTCTCGCCCGGCTTCCTGGACAGCCTGCCTCCCGCTAACGCGCTATACGGTGTCAATGCTATGTTCTCCTCCCTGCAGTACGGCGCCATCTCCCGCTCCTCCTCGCGGAATAGCAGGTTATAATGCCCCTGGATGGAAACGAACCTCGCAAATCCCTCCTTTTCCGCCAATGCATTGGCCTTTGCAAGCTGCCATGCATAACAGTTGGAGATTCCGATATACCGGGCCTTTCCGGCTTTTACCACACGGTTCAAGCCATCCATGATCTCATACAGCGGGGTCTGGTAATCCCACATATGGCAGATATATAAATCTACATAGTCCATGCCAAGATTTTTGAGGCTGCGGTTGATCATCCGTTCAATATGCTCCTGACCGCTGATTCCGCTCTCCACATCCGCTTTCGCCCGCGGCATGAATTTAGTGGCAACAACCACGTCCCGCCGTTTTGCATAGTCTCTGAGCGCCCGCCCTACATATTGCTCGCTGGTCCCGCCCTGATAGCCGACTGCCGTGTCATAGAAGTTCACTCCCAGCTCCAGTCCATGTTTTATAATCTCACGGGTGTGTTCCTCGTCCAGCGTCCAGCTGTGCTGCCCTTTCCCCGGTTCTCCGAACCCCATACATCCCATACAGATCCGTGAAACCGTCAAATCCGAATTTCCAAGTTTTGTATATTTCATTGCGTCTCCTTTCACGTCAGCTCACTCTGCCTAGTCCGGGTAGTTCTGTACGGCCTGTATGGAGAATAAGTCCCCTCCCGAAGCTTTTTTTAACAATTTCAGTCCATAGTGGGCGGTATAGATAAACAGCCCCATCAGGGCCAGATAGTCCAGGTAAAACAGAATCCTTGGCTCATCGTAATCCAGAAATCAGAAAGAGCAGAAGCAGTGTCATCGCAGCATCCAGCAGGATTTTGATTTTAGCCTTCCGGTTCACGTCGTTCCTCTCTTTCAATACTTGCGGTACATGGACTGCCGCATGGTCCGGTATCCATCCAGGTCCGTTCCCTTGTTTTGTCTTTATTATAAGTTTCAAAACATTTCATGTCTAATGCCTATGTTTTATCGTCTATGATACAGCTTCTGCATAACTGGATATAAACGCGCAACAAAAAACGGCCAGCATAGGCTGACCGGACAAAAAACGTTTAATAAAAACATCACATTTTACAATCTCATCTGCAAAATCCACTGTCGAATTGTGCTGGTATCGCTCCCCCTTTTCCCCTGCAGTGCATTGGCATTCGGACATGCGCTCCTGATGGATCTTACGCTTCTCCTAAAACCGTATCATAATCTTCACTGTACGGGTTGGCCGGAACCAGCTCAAATAAGTCCGCTCCCATCTGTTTTCCGATTTCTTCGGCCACATTCCGCGTGTTCCCTGACCAGGAAAAATAGACTACCAGACTGCTGCCTAACCCGGTATCCTCCGTTTCCCGACTGTCCGTTTCCTGCGTCTCCTGTCCTTCTGTTTCCGTGCTCTTTGACACCTCTGCATTCTCCACCGCCAAAGCCGCACTCTCCTGCGGCTGTACCGCCGTGGGCTCAACTGTCCGTGCACTATCAGTACCTGCGCTTTGACATGCAGTCAGCGCGCACGTCAGAATACCGGCGGCTGCCACCGCAAAGGCTCTTTTCAGTGTTGTTATAACCATCAGCTACTCCATTCCAAGCTTCATATAGTTTCCAATCATATCTCCGGCGCGCCTATCTCCCCACCACCATAGCCCCAACGCTACCAGCGGAACGGGTATCGGTCCAACACCGAACCTATATTCTACATCGTCTCCTTTTTTGATTGCCGTATCTGATATCTTAAATAATCCATCCGCTCCAGCTGCTTTTCCCGAAAATGAATCTCATCCAGGGCGCTGTCGCGTTTCCTGTTCAGCATGTGCAGCCGTCTATCCTTGGTATCCTCCCCTGCAATCAGAAGCCTCATATAGGTTTCCACTTCTTCATTGGCAAATCCGATATCATGCAGAGTCATGATCATACTCAAACGTTCCAGGTCATGATCGTCGTACTGCCAGTCTCCTATCACTTTTTTGACTGCGCCGCACAGCCCCCAGCTTTCATATTCCCGCAGAAGCTCAATCGGAATCTGATAGCGCTCGCTGGCCTCATATATGGTCATTTCATCTCTCCTTTCTCATTCCTTTACAGCGGATAAAACGATAGATGTCCCTTTCGGAACATCTATATTGTAATACCAGTATTTTAAAATATCTAATACCTGTGTCACATTTCAGAAAATGCGTTTTAAGCATTTCTACTTTTTTATATGGCGTATAAATGCCGATGCCGCCGGTGAAAACACCTGGTTTTTCTTCCAGGCCAGCACCGATCCCAATACAAGCCCCGGTGACAAGGGCACAAAGCACAGATTTTCAATACGGTTTTCCAATTCCAGACAAAGCGCTGCTCCAATTCCCTGTTTCACCATCATAGCCGCATTATAGATCAGGTTATAAGTCATGACGATTTCCATCTGCTCCGAATAATCTCCGAACCAGTTTATAAGCTCATTCTGTACCAGCTCCCTCTTAGACGTAAGCAGAGAAACTCCCGCCAGGTCCTCGGGACGGACTGTCTCTTTTGCAGCCAGGGGCGAATCCTCGCGGACCAGGATTCCCCACTTTTCTTTTACCGGCATACGGATAAACTCATATTTTGAAATATCCGCCGGTTCTGAAAAAAGGCCGATATCCAGCAGGCCGCGTTCCATGCGGTCTTTGATATTGTCCACATTTCCACTGTAGAGTTCATACCGGACCTGCGGATATATTTCACGGAAGGACGCGATCAGCTCCGCCAGGCAGGTCACACTGCCAAGCTCTCCGCAGCCGATTGAAATTTCGCCTGTAAGCTGATTTTCCTCCCGCATAAACTCCCGCTTTGTTTTATCAGCCAGGGAAATCATCTCCTGCGCCCTTCTTTTCAGAAGCATTCCATCCTCTGTCAAAATGATGCGGTGATTGCTCCTGTTGAACAGCCGGACCCCCAGTTCTTCCTCCAGCTGCATAAGCTGCCTGGAAAGCGTGGGCTGTGTGATATGTAAAAGCTGGGCCGCTTTTGTGATATTCTCCTCTCTGGCTACCATTAAAAAATAGCTGAGTACGCGTATTTCCACATGATCACCCCTTATGATTCCAGTGCCTTGTTAATACATTGAATCGCATTCAAGCTGCGTGGATAGCCGATGTAAGGCAGGCACTGCGACACAACCTTAAGCAATAATTCCTTATCATTTCCAATCCGCATATTTGCCGCCGAATGGCTGATCAACTGAGGTTCACAGCCGCCCTGCGCCGCCAGGAAGCAGAACGTAATCAGCTCCCTCTGCGCCAGGTTAAGGCCATTTCTGGTATAGTAGTCTCCGAAACAGTTGGCGGCAAGCCATCGGTTGATATGCCCTTTCTTCCAAAAATCCTTCATTCCCTCGCCAAAGATATCAATCTGAGCCTGGGAACCTTTTTCCAACCGATCCTCCATGGTTGTTGTAGCCTGGCCTGGAAGCGGAAGCTGTACGCCGCGGCTTTCCAGAATCTCATTTACAGCCGTTAAAAACGGGCGCACCCGCCCCATTCCAAGGTAATCAACCGCCTGGTATACGATTTCCTTTACCATAACCGGCGTCAGGCCTTCCTCCAGAGCAGAAGGAAGAACCTCACAAAACAGCGTCAGTCCCTGGCAGCCAAGCAGGGAAGCTAGAATAGCCATATACCGGACGGACGGCTCTAACTGCTGTCCTTGTTCATTCACTACTTCTTCCAATGCAAAACGCTCATACCGTTCCATAAATTCAGGGTCTGTCTCATGTAAATCCTTCATCCTACATTACCTCCATTTCATATTTTATCGATTATAATCTCACTGATCTCCGTAGTATGCTATATTGATGGGTAATATCATAACAAGATTTTCAAGTAATGTCTAATGCTTATTAAAAATCTCAAACAATGCTTTTAAAGCATTGTAATTCGTGATATGCTTCGCTGTGGTTATCTGTATCTTCCTTAATCCTCCATTCATATACTGTATTTGAAATCCTGCTCGCTCATGGAAATGAAAAAAGACACCAAGAACTTTCATTCCAAGTGTCTTAAAAGCAGTTTTTCCAAAAATTGTCAATTGTATGACTAGATAAACTGGAAATTATGCGCTTACTTTAAAAATTTCATTACTTCTTCCAAAGAACATTTTCCTAAGGCAAATTGCTCGAATGTTATGTATCTTTTTTCTGCAATGGTGCGTTCTTTTTCACAGCATACCTTTACAATTTTCTCCTCGCCGTCTAATGGCTTGTTCACGTTTGATTTTGTCTGATAAGCCTCAAAATATCTTATACCAAATCTTCTTTGAGATTCTGCGTTAATATGAATACCATCTGGATTTGGATACAATTTTTCTCCAGTCACAAAATAACAATTACTATTATTTTCTGCGTATCTGAGTAATTCTCGATTAACCAACTCATACTCTACACAACTCCGCCCAAAGGCAGATTTTCCCAAATAATTCCCCAAACCACCGATAATAAACGGAACCTCCAAAACGCCCAGTTCTTTTCTGAATGCATTAACTAAGACATCAAGTTTTTGATAATAGTCTTTATATTTCCCGCTGTCGCTATCACTTTCTCCCTGATGCCATAAAATTGCAATTAATTCGCTGGTCTCCATGGCAAACCTTGCCTCACTGATTGCATGGCGAAACAAAGCTCCTTTAACATTCCATTCATCAATAGTGCTGCCACCTTCCGCACAAGGAATTAGTCCAACTTGTTCATTCTTATTTGCATTACACCATGCTTGCGCAAATGACGCCGCCGGTCCAACGCCAGCAACCGCTCGATCAAAGTGAATCGGTTCCGCCATCATCTGCCATCTGCCGTTTCTTAACATAAAAATATTTTCGTTATAAATTGGCGTGACCTCATGTAAAAATCCACGCCCTGCCATATTTGATTGGCCTATAAGTAAAACTGATTTCATTTTTAATCTCCTTTAAATTTCGATTCGCCCTCTACGCAGCTCCCCCTATTTCTCTCTCTGTTTAATATCCCGATATATGGAGATAATTTTTAGCTTATCAATACCACTCGCCCGCGTTCTGGAAAATGAACGCTCAACCCCATTTTCCAAAGTTCAAAGTACGGGCGGAACGGATTTTCCTGCTTCGTATCAAACATAGGCCACTGGAGATAGTAGGACAACAAATAGTCACAGCTGATATGGTACAGAGCTTCGGACATCAACTCAATGTCCTCGCAACCCTTCCGGTATGGCATATCAAAGCACCAATCTCTCAAATATTCTTCTACCTCTGTTGACACATTTTCTTCTGTACCCCATCTTTGATTGGCTTCTGTCATAAAATCCTTTCCCGCCTGTCCGGAGAGAATTTCTATTTCGGCATTCTCATCCAACGGGGCGTCTTTTTCGAAAACTTCCACAAAAATGCGGTTTATATTTTTAATATAGGTTCGCACAGTATTCTCAGCGGCCTGCCTGTTTTTTTCTAAAAATCGAGTAAAGAAATATCCCGCATAACCGGTCTGTCCGTTCGGCAGTTGAACCTCCGCTGTATCTTTACTGATTTCATCAATCTCCAAAAGTTCCTGCAGCATATCCAATCCAGACTGTCCGTAGAGGGCAAAAATAGGCTGCAGGTGCTCAATGTCGCCGTTACGCAAATCCTGAAACAGAAAAGGGGGAACAGCTTCTTCTTCCAAATCGTACTCATGTTCTTCAAAAATTTCCATCAACAGCGGGTCTTGTTGAATGATTTCTGCCCAGCCATCGGGAAGATATTCCCTGCATTCCTCTATTGTCATTGAATTTTTCTCCTCTCCACCATTCCATTCATATGGAACATCTTTCACATAAACAAATTCTAACAACGGGCTGACTCGCCTCAATGCTGCTTATCGCCATTATACTATAACTTTAAGAATAAGGAAACCGGCCTCTATTTCTGCCTGATTGGTGCAATATGATAACAATAAAAATAACCAAAGTGCGGGAACCTCCTTAACAACAGGCAGCGGGAATGGTATACTATAAATGCAACTGTCAGATTTCTAAAAGGATGGGATTCAATTATTTTACAGCGTATGGAGGAGTTTATTATGCAGCTTAGTTACATTACTTTCATGATTCGGGATATGAAAAAGACCGTTGAATTTTACGAGAAAGCAGTTGGTTTTCATGTCACAAAGCAGTTTAATCCGGGTATGGGTGAAATCACATTCATGGCCAATGCAGATGGCGAAACCATGCTGGAATTTATACAGTTTGAGCATGCCGAGAAGGTATCCGTAAAAGGCATGGTGATGAGTTTTAAAGTTGATGAGAGCCTTGAACACGTGAGGGAAAGAGTGGCCGCATTGGGGTATGATCCGTCAGAAATTATAGAAAAGGGTCCAAAGCCAAAGCATTTTCATGTTCAGGACCCGGACGGTATTGTTGTAGAATTTAGCAGTTAGAGATATGATTTAATCATATCCCCTCTGATATCCGGCCGGAAAATGCCAGGGGAGCGCAGCAACAGCCAAAGAATCCCAAATCAACCGCCAATACGTCGGAACCGTAACAACTGTCTGTTGAAGAAGCAAAAAATTGCATGGTCAGGACGCTGGAGGAGGTAGCGGCAGGCGGGGCAAATGCGGCTCCCTGGGGATAATACCGCCTCATCGGTTCCACTGATCCGTCGATTAGCCGCAGGAACTTATTGGCGCTGTCAATTGTTTTCTCCCCCTCCCACCAGATATTTGCCGCCTCATCGTTCGTATCAAGGCCGGGTTCGTATATCTGATTTAAGAACGCCTCCGCATCCGAACCATATTCCGCCTGGAACCTCCTTTTCACCTGCCAATTTTGACCTGCATACGCCAGTTGACGGAGCGGTGAATTTTCAGCAGGGCGATGGTGTCGTAATATGCTTCGTTACTCTTACCTGTATCTCTCTTTATAATGATTCCTGATTTTCCCCTGCCCCCCACATCCTGCTCATGGAAATGAATTAAAAAAGGCATTATAAGCCATGTTGACTTATAACGCCTTTAGTACGCATTTTTTCTATTAGCAGTTATAAAATTCCTTTTTGATTTATGCCATTTTTAATAAATGACAGATTCTCACGTTTCCTCGTCCAGCTCGTAAGGCGTCGTCTGGTAAACGTAGAAATTCAGCCAGTTGGCGTATAGCGTATTGGCCGTGTTGCGCCACATCAGCGGCGGCACGGAAAACGGATCGTTGTCCTCGTAATAATTGTACGGCACCTCGGGATTCAGGCCCTTTTCTAAATCCCGGTGATATTCGTTGTTCAGCGTCATGCGGTCGTACTCCGGGTGGCCCTGGACGAAAATCTGCTTTCCGTCCTGGCTCATCACCAGAAACACCCCCGCCTCCGGGGATTCGGCCAGAATTTCCAGCTCCGGATGCTTGACGATATCCTCCCGGCGCACCTCCGTGTATCGGGAATGGGGCGCGAGGAAATAGTCGTTCATGCTGCGCACCAGCGGAACCTTCCGGTTTAGCACCTTGTGGTTGTAGATGCCGGAAAGCTTTTTCTGGCGCGGATATTTCGACACCCCATAGTGGTAATACAGGCCCGCCTGGGCGCCCCAGCAGATGTGCATGGTGGAGGTCACATGGGTTTTCGTCCATTCCATGATCTTCTCCAGCTCCGGCCAGTAGTTGACCTCCTCAAACTCCAGATTCTCCACCGGCGCCCCGGTGATGATCATGCCGTCGTATTTCTTACGTTTGATCTCGTCAAACGCCACGTAAAACTTGTTCAGATGGCTGGCCGACGTGTTTTTCGACACATGGGTTGCCATCATCAGGAAGGTGCAGTCCACCTGCAGCGGCGTGTTGGACAGGGCCCGCAGAAGTTGGGTCTCGGTCTCCTCCTTCACGGGCATCAGATTCAGAATCAAAATTTCCAGCGGGCGGATGTCCTGGCTCATGGCCCGCCTCTCGTCCATAATAAATATATTCTCTTCTTCCAGTATGGCTTTCGCCGGCAGATCGCTTTGTACTTTAATCGGCATACTTATCGTTTTCCCCTTTCAAATGCTGTGTTTGCCGTCTCGCGGCCCTCATAAGCCCCTTATTCCAGGGGCTCCAGCATTCGAAGGAACTCCTCCTCCGTGATGATCGGCACGCCTAAATCCTTGGCTTTTTTGTTCTTGGAGGAGGCGGAGAGGGAATCGTTGTTGATCAGATAGCTGGTCTTGGCGGACACTGAGCCCGCGGCCTTACCGCCCTTGGACTCGATCAGCTCCTGGAGCTCCTTGCGGTTGCCAAAGCGCTCCAGAGAACCGGTGATCACAAAGGTCTTGCCCGCGAAAATCTGATCCGTTTCCTCCACGGCCTCCTGCTCGATGGTCAGCTCCGCCATGAGATGATCCACCGCCTCGTTGTTTTTCTCCGAGGCAAAATACTCCATCCACGCCTTTGCCAGCACTCCGCCGATGCCGTCCACGGCCACCAGCTCCTCCTCGTCGGCCCTGCGCATCTTATCAAAGTCAAAACCAAAGTGGCGGCAGAGGCTTTTGGCGTTCGCAAGGCCGATTCCCGCGATGCCCAGGCCGTAGATTACGCGGGGCAGCGTGGTGTCGGCGGCCTTTGCAACGGAGGCCACCAGATTGTCGTAGGATTTCTGTCCCAGGCCCTCCATCTCCACAATGGCCTCCTGATGGCGGTCCAGATGGAAAATATCCGCGTACTCGTGGATAAATCCGGCCCCGATAAATTTTTCCAGGGTCGCCTCGCTGAGGCCGTCGATGTTTAAGGCGTCCCGGCTGACCAGCAGCGTAAAGCTCTTAATCTTCTTGGCCTGGCAGTCTGGATTGGTACAGTACAGGCTGCGCACGTCGTTGACCTGGCGAATCTCGGTGGCGCCTCCGCAGACCGGACATTCCTCTGGTATATGCTTCACCCCGCTGCGGGTCAGGTTGTCCGCAATCTGGGGAATGATCATGTTGGCCTTGTAGACCGTTATGCGGTCCTCCTCGCCCAGCTGGAGCCCCTCCAGGATGCTGATGTTGTGGACGCTGGCCCGGCTCACCGTGGTGCCCTCCAGCTCCACCGGCTCAAATACGGCCACAGGGTTGATCAGGCCGGTCCGGGACGGGCTCCACTCGATATAGCGCATCTTGGTCTCCCGAATCTCGTCCTGCCACTTAAAGGCGATGGAATTGCGGGGAAATTTGGCTGTGCGGCCCAGGGACTCGCCATAGGCGATGTCGTCGTAGAGCAGCACCAGGCCGTCGGAGGGAATATCGTTTTCCTCCACCGCCGCGGCGAACTCCTGCACCGCCTCCGGCAGCGTTTCCGCCGTCACCTCGCGGTAGTCCACCACCTCAAAGCCCTGGCTCTTCAGCCACTCGAACTGGCGCCTGCGGGAATTCTCAAAGTCCACTCCGTCCGCGCGCACCAGGGAAAACGCTTCGAAATGCACGTTGCGCTCCGCCGTGACCTGGCTGTTGAGCTGGCGCACCGAGCCGCTGCAAAGGTTGCGCGGGTTCTTGTATTTTGCGTCCACATCCTCGATCTCCTCGTTGATCCGCCGGAAATCGGAGTAGAGGATCACCGCCTCGCCACGCAGCACCAAAAGTCCCTTGTGGGAAATATTCAGCGGGATGTTGGCGAACACTCTGGCGTTGGGCGTGATCACCTCGCCGATCTCGCCGTTTCCCCGGGTTACCGCCTTTACCAGCGTTCCTCCGTCGTAGGTCAGCACAATGGTCAGGCCGTCCATTTTCCAGGAAAGCAGCCCCCTCTGATCCCCCAGCCAGGCCTGCAAATCCTCAACGCTCTTGGTCTTGTCCAGGGAGAGCATGGGCGACTCGTGGGTTTCCTTGGGCAACTCGTCCAGCACCTCGTAGCCCACGCGCTGGGTGGGGCTGCCGGACAAGGTGACGCCGGTCTCGCGCTCCAGCGCGGTCAGCTCGTCGTAGAGCCGGTCGTACTCAAAATTACTCATGATCTCCCGGCTCTCCTGGTAATAGGCCTTCCCAGCCTTGGAGAGCAGGGCGACCAGTTCTTTCATTCTCTCAATTCTGTCTTCCATTCTCATTCTCCATCCGATTGATCGCGCCCCTGTCCAGCATTCTGCTGGCGGTAGGACAAATTGGTGGAATTTTCCAGGAGCTTCATAAACTCCCGGTACTCTGCGCCCTCCACCTGGCGGTACGCGCCGCTCTTTAAATCGTTCAGGCAGATGTTCATCACCCGCACACGCTTTAGAGAGCGCACATGGCAGCCGCAGGCCTCGCACATCCGGCGAATCTGGCGGTTCAGTCCCTGGGTCAGCACGATGGAAAAGCGCTTGTCCCCGGTTTTTCTCAGCTTGCAGGGAAGGGTTGTCCGGTTCAGCTCCTTTAGCTTTACCCCCTTTTCCATGCGCGCCAGAAATTCCGCCGTCACAGGCCGGTCGATGGTAACCTGATACTCCTTCTCATGAGCATTGCCGCTGCGCATGATTTTATTCACCAGATCGCCCTGGTTGGTCATCAAAACCAGGCCCTCTGAATCCTTGTCCAGACGGCCCACGTAGTAAACTCTGAGAGGATACTGAATCATATCCACAATATTCGGCGCCTTGTCCTTGTCCGACGCCGTGCAGACCACGCCCTTTGGCTTGTTCACAGCCAGCAGCACGGGCTTGGGCTTTTTCATAAGACGGGCGGACGCCTTTGCCTCCTGAGAAAAGGCGCCGCCGGGGACGTCTTTCCCCGGACGTGTTTTGGTTCCGGCAGCGGCCAGAGCCAAGCGGCCGGCGCCTTGCGCCTCCGCATTCCTGCGCCCTGCGCCCTGGCCCGCTGCATTCCCGCGCACTGCGCCCTGGCCCGCTGCATTCACGCGCCCCGCGCCCTGGCCCGCCGCATTCACGCGCACTGCGCTCTGGCCCGCTGCATTCCCGCGCCCCGCGCCCTGGCCTGCCGCATTCCCGCGCCCCGCGCCCTGGCCCGCCGATTTCCCGCGCACTGCGCTCTGGCCCGCGTCCCCGCGCCCCACGACCTTGCCGCCGCAGACCACAGTCTGGTCCATGCGCACCTTCTGGCCCATCTTGGCGGGCACGCCGTCCACCAGCACCTTGCCGGACTGGATCAGCCGGTCCGCCTCGCGCCTGGAACAGACGCCCATAGCGCTCAACAGCTTATTTAAACGTTCTTCCATGGCTCTTCCCCTATTCCCGCGGCAGCGCCACCGGATTGGGGGCGATCAACATGGCATCTCCGAAGGAGAAGAAACGGTAACGCTCTCTGATAGCCTCCTCGTAGGCGGCCAGGATGTGCTCCCGCCCCGCCAGGGCGCTGACAAGCATCACCAGCGTGGACTCCGGCAGATGGAAATTCGTGATCAGGGCGTCGAGAATCTTGAACCGGTAGCCCGGATAGATGAATATCTCCGTCCATCCCGTACCCGCCTTCAACACCCCGTCCTCGGTGGCCGCGGACTCCACGGTGCGGCAGCTGGTGGTGCCGACGCAGACCACGCGCCCGCCGGCAGCCTTGGTCTCGTTGACCTTGGCGGCCTCCGCCTCCTCCACCACGTAAAACTCCGAGTGCATGTGGTGATCCAATACATTCTCCACCTTCACGGGCCGGAATGTGCCCAGGCCCACGTGCAGAGTCACATGGGCGATCTTCACCCCCATGTCCTCGATCTCCTGCAGCAGCTCCTTGGTAAAATGCAGGCCCGCCGTGGGAGCGGCCGCCGAGCCCTCGTGCTTGGCGTAAACCGTCTGGTAGCGGTTCTTATCCTTTAACTGGTGGGTGATATAGGGCGGCAGGGGCATCTGGCCCAGCTGGTCCAGAATCTCCTCGAAAATCCCCTCGTAGTGAAACTGGATCAGACGGTTTCCGTCGTCCACAGTCTCCACCACGGTACCGGTCAGCAGCCCGTCCCCGAAGGAGATCGTGGTGCCCGGTTTGGCCTTCTTTCCCGGCTTCACCAGCGTCTCCCAGATATCGTTCTCACGCCGCTTTAGCAACAGAACCTCGATCTTGGCCCCTGTGTCCTCCTTCACGCCCATCAGACGGGCGGGAATCACCTTGGTATCGTTGATCACCAGGCAATCGCCCGGCCTTAAATATTCCACAATATCCCGGAACACCCTGTGGGTCACGGCTCCGGTATCCTTGTCCAGCACCAGCAGCCGCGAGGAAGCCCTGTCGTCCAGGGGATCCTGGGCAATCAGCTCCTGCGGCAAGTCAAAATTAAAATCCTTAACATCCATCTCGTTACGCCTCCGGTCATTCGCCTATTTTTACCTGGGAAACGGAGGAACTCTCCCCCGCCCCGGTCTCACTCTGCTGTGCGGCGCTGCTGTCACCGGCGCTCTCACTACTGCTCTCTTCCGCCTGGCCCGCTCCCTCAGGCGCGGCTCCGGACTCTGCCTGGCCCGTTGTCCCCTGCCCGCCCGTGATAATGGACACTGTGCTGTCGCGGGTCTCCTCCGGCTCGGAGGAATCCACCACCGCGCCCTTTTGCAGCTTCTTGTACGCACCGGCCAACAGCGCGTCTGATTCCAGTGCTTCCTTTAACTGCTGGTTGATCTGGGAAGCCAAAAGGCGCACGTCCTCGGACTGGTTGGCCTTCGCCACATAGTCCGCCTCGTCCCCCACCACGTTCTCGCGGATCGTATATTGTCCATCGGCATTCTTCACCACATAGCACCACAGAAGCCCGGGCGCCAGGGAATCAGCCCTGCGGAATTTGATTTTATAGGTCACGTAGACCACGTAGGAATCGTCCGTCATCCCCTGTTTGGTATAGCAGGTGATATCCTGGTAATCCTCGATCTCGGCGGCCTCCGCGTCCAGCTGCTTCTGCCGCGCCGCCAGGTCCTCCTCCCCGGTCTTGCCGAACAGGCGGTAGAGCGTCTGCGCGTCCTTGTCCACCTTGGCCTGGAAATAGTCGCTGAGCAGCTGGTTGACCTCCGGAACCTCGTCCTTTTTCAGCTCATAGTCGGAAAAATCCGTCTTGTACTCGCTGTTGTCCGGCTCGATGCTGCTGTCCTGCTCAAGGCTGATCTCCGCCGTGGTGCCGGACTGCTCCACCACGATCTCCACCGTGCCGTCCGTACCCGCGGCCGTGACGTCCGTCTCCTTCGGCTTTTTATCCATCACCAGAATAATGATCACCAGCACCGCCACAACCACCAGCGGTATTGCCATCATCCGTATGTATTTGACTTTATCTGCATCAGACCATCCTCTGCCTGTCCTTTTTCTGCGACTCATGAATTATGTCCTCCTGTGCGGGGGCGAAAAGCGCCCATTCTGCTTTGAAATGTCTCCGCTCTATTTTAGCAGACTCTATTATAAATTGCAATCTTGGATTATCGCTGAAACGCTTCACCCCTTCTCAAACGCCATGCGTTCCAGCCGCGATGCCCAACGCTGCCGCTCTCCCAGCAGCCACAGGCTGTTCCTTCCGTTTTTCTCCATACCAGCAAACCATCCCATCACCGCAGTGGCCCCTGGCATCCGCGCTTCGCCGCCGGCCCATTGGGCAAAAAAAATACCGCCAGCCCCGGAAATATATCCCGGCTCTGCGGCACCTGTTATATGATACTAAAAAATGCGTCTGATAGGAATCGAACCTACGCACGCGGCTCCGGAGGCCACTGCTCTATCCACTGAGCTACAGACGCATCTCCTGTATAATACTACACTTGGCTCAAAAATTCAAGTCTTTTTTTCAAATTTTCCCATTTGCTCACACAATTCCTCTGCTGCGGCACCCGCGCATCCCCGTTCCCCCCGGCCTTTCCTGCCGTTTCTCAGCAGATGGAACAGGGAGTCCACCAGGAACACCGCCATGGCGATGGAACCTGCGATCTGAAGGGTTTCCGCCAGATAGTAGGAGGACTGGTTCTGGCTGTCCTGGATCATGTAATACACGCTGTTGTAGATGGAGGCGCCGGGCACCAGGGGCAGAATCCCCGGAATCAGGAAAACCGTCACCGGAGCCTTCAAAATACGGGCCGCCAGGTGGCTGAACACAGCCACCGCCAGGCCGGCCACAAAGGCGGCCAGAATCTTGGAGCCCGCCTGATCCCTGACGATCAGATAGACCAGCCAGCACAGGGCGCCGGCGGTACCATACCACGCCAGAAAACGCCTGGGCAGCTCCAGAATCCGCGTGAAGCTGGCCACGGCGCAGAAGGCCCCGATTGTCTGAATCACCATCACCATGCCGCACCACCTCCCGTCAGATAGCGGAACAAGGCCATGCTGGCGCCCACCCCGGCGGCCACCGCCAGCGCCACCACCACAGCCTCCAGCATCCGCGCCGCGCCGGAAGAATAATCCCCGTTCAGAGTATCGCGGACCGCGGTGGTGAAGATCACGCCGGGCACCAGGGGCATGATGGAGCTGACAATCACGATGTCCCGGTTGATCTGGGGCAGCGCGAAGCGGTTTAACAGCAGGGCCGTGATCCCGCAGGCAAAGGCGCCCAGGGCGTTGACGCAGAAGCCGTTTAACCGCAGCCGGGAGGAGGCGTAGACCACCGTCCCCAGCGCCGCCCCCACCATGGCCGCGCCCAGGCAGTCCCAGGGCGTGCCGCCCAGCACCACGCCAAAAAAGAGGGCCACCCAGATATAGCTGACCCCCTTTGCCGCCAAGCCGTACTGGTTGACGCGTTTGACCTCCTCCAACCGCGCCAGCGCTTCCTGGACGGTCATCGCTCCGGCGCAGATACGGCGCGAAATTTCGTTCACCTGGCAGATCCTGTTTAAATTGGTGGCGCGGTCCGTGACCCGCCGCACCAGGGTGATCGGCTCCTCCCCGTCCGCCCTCAGGGTGACGAAAATACCGGTGCTGAACACCATGGTCTGGGCCTCCCGGTCCGCAACGCTCAAAATATAATGGATGGTCTCTTCGATTCTGGCGATCTCCGCCCCGCTGACCAGCATGATCTCGCCGGCCAGCATGGCGGTCCTGGCCAGCTCCCTATCCCGATTTTCCATGTTATCACCTGTAAATGCATTAGTTGTAGCAGATCACCGGCATCCCCTTTTCCACCAGCCCGTAGAGGAGCTTCGCCCTGTCCGGCGGCAGGTTCACACAGCCGTGGCTGCCTGAGGTCTGGAAAATCGCTCCGCCGAAGCTGCCTCTCCAGTTGGCATCGTGGAGTCCGATCCCCCCGTTAAAGGGCATCCAGAAATCCACATGGCTCTCATACTCATAGCTGCCGTCCGCCTTCTTCGGCCCGCGCAGTATCCGGTCCTCCTCCTTGTAGGTCAGGGAGTAAATTCCCGGCGGCGTGGTGTAGTTCTTGGACACATTGCCCGTCACGCAGGGTGCATCCCAAACCACCTGCCCGTCCTTTGTCATGTACACGTGCTGGTTCGTCAGATCGATCTCCACATAGGTCGATCCCCACTCCGGTTCCGTCCGGCCAGCCGCGGTCTGGGCAAACACGGGCTCCCGGGTCTGGCTGTCCGTGGACTTCAGCAGATCGGTCAGCGCCTGGACCTCCGCGGCCTGGTCCAGCTTCCACCCGTAAGGGCCTGTGAGCTGCACGTCACGGCCGTCCGCCGTGTGGAAGGTCCGCTCCGTACCCGCGGTATCGTACTTGGCGGCCAAGGCCTGCACAAAGCCCACCACCCCTCCGGCGTCCACATTCACCTGCCCGTCGGCTCCCACGGACAACCAGGAGCAGATGGTTCCTCCGTCCAGAACCTCGGACGCCTCCCCAAACTGGTAGGTAACGCTCATGCCGCGGTATCGGTTCATGGTATCGCGAAGCGCCTGCAGTCCGGCGTCATTTGCCCTCACCTGGACCTGGTGATAAAGTCCCGCCGCCGTCAGGTCCAGCTCCTTTGCCCCCGCGGCCACCGCCTCCCGGATCGCAGCTGCGGTCCGCTCCGGGTCCAGATTGTTTCCCTCCACCTCAGGGATGATGGTAAATTCCGTCTCCGCCGCATAGTCGGATATCCGCGCGTCCCTTGTCTCCACAATCCCGGAGCCGGACAGGCAGGGTAGCGCTGCGATCTTCGCGTCCAGCGCCTGGGCGTCATAGGCCGCGGTCATGGCCATGGTGTGTGAGTTGTCGGCTGCGGGCCCGGAAATGCGCCCGGTGGCGTTCTGCTGCGCCAGTATCTCGTCCAGCCCCGCCGGCAGCGTCACCTTGTAGCCGATCTCAGCTCCCTTTATATACTCCTTTGTGCCGTCCTTTTTCTTTATCTCCAGCTGATAGCTGCTGTCGTAAAATCCCTCTATGCTGGACTTGGCCTGTTCCACCGTCATGCCGCCGATTCCCAGACCGTTGATCGAGGTGCCAGGCACAAACTGGGCGGCGTCATCCGCCAGCGCAGTAGCGCAGAACACCGCGGACAGGGCCGCTGCGGCCACCAGGCTCCTAACTGCTTGTCTCAATTTTATCATGATTAATTGACCTTTTCTTCCATATATTCACAGATTAAATGATGCTGCCCTCTATATATAACATATTGTGCCTGTCAACTACAAGAACTTTTCTCTGTATTTTTCTTAAAAATTACGATATTTTTCTACAGGACTTGACAACCGGCGGTCTGTGGATTAAGCTGGAGTCACTTCTTTCCGGCGCGTCCGCGCCGTTCTTCTACACAAATCTTATATTTCAGTCAATCTTTTATGCCTGTAAGGAGGTCAAATCTATGCTTTATCACACTTTTTTATCCGCAATCAGACAACAGATGCAGAAACGGCTGGGGGATGAGTACGTCCTGACGCTTCACCGCATCCCGAGGAACAACGGTCTCTGCCTGGACGGGCTGAGCATCTGCGGGAAGGGCTCCCGGGTGGCGCCCACCATCTACCTGAACACCTGCTACCAGCGCTTCCAAAATGGAACGCCCCTGAATCAGATTCTCGACGAGCTGGTAAGCCTCTACCGCCAAAGTCTGGACAACACCCCATTTGACCTGAATCTCCTGGAATGCGCTGCATCCGTGCGCCCCCGGGTGGCCTTCCGCCTGATCAACGCGCAGTCCAACTGCGAGCTGCTTAAGACCCTGCCCCACATCCCGGTGCTGGATCTGGCTAAGGTATTTTACCTGGATCTGGGCGCGGACGGCGCAGGGACCATGACCGTGCGCATCACCAACGCCCACCTGGATCACTGGGACATGGACCTGGAAACCCTGAACCGCTTGGCGGACCACAACACGCCCCGCCTGTTCCCTGCCAGGATCAGCTCCATCGAGGACGCCCTGGGAGATCTGCTGCTGCCGGACCGCTGTGACGGCAGTACCTGCTTCGACCCGCCCGCATTTTCCGGCCCTGATTTTCCCCTGTATATCCTCTCCAATCAGAGCGGTTTTTCCGGAGCCGCCTGTATGCTCTACCCGGATATATTAAAGGACTTCGCGGACCGGATGAAGGCCAATCTTGTGGTCCTTCCCTCCAGCATACACGAAGTCCTGCTGCTCCCCGACCGGGGAGACCAAAATTATATGGAGCTGTGCCGCACCGTGGCCTCCATCAACCGTTCCGAGGTCGATCCCGAGGAACGGCTGTCCAACCACGCCTATCTCTTCTCCCGCAGCACCGGCCGTCTGCGGATGGCTCCGGTAAGCCCCAACCCGCTGTAGGCGTTTTCGCCTACCCGAACAGCAGGCTGCCCACCTGGAATACCAGCACCGCGGCCGACCAGGCCACCAACAGCTGGAACACCACCATGCCCAGGGTCCAGCGCCAGGAACCGGTCTCCCGCTTGATCGTGGCCACCGCAGCGATACAGGGGCTGTACATCAGGCAGAAGATCATCAGCGCATATGCGTTCACCCCGCCGAAGCCCATGCCGGTCAGCTGCGCGGACAGCTGGCCCATACCGGCGGCTGAGTTCACATTGTTGATGCCAAAGAGCACGCTGAAGCTGGAGACCACCACCTCCTTGGCGGACAGGCCGGAGATCAGTGCTACGGCCACCTGCCACAGACCAAGTCCGGCGGGGCGCAGCACCGGCACCAGCACGTGGCCGATCATGGCCGCGAAGCTGTCCTGCACATCCGACACAAAGCCCGTGGTGCCCGTGTTCAGCACGAACCACAGCACGATGGAGGCGATAAAGATCGTCGTACCGGCCTTGCTCAGATAGTCCTTTACCTTATCCCACACATAGATGGCCACGGTCCGCCCGTTGGGCGTCTTGTACTCCGGCAGCTCGATGAGCAGCGCGTTTTCCGACCGCGTGCCCTTAGAATTCTTGTGCAGGATAAAGGCCACCAGTATGGCCGTCACCAGGCCGATCAGGTACAGGGAGTAGGCCACAAACAGCGCGTGGGCTGGGAAAAACATCTCCGCGAACAGCACGTAGATGGGCAGCCTGGCCGAGCAGGACATAAACGGCGTGATGAGGATTGTCCGCCTCCGGTCCCGCACGCTCTCTAAGGCCCTGGTAGCCATCACCGCGGGCACCGTACAGCCAAAGCCCAGCAGCATGGGCAGAAACGCCTTGCCCGACAGCCCAACCATGCCCATGGTCTCATTCATCACATACGCCACTCTGGCCATATAGCCGCTGTCCTCCAGAAACGCCAGCGCCAGGAACAAGATAAAGATATTGGGCAGGAACGTCAGGATACCGCCCACCCCGGCGATGATGCCGTCCACGATCAGGGAGGTCAGCCAGGAGGAGGCGTGCACGCCCGCCAGCCCGGCGACCACCATTTGGGAAAACCAGTCCAGGCCCACCTGGAAATATCCCTTCAGAAAATCGCCTACCGTAAACGTGAGAAAAAATACCATAGCCATGATTCCCAGGAACACGGGGATTCCCCAGATGCGGTGAGTCAGGATGCTGTCCACCTTGTCCGTGGTCGCCGCCTTCTCCTCCTTGTTCATCAGGCATTCCTGGATCACCTCTTCTATGTAGTCATATTTTTCATTGATGATCTGCTTTTCATAATTGTGATCCAGAATCCCCCTCACATCCAGAGGGTGATCATTTGTCACCACCTCGTCAAATTCCAGAAACTTGATGGCATGCCAGCGCATATTGTCCATCTCGCCGTAATGCTTTTGAAGCTCCGCCTCGATGCGGGATATCTTCTCCTCCACCTGGGGGCTGTAGCGGATCACCACGCCCTGGGGCCCCTCCTCGTAGTGGTGGACCACCGCGTGCATCAGCACGTCCAGGCCGGTGCGCCTTCTGGCGGAGACCGGAACCACGGGGATTCCCCCCAGCATCTCCGGCAGGCGGTGCATATCGATTTCCATGCCCCGCTCCTCCACAATATCCATCATGTTGAGGGCCAGAATAACCGGCTTTTTCAGCTCGATCAGTTGCATGGTGAGGTAAAGATTCCGCTCCAGCGAGGAGGCGTCCACCACATTGATGATCACGTCCACCTCGCCGTCCTCGATACATTTTCGGGTCACCTTCTCCTCAATGGTGTAGGAGGTCAGGCTGTAAATGCCCGGCAGGTCGATGACCTTAATGGGACGGCCCTTGTAGTGGGTCTCCCCCTCCACCCGCTCCACTGTGACGCCCGGCCAGTTGGCCACCTTCAGCTTGGCGCCAGTGAACGCGTTGAACAGCGTGGTCTTGCCACAGTTGGGATTCCCCACAAAGCCCACCCTGATCGGGCGCTTGTCGATGCCGTGGCGTATCTGATGCGGCGGCCGCCGCTCCTGACCCGGCGCATACGGGACGCTGCCGTACTGTGTCCTGCCCTCCGTCCTCTCCTGCTGGCTCATGACTTGGCCACCTCCTCCACGCAAATTCCCTCTGAAAGCTTTCTCCCCATCGCCAGGCGGGTTCCCCGCACCTTGACGATCACGCTTCCGCTTCCCTTTTTATTTAAGACCAGCACCGGGGTTCCCTCGTTTACGCCCAACGCTTCCAGACGCCTGGTAATGGCCTCATCCACCAAAACGTCCTCCACCAGGTAGCTCCTGCCGATCTCACATTCGCACAATTTCATCGTTATCCCATCCATTCCGTCTGCTTTACCGCCCGCGGCGGCCGGAGTTTGTCTTGACAAACTCCATAGACGTTTCCTATTTTAGATTAGTTAAGAATAATTGTCAACAGGATTCCTGAGGTTTCGTCTCATTTCGCCCCTGATATTCGTCTGACGGCCAAAACCCTTTCTACCATCAGGATATGCGTCTGCCGCGTTTTTATTTCCCGCTGCCTGGGCGAAGTCGGGCCCAAAAGCCCATTTCCCGGGGCTTAGCGCCCCTCCCCGAGCAGGATTTTCTGTGGTGGGGGCGCGCAAAAGGCGCTCCGCGGATGTATGCGGAACGCCTCTTTTCAGATATAATCTATACCCTGCCAATGCTACACGAACCTGACGCCAGCGCCGTTTTCCAAGACCCGATCCAGGCTCCCGCAGGCTGAGCAGGGCGTGTAAGCTCCGGTCACCGCCCCGTCGGCAAAGCTGCTGATATCCAGCGTGATAGAGACGCCCTCCCCGCCCAGATGGATCCGGTGCGTGTTGGCGGACGTCTCCGGGTCGGAAATGATCCGGGAAAATGTCCTGTCAAAGCCGATTCCCGCCAAAGCCACAGCCGCGTGGACATTGACATTTCTGGGATAGAGCGCGCACGCCTCCCGCGCCGTTCCCTCATAGACCACGGTACGTATGAGGTCCCGACGCCCCAGGCTTTTGGGGCTCTTGGTCGTCTCAATGACCACCTCATTCCAGACCTGTCCCCCGTCGAATATGCCGTCCAGGCCCAGAATCGCTCCGTGGGGAATAAAAATCTTTCGCCCGTAAGCCCCGCAGAGAGCCCTCGCCCGCTCCTCAAAGGCCTGATTCCCGAACGCCGTGGCTGAGAACATCATCAGGTCGCAGTGGGCCAGGATCATCTCCAGATTATCCGCCAGCACCGGGGCGGTGGCGCACTCCACAATCAGGTCCGCCCGGGCATACGCCTGTTCCTCCACCGCGCTTATCACCTGGCACCGCAGGCCCATGTCATTGACAAAGCCGGGATCCTGAATAAATTCCACCACCGCGTCCTCCCGCCCTGCCAAATGGCCGGCCAGCGCTTTCCCGATCTTTCCGCAGCCTAAAAAGCCGATATGCCTCATCCCATTCCCTCCTTATGCCCTGCGATAGCGCTCCATCACTGCCAGGAGACGGTCCATTGCCGCCAGGGCCGCCTTCTTGTCCTGGGAAAAGTTGATTCGGAAGCTGTCCGTAAACCCGGGGCCGAACTCGGTTCCCGGCGTCACGGTCACGTCCGCCAACCGCCGCACAATCTTCACAAAATCTCCTATGGACACGTCCAGGGGCGGCAGCTGCACGAACAGGTAGCTTCCCCCGTCCGCGGGCCGCACCCGGACTCCGGGCACAGCCTGGAACTTTTCCACCAGGGCGTCGCGAATCTCCTGATGTTCCCGGACCCGTTTTTCCATGAAGCCCTCCGGCTCCTCAAACCACACCTTAAAGGCTGACTGACAGTACCCAGCTGCCCGCAGTGAGACGATGGCCTGCAGCTTTTCCATGCGCGCGATCACCTTCTCCGATCCAAAGGCTGCACCCAGACGGTAACCGCTTAAGGATTCCGTCTTGGATGGGCCGATTATGGTGACCATCTCCTCCGGCCCCTCCTCCAGGGCGCACAGGTGCGTGTAGCCTCTGCCGTCAAAAATCTGCCTGGAATACAGCTCATCCACGATCAGGGACACGCCGTATGCCCTGGCCAGCGCCGCGATGCGCCGTATCTCCCGGTCCGAGTAGACCGCGCCTGTCGGATTGTTGGGATTGGAGAAGAGGAACAGCTTCACCCCGCCGCGAAACGCCTCCTCCAGCGCCCTTAAATCCAAACCGGCTTCATTTTCCGCCTCAAAATAGCGCATCTGCACGGGAACGATGATGCACTCGAAGAACTCTGCCAGCTTGCGGTTGGCAAAATAATCCGGCTCCACGATGGCCACCTTGTCACCTCTGGCCGCCATGGCCCCCATGGCCAGAAACAGCGCTCCCTGGGTGCCAGGCGTCAGGATTAAGTTTCTGGCCGGATCAATCCCGGCTCCGGTGAACCGGGAAAGCTTGTCTGCCACGTCCCGGCGTATTTCAGCGCTGCCGCGGTATTCCGTGTAGGCCTGCTTACCTCCGGCCGCATACCCTGCGTCAAAGGCCTCCTTGCTCCCCGGCAGTGGGCGAAAGGCGTCCACGTCCCCGTGGGAAAAATCTACCGGCGTGCCCTGCAGCCTTTCTCCCCTCAGCTCCAGCATTGTCTCCTTTTGCAGCTTCTCCTGGCCAGGCGCGCTGTCCACGCCCAGCTTTGCAAATTTTTCAGTCAGCAAATCCATTTTGCATACCTTCCTCTCCTATTCATGAATTGATTATACCAGCCTTTTATCTTATAATAAAATACATATATTAGTATAAGAGATATTCATTAAATTTATAGGAGACCGCCATGAAACATGAGATGAAATACATTTATGAGGTCTATCAGGAAAAGAGCTTCTCACAGGCCGCCAAGAACCTGTTCATCTCCCAGCCCGCTCTGAGCAGTTCCATCCGCAAAGCGGAGCGTGAGATCGGATTTGAAATATTTGACCGGAATACGCTGCCCATCCGGCTGACGGAGGCCGGAAAGCTGTATATCGAGGCCGCGGAGAAAATCATGGCTGTGGAGCGGGAACTGGACGGCAGGCTGAGCGAAATGGCCAATCTCAAAACAGGTCGCGTGGTGGTGGCGGGCGCCAATTTTTTCTCCGCCTGCATGCTTCCCCCGGTGATCCACACCTTTGTGTCCCGCTACCCGGGCGTCGATTTAGAGCTGGTTGAGTCGGATTCCATGGTGTTGTACGAGGAAGCCCTGAAGGACAATATCGACCTGATTTTTGACGCAGGCGCCTACGACAGTTCCCTGTTCGTCTCGGAAACGCTGTCCACAGAACACATTGTCCTGGCCGTTCCCCGGGACAACCCGCTAAACCGCGCCTTTGCCAAAATCTCCCTGACCCGCAGCGATATTCTGGCCGGCAGCCATTTGAGGGGCAGCGTCCCAAGCGCGGATATTTCCGCCTTTGCGGCCGAACCGTTTCTCCTGCTGAAACGCGGTCACGATATGCATCGCCGCAGCCTGGACATTTGCCGCCGGGCCGGCTTCACTCCGCGCACCTCCCTGTACTTAAACCAGCTCTCCACCGTGGCAAACATGGCCTGCCAGGGTCTGGGCTGCTGCTTTCTCACCGACACGGTCATCCGCCTGCTGCTGACCGGGCGTTCCCCGTTAGTCTATTATCCAGTGAGCGATCCCGCCGCCAAACGCGATATTTTCATCGCCCACCCCCTGAAAAAACCGGTGACAAAGGCGATGGCAACCTTTATCGGGATCGCCGGGGAAACGTTCTCCCCGCGTAGTCGAAAATTGTGATCCGCCAGATGTGCGGCTCGCTTTGTACCAATAGCTGCCGGTACCGCCCCGTTACCGCCTAAACAGCAAAAATCCAGGATTCCCACATATCCGGGAATCCTGGAAATTCGGTTGTTCTTCATATATTTGCGGCCGTTTCACCGCTCCTTCATTTCATTATATCAACTGATTCTCGCGCCGCTTGCGTCCACGTAGTGGCCGTCCGGAGTTCTCGTGTTTGAGTACATGGCGCCGTCTGTGCCCAGATAGTACCATCTGCCGCCGATGTACTGCCATCCGGTCTGCATCTCGCCGCTGCCGTTCATATAATACCAGGCTCCATTGACCATCTGCCAGCCGGTGGTCATAGCGCCGCTGGGGGCCAGATAATACCACTCGCCGCTCAGACGCTTCCACCCCGAGGCCATGTAACCGGAACGCTCAAAGTAATACCAGGCGCCGCCGATCTGTTTCCAGCACTCAGCCGGATAGCCCCCGCTGTCATAGGCATACCACCAGCCGTTCTGGTCATTGACCCATCTGCCGCTGCCGGTTCTCCAGGTATCCTCCTCGTCCACATCGTAGCTGGGTGAATCCTCCGACCACTCGCCAACCCGGTTGTTATAGTCCGATATCGCACGCACCCGGAACACGTAGGTGCCTTCTTTGTTGAAATAACCTCCGAAATTGTAGGAGGTACCGGTTGTCTCCACAGTGGTCACAGTCTTATCATCCCGCAGCAGGCGCACCTCATAGCTCTTCGCCCCGTCCAGAGAATCCCAATACGCGGTGGTTCCGCTCCACTCCAGATTTTCCGCTCCGGTCAGCTTACCGGCGATCCGTTTCAGCGTAAGCATCACTTCCATATAATTGTCATCATATATCCGGGCCTTGTCGAATTTAGCCCCGTTGCCGGACACATCAAAATGGCTCTTGGATGTGTAAGCGAACCGATACCCGTCTCTGGACGTCAGCTCCACCTTGATTGTAGGCTCATCCCCAACGCTCCAGGTATCCGACTCGTTGGTATACTCCGCATAGTCCACTCTGAACTGGCTGCTGTCTGTCTTTACGGTGACATTTCCAATATCATCACCGCTCTTGGGCTCCCTGTCGTAAGTGACAACTAGTTTCACCTTGTCGATCTTCGTGTCCGCAGCCTGCGCCGTGAATGCGGTTCCCATTACCATGGCTGCCGCCAGTGCGAATATCAGACAACTTCTTCTCTTTTGCTTCATTGTCGATCCCTCCTCCATTTGTTAACGGTTAAAACGAAAAATTTGCACTCTTTTTCTATATTCATTATATAAAACTTAATACAATTAAACAATTTAATCCATCTTACAACAATATTAATATTTCATGACAGGAGAGATACATTTTGTCTATTTATTCAAATTCCTGCAACATTTTTTTAACTTCCAACATCCGGTCGCGCAGTTTAGCCGCCTGCTCGAAATTCAGCTCCACCGCGGCCTGGCGCATCTTCTTCTCCAGCTCCTTGGCCAATTTCTTAAGCTCCTTCTCATCCATGGACTCGGGATCCTTCTTAAACCGCTCGTCGCTGTCCGACACTGCCTTGGAGATTGCGATCAGATCCCGGACCGCTTTTTTAATGGTGGTGGGGGTAATTCCATGCGCCTCGTTGTATTCCTGCTGTATCTTGCGGCGCCGATTGGTCTCCTCGATCGCCACCCTCATGGAATCCGTTATCTTATCCGCGTACATGATCACGTGGCCCTCGGAATTTCGAGCCGCGCGGCCCACGGTCTGGATCAGGGAGGTCTCGGAGCGCAGGAAGCCCTCCTTGTCCGCATCCAGGATCGCCACCAGGGTGATCTCAGGGATATCCAGGCCCTCGCGCAGCAGGTTGATGCCCACCAGCACGTCGAACACGTCCATGCGCATATCCCGGATAATTTCGGCCCGCTCCAGGGTATCGATATCTGAGTGCAGGTATTTCACCCGGATGCCCACATCCCGCATATAGTCCGTTAAATCCTCCGCCATGCGCTTGGTCAGAGTGGTGATCAGCACCTTGTGATGGCCTGCCACCTCCCTGTTCACCTCGGACACCAGATCGTCGATCTGCCCCTCCACCGGGCGCACGGAAATCTCCGGGTCCAGCAGTCCCGTGGGGCGGATGATCTGCTCCACCCGCATAAGCTCGTGATCCCGCTCGTAGACATTTGGGGTCGCGGACACGAACAGCATCTGGTCGATCTTGCTCTCAAATTCCGAGAAATTTAAGGGGCGGTTGTCCAGAGCCGAGGGCAGGCGGAACCCGAACTCCACCAGCGTGCTCTTGCGCGAGCGGTCGCCCGCGTACATGCCGCGGACCTGGGGCAGGGTGATGTGTGACTCATCCACAATGATCAGGAAATCCTCAGGAAAATAGTCGATCAGGGTGCACGGCGGCTCCCCCGGCGCGCTGCCTGTCAGATGACGGGAGTAGTTCTCAATGCCGGAGCAGAATCCGGTCTCCCGCATCATCTCCACGTCAAAGTTAGTCCGCTCAGCGATGCGCTGAGCTTCCAGCAGCTTGTCCTCGCTCTTGAAGAACGCCACCCGCTCCTTCATCTCCTCCAGGATATTCTCCGTGGCCTCCATCATCTTCTCCTTGGGCACCACATAGTGTGAGGCGGGAAAGATCGCCACATGGCCCAACTGGGCCTTCACCTCCATGGTCAGCGTATCGATGGCCGCGATCCGCTCCACCTCGTCCCCGAAAAACTCCACCCGGTACGCCTCCCCGTCGGAGTAGGCCGGGTAAATCTCCAGCACATCCCCGTGCACCCGGAAGGTTCCCCGCTTAAAATCCATCTCGTTGCGCTCATACTGGATGTCGATGAGCTTGTGGATCACCTCATCCCGGTCCTTCTCCATGCCGGGCCGCAGGGAGATCACCATGTTCTTGTAATCGATGGGGCTGCCCAGCCCGTAGATACAGGACACCGACGCCACAATAATCACGTCGCTGCGCTCCGACAGCGCCGCCGTGGCCGAGTGCCTCAGCTTATCGATCTCATCGTTGATCGCCGAATCCTTCTCAATGTAGGTGTCCGTGGAAGGGACGTAGGCTTCGGGTTGGTAGTAGTCGTAGTAGGAGACAAAATACTCCACCGCGTTCTCTGGGAAGAACTCCTTAAACTCGGAATAGAGCTGGGCGGCGAGAGTTTTGTTGTGGGCGATGATGAGGGTTGGCTTCTGTAATTGCTGGATTACGTTGGCCATGGTGAAGGTCTTACCTGAGCCCGTAACGCCCAGTAACGTCTCAAATTGGTTACCTTCCTTGAAGCCCTTTACCAGGGCTTCGATCGCCTGCGGCTGGTCGCCGGTGGGCTGATATTCACTGTGTAATTTGAACTCCATAATGTGTTTTTACCTCCTTGGTGACCCGATAAAAGGTATGTCTATTAGGTTGAAATTTGTAAAATATTTTATTTAAGAACCAGATAATGCCTAGTGGAATCGGCAACACAAACATTCTCCCCAAAAGTATAACATAACCACCCTCAAAAGTATAGGTGCAAACAAGAACATCTGTTCTTATTTGCACCTATCCATTATCTCCGCTCATTTTCGCTCTTTTTCCCTACGTTCCTTCCCCCGCCATTGCCAATTATCTCATATAATCGTGTCATCTCTCAGCGTATCTGCCAAGCTATTTTGCAGGACCCTTTTTCCGCCAAGGAAATAGGCCAATGCCACAGAACCGAATATAGCAAAAATGAACGCCAGAATCGGCAGCGCAGGCAGCTCCCTGATAAAAATCATGGGGTCAAGATAGCTTATCTTGATCATGACGCCCGTTGCGGCCGCGGTCAATGGCAGCGCGATCAGCATGGGGCGCCCTGCAATTGCCGCCGCTTCCAGGCAGAATATTTTTTTGATCCCTCCCGGCGTGAGGCCGATGGACATATAGCGGGCGATCTCCCGCTTTCGCTGGCGCACAAACCCGAATGTATTGGAAAACACATTTCCGATCCCAATGATTGCCAGCAGGACGCAAAAACCGCCGAGTACCAGCATCATGCCCCTCATCATGTTGTCATTGGAAATGTTCTCCTGCAAACGGTTCTCAATTTCCAACGTATACTTGCGGCCCGCAAGCTCCGCTATGTCCTGCTGCAATTCGTTCAGCTCGCCCAGCGTCACATTGTCCCTGCTCAGGACCCGGATATAGGTGTCCGGCTCCGCGCCTCCGATCTGCCCTTTAATGTGCTCCCACAGGGACAGCGGGAGCACATGTACCAGCACGCAGCAGTCGGGATCGTCGTACGCTTCTTTTAAAGCAGGCGCTTCCTGCGCGTATGAAATGACGGGAATTTCAACACCGATATCCGTTTCGCCGGCCTTGCGCAAAAAGGCAGTGTCCTGGCTTTCCTTTATATAGGGAAAATACCTTCGGCTGCGGAAATCGGGATCCGAATAGTCTTTAATTCGGTTTAAAACCACAGCGCCGTCCAGCCGCGGGGCTGCGCCGATCTGACCGCAATATTGCAGAAAGCTGATATCGTCCAGAATTACGACAGGGGCGTTGACCAGCCAGGACCCCGCTAGGTCCGATCTATAGGCGCCGGGGGCGTTTGACAGGCCTCCGGCCGCCTTTATTTCATCGCTCAGCTCCTCCTCCGCGATTGTTCGTTTTGCCATTGCCTTCTGATACACCGCTGCGTTTCGGACCCCGGAAAGCTCCCGTATGTCCCCGGTTTCCTGGAACGCGGCGATCTCCGTATCTTTTACGGTCACCATCACGTCCCAAATATCCTGATACTTTTCAAAGTACGTCATTCTCTGGCTGATTCCTGTCAGCGTAAAAAAGCACTGCATCAGAGAAAAGGCCAGAAAGGACAAGGTCAGGGATAAGGCGGCGGTGCGCAATGCCTTTTTCTGGGCTTTCAGCGCGTTTCCGGCAAGTTCGCCCTCCACGCCAAATAAAAATGCCAGTACGCGGGAGTGTTTTCTCCGCTTCAACTGAAATTCCCCCGGATTTTTGATGGATTCCAGCGGGGTCAGCCTGCTCATTTTTCTCGCCGGCAGCCATGCGGAAATCCATATGGTCACAACCGTGATAATCAGCGTGATAGTCAGGATCAGCGGGTGATATCCCCAGGAGGCGTCAACACGCGCCGTCACGTCCGAGGCGATGATATTCGTCCCGTTAATGATTCCCGCGCTGACCGCAATGCCAAGTAAATTGCCGGCCGCAACCGGCAATGCGCAGAGGGCCGCGGCCTCCTGCAGCAGACAGGCCCGAATCTGTCCCGGAGTGGCGCCGATACTGGAAAAAATGCCGAACTGATGAATCCTGGCGTTCATGGAAGCCGCGAAGGAATTATGGATGATTAAAATCAGCGAAACGCCGGCTATTGCCGTCACGGCAAAAAAGAAGGGAAGGATCAATCTCGGCGCCGGGTCCTGGGGATCACGGATCAAATACATGGACAAAAGTGCGTGATGGTAGGTTATCGCCTCTGGCCCCATTCCCACCAGCGCGGCAAGCCTGGGCATATCCTCCAAAACCGTTCTCATATTTTCAAAATAGATATCGACCACAATCTCCTTTTCATCGGATAACGCCTCATTGATCACAGCGTCTTCCACAGTGGCGTAATCTTTTATGGCCTTCAAATCTTCTCCGCTGAGCTCTCCCGCGATGCGTCCCTGCCAGCTGCCCTCCTCCATTCGGATCCTTTCCACATCGTATTTCCATAAATTGTAAAATAAGCCGCACAGCAAGGAAAGCAACAGAGCCGAGATAAAGGCCGCCACCATAACGGACACGCTTGAAGCCAGATTATTCTTTACATAACTCCACGAATATTCTCTCCACATCGCGTTCATCTCCTCTGCCTTTTGTCGCCGACTATGCGGCCGTCCTCCAGTGTGATCACGCGGTCGGCCGCCAGCGCGACCTTCTCATCATGGGTGATCAATATGATCGTCTGCTTCAGATTGAGATTGGACAGTTTCAGCATATCAATGATCTCTTTAGAATTTTTTTGGTCCAGATTGCCGGTCGGTTCGTCTGCCAAAAGTAAGGCCGGGCGGTAAATCAGAGACCGGGCGATAGCAGTTCTCTGCTGCTGCCCGCCGGATAGCTGGCTGGGCATGGACTCCAGCTTTTCGGCAATCCCCAGAGAATTTGTAATCTGGTGAAAATACGCCTGATCCACCTGCCTCTTATCCAGCAGCAAGGGCATAAGAATATTCTTGCGCACTGTCAGCGTGGGGATTAAATTGTAAAACTGATAAATCAACCCCACTTTTCTGCGCCGGAAAATGGCGGCCTGCGTTTGACTCAGGCCCGCGATGTCCACCCCGTCCACCATGACCCTTCCCTCCGTGGGTTTATCCACGCTGCCCAGGATATGCAGCAACGTGGATTTTCCTGAGCCGGAAGCCCCCACGATTGCCACAAACTCCCCCTTTTCCACAGATAAATCAATCCGGTCCAGGGCGACCACCTGGTTGTCGCCGGTTCCGTACGCCTTTCTCACGCCCTCGCATTTTAATATTTCCATTTTTAATTCTCCCGCCATGAAAATCGTGTATTGACTGCTACTTCATTATAGCAAATGAAAGTGACAACTCAGTGACTGTACATGCGGATCTCAAAGCAGGCGCCGCCGTTTGGCAGATTCAGTGCATTGACCGTCCCATTTTGGCTCTCGATCATTGACTTAGAGATGGACAGTCCGATGCCGATGCCTCCGCCTCTCTCATGTTTCCCGCGATAAAACCGCTCGAACAGATGAGGGATGTCCTCACCTGCAAAGCCGGGGCCGTCGTCCCATATGTGGATTTCAGTGTAAAGGGGGTTCTGCCCGTAGCTGCAATGGACCGCGCCTCCAGGCGGGGTATGCTCCAGGCAATTTTTCATCAGGTTCATCAGAGCCTCCATTGTCCAGTCCAAATCCGCGTATATTGTCATTTCACCGGATTCCGGTATCTCAATCGAGACGTTTTGCCTTGAAAATATCTCCTGCAGGTTATCCGCAGCCAGCATGAGCACCGTAAAAACGTCAACCTCCTTCTTCTCTAAAACCAACGTCCCTGCGTCGATGCGGGACAATAAGAGCAAGGCCTCCTCCAAATGCTCCAACCGTGACAGCTGGCGGCCTATCTGTTTCAGCTGCTCCGCGGAACCTTCTTTTTCCATCATCTGCGCGGACAGGGAGATCGCGGTAATGGGCGTCTTGATCTGATGGGCAATATTGGAAAGATTATCTGCAAAGTTATTTCTTGCTTTCAGCGCCTGATCTCTGGTTTGACACAGCATGGTTACCGTCTTATACAGCTGGTCCTGCAATTTAGAGAAATCGCCGTCGTCCACTTGAAAAAGGAGCTCTGCCGTTCCGCTGTTGACCCTTTCCAGATAATCCGCCAGGCCGTTTATGCGGGCGATTTCCTTTTTGCGCCAACGCCAGAGGGTAAACAGAAATACGCCTCCCGCTGATACCAGCCCGGCCGCCGCGGACATGGCGCCGTATTTGCAGGCAGACGGCTGGAAATCCGTTTGGTCATAGCCGTATGCCAGAAGCAGCCCTTCGTCCGCGGGTGACGCGGGCTGCTCTTTGTATTGCTTTAGCGCCGCCGCCACCGCCTGCTTTGCCTCCGGCCGCAGCTCTATGATGTTCTCGCAAACTCCCCCCAGCACCTGAAAAGCCGAGCGGTTATAATAATCCGTCAAGAGCGCGGCTGTGAGAGAGGCCGCCAGCAGGCCGACCGATAAAGCAAAACCGATCAGGGACGCCGCATTGTATCTTCCTTTCATGCTTCCCCCTCCAAACGGTAGCCCACGCTCCTGACCGTTTTCAGGCAGGACGGCTGGTGCAGCTTTTCGCGCAGGCGCTTTATTGTAACCGTAAGCGTATTGTCGTTGACATAGTTTCCATGGATATCCCAAACATTTTCCAGCAGTCTCTCCCTTGTGATGGTCCTCCCTCTGTTTTGCAGCAGGTATAGGAGCAATTGGTATTCGGACGGGCTTAAATTGATTTCTTCCGTTCCGCTGAGAACAATCCTGCGCTCCTGATCGAGGGAAATAGGGCCGCAGCACAAGTACCGCCCGGGCACAGCTTTAGCCCTTCGCAGCAGGGCGCGGATGCGGGAATACAATACCTCCAGCTCAAATGGCTTTACCACGTAATCGTCGGCGCCATGCTGAAAGCCGGAGACAATATCACTGGAGTCCCCCCGTACTGTCAGAAAGATGACCGGCAGCTCCGGCCATCTTGTCCGAATCCATTGGCACAGCCTATCCCCCCGCCCATCCGGCATATTCCAATCGATCAGCGCCAGCGCGGGCGGATGGTTTTGAAACGCGACCCTGGTCTCGGCCATTGTCGCAAAAATGGATACCTTGAAATCCCGCTGTTCCAGATACTCCCTGACCGCACCCGCGATGCTGGCGTCATCCTCTGTATAGTAAATCTCAGCCATAGAATTTTCTCCTCATATTGTAATTCAGAACGCAATTTTCAGACTGTTTTATTATACTATACAAAGTGAAACTCTTTCAACCGCATAACGCCGGAGACGGCCGCTCCTGTGAACGGCCCGGACCTGCCTATGCTGCGCCGCTTCAAGCCGCGCAGCTTCTCTCCCCCGCCAGCTCCTTGCGCAGGTACACGGCCATCCCCGCTGCGATCAATGACGAGATCACATCCGCGGCGGGCTGGGCATAGATGATTCCCTTTAATCCCCAAATCCCCGGCAGGATCAAAATAACCGGAATAAAGCAGATGCCCTGGCGGCAGGCGCCGAGAAAGCAGCCCTCTTTCGCCTTTCCCATAGCCAGAAAGAGAGAGGAATACACTGTGTAGCAGCCAAAGAGTATAAAGGACAGGCCGTTGGCCCGCAGCGCTGCGGCGCCCACGCGGATCATTTCCCCGTCTCCTTTGGTAAACTGGGAAATGATCACAGCGGAGAAGCCCGCCGCGGCCAGGCCGAATACGGCGCAGAATATGGTCGACCAGATAACGGCGGTTTTGATCGTCTCGTCCAGCCGGTCATACTGTTTAGCCCCGTAGCTGTACCCGGCGATCGGCTGAAGGCCTTTCAGAAAGCCGAATACCATCAGGCTGCCCACGGACATGATTTTCGTCACCGCCCCCATGGCTGCAAGCGCATAATCCCCGTATGCCCTGGCTCCGCCATTGATCATAGTCATGGAAAGGCTGGTCAAAAGCTGGAAGGCCAGGGTGGGAATCCCAATTTTCATAATCTCAGCCATGATCTCTCCTGAGGGACTGTAGTTTTTGAGGCTAAAGCTGAACACGCTCTTTTTCCCGATTATGTAAGCCACATAGACCAGCGTGGAAACGCACTGGGAGATACCTGTGGCCACGGCCGCGCCCGACACCCCCAAATTCAGAGCGTAGATAAAGATCGGGTCCAGCACTGCGTTCAGCGCCGCCCCCGTCAATAACACGCACATGGTTGTCTTAGCCGCGCCCTCGCTGGACACGATATTGTTCATGGTCACATTGAACACGTTGAAGATAGAGCAGGCAATATAAATCCCTGTATAGCTGACCGCATAGGGCATCACGGTCTCACTGGCTCCCATCTGCCTCAAAAGCGGATTTAAAAAAATCAGACAGCCGGCGATGACCAGCGCACCCGCCATCAAGCTGCTGTACACGGCGGTGCTGGCGACCCGGTCGGCGTTTTCCTTGTCCCCCCGCCCCAGCAGGCGGGACAGGCATGAGGCTGCGCCGTTGCCGAACAGCAGCCCCAGACCGACAATCACCTGCCCCAGGGGGTAGGCGACTGTGATGGCCCCCATCTGGCTTGTCCCCAGCCCTCCCACAAAATAGGCGTCCACCAGGTTGTACAGCGCGTTGATCATCATGCCGATCATGGTCGGAAGCCCCAGCGTCAAAAGCGCTCTGGGCACAGGCGCGTCGCCCAGCAATTCCATTTTTTTGTTGTTTCCCTTCATCATTTTTCTCCTTTCATACCCAAAAACCTTTATACTATAAATTATAGTAACAATCAAAATAGTACTATAATTTATAGTATATGTCAAGAAAAAATTACTCTCCCGGAACCAACACCTCCCTTTTGCTTGACAGTTTCCAAGAAATAAACTACTATATTTTATAGCATATAACAGATTGAAAAGGAGGCGGCCATGGCGACCATTGATCTGATCGTGCTGGGAATCCTGAAAAAGGAATCCTTAAGCGCCTATGATATCCAAAAATTAGTGGAATATCGGAACATATCGAAATGGGTGAAAATCAGCACCCCCTCGATCTACAAAAAGGTCCTGCAGCTGGAGGAGAAGGGACTGATCAGGAGCACCCTGGTGAGGGAGGGGAAAATGCCGGAGAAGGCCGTGTACTCGCTGACAGAGGCCGGCCAGCGCCAATGGGAAAGTCTTATGTTGGAAATTTCCAACAAACCCATTCATTTCTTTCTGGATTTTAACGCTGTGATCGTCAATCTGGAAAGCCTCTCACCGGAAAACCAGGCCGCCTGTCTGGCAAATATCGAGGGAAACATCAAAACCCTGAAAGCGTATTTGGAGGAAAATATCCGCGCCAAGGAGCATGAACCCGGTATCCCGGAAACAGGCATGGCCGTGCTGCGGCAGCAATTAATACTGGCCCAGTCCGTGGAGACCTGGATTGCCTCCTTTGAAAAGGACCGCGGCTGACCGCAGGCGCCCTAAACCCTACACTATGCCACCAATGTTCTCATTGGTGGTATTCTTTTTGCTGTAAAACCACAAGGAGGTAACAACATGCAGGAAGCAATCAAAGTGGAACATCTCACAAAATCCTACGGCAAAATCAAAGCCGTGGACAACCTCACCATTTCCGTGGGCAGAGGTACGATTTTCGGGCTGCTGGGGGCCAACGGGGCGGGAAAGAGCACGGCGATCGAGTGTATTCTGGGCACAAAAGCCGCGGACAGCGGGCAGGTATCCATCCTTGGGCTGGACCCGCGCCGGGACCGCAGGCGGCTTTTTGAGCAGGTAGGCGTCCAGTTTCAGGAGGCCAGCTACCAGGACAAGATCACCGTGTGGGAACTCTGTGAGGTCACGGCGTCCCTGTACCGCAAGGCCTGCGACCCGGCCGGCCTGTTAAGACGCTTCGGCATCTGGGACAAGAAAGACAGCTTGGTAAATGACTTATCCGGCGGCCAGAGACAGCGCCTGTTTATCGTGCTGGCGCTTATCCCCGACCCCAAGGTCGTGTTCCTGGACGAGCTGACCACCGGACTGGACGCCAGGGCCCGGCGTGAAGTATGGGACATCCTTTCCGGTCTCAAAAAAGAGGGCCTGACCATATTCCTCACCTCTCATTTTATGGACGAGGTGGAAATCTTGTGCGACCGCATCTGCATCTTAAAAAGGGGGAAGATCACGTTTCTCGGCACAGTATCACAGGCCCTTGAAAACAGCCCCCACAGCCGGCTGGAGGACGCATATCTCTGGTATACCGAGGAGGAAAAAAACGATGAGAGCCTTTAGAGTCATGATAAAAACAGAATTGAAATTGTCCCTGCGGGGCATGGATATGTTCATCTTCGCCATCTGCGCGCCCCTGGTGGTACTGGTGCTTTTGGGACTCCTCTACGGTGACCGTCCGGCGTTTGAGGGCGCCGGTTACACCTTTCTGGAGCAGTCCTTCGGCGCCCTGACCACCATCCCGGTCTGCGCAGGCGGTGTGATGGGCCTGCCCCTGGTCGTGTCGGACTACCGCAACAAACACATTCTCAAGCGCTACCAGGTGACCCCGGTGAGCCCCGCCCTGATCTTGGCCGCACAGGTCGCTGTTTACGCTCTGTACGCAGCGGCTTCCCTGCTGTCCCTGTACCTGACCGCGGCGCTGTTCTTCGGATACCGGTTTGGCGGGTCATGGGCTGTGTTTCTGGGAAGCTACCTTCTGGTGCTGACCTCCCTGTTCTCCCTGGGCATGATGGTGGGCGGTCTGGCCCGGGATGCGCGGTCCGCGGGCGTGATCGCGAGCCTTCTGTATTTTCCCATGCTGATCTTCTCCGGGGCCACGCTGCCCTACGAGGTTATGCCCGCCGCGCTCCGGCGCGCGGCCGATCTCCTGCCGCTGACCCAGGGGATCAAGCTGCTCAAGGCCGCCTCCTTAGGGTTGCCTCCGGAAAGCGCGCGTCTCCCGGTCCTCATCATGCTGGCCGTCACCGCGGTGTGCAGCCTTGTGTCCCTGACCCGCTTTAAGTGGGAGTAAAACGCACGCCCCATCTGCATACCGCTTCTGCCGATCAGGCGGCGCGCAAAAGACGGAAGCAGGGGATCATCATCCCCTCGCTTCCGCCTCAGAGTGCAGGCAAGGCCTCTTTGCTTCGTCACAAGGTCGGGACAGCACGCCTTCCGCCCTACCTCAGCCTCTCCACGCCGTCGTTCAGCACGCTTCGCAGGCTGTTTCGCAGCACATCCACGTCGATGGGCTTTGCCACATGGGCCGTCATACCGGATTCCATAGCCGACTGCACGTCCTCCGCAAAGGCGTTGGCCGTCATGGCGATGATGGGAATCGCCGCGGCGTCCGGGCGGTCCAGACGGCGGATGGCCCTGGTGGCCTCATAGCCGTTCATTTCCGGCATCTGGACGTCCATCAGAATGGCGTCGTAGGTTCCGGGAGCCGCCTCCGCAAAGGCGCGCACCGCCTGGGCCCCGTTCTGGCGCACCACGGTCTTGGCCCCGTACATGGCCAGCAGCTCACAGAGGATTTCCGCATTGATCTCATTGTCCTCCGCCACCAGGAACAGCCTTCCTCCAAATATCTTCTGGTTGACCTCGTCCATATACGTGCGCTCGGACTGCGGCCCGCGGCTCTCACTGCCCGCCTCCGCGCGCTCCCCCTCCAGCTCCACGTAAAATACCGTGCCCTGATGCAGCTTGCTCTCTACCGAGATGTCGCCGCCCATCAAGTCCACCAGGCCCTTGGTGATGCTTAAGCCCAGACCGGTTCCCTCCACGCGGGTCATATGCTTGCTGCGGGTGAAGGGCTCAAAAATGTGCGTTAAAAATTCTTCCGTCATGCCTACCCCGGTATCGCGGATCGTAAACCGGTACCGGACCCTGTTTTCCAGGACAGCCGGTATCTCCTCCACCTCAAAGTCCACCCGTCCGCCCTCCGGCGTATATTTGACCGCATTGCTCAGAATGTTGATGAGAATCTGGTTGATCCGCAGCGCATCCCCGTAAAAGCACGGGTTAGCGATCTCCCCTGTCCGAATGCAGAATTCGAGTCCCGCCGCCCTGGCCTGGGAAGCCATGATGGCGGAGAGCTGCCCCAGTATCTCATGGATGGATATCCGCATGATATTTAAGCTGATCTGGGAGCTCTCGATCTTGCTCATATCCAGAATGTCGTTGATCAGACTCAGCAGATGCCTGGAGGAAATGGATATCTTTTGCAGGCAGTCCGTCACCCGCTCCTGATCCCCCAGATGGGCCATTGCCAGCGCGGTCATACCCATGATTGCGTTCATCGGGGTGCGGATATCGTGGCTCATGGTGGAGAGGAAATCGCTCTTGGCCCTGTTTGCATCCTCCGCACGCGCCAGCGCGTTCTCCAATTCCCGCTTGGTCCGGCGCTCGGCTGCCAGCATATCCGTCACGTCCGCACGCACCAGACATATAGTCCTGTGATTCACGTCCCCCCACATGACATTAACCTGCTTATAGCGCTCCTGTCCCTCCTCCTCGCAGCAGACCAGGAAATCGTATCCGCTGGGTTTTTCTTCCAGCTTTTTGCGCATCGTTGCGATCTGAAACTGGAGGCGCGCTTCTTCCAGCGCCTCCGGGCAGATGGAGCGGTCCACGAAACGGAGGATCGAGTCATTGTACTGCTCGACAAAATAAGGCGGCAGATTATCCAGCACCGTCTCCCTGGTATACAGCGTCAGGCATCCCTGGCGGATGTTGATAAAACCGGCCAGCTCAAATGTGTAGGCGATCACGTGGAGCATTCCCTGCTGCTCGCGGACGGATTCGGTAATGTCGGCCCGGGTCAGGCACACTCTTCCCAGGCGCAGGTCCACAGCCGAGACCGTGATATTCTTGGTGCGGATATCCCCGTTGGCAGCCACCATGGAAAAAGCAATGGTATAAGCGCCCTCCCGGCGCAGGCGCTGCTGAATGTATCCGGCATCCAGAACCTCCCTCATGCGCTCCCGGTCCCGCGGTACCACTTCATGTTCAAGCACACTTTCGATCTGACGGGAGTAAACCTCCTCGCAGCACCCGGCGCCGCCTTCCGGCTGGCTGTCGGAAAGGATTCTGTATGTATCGCGCCGCAGGTCCACATCCGCAATAAAGTCATAACCTGTTGCGGAGATCTGCTTCATGATGCGGTCCGCAATGGTCTGCTGGGTGATATCCGTCACGGTGAGGATTCCGGTGACATCCCCGCTGTCCGGAGTCGCCACCAGGTTCATATTCACCTGGACGTACCTGCCCGTGTCCTCTTTGGGCGGACGCATAAAGCACTCCAGGCGCCGCTCCACATCCCCCCGCCGGAACGCCTCCAGCGCGGGCTCGTTCAGGTAAATATCGAGAAAACGCTTCCGCTCCTCCTCGTCCTCCACCAGGCCGGCAAGGCCGATAAAAAAGTCCTCGCGCACTGTCCCGAAGGTCTCCAGCAGGTCGGAATCCGTGTAATCAATAATCTCTATAATCTGGTTCTGCGTGATATTGCAGTGCCCCAGGATCAAAGCGTTCGGCCCTTGCGCCTGGTAATGCTGCATGATCAGGTCTTTGTACTGCTGCCGGAGCCGGCTCTGCTCCTCCCGCTCCCTGGTCATATCGTGGTACACCGAGTAAACCCGGATTTCACCGGCCTCGCTCTGAATCAAGGAGAGGCTGTTTTTCACCCAGACATACCCCCCGCTGCCTTTTTGCAAGCGGTAGACGATCTCACAGTGGCTCTCCCGGCCAGCGATGTACTCCGCCATCTTGGTATTTACGTAATCCTGATCGTCAGGGTGAACGCCCTCCATGGCATCCCGCCGGTAGAGGTCCCAGGCCTCATCCAAGGTCATCTCCGTCATGGCTGCAAAGCCCTCTGACAGAAATTCCGGCAGCATTTTTCCGTCCTGGCCATAACTCACCACCGCAACGCCGCCGGGCAGATTTTTCAAGACCGTCTCAAAATACTGGGCCAGCCGCTCTTTCTCCCTGCGCAGCTCAATCTCCTCCGTCACATCGCGGATGATCTTGACATAGGCTGAGATTCCGTTCCATTCAATTTCCTTAAAAGAAGTGCTGTAAAAACGCCCTGCCTCGGGCACAAGGATCTCATGCCCCTCCCAGCTGCCTTTATCCTCTCTCAAAAAGCAGCGCTCGCACGGCTCCTCCTTTCCGTAGAGTGCCCGGTAGCATTTCTGTCCCACGCACTCCCGCGCCTCGGCAAAGAGACGCTTAGACTCATTGACATAGAGAAGGTCATAATTTTCCTTGTCAATGACGTAAATTCCGTCCGCCATATCGCCGGCGATATCCTGGAACAAGCGGTTTTCCGCAGACATACCGGTGAATACGGCGTAAAACTTTGTACAGTCAGACAGAGGCCCGATCCGCCTGCCGTTCAAGTGGATCCAGATCAGGCTGCCGTCCTTGTGGCGCATGCGGTAGGACACATCCAGAACCTCCCCGCTGATCAGCGCGGCCCTGGCCGCGGCGATCACCCGCTCCCGGTCGTGCTCATAGATCACATCCAGGGCGTCGCGGCTCACCAGCCGGGTAAACTCCTCCCTGGTATGGCCGGACAGCTTCATCACGCCGTCTGAGAAATAGGTGGGCATAAAGCGCCCGCCCTCAACCTGATAGCTGGCAATTCCCCCCGGTATCGAGTTGACCAGATGGGCCATCTCCTGCTGGGCTTCCTTGAGGTCGGATATATTGTGGAACACGCAGTGGAGCAGCGGATAACCGCTCTCCTCCCCGATCCACTTGATCTGCGCGCGGACCCAAACGATATGGCCGCTGCGGTGCTGTTTGCGAAACTCAATGGTGGCGACGCCCTTTGTGCGGATCACCTCGGCGGCCTTGGCCACCACCGCGGCCTTATCCTCATGGTAGGTCATATCCGCCGCATCGCCCTTGACCAGCTCCCGGTATTCCTCCACCGTGTACCCGGACAATTCCGGTACGCCGTCGGAAAAGTAAACCGTCTCAAACCGGTCCGACACCTTGTAGATGGCAACGCCGCCGGGAATCGCATTGATGATATCCTGCATCTCCTCGTTGGCGTTCGCCAGCTCCCGCTCCAAACGGCCTTGTCCTGTCCGCCATTCCTCCGGGCTCCCTGCCCCGCCGCCTCTCACCACAAACAGGCTCTTAAGCTTCCATCCGCCGTCTTTTCGGGCGAGCACGGCAAACAGGTTCCTGCGGCTGGCCGTCAGAGAATTGCGCAGGGTCAGCTCAACGGACAGGCTGCAGGCATCTGCGGCCAGAATCTGCTCATTAAATTCAGAGAACGCGCAGACAAAGGGTTCCTGTATATTCCGGATCGCTTCCCTGAGGCAGCCGGCCATTTCATCCACGCCGTGGACAGTTCCAAAACCGCCGGGATTGATAATCTCCACATCAGCCGCCGCCAGGGCAACCGACTGTTCCACATTCAGCTGTTCATACCAGGCGCGGCAAAATGCCTCCAGCGTTTCCCTGGCCGTTTTCTGCATATCCATCTGCTCGATCCTCCACCCGGACAGCTTCCCCCTTCGCTTCCGGCCCCAACAATGCGCAGCCCCGGTTTATCCGGCGCAGGCGCGTTCCCATCTGTTCTCTCCCGTTACTGCATCTCGCTTAAAAATTCATCAATAAACCCGTTAAATTCTGGTTCTTTTTCATATTAGTATCTTTCATTCTATCATAAATTCCATTAACCTACAATCTTTTTAAAAAAGCCCCCTCAAACCGGAAGGCGCAGGCACCGGCATCCCGCCGGCGTCCGCGCCTTCCATATCCCTGTGCCGGACAGCGGAGTACCCGCCGCTCAGCTCTTATCCGTCTGTCCTGTTCTGTCCTTCACCACTTCCACAGCCCGCTGCACCTGGTTGTCCTCCTCAGGCTTCACCACTGCCTGGGTTTTTAATTTTTCATCCAGCTCCACCGTCACGTCCGGCTCAATGCCCTTTCCGTGGAGGTCAAAGCCGCTGGGAGTGTAGTAATGGGAAACCGTGATCTTGATGGCCGAGCCGTCGCCCAGAGGGATCAGGTTCTGCACAATGCCTTTGCCGTAGGAGGTGGTCCCCACCACGGTAGCCCAGTTGTAGTCCTTCAGCGCGCCGGTCAGCACCTCGGAGGCGCTGGCGGAATCGCCGTTCACCAGAACCGCGATGGGCAGGTCCATCTGATGGCCGTCAGAGGCCACGTAGTGGTCGCCCTTGCCGTTCTTATCCGCGGTGTAGACGATCATGGTCTTGCCCTCGCCCTTATCGTAGCGGGTGAAGTTGTCGGGCAGCATATAATCCGCAATTTCCACGGCGCTGTTGAGCAAGCCGCCCGGGTTGCTGCGCAGATCCAGCACCAACCCCTTCATTCCCTGAGCCTCCAGATCGTCCAGGGCATCTTTAAACTGCTGGGTGGTCACCAGGTCGAACTGGGTGATCAAAATATATCCGATCTGATCCGCCAGCATCTGGTGCTCTACGGTGGGAACCTCGATGCTCCGCCTGGTCAGGGTCATGTCCACATACTCGTCCTTTTCCTGGCGGTACACGGTAATGTTTACCTGGCTGCCCTCCTCGCCCTTGATATAGTTGTTCACCAGAATGGTCAGGCTCTCGTTTGCAACCACCTTGTCCTCCACCTTGTAGAGGATGTCCCCGGGCTTCATGCCCGCCTCGTAAGCCGGCGAATTCTCGAATACGCGCACAATGGTGCACAGGCCGGTGTTCCTGTTCTGGCTCAGCATGGCGCCGATGCCGGAGTAGACGCCCTCGGTGCTCTCCTGCATCTCCTTGTAATCCTCCACCGTATAGTACTCGGAGTAGGGGTCGTTGAGGCCGGCGAGCATCCCTTTGTAGATATAATCCTCCACATTGTCCATATCCTCATCGTAGAGGAAATACCGGCCGATGATATTCTGGATCAGAGACATTTTCGTATTGATCTGTTCATAGTCCAGCTCATCCTGCGCCACTTCCTTGCCGTCCGTGATACCGGGACCGGTCTGGGACGCCTCCGGGCGGCTTCCTCCCCGCGCCATACCCCTGCTGAACAGGTAAATCCCCAGGGACATACCCACCACAATCAGGCCGGCAAACACCGTCACCAGCGCGCCCGCTAAGACGCCGTGCCAGAAGCGGCTGTTCCCCTCCTGCCGCTTGGGCGGCATCGGATTCTCCTGGTTCATATTTTCGTTGAAATTGTTCTGATTATCCACTTTCTGTCTCCTATCTGTCCGCTACACTTCATCTTCCCGCAGCCCGCTTTGGCCGTCAAGGGCTCACATACTTTCTCGGATTCACATAAGTCCCCCCGGACCTGATTCCGAAATGCAGATGCGGGCCTGTGGAATACCCCGTCGATCCCACCTTGGCAATCACCTGGCCTTGTGTCACCTTAGCCCCCTTGCTCACCAGCAGCTGGGAGCAGTGCATATACACCGTGCTCACCCCGCCGCCGTGATCGATCATGATATAGTTCCCGGCCGAATAGCTGTATGTAGCGATCACCACCTCGCCATCCGCGGCTGCGATAATGTCGGCTCCGGTGCTTGCGCCGATATCCATTCCCTTGTGATTGCTGGACGCCCCTTCCGTGGGCGACTCACGGTCCCCGAAGTTGGAGGTAATCCGGCTGCTGGAAGGGCAGGGCCACTTAAAGCTAATATTCCCCAAATCCGTAACCGTATACGTCTGTCCGGCCTGCTGGGCCTTCTTCTTCGCCTCCTCCTCCCTGCGCTTCATCTCGGCCTCGATCTGGCGCATCTTGTCCTCCTGGGCCTTGATATCCGCCTCGTACCCGGCGATCTGTTCCTGGGTGGTCGAAATCTTCGCATTGTAGGAGGTGAGCTCCGCCTCCTTATCGTCCAAAAGCTGCTTGACCGAAGCCTGTTTGGCCTTGGTGGTGTCCTGAAGCGCCACAAGGTCCACATGCTCCTGCTCCAGCTCCGCCTCGCGCTTTGCCACGGCGTCCTTTGTCTCGCCGTATTTCACCAGCATATCCCGGTCGTACTCCGTGATCTTGCTCACGTACTCCGCCCGGTTGAGCATTTGGGAAATGCTCTTGGACTGCAAAATCAAGTCCAGATAGCTGGTATCCCCGCGCTCATACATGTATTTGATTCTGAGCTTCATGGATTCGTACTGATTCTGCTCCGTCTCCATCGCCGCCTCCAGCTCCGTCTGGGCCTGGGCGATCTCCGCTTCCTTCTGTGCGATCTGTTCCTCCAGCTGGGATAGCTCGCCGGCCAGCGCGTTTAAATTTCCATCCAGCTGGCGCACGTATTTTTCCGTGTCCGCCTTTAAACCCTCCAGCTGTTTTAAGGCGTCCTCCGTTTTCTTTTTTTCCTGTTCCAGGGTGCTCACCTGGTCCTTGGCATCCTTTAACCCCTGGCTGGTGGCGTAGGCCGTAGGGCCGGCCGCCAGACCTGCCGCGACCACGCACGCCGCCGCCAGAATCCGGATTCGTCTCCATCGGTTCATGTTCCCTCGCCCCTTCCCGTCAAACCTTCAGATGCTTGTGTATGGTAAAGAAGCTCACCAGAAAACCGATTCCCACGCCCAGGGACATAGCCACTCCCGTCATGTAGGGGAAAATCTCCTGCAGGGGCAGGGGAGCAAAAATCCCCGTGATCACCTGGTAGCGCTCATTGATAAAGAGCACGGCCTTCTGGTACAAAAAATACATCCCGCCCAAAGGGATCAGGGCTCCGAACAGCCCCAGCAAAACGCCCTCCACCACAAAGGGTGCCCGTATCATATAGTTTGTCGCCCCGATCAGGCGCATAATCTCATTTTCCTGCCGTCGAAACGCCGCGGCCACGGATATGGTGTTGCTGATCAGGAACACGGCCACCGCCAGCAGCACGCCGATGATCACCGCGGACAGCAGGCCCACGATCTTAGCCGTGCTGGACAGCCCGGCCACCGCGCTGTTGGAGTAATTCACCTTCCGCACGCCGTCGATCAGCTGCAGCCTGGCTACCACCTGGTCCTGATCCCCAATATCGTTGAGAAAAACCGTGAAGGAGGCCGAGCCTGCCAGCGGGTTGTCGTCGGCAAAGCCCTCGGCCAGGTCCTCCATACCCTTAAAATACTCGGACTTAAAGGATTCCCAGGCCTGTTCGGCGGAGACGTACTCCATATCCCGCACCTCTCCCCAGGCGCGTATCTCGTTTCCGATGGCTAAAATCTGATCCTCGGGCAGATCGTCCGCAAAAAACACGGTGATCCCAACCGTGGACTGGGCCACCTGCGTCACGTTCTGCACATTGGCCACAATGGCAAAAAAAAGGCAGAATAAAAAAATACACGCAGAAATCGTCGCCATGGAAGCCAGGGAGAACAGGATATTTCTGCATATATTAACGATGCCCTGTTTCAGGCAATACCAAAATGTGCTAATTCTCATATTCGAAGCGCTGCCTTTCCGGTGTGATATAGCTGCCCGTGTCGTCGGTGATAATCCCACGGTCCATGGTAATGACCCGCTTTCCCATCTCCTCCACCAGCTCATGGCTGTGGGTGATCACGACCACCGTTGTTCCGCGCTGGTTGATCTCATCCAGAAGCCTCATGATCTCATGGGCATTGAAGCTGTCCAAATTGCCCGTGGGCTCATCGGCCAGCAGCACCTCCGGATCATTGATCAGCGCCCTGGCAATGGCCACGCGCTGCTGTTCCCCGCCGGAAAGCTGTCTGGGATAAGCCTTGTACTTGGCCGACAGCCCCACCATGCGCAGCATCTCCGGCACGGACTCCTTGATCACCCGCCCCGGAACGCCGATCACCCGCTGTGCAAACGCAACGTTCTCAAATACAGTGCGGTCTTTCAGGAGTCTGAAATCCTGAAAGACCACGCCCAATCCTCTACGATATTTTGGGACGTACCGCCGGGGCATGCGACCTAAGTCCATGTTGTTCACCTTGATGCGTCCCTTTGTGGGTTCCAGCTCTTTGAGCAGCAGCTTCATCAGCGTGCTTTTGCCGGAACCGCTTCTCCCTACGATAAAGACAAACTCGCCCTCGTCAATGGTGAGGCTGATATTTTTCAGCGCCTTGTTGCCCGTCTCATAGGTCTTGCTTACTCGATCGATCTCTATCATCCGTTACTCCGAAATCTAATTTACACGCAGCCGCGGGGGGCTTCGCCCCGCGGGCCATTACACTCGGCAATCGCCCGCTGCCTCTGGCTGCGGCCCATTACATACAGCAATCGCCCTTCGGGCCATTACACTCAATAATCCAAGCTCTCCATGTAGCGCATATACTTGGCTACCATCAGCGCAATCTTGAAGGTGATGGCGTCCTCGAATACCCGCAGATCCAGGCCGGTGCTCTTCTCCAGCTTATCCAGGCGGTATACCAGGGTGTTGCGGTGGATGTAGAGCTGTCTGGATGTCTCAGACACGTTCAGACTGTTCTCAAAGAACTTGTTGATCGTGGTCAGGGTCTCCTCGTCGAACTCGTCCGGAGACTTGCCGTCGAACACCTCGCGGATGAACATCTTGCACAGCGGAATGGGCAGCTGATAGATCAGACGGCCGATTCCCAGATTGTTGTAGGCGATCACGTTCTTGTTGCTGTAGAAGATCTTGCCCACGTCCAGAGCCATCTTCGCTTCCTTATAAGAACGAGAAACTTCCTTGATATCATTGATAATAGTGCCGTAAGCCACGCGCACCTTGGTCATGGCCTCGGTGTTGAGCATGTCGAGAATGGTGTTGGCCGTCTTGTCCAGCTCGCTGTAGCTCTCGCCCTGCTTCACTTCCTTCACCAGGATGATGTTCTTCTCATCCACAGCGGTGATGAAGTCCTTGGTCTTGGTCGCGAACAGGCTGCGCACAGTCTCCAGCGCGTTCACGTCCTTCTCGTTGTGGGTCTCGATAATGTATACAACACGCTTCACATCCGTATCGATGTGCAGCTTCTTGGCGCGGTTGTAAATGTCCACCAGCAGCAGGTTGTCCAGCAGCAGGTTCTTGATGAAGTTGTCCTTGTCAAAGCGCTCCTTGTAAGCCACCAGCAGGTTCTGTACCTGGAACGCGGCCAGCTTGCCCACCATGTAAACATCGTCGCTGGCGCCCTTGGCCAACATGATGTACTCTAACTGGTGCTCGTCGAACACCTTGAAGAACTGAAATCCCTGGATCACCTGGCTGTCGGCCGGCGAATCCACAAAGGCCAGAATGGAGCTCTCCGAATCCTCCGCATCCGTGAATGTGGAAGCCAACACTTTACCTTCTGTATCGCAAATGCATAAATCAATTCTGGTAATGCCTTTTAATCCATCTAATGTAGTCTGCAGTATCTGATTTGAAATCATCTTCTACTCTCCTTTTTCCAAATATAGTCGGAGTAATCTAATATCCTATTTTCCTATTTTAATGCAAAATTACAAAAAAAGCAAGGGAGTTATACACTACCTTGCTTTTTTTTACAAGTCAATCAATTTGACCGTGTGAATATTAGTTCAGGATTACAAGCTCAGTATCCTTGTCAAAAATGTGAATCTTCTCCAGATCCAGCGCCAGCTTCACGGCATCGCCAGGCCTTGCGGTGGTGCGCGGATTTACCTTGGCGGTAAAGCTGGTGTCGTCCACATCAAAGTACAGCAGCACTTCGGAACCTAACATCTCGTACACGCGGACGGTGGACTCGATTATGCTCTTGGGGGACATGGCCAGGAAGGACTCCTCGTCATGCAGGTCCTCGGGGCGGATTCCTAAGGTAACGGTCTTGCCCACATAGCCGGCTTCCTCAAGATTCTTGGCCTTGGCCTCGGGCAGAGCGATGGTGTGGCCCGCAAAGGTCAGGGTCACTTCCGCGCCGTCCTTGGCAACCGTGGCGTCGATCATATTCATCTGCGGAGCGCCGATGAATCCGGCCACGAACTTGTTGCAGGGCTTGTCATAAAGGTTGCGGGGGTTGTCTACCTGCTGAACCACGCCGTCCTTCATCACAACGATTCTGGTACCAAGGGTCATAGCCTCGGTCTGGTCATGGGTAACGTAGATGATGGTGGTCTCAAGTCTCTGGTGCAGCTTGGAAATCTCAACACGCATCTGGCCTCTCAGCTTTGCATCCAGGTTGGACAGCGGCTCATCCATCAGGAACACTTTGGGGTTACGCACGATGGCACGTCCCATGGCAACACGCTGTCTCTGGCCGCCGGACAGAGCCTTGGGCTTGCGGTCTAACAGGTGATCCAGATCCAAAATCTTGGCCGCGTCATGAACTTTCTTGTCGATCTCGTCCTTGGGGGTCTTTCTCAGCTTCAGACCAAAGGCCATGTTGTCATATACGGACATATGAGGATACAGAGCGTAGTTCTGGAATACCATTGCGATATCGCGATCCTTGGGCTCCACATCGTTTACCAGCTTGTCATCGATGTAAAGTTCACCGGACGAGATGTCCTCCAGACCAGCGATCATACGAAGAGTCGTAGACTTACCACAGCCGGACGGACCTACAAAAATGATGAATTCCTTATCCTTGATTTCCAGATTAAAATCCTTAACAGCCACAAATCCGTTGGGATACTTCTTAGTTACGTTTCTCAGTGATAAACTAGCCATTCTGTTCTTTCCTCCTAAAAAATACACTTCATTATGATGTAATAGTAACCGCCGCATCTCACTTAAATCCCCTGAAGTGAAACCGCTTTTGTAACTATCCCTATCATACATGAAACCATTTTCATTTACCATATTGACAATTTACAAAATCCAAATTTAGGATTTAGCTAAATTGTATACCAGGAAAAAAAAGTGCTCGAAATCACAAATTTCCGCGGAACGGGCTGTTAGAACTTTGTTAAATATGATAAAGCCTGTCAATATTCAATAAATCCCTCACCAAAAACTTCACGAACATCACTGACAATGACGAACGCCCGGGGATCAAAGCGGGAAACCAGCTCCCGAAGTTGTACAATTTCCTTCTTGGATACCACACAAAACAACATATTTTTCTCTGAATTGGAATACATGCCCCTGGCAGCCAGACCGGTGACGCCACGGTTCATCTCCTTCAGGATTGCCTCCGCGATCTCACGGTGGTGTTCTGAAATGATGTACGCCTGCTTGGAGAACTTCAGGCCCTCGATCAGGCCGTCGGAAATTTTCGACACGCTGAAAATCGCAATCAGGGCGTAAAGCGCCGCGCGTATGCCGAACACGGTGGCTCCAGCCAGCACGATGACTCCGTCCAGAATCTGCATGATCTGGGCGATGGTGTAATGCTTCATGTGCTTCTGGATCAGGGCGGCCAGCATATCCGTGCCGCCGGTGGTGGCGCGGGCCAGGAAAACCAGGCCGATTCCCACGCCGCTGATAATACCGCCGAACAGGGCGGAGAGGAAAATATCGTCCTGCATAAAGGAACCGTCCGGAATAATATACAGGGCCACAGAGAGCATCACCGTGGCGAACAGCGTGCGCTTGATAAAGGTCCAGCCCATGATCTTGAACGCGGCGATAAACAGTGGGATGTTGAGCAGCGTGTTGCTCAGCCACAGGGGCACATTCCAAATCTGTTTGATAATAATGGCCACGCCGGTCACGCCGCCCGTAACCATATTGGCAGGATCGAAAATGTTCTTGATGCCCACTGCCATCAAAATCGTCCCGATCACAATCATCCCATAATCCACCGCCGCACTCTTGTTTCTCATAACCTTCTCCTTTCACAGCACAACGCATGCCCAAAACGCGCAAAAAGGCAGCCGCCGGAATCCCGGAAAGCTGCCCAGTCCTGAACTGTTAAATCCGCTCGATGGTCTTTTCGGTAATTTTCACCTTGCCCTCCTTTAGCAGGCGTCCCACCGCCCGCTTGAAGGCATTTTTGCTCATGTTGAACTCCCGCATGATCACCTCCGGCTTCGCCTTGTCGTTAAAGGGAAGCACCCCGTCGAATTCGTCAATGACCTTTAAAACCTTGTCCGCGTCCGACGACATCTGAATATAAGCCTTGTCGCGCGCGCACAGGTCCAGCTTGCCGTCCTCACGAACCTTCATCACCCGGGCCTGAATCTCCTCGCCCTCGCGGAAGCTCCCAAACATCTCCTGTTTGGGGATCAGGCCGTAATACTTGTTGTCCACCGCCACGAACGCTCCCAGCTTCTCGCTGATCTCGTAGACCGTTCCCGTCACCCAGTCGTCCGCCTTGTAGGGAGACTGGTTGCTCATATGGGAGTACACCCGCATGGTGGCCGCCAGGCGTCGGCTCTTGTCCACGTACAGGGTCACCAGACATTTCTCGCCCTTGCGGACCGGATGGGTCTGTTCTTTAAAGGGCAGCAGCAGATCCTTCTCCAGCCCCATATCCAGAAACGCGCCGATCTTGGCCACGTCCTTCACCTCCAGCAGAGCGGTCTCGCCCACCTGGAGCTTAGGTTTCCCCGTCGTGGCGATCAGACGGTCCGAGGAGTCCTTGTAGATAAACACCTCCAGCTTATCTCCCACCTTGGCTCCCTGGGGCACCTGCTTTTTGGGCAGCAGCACGGAGACCTCGTCCTCCGCCTTCTCTCCCACGTAGACGCCGAATTCCTTTGTCCGCAATATTTCCAGTTCCTGTACTTTACCTAACTCAATCATTCCCGATGCTCCTCTTTCCCAGGTCCGCCGCCAGCGGGCGGCCGCTTTTTAACCTGCTGCTTCTCATACGTACGGCCGGATGAAAGCCGTTCCCCGGCTCCATCCTTTCTATAAATAAAGTATCTCAGCGCTCTACGCCTCCGCCCTCAGCCAGACAACCGCGTAGACTTCGCCCCTTTCGCTCCCCAGCACAATCGTGTAGCTGTTGTCCTCCCCTCGGGCCACCCGTGGCACAATCACGTCGCCCAAAAGCGCCGCTTTCTTATAGTCTGCCCTGATTTCCCGGATTGTAATCCCGGCCGGGATCGCTTCCCTGGCAATCTCCACATATTGCGCATTGTTCACGTGGTGGTTGGTATCCAGGTGATGCCGGGTAACCGCCACCGGCTCCGCTGTCTCCAGTTTTTCCGGCACCGGAATCTTGCGCGGCGCCTTCCCCAGATCCAGCCTGGGCTCCGGCTCCCCGTAGGGCTCTGTATCCCGGTCAGTCACGCGGATGGGCTGCTCCTTCTCCAGATCGTACAGAAACCACACCGAAGCGGCCCGGACGCAGTCCTTCCCGTCCTCTCCCCGCAACACGAAATTCCGGTATCCGTAGATCCCCTTGAAATCATTGTGCCAGGTTCCCACGGTCAGCCGGTCCCCCAGGCGCGGATAGCGGTCGATGACGATCTGCCAGGAGGACAAAAGCCATATTTTCCCGTGCTCGCCCAGATAGCCGACGCCCACGCCCACATCCTCGGAGTGGAAGGTGCTGCAGTCCTGCATGTAATTAATGATTCCGGTCACCGTCAGCCTGCCCTCTTCGTCCGTCTCGCTGTAGCGCACCCTGCTGTTAAACGTATACATAGATTAACCTCTCTCTTCACGGCCCGGCCGCCTTTGTAAAAACGCCCGGATGCCTGGACTTATTGTAGCACAAAGGCCGGGGAGAATACAAGCACGTTTTCGGCCCAGGCCCCTGTCTTTGACAGAATTTGTCACTTTTTTACAGACCGGCCTTAAATGGGGGGCTCAGGGCCGCAATGCCAAAAGAGAGCCTCCCTCCGGCGGGAACGTCCTCGGGGACGATCCGCTGCCAGGAGCGGGGGCTCTCTCGTTTTGCAATGATATTGATCGCCATGGGACGGCGGGCTGGGCGTATGGGAATGCCAGGGGCCCAGGGGGTGCTGGAGTTAGGGGCTCGGGGGTGCTGGCGTTAGGGGCTCGGGGCAGCAGGCGCCCCGCCCCGGTTTCCGTATCCGCCCTCATCCGGCGACGCTTCTCTCCCACACCTCCAACGCCTGGTGCGCCTGATGACGGCGGCGCTCAAAGTGTTCCATGGCCTGGGGGCTGCCCGCGCATTTGGCGCGGCTTTTCTCAAAGCGCTCCTCCAGGGATACCTCCCGCTCGCCCTGCACCAGCTTGTCCGCAAGGTATACCACCAGCGTTTCGTCCGCCTGTTGTGGTATACAATCCAGATCGTGGTGCTGGCGCACAATCTCGGCCGCCAGGGGATAGCCGCTTCTCCTGAGGATATCGGCTCCCAGCCTGGCGTGGTCGGGCCGGCCTTTGCCGATGTCGTGGAGCAGGGCCGCGGAGCGGACCAGGCCCAGGTTCAGGCGGATTCCAGATTGGCCCAGCCTGACGGCCATATCCAGCGCTTTGCGGCTGACCGCCTCGCCGTGGCGCCGGACCGTCTCCGGCATACCGCTGGTCCGCAGCAGCCACCTTAAGGCCTCTCCGTCCGGATACCCCTTCCCGCGGCTGCCGTTCAAGGCCAGAAGCCTCCGGTACTCCTCCCTGGTATCCGCGTCCGTGAAGCTTCCCTCGTCGTAGACCACCACATCCTTTACCAGGTCCCGCTGGCCCTTCAGGAAGCCCCGCAGCCCGTCGTCCCCTTGGTAATCCACGGCAAGCCTTACCATGTCTCGGTCCAGCTTCACCGGGTGGCCGTACCGGTCCATGCTTTTTGTTCGGACAATGGGGCTGTCGCACTCCATCACCCTGCGCACCGTGGCTCCAGTCACCGCGGGCACGTCCACAGGCATGACCAGAATCTGGTCGCAGCGGTCCGCGATGGCCTCAAACCCCAGGCGCAGCGAGTCCATCATCTCTGAAGTCCTGTAGTTTACATTGCGGATCAGCACCACTCCGCTGTCCGCCAGCTCCCGCTCCAGCTCTTCCCCCCGAAATCCGGTCACCACGGCGATGGGGTCCGCCTGCTCCTCTTTTAGCATGGAAACCAGATGCCCGGCAACGCTGAACTCCCCGAAGGGAAGCAGGGGCTTGAAGGCCCCCATGCGGGAAGAAAGGCCCGCCGCCGCAATCACTGCTCCTGTCCGCTTCATTCCACATTCCTCCATCCGCAGCGCCTGAAACGGCCGCCATGGCCGCGGCGCGTATTTTCTCCGGCCGCTACGCCTTCGCAGCCTCCCTGACCGCCATCTGTTCCATCCTGGCTGCCCGGCGGACCGCATAGTCCTTCAGCGTCTGTTTAAGGGCGATCTCAGCCATCTGCGCGCAGTGGGCGCTCTCCTTCTCCAGGCCGCCGAAAAACTCCGACAAGACGGCGGCGCTGATCAGATAGGCCTCCATCACCGGCTTGCCCAGGGCCAGCTCCGCCGCCCTGGCCGCGCAGGCCTTTAAGGGCGGGCAGGCGGACTCGGTAATCGTAAAGCGGCACTCGGTGATGATCTCCCGACTGGTGTTCACAAACATGGCCAGCACATCCCCGCAGCCCGGCTCTCTCGCCTCGCCTCTGCCCAGAAATGTCTCCGGCGCTCCCAGATTGTCCTTCTTTTCGCTGTATAAAATGATTTTCTCCCGATCCATCTCATTATCCCTTTCACACGGCCGGCGGCGGGGGCGGACCCTTCCGGCCCGCCGCCGCATTTCACCGCTCCGGCCAGACATTTCACCGCCCGGCTCGATCCCTTGGCGGCTGCCCAGGCGTTTTTCTCAGTTCACCAACATCGTCCACCGTCCGCCTCGCCCAGGCCTTCATCCTCCGGCCAAGGCGCCGGCCGGAAGGCGGAGCCGCGGCCGGGCCGATCTCCCGGCCCCCGGCTCAAGCCGCACATCTCCCTTAGAATCCCAGGAACCGCCGCACCATCACCTTGGCCATCTCAATCTTGTATCCGTTCATCTCCAGCGGGATGGCATGGCGCAGCGCAATGTCCGCCGCCTCCCGTGCAGTCTCCTCATTCAGCGTTTTGCCGCGCAGGTAATCCTCCGCCTCGGTCATCTTCATGGGGACGGGGGCCACGGCGCCCAGCACCAGGCTCACATCCTCCACCACGCCTCCCTCCAGGCGGTAGGTTCCGGCCACCGCCAGCACCGCGAAATCGATGGATTTGCGGATGCGGTACTTGTCGTAAACCGCCACCGTACCAGGCTGGGGCTTCGGCACCACGATCTCCAGCACGATCTCACCTGGCTTTAAGAGATCCTTCACCCGGGTGGAGCCGGCAAAGAACACGGCGCCGTCCAGCTCCCGCAGATTGGTTTTCACCTTAGCGCCGTAGGCGTAAAGCATGTTGGCCATGTCGCTGGGGTTTACCGCCAGGCAGCCGCAGTTAAAGCAGCGGCAGGCCTCACTGCGGATCGCCTCCTCCGGCAGATTTCCCATGTCCTCCCGGTCCATGCCGCGCTCCTCAACCGGAAGCAGTGGGGACTTCACCGCGCTGTGGCTGTGACGGCATTCCGGATCAAAGGAAGCCAGCTTTTCCGCCTGTCGGCTCTCCTGGACCTGCTCCACCGCCAACGGCTCCAGGCCGCAGTAGCGGTTGATCGCCACGGCGGTCTCCTTGCCGGCCGCGATGGCCTTGATCACCGTAGCCGGTCCGGTAGTCACGTCGCCGCCGGCGAAAATTCCGTCCACGCTGGTGCGGTTGCCCTCCAGGGCTTTGATTCTGCCGCGCTCCGTCTCCACCTCGTAGGCTCCGTTCAGGAACTCCAGGTCCGCCTTCTGGCCGATGGCCATGAGAATGATATCGGCGTCCAGGGTCAGCAGCTTGTCCTCGTCGTAGACGGGGTTGAAGCGGCCGGTTTCATCCAGCACCCTGGGACAGTGCTTGAACTCGATGCCGCTGACCTTTCCATCCTTGCGCAGCACTTCTTTGGGGCCCCAGCCGTTTTGAATGACCACACCCTCTTCCAGGGCGCGGGTGATCTCCTCCTCGTTGGCCGGCATGCCGTCCCGCTGCTCTAAGCAGACCATGGTCACGTTGGGAGCGCCCAGGCGCTTGGCGGTGATGGCCACGTCCATGGCCACATTGCCGCCGCCCACAACCACCACGTCGGAACCGGGTTTTTCCAGAATATAATTATTTACGTCCACCAGGAATTCCAGGCCGAACCGGGTCAGCTCCTCGCCGGACAGGCCGATCAGAGGCCGCTTCCATGTTCCGGTGTCCAGCATCACGCCGTCGCTTTCCCTGTAAATCTCATCCAGCATGACATCGGTTCCCACCGCGCAGCCGCAGCGGAATACAACGCCCATGTTTTCCAGAGCCCCCACAAACCTGCGCACGATCTCCTTGGGCAGGCGGTAGGCCGGAATCGCATAGGACAGGCAGCCGCCCGCCTCCTTCTGTTTCTCGTACACGGTCACGCGGTAGCCGCTCTGGCGCAGATAGCAGGCCGCGGTCAGCCCGGCCGGTCCGGAGCCCACGATGGAGATGTGCTTTCCGTTCTCCTGCTCAGGTCCGGTCAGGAATTTGTCCGCGTGCTCCAGAATATAATCGCCCAGGAAGCGCTCGATGCTGCCCACGTTTAAGCTCTCGTCGTAGGTGTTGCGGTTGCAGCCCTCCATGCAGAAGTGGGCGCAGACGCGGCTGGTGATGGCCGGCATGGGGTTGACCTCCAGCAGCACCCTGGCCGCTTTCTCGTACTCTCCCGCCCGCACCATTTCCATGTAAGCGGAAATGTCCGTGTGCGCCGGACATTTTCCCGTACAGGGAGTCTCACACACCTTGGCGGCCCCGAAAATGGAGTGGTACCGGTTCTCGCCCATCATGGCTGAGCACAGGTGGCCGCTCTTTCTGGCGCAGTTGATCTTTCCGCCCAGGATGTCCGGGTAACGGTAATACCAGCAGCGGATATCCTGGCAGATATTGCCGGCCACCGTGGCCGTGTTGCGCAGGTTGGGCGTGGCCACGCTTTTCGCTGCGGTTTGCAGCGCGGGCCAAGAGCTGCCCACCACCGGCGAGTCCGCCACCTCCCGCAGGGTGGCCGCGGCGCCGATGTGCAGACCGTCCTCCTGCTCCTCAATGCGGTTTAATCCCGGGATGTGCTTTAAGTTCACCACCTGCCTGGGATATTCCGGCAGAAGGCCGTCCTTCAAAACGCCCAGAAGATCCGTGCCGCCGCCCATGGCCACAGTGCCCGGCTCCTTCAGAAAGCCGGCCGCCTCCTCGGCAGACGACGGGTTCATATATGTAAAATTCTTCATTTATTTTCCCTCCTTGTCCTTCAGCGCCTGTATCACCTTGGCGGGCGAAAACGGATACGAGTTCAGCTTGATGCCGCAAGCGTTGTAGATAGCCATGCGGATGGCCGGACCGCCCGGCGCCAGCAGCGGCTCGCCTACGCCGACCGCGCCGAAGGGGTAGTCGTTGTCGCTGTTCTTCATGGATTCCAGCACAATGTGGTCATGGTTCACCACGTCGTTAAAGGTCCTGGTCTTGTAGTCGATGTTGCTGGGATTTAACACCCGGTAGTCGTTGGGATCCCAGACAGTCTCCTCCATGCAGGCGATATCGATGCCAGCGAAGAAGGACTGCAGCTGGTTCTTTAAGGGCAGCGGATTCACGATCACGCCCGCGTCGGAGCCGCCGAAGTGGTCCACAATGGAGAAGGTGCCCATTTCCAAATCCACCTCCACCTCCACAAACTGCAGATGGAAGATCGTGCTGTTGTGCACGCCCTCAAAGTGTCCGCAGCCGGTAACGCTGTCCACCTTGCCCATCAGGTGCGGGAACAGCAGGTAGACCTCCTCGGGGTTGCTCAGGCGGTAAACGCGGCCGCCCTTAAAGCCCAGATCGTCCTCCGGAACGCCGAATTTCTCATGGGCGATCTGATAAAGCTTGCGCTTCACATCCTCGCAGGCCCGCTTGGCCACGATGCCGCCGCAGTAGGTGGACCGGGAGCCCGTGGAGCCGAAGTCCGGAGGCGTCATGCCCGTGTCCGCGTCTGATACCCGGATGCTCTCCAGGGGCATATCCAACTCCTCGGCCACGATCTTTAACATGACGTCCCTGGTTCCCGCGCCGAACTCCGCCATACAGGTGGAGAGGTAGACGGCGCCCAGACCGGTCAGGGTCACGTTGGCGTTGCTCGGCTTGCCGCCTGTGTCGGAGTGGCCCGCCGCGCCCACTCCCACGCCTCTCACCTTCTTGCCGTCCGGCGACACCCAGGTGGGCACGCCCCAGCCTTTAAAACGGTCGTTCCAGCGGAAGGCCGCGGCCGTTTTCACCACCAGATCGCTCCAGTCCGCCGTCTTGTTGTTCTGCCAGGGGTGGGGCTCCGCCATGGCGTTGTGATAGCGGTCGCCCTTCTTCATGGCGTTTTTCACCAGGTACTCCACCGGGTCCACATCCAGCTTGATGCAGGCTTCCATAATCGCCTGGCTCACCAGCGCGGTGCTCTCCATGTATCCGTAGCCGCGGAAGGACCCTGAGGGCATGTGGTTGGTGACCACCACCTCCGCGTCGTATTTCTTGTTGTTGGTCTTGCACAGAATCGGCAGGGTGTTGGTTCCCACCGCCAGCATGAACTCCTGGGTGGAGGCGCAGACGCCCGCGTCCGCGTACTGGCGCATCTCCACAGCGCTTGCCAGACCGTCCTTCTTCATGCCGAACTTGATGTGCGCCTTTGTCACCATGCGGTTCTGATGGATGGCGAAATGCTCCTCCTTGCTGTAACAGAACATCACGGGACAGCGGGCCGCCTTCGCCATGACGGCGGTAAACACCAGGGGCTGCACGTTGCCGCTGTAGAGCTTGGAGCCGAAGCTGCCTCCCACGGCCGGAGCGGTCAGCCGTACCTGCTCATAGGGCACGTTCAGGGCGGAGGCCACGTTCTGATGGCAGTAGGCGGGGGCCGCTGCCGAGGCGATAAAGTTGTAGGTGTCGTCCTCGTACCAGCAGATGGTCACCGGCGGCTCCACGGGCAGCGGGTTCTGCCCGTTCTCGATGGAGGAGTCCACCTCCACGATCACGTCGGACTCCGCAAAGCCCTGTTCCAGATCGCCCACCTCAAAATTCAGGTTGTTTTTGTGGGGCGCGATATTTCCGGGCAGCTCCGGGTAGAGCTGGGGCGCATCCTCTGCCAGGGCTTCCTCGATGGTGAACACGGGCTTTAACACCTGGTACTTCACCTCGATGAGCTTCATGGCCTCCATGGCGATATCCTCGGTCTCCGCCACCACCAGCGCCACCGCGTCGCCCACAAAGCGCACGTACTCGTCCATCAGGTGGTGATGCTTCGGCGGCGTAAAGCCGTTGGTGATGAAAATATTCCGGTCCACATCCTTCCAGGTGATCACAGCGGAAACGCCGGGATAAGCCTTGGCCTTCTCCGTGTTGATCTCCTCCAGCTTCGCATAGGGATAGGGGCTCCTCAAGATTTTTCCGTACTGCATGCCGGGCTTTTTGAAATCCCCTGTGTACATCGCCTTGCCCGTCACAATCTGCGGGCCCAACAGGCGTTTTGTCTCCTTGCCAACATACTTTAATTCGCTCATACCTGCTCCTCCCTCTTTTTCCGGTTCTGATCCACATAGGACATAATGGATTCCACCGCCGTGTAATGGGTTCCGCAGCGGCAGTAATTACCGGCCAGCGCCTCCCGCACCTCTTCCTCCGTGGGCTCGGGATTTTCATTTAACAGCGCCTTGGCTGTCATGATCACGCCCGGGATGCAGAAGCCGCACTGGTAACCGCAGTTGTCCAGAAACGCCTGCTGCAGGCCGTCCAACTCCCCTGTGGCCCGGTCCGCCAGCCCCTCGATGGTGGTGATCTCCGAGCCGTCGCAGTCCATGGTCAGCGTCATGCAGGAGGTCACGGCCTTGCCGTCCATGATCACGGTACAGCAGCCGCAGGCTCCCTGGTCGCAGCCGATCTTGAGTCCGGTCAGCCCCAGGCGGTCCCGCAGGGTGTGGGCCAGCGTCTCGCTCTCCGGCATATCAGTCCTGCCGTCCCCCACCGGGATCTCATACTCCCTGCCGTTGACAGTGAGCGTGATGATTTTCTGAGTGATTTCTTTCATGTTTGTCTATCTCCTTTCTGTTTGCAGCTATGGCTGCCGGTCATTCTTCACAAAGAGGCAGAACACCGCGGCGATAACGGAGCAGCCCAGGAAAATGTACCACACGAACGCATAATTTCCGGTCAGGTCGATGGCCCGGCCCACGATGATCGGCATGATCAGGCTGGCCAGCTGGAACAGCAGGTTCTGGGTGGAAGCCGCCGTCGCCGTGTACCGCTCCCCGGCCAGGATCATGGCTGAGGTGGTATAGTGGGTGGAGGGCAGGTAGGAAATGGCTCCGTAGACACAGCCCACGGCGATCAGCCCCATATACCCTCTCTGCATGGAGAACAGCACTGTCATTACGCCCATGGCCGCGAGGTGACGATCAGGAAATTCCGGTGGGTCATGCGGCATTTTGACGCAATGGAACCGGACAGACAGGAGGCGATAATCCCCGCGATGCTGTAGCAGGTGATGATCATGCCGCCCTGCACAGGCGTAAAGCCCAGGCTCTGGGCGTAGCGGTTGGTCCAGGTGGCGAAGCCCACGGTTACGAACATAAACATGAAGCCGCTGGCCCCCAGCAGAAGCTGCTGTTTGTTAGTAAAAAATCCCACTAGGCCTTCCAGCAGCCCGGCCTGTCCACCGGCTGTAGCGGCCGTCTGGGCCACCGCCGGGTTCTTTGCGGGCGCCGCGGCCGGCATTCTCTGGATGGGCTGTACAAACACCACCAGCAGAGCCACGATGATAACCGCGATGGCCGCCACGATCAGGAACGTGTTTCTCCAGCCCACAGCCTGGTTTAAAGGCGCGCCGATGGACTGGGCCAGGGTGATGCCAAAGGGCGGCGAGGCCAGCACCACGCCCATGGCGGAGGCGCGCTTTTTCGGCTCAAAGGTGGTGGCGACCACTTTGGAGCACTGGGCCATCACGCAGCCGCTGCTGACTCCTGTGATCACGCGGATGATCAGTCCCATCTGATGGCTGGTGACCAGCGACATAGCCGCCGTCATCACGCCTCCCAGCACGGTACAGGCGATGAGGATGTACTTGGGCTGATACTTATCCGCCATAATTCCACCCGGAATCTGGGTCACCAGATAACCGGCAAAAAATGCCGACATGTAAAGTCCCGCCTGTGTGGCGTTGATCCCGAATTCATTTGACACGTCCGCCATCAGAGGGCTCCAGATATAGCGGCTCAAAAATGTAAATGTAAATGCAAGCGTGACTGCCGCGAGGGACAGATAAGGATTGCGCTTCTTTTGTTCTGCTCCCATAACCTACTCCTTTAATATTGTTATTTTTTTAACACTTTTGGTTAAAAAAAATGGCTGCAGTCCATTTTTCTTACTATACAAAATGCATTTTGTATAGTTCCTATATTACGGCTATTTTCGCCTTTCGTCAACATATTTTTGCTATTTACGATATTTTTTTGTGAGAATATCGACTTTTTATGACATTTTTCACAATTTAATCAGCAATACAAATACCATTATGTATAGTATAATTAATAACAAGACCGCCAGCCTTGCACCCAAGGGTGTTTCCCGCTATAATAGAACAAAGAGCGCGCTTGCCCGTGGAGCTGCAAGCGCACAGAAAACGGAGAATCCATATGGCAAATGAGACAGAGAATACAAACTTAAAAGAACAGATCCTCCAGGTTGCGGGCCGCATGTTTCTGGAGTACGGTTACAGCGGCACCACGTTTCAAAAGATCGCCGATGAGCTGGGCATCACCAAAGGGAGCATCACCTATCACTTTAAAAACAAGTTCCTGATCATGGAGATTTTTATTGACGATTTCTTCAACCAGCTGAAGGCCTTCATCGACTCCTTCCCTGATGAGTACCAAAATATTTACTGGCGCTACTGCGTCATGTACATCTACGCCTACCGCCGCATCATGCGCACGCCGCGGAATATTGAGCTGTTTTACCACAAGGATCAGCAGACCCAGTGGCAGACCCACAAGATTAACGTGGTATCCCACATCTACGAGCGGATCGAGCAGGATTTCCACAAGTCCTACGATATGACGGACCTGCAGATGAAGGCTTACATAGACATGGGCGCGCGCTCCAAGCTCTTCCTGGTATACCAGGAGAATCCGGGCGTGATGGACCTGGACCAGTATTGTTATTACCACATTTATCTGGTGGGCGCCCTGTGCAAGCTGGACGAGCAGACGATTCAGGAGAATATCCGCAGCGCTTTTCAGTTCGCGGACAGCCATGAGCCGGAAATTTCGTCGATTTTCCAGTAGGACGGAGGTTATCCGGGCGCGGGCGGCATAAAAAAACGCCGTATCAACGTTTTTACGTCGATACGGCGTTTCTTATGCCGGTATGCGTTATTTATTTTCCATAATCTCCACAATCGTCTTTTCCGTCTCCACCATCCCCGGCGAGGCGATGAGTCCCATATTGTGCATGGTGTCCTCCGGCGTACGGCCGTTGATGCCGTGCACATTGTCGATGAAGATGCCCTGCATGGCGAAATCCACGGACTGGAAGGCGCTGTCCACGGCCACGATGCCCTTCATGGTGCAGCCCTTGTTGCCGCCGTCGCAGATCATGCCAGTCAGGCTGCTGGCCATGTTGTTCAGGGTCCTGGCCATCATGTCCACGGTGCCGTCCTTCAGGTACACCAGGCCGCAGGCCATGCCGCTGCCCGCCGCGATGCCGCAGCCGCAGAAGGCCGACAGCTTGCCTGAGTATTCCTTAATGTACATGCAGACAAGGTAGCTCAAGGCGGTGGCCCGCAGCAGCTTTTCGTCGGAAAGTCCGTTGACCTTTGCCACCGCGTACAGGGGCAGGGTGGCGATGATGCCGTGGGCCCCGGAGCCGGTGATGCTCATTGCCGGCTTATCCAAGCCGATCACACGGGCCTCGATGGCCGCGTTGCACAGCAGGGAAGCCGTTTTCTGCTCATCCTTTGAGATAATCTCCCCGCCGTTCTTTTGGAGCAGATAGCGGGCGTAGGTGGTGCGCGGGTTGTTTAACCCCTCCTCGAACAGCTCATAGTTCATCCGGAACGCGTCCATGATAAACCGAATCTCCTCCACGTCCACCGTGGTGATGTAGTCGTAAATCTGTTCCAGCGTGTAGGAGTGGATCAAGGGCTTCCCTTCCGCCGTCTCGCCGTGCGCCTCCTCCTTGGAGAAAACCACCTCCCCGTTCACCGCGATCCGCACAATATTGGTGTGGGAATCCCGGATGGTCACCACGGCCTCGCCGCTATCCGTCTCCACGGAAGCCTCTATGAAGATACGGCTGGTGATCTCCGTCATCTTCGCCTCTACGATCCCGTCCGCCACCATTTTCTCCGCCGCCTCGTTGTCAGCCTGCGTCACGTCCGCCAGGCTCTCCAGCCCTTTCTCCGGAACTCCCGCCACGGCTCCAAGGGCCGCTGCGTAGAGGTTTCCCACATGGCTGCTGCCCGGAATCCCGCAGGTGAACGCGTTCTTGTACATCCCGCTGTTCAGCTTCAGGAGGACCTTTTTCACATCCCCCTTTAAATAGGAACGGGCGGTGGACACCGCAAAGGCGATGGCCCCCGGCTCCGTCACGCCCAGCGCGGGCTTCATATCGTTTTTGATCAGTTCTGTCAATTCATGCATGGTAATCTTCTCTGCCTCCCTGTTTTACTTAGCTGAAAAGCCGCTCTGCTGTCAGCGCGGCGGCTTTTATCATCTTACACCCGGACAGTGCATTGTTCAATCGTTTTTCAACTCCCAGGTAATCGCCCGCAGGCTGCGCCAATGGCCCATTACATCAAACCAAATGGCATGCCGCGAAATGTCCCGGCGAAACCTCCTTAAATTCCGGCCGCTCCTCTGCGCAGCGCTGGGTGGCGTGGGGGCAGCGGGAGGCGAACTTACAGCCCGGAGGCGTGTTGATGGGGCTGGGAATATCTCCCTTTAACATCTGCACCTTCTTCGTCTTGCTGATCGCCGGGTCCAGCTCCGGGACGGCGGACATCAACGCCTGGGTATAGGGGTGCAGGGTGTGGGTGTAGAGCTCCTCGGTGTCGGCGAACTCCACCAGGGACCCCAGGTACATCACGCCCACCTTCTTGGAAATGTGGCGCACCATGGACAGGTCGTGGGCGATAAAGAGATAGGTCAGCCCCAGCTCGGCCTGCAAATCCTCCAGCATATTCACCACCTGGGCCTGAATGGAAACGTCCAGGGCGGAAATGGGCTCGTCGCAGACGATGAACTCCGGGTTCACGGCCAGCGCCCTGGCGATGCCCACCCTCTGGCGCTGTCCGCCGGAGAACTCGTGGGGGTAGCGGCTGGCGTGGTCCTTGCCCAGGCCCACGGTGTTTAGCAGCTCGTAGATGCGGTTCTGGCGCTCCTTGCCCTCGTACAGGTGATAGATGTCCAGAGGCTCCCCGATGATATCGGACACGGTCATGCGGGGATTTAAGGAGGCGTAGGGGTCCTGGAAAATCATCTGCATGTTTTTCCGGTAGGGCCACACCTCCTTGGCGCTAAGCGGCGCCAGGTCCACTCCCTTGAACAGAATCTGCCCCGCGGTGGGCTTGTACAGGCGCATGATGGAGTAGCCGGTGGTGGATTTGCCGCAGCCGGACTCTCCCACCAGGCCGATGGTCTCCCCCTTGTGAATCTGGAACGAGACGTCGTCCACCGCCTTCACATACTCGATCTGCTTTCCCAGGAGTCCCTTGCGGTTCTCAAAATACATCTTCAGATTTTTTACTTCCAATAACAGCTCGTCAGACACGGCGGATTCCTCCCTTCTGTGCTTCATATCCTTCGTTGCGCGGCGCCTGCGGATGGCACATAAAGCAGCTCACCCGGTGGGTATCGCTGAGCTGCTGCTCAGGCACCGGCATGGAAGCGCAGGCCTTCATGGCGAACTGGCATCTGGGATAGAACGGACATCCGGTGGGCGGATTGAGCATATCCGGCGGCGTGCCTAAAATTGGGATCAGGCGCTGCCTGGATTCCTCCCCCGACACCTTGGGCACGGAGTTGAGCAGTCCCATGGTGTAGGGATGCCTTGGCTCGTAGAAGATTTCCTCCGTGGTGCCCTCCTCCATCACCTTGCCGCCGTACATCACGATGATCTTGTCGCAGATGCTGGAGGCGCAGCCCAGGTTGTGGGTGATCAGGATGGTGGCCGTTCCCATACGCTCGTTCAGCTCCTTCATCAAGGACAGCACCTGTGCTTGAATGGTAACGTCTAAGGCGGTGGTGGGCTCGTCCGCGATCAGCAGGTCCGGCTCGCAGGACAGGGCCATGGCGATCATGGCTCTCTGGCGCATACCGCCGGAAAACTCGTGAGGGTAGGACTCATAGCGCTTCTCCGGGGAAGGGATTCCCACCAGCTTTAACATCTCGATGGCCTTCTGCTTGGCCTCGGCCTTGGTCATCTTCTGATGGTTTAAAATGGCCTCGCTGATCTGGTTGCCGATGGTGAACAGCGGGTTTAAGGACGTCATGGGGTCCTGGAAAATCATGGAAATCTGATTTCCCTGAATCTTCCTCATCCTGCTCTTTTTTACCTTGGTCAGGTCCTCGCCCTTAAAGAGGATTTCGCCTCCGGTCACCTTGCCGGGATGGGCCAGCAGCCCCATAATGGATAAGCTGGTCACGCTCTTGCCGCTGCCCGACTCTCCCACAATGCCCACGATCTCGCTCTTGTGGACGGAAAAGCTCACGTCCCGGATCGCCTTCACTTCCCCCAGATGGGTAAAGAAAGAAGTGTGCAGCCCTTTTACTTCCAATAATTCTTCGTTCATTGTACCGCTCCCTCCTATCTTTACTTTCTCTGCTTCGGATCAAAGGCGTCTCTGAGTCCGTCGCTGAACAGGTTGAATGTCAATATGGTTACGGAAATGGCGATGGCCGGGAACACCATCTGGTACGGATACACGTAGATTCCGGCCAGGGCGTCGTTGCACAGCGTGCCCCAGGAAGCCATTGGCGCCGAGATTCCAAGACCCACGAAGCTTAAGAAGGCCTCGTTGAAGATGGCGCTGGGAATCTGCATTGCGATGTTTACCATGATGGGGCCCATCATGTTGGGAATCAGATGCTTGGTGATGATCCGCCTGGTGTCCGCGCCGGTGACGATGGCCGCCTTGACGAACTCCTGCTGCTTTAAGGTCAGCACCTGGCCCCTGACGATACGGGCCATCTTCACCCAGAAGGTCAGGCCCAAAGCCAGGATGATGGACACGATGCCGGGTCCCACCACCACCATGATCAGAATCACGTACAGGGTCATGGGGATGGAGTCCAGCACGTCCACGATACGCATCATAATGTTGTCGGTCTGCCCGCCCGCGTAGCCCGCGATCGCCCCGTAGAACACGCCCACCACGAAGTTGATAAAGGCCGCGAAGAAGCCTACCAGCAGGGAGATGCGCGCGCCGTACACGATTCGGATAAACAGGTCTCTGCCCAGGCCGTCTGTGCCCAGCAGATAGGTCTGGTTCTTGACGCTCACCTGGTTGGTCAAAAGCTCACCGTCGCAGGTCACCTGGGTGCGGGCCATCTTGTTCTCCAGGATGTCCTGGGCCTCGGACAGGGTGATCTCCTTTGTGTCCGTGCCTGCAAAATAATTTTTCAGATAGTCGGCCTTTTTCACCTGAACCATAATGTTCCCGTTCTTTTTAGCCGTTTTCTCCAGCTTCTTATATTCCTTCAGCGCGTCGGAGTAGAGACTGTAATCCACCACAACCGATTTTCCGTTGATATCAAAATAGTTCTTTTTCTGGGCCATATCCTTGCGGACGGCCTCCGCCAGCTCCTTTAACTCCCCCTTGGGGCTGACCACCATCACCATGTACTGGGGCGTGATGTAGATGCTGTTCTCCTCGTCCACCGGGTACACCTTCATAACCGCCGGAAGGTTTGCCAGATTTAAGTCCTGCTGCTTGTAGCTGTAGGGCCAGAACCAGGGGATCACAATGGCGCCCAGGGTGATGACAAAAATGGCGATCATGGAAATCATAGCCACCTTGTTGGCCTTCAGCCGTCTCCACCCGTCCTGGAAAAAGGTGAGGCTGGGCCTTTCAATTTTCTCTGCATCTTTTTCCTGCTGCTGTAGAGGTTCCCAGACCTCGGCAGGAAGATTGTTCAGCTCGTTTTCATTGGTCATGCTCTGTCTCCTAACACCTATTGATACTTGATTCTCGGGTCAATCAGCACATAAAGAATATCCACAACCAGAATACAGATCACCAGGATCACGGAGAAGAACACGGTGATTCCCATGATCAGGGTGTAGTCGCGGTTTAAAATGCTGTTGGTGAACAGGTTGCCGATTCCCGGTATGCCGAACACCTTCTCCACCACAAAGGAGCCGGTGATCAGAGCCGCAAACATGGGGCCGATGTAGGTGACCACGGGAAGAATCGCATTGCGCATCGCGTGCTTTCCCAGCACCTTCCACTCCGGCAGCCCCTTGGCTCTGGCGGTGCGAATGTAGTCCTGATTCAGCACGTCCAGGGTGGAGGTGCGCATCAGCCTCACCACGTAGGCCAGGGAGAACAGGGCGCTGACAATCACCGGGCCGATGTAGCCCTTCCAGTTGTTCACGCCGTAGGAGGGCACCATGCCCAGTATCTTGCTGAACACGAACAGGAAGCCCGTGGCGAACACAAAGCTGGGTATGGTCGCGCCCAATGTGGACAGAAACATGAGCAGCCGGTCCACGAATTTATTTTGCCGCAGCGCGGCGATAATCCCGAAAAACACTCCCACCAAAAGCACGATGGCGGAGGCCCAGATTCCGATGGTCAGAGAGTACGGAAATCCGGAGGAAATGATGTCGTTGGTCGTGAGTCCCTTTTTCATAAAGGAAATGCCGAAATCGCCGTGGGCGTAGTCGGACAGATATTTGAAGTACTGCTCGGACAGCGGGCGGTCCAGCCCGTATTTGGCCTTCATATTTTCAATGATCACAGGGTCCGCCATTTTCTCGGAGGAAAAGGGATCGCCCGGAATGGCTTTCATCAGAAAGAAGGTGAGGGTCATGATAAACCAAATTGTGATGATTGCGGATACGACCCTCTTTAATATGTATCGAAGCATTTTCTGGCTCCTTTCGTATACGTCGGGCGCTGGGCGGGTTTAATGGGCTCAGCGCGAAAGCATGCAGCGCACGTATAAAATCGGAGGCCGGCAAAGGGTATCCCTACCGGCCTCCATCAGTCTTTCCGATTATTCAATCACACTGGCTGCCTTGAACATAAAGGTATTGCTCGCCGTCAGCTCCACATCCTCGACCTGGTCCTCATTGACCACTGCCGTATAGGACGGATAGTAGAGCGGGGTAACCGGCATATCCGCCATCAGAGCCTGCTCCGCCTCAACCCATGCGTTGTCGCGGTCTGTGCCCTGGGATGCCAGCGCCTTGTCGAATGCGATATCAAACGCCTCGCTGCCCGGATTCAGAGTGGTGTCGTGGGGAGCACCGGTGTAGGGTTTCCATCTCCACTGGGGAGTGTTGTTTCCGTTCTGGGAGTAGAACAGTTTGATCAGTCCGCTGGCATCGTAGGGGCTGTTGGTCCAGCCGCCGGTAGCCATCTGGTAGTCGCCCTTGTTCTTGGTGGAGGTGAACACGCTGGACTCCTCCGCGCGCAGGGTTACGGTGATGCCTAAGTTGTCCTCCAGCATCTGCTGAATGGCTTCGCAGGTCTTTTTGTTGCGGTCATTGTTTGCGTATGTAATTTCCAGAGCCGGGAAGTCCTTGCCGTCGGGATAACCGGCCTCGGCCAGCTCCTGCTTCGCAGCCTCGACGTTGGCCTGTCTCGGGTTGATTCCGTACTCTTCCGCCGGATAGCCGTCGCTCTCCATGGTTCTGAAGGAGCCGCCGTCGGTTTTCTGGCAGGTGGGAGCGATAAAGCCGCTGGCCGGGATGCTTCCGTCTTTTAATACCTGCTCAACGATCTGCTTGCGGTCGATGGCGTATGCGATGGCCTTGCGCACGTGCAGATTGTCGGTGGGCGCTTTGTCCACGTTGAAGTTCATGAACTGAGCGCCGGTATCCGCGCTCACGATCACGTTGGGATCTTCCGCAACGATCTGGGGAATCTGCTCGGAGGGAAGGTTGTCCATCACGTCGATCTCGCCTGCCTGGTAAGCCTGGTAAGCGGTGTTGTCGTCGGTGATGATCACGGCCTTGATTCCGGCCAGCTTCACAGCGTCCGCGTCATAGTAGTTGGGGTTCTTCTTGAACAGGAAATGGGAACCCACCTGGAACTCCTCCAGCATGAACGGTCCATTGCTGACGCAGGTTTCCGGCTTCTTCTCCCAGCCCTCTCCGGCCGCTTCCACAACGTCCTTCTTGATGGGAAGGTAAACGTCGTTGGCAACCAGCTGCGGGAAGTAAGGAGTCACGTTCTTTAACACAACCTCAAAGGTGTACTCGTCAATCGCGGTGGCCTTGATGTCGTCATAGGAGCCGGTGCCGTCGAAATACTCCTGGCCGCCCACCACGTAGTCGGTGATGGCCTGCAGAGCCTCGGAAGCGAAATCCGGATCACAGATTCTTCTCCATGAATACTCGAAATCCTTGGCGGTCACAGGATCTCCGTCGGACCACTTGGCGTCGTCTCTCAGATGGAAGGTATAGGTCTTGCCGTCCTCGGACACATCCCAGCTCTTGGCCATACCCGGCTTGAAGCCGTCGGACGTCGAAACGGTCAGTCCCTCAAACAGCTGTTTTACAATTGCATCCGAGATGGACTCGGAGTTGTTGGTGGGGTCCCAGAGCTTGGGCTCCTTGTTCAGACGCCAAACCAGATAACGGTCGGAGCCTTCGGAAGTCTCGCCCTCCGCTTCAGCCTCGGTTTCCTCCCCGGCGGCGGAAGTTATCCCCCCCCCCCCCTGATTCGTGGTGGCCTGGGTCTCGGCCGGCTTGGAACCGGAACCGCATGCGCTTAACGCTGCTGCGGCTGCGGTGGCGAGCACCAGTGTTACTAACATCCTTTTTTTCATTGCACGTCCTCCTTTGAACTTAATTTTACCTATAGTATAATTATTTTTGTTTATTTTGTCAATATATTGACTTTATTTTCTTGTACGATTATAATATTTTTATATTTTAGGTCGTTTCGACCCGAATCTTGCAGGAGGATGCTTATGAAAATTTATATTTCGGTGGACATGGAGGGAATGGCCGGTATCACCGCCCCCTTCCAGGAAAAAGAGGAAGTCGCTTCCTTTCGGAGAGCGCTTCACAATCAGATCCGTTGGATCATAGACGGCGTACACGCCTCGGCCGTGGACGGACAGGTGGAGGAGATCACCATCTCCGACTCCCACGGCAGCGGCACCAACCTTTCCTATGATGAGCTCTGCGCCATGGACGAGCGCATAAGCCTGGTCAGCGGTTCCCCGCGCAAGCACTTCATGATGTCCTGTCTGGACGAGAGCTACGACGCCGTCTTTCTGGCCGGCTACCACGCAGGTCCCGGCGAGCCCTTGGCCAACATGGACCACAGCTTTTCCGGGCGCGCCGTGGGCTGCCTGAGAATCAACGGAGACTATATGAACGAATCCACCACCAACGCGGCCCTGGCCGGGGACTACGGCGTGCCGGTGGCCCTGGTGATCGGCGATTCCGGCCTGCGCCGCCAGCTCATCGACGAAAAGCGGATGCCCTGGGTGGAATTTGTGACCACAAAGGAGAGCCTGTCCCGCTACGCGGCCAAGTTCCCGCCCCAGAAAAAACTGCGGGAAGCTACCGTGGCCGCGGTTAAGCGGGCGCTGGAATCCGACTTAAAATCCCTGCCCCTGTACCGGGTGGAGGCGCCCATCCGCCTGTCCATCGACTTTAAAACCACCGCCATGGCCGAGATGGTGGCCCAGCTGCCCATGGTGGAGCGGATAAACGGCACCGAGGCCGCGGTAACCTGCCGCGACATGACCGAGGTGGAATGCGCGATCTCCGCAATCACCGGACTGGCCGGAATCGCGTAGAGGGCGGCCCCGGAGTCGCATTGGGCCGGGCCCCTTGGCTCGCCGTACGAGCCCGCGTTGCATTGGACGCGCTGGAATCGCATCGGCCGGGCCCGCCCCGTATAGACCGGCGTGACCCTGGGCCGGGCCCGCTGCACACCGCCCCATCGGGCGCATATTTGCATACTGTATACAATACGAAAGGAAGAATACATCATGAACCAGTACAATTTTGACGAAATCATTGACCGGACCGGCACAGACTGCCTGAAATGGGACGACAACGGCAGCCCGGACCTTCATCCCATGTGGGTGGCTGACATGGATTTCGCGGTGGCGCCGCAGATCCAGGCCGCAATGGAGCGCCGCCTGCACCACCCCGTGTACGGCTACACCTTCCACGGCGACGGCCTGTTAAACGCCATCACCTCCTGGGTGGGCCGCCGTTACCACTGGGATATCAAAAAGGAGTGGGTGGAGTTCAGCCCCGGCGTTGTGCCCGCCCTTTCCATGAGCGTGCTGGCCTTCACCAACCCGGGCGACCGCGTGATCATCATGACGCCGGTGTACCGCCCCTTCTACAACAGCGTGCGTGAGAACGGGCGCGTGATCGTAAACCACCAGCTGACCAAGGACGACGAGGGCTACTACACCATCGACTTCGACCGCCTGGAGGCCCAGATCGATAAGCGCACCAAGATGCTCATGATGTGCAACCCCCACAACCCGGCGGGGCGCGTCTGGACCATGGAGGAGCTGACCCGTCTGGCGGACATCGCCAAGCGCCACGACCTGGTCGTGGTCTCCGACGAGATCCACGCGGACTTCATTTACTCCGGCCACCGGCACATCTCCATCGCCTCCCTGTCCGAGGACATGGCGAACCGCACCGTGACGGCCTACGCGCCCAGCAAGACCTTCAACCTGGCCGGCCTCTGCCAGTCCTACGTGGTGATCCCCAATCCCCGTATGCGCGACGCCTACATGGCCATCTACGACGGCTGCATGGATCTGGGCAGCAACGTGTTCGGCATGACCGCCTTAACCGCAGCCTACAACGAGGCCGAGGACTGGCTGGATCAGCTGCTGGTCTACCTGGAGGCGAACCGCGACCACGCGGTGGACTACATCCGCAGGAACATTCCCGAAATCAAGGTGATGGCGCCGGAGGGCACCTACCTGCTGTGGCTGGACTGCGCAGGCCTGGGACTAAAGAACGAGGAATTAAACCAGTTCTTCCTGGAAAAGGCCAAGGTGCGCATGAACATGGGCTACCGGTTCGGCGAACAGGCCGACACCTTTATGCGCTTGAACATCGGCTGTCCCAGGGCGCTTTTGGACGAGGGATTAACGCGTATCGAACGGGCGGTCAAAGCGCGCTGACAAACGGGGGAAATGATTATGAATTGGAGCCGTATTCGCGACGAGAGAAAGAAAAAGGGGTACACGCTGGCCCAGGTGGCGGAGGAAACCGGTTACACCATCGGTTACCTCTCCCAGCTGGAGCGCAATCAGAAGCAGCCCTCTCTGGCGGCCCTGCGAAAAATCGCGGGCTGCCTGGGCTGTTCCGAGGTCTGGCTGATCATGGGCACGGAAAATGAGACGGCCATCTCCACCTCGCCGGATCAGGAGACGCCCTACGGTCCCGGCTATATTCTCCGAAAGGATCTGCGCGTTCCCATGAAGATTCCTGAGATCGACACAGAATACTCAATTTTCACGCCGGACAAGCTGCCGGACGGCCAGAAGCCGTGCATGACCGGGCTGTACGTCACCTTGAACCCCGGCTGCTGGGTCACGGAAACCATGATCCTGCACCAGAACATGGACGAGACCGTTCTGATTATGGAAGGCCAGCTGGAGGTCCACATCGGCACTCACGTCTACAACGCCGTCCAGGGGGACTGCCTCTATATCCCCCAAAACACGCTTCACAATTATTTAAATACAGGCCTGGAGGATGCCGTGTGCATCGTATTCTTCTCCGACCTGATCTACTAGGAGGAATTATGAATATTCAATATACCATTGACGGACATTTCGACATGCTCGGCGATGTCTGCGAGCGGAGAAGGAAGGGGGAGCGCCAGGTAATACGCCGCCATTTCTATCCGGCTTTCGCCGCCGGCCATGTGACCGGCGTAGTCGCCTCGATCTTTGTGGACAGCTGCTGTCTGCCCTACGGCGCTTTGGAGGAAGCCATGGAACAGATCGGCGCCCTCCACTGCGAGATCGCGGAGTCCCCGGACCTCCTCATGCTGTGCACCTGCGCCGCGGATTTCGAAGAAGCCGCGCGCACGGGCAGGCTGGGCGTGCTCATGTCCTTTGAGGGGGCCGAGCCCGTATCCTCCTGCACGCTGCTCCACAGCTTTTACGCCGCCGGAGTACGGGGCCTGGGCCTGGCCTGGAGCCGCAGAAACCAGGCGGCCGACGGCTGCGACTTTATGGGCGGGCTGAAAAAGGGCGGCTTGACCCAGTTCGGCCTGGACCTGGTCCGGGAGGCGGAGAGCCTCTCCATGCTCATCGACGTCAGCCACTTGAGCGACGAGGGCGTGGAGGACGTGCTGAACCACACCTGCTCCCCCATCGTGGCCACCCACTCCAACTCCCGGTCCATTGCGGCCAACAACCGCAACTTAACCGACGCCCAGATGGCTGAGATCGCCCGGCGCGGCGGCCTGGCCGGATTAAACGGCTGCAGCATCATCGCCTCGGAGACAAAGGAAGGCGCCTGCCGCGAAAAGCTGATCGAGCATCTGGATCACATGATCGACGTGATGGGCGAGGACCACGTGGGCTTCGGCTTCGATTTCTGCGACCAGTTTCTGACCGCAAGCTCGCCTCAGGACCTGGCGCGGATGCCCTATGTGTCCTTTGATCTGGTGGGCGGGCACGCCGCCCTGCCGGAGTTTCTCAAACAGCTGGCCGGCCACGGCTACAGCGAGGAGCGCCTGGGCAAAATCGCCGGCGGAAACTGGCTGGAGCTGTTCCGGAAATTAGAGAGGAATTAATCAGGAGGAAATCATGAATCAGAACCTTGAAGAAAATGTGAGACAAATTTTATCCAGATGGACCGACGGTCTCTGCCCCGGCGGGCAGGTGCTGATCCGCAAGAGCGGCGAGACCTTCTACGAGGGCTGCTTCGGCTTCGGCAACCTGGAGAACAGGATCCCCATCACGGCGGACAGCATCTTTCACATCGCGTCCATCTCAAAGCAGTTTACCGTGCTGGCCGTTCTGCTGCTGCAGGAGGACGGCCTGCTGAGCGTGGACGACGACATACGCCGCTACGTGGCCGACTTAATCCACTTTGAGGAGCCGGTGACGCTGCGCCAGATGTTCAACAATGTCAGCGGCATCCGGGACCAGTGGGAGCTTCTGTTCATGCGCGGCATCAAGATCAACGACTCCATCGATATGGAGGACGTAAACGAGACGATCCGCCTGCAAAAGACCTTAAACTTCCCGCCCCAGGAGGGTTATCTCTACAGCAACACGGGCTTCCACCTGCTGTCCGTGATTGTGGAGCGGGTGAGCGGGATGCCCTTCCCACAATTCGTGAGGGAGCGCATTTTCCTTCCCCTTCACATGGAAAACACCATGGTCCGCAGCAGCTACAGCCAGATCATCCCCGGGCTGGCCTACTCCTACCAGGACGACGGCACCGGCACCTACTACTACAACCCGCTGGGCTACTCCCTGTACGGGCCCACCAGCGTCAACACCTGCGCTCGCGATCTGGTGCGGATTCTGGAGGAATACCGCAATCCCACCCTGTTCAGCCGCGGGACGGTTGATACCGTGCTCACCGCAGCCAAGCTCAAGGACGGCAGCGAAATCGAGTACTGCGGCGGCATGATGACCCATGTCTGGAACGGCATGAAGGTCTACGAGCACGGCGGGGCGGACGCGGCCTACCGCGCTCAGCTCCTGTGGATTCCCGAAAAAGAGCTGGAGGTGGTCCTGTTGAGCAATACCACCACCTACGCGGCCTCCGTCGCGGCCAAGAAGCTGGCCGCCCTGGCTCTGGGCATGGAACCGGAGAACCAGTCTGCGGAGGTTAAAAACGCCTGTGAGGCCTCTGCAGACCTCTATGTAACCGCCGCCCCGGACGATCCCTTTGTCATGGAAATCACTGAGCGCGACGGCACATTTTTCATGAAACGCGAGTATGGCCAGGCGCCTCTGATCCGCCAGGGAAACGGTTCCTACCGCATCGGGCCCTTAGACGAGTACCTGGTGTTCCACGGCGACACCATAGAGCACCTGCTGCCCGCCCGCTCCGTAACCCTGCGCAGAGCGCAGCGCATCCTCTCCGAGGGCTGCCCGGTGCGCCCGGGAACCTACTATCAGGACGAGACCCGCTGCATGCTGACAATCCGTCTGGACGGCGGTCGTCTTGCAATTTCCCACCCGCGCTACGGGGAAACGCCGCTGTACTTTACGGCGGACCAGACCGGCGTCTTCGGCTTCGGCCCCGACTTTGTGATGTACGTCTCCGCCTGTGAAGGGGGCATCTGCCTGGACGGCTACCGGGCGCGCCGCATGGTCTGCCGCGCGCTATAGGGAGGTCAGAAGCCTTCGGCTGTCGTAGATGAGCGTCAACACCAGCTCGTCCTCGTCACGGCTGATCAGGATATCCTCGGCCATAAAAAGCGCCATGCGCAGCCCGCGGCACTGGTCCTGGACCCGAAACTCCTCCGAGCTGCGCAGCAGCGCCGTTATGCTGCCGTCCCCATCCCAGTCCACCTCCAGCAGAGAGGAGGTCACCCTGGCGAAATCCCTCAGCGCGGGCAGAACCGCCTGCTCGAACCACTTTCTTCCCAGGGCGATCCGCTCCGCCTCCGCATTGCGCTTTGCATCCAGAATTGACTCCCAGACCCGCATACGCTGTCCGGGAGTCAATGTCTCCAGCTCCGTGTACACGGCTTCCTCCAGATTTTCCAGTTTCCGATAATCATACTGTTCCATTTCCATTTCCTCCACATTCTGCTTCATTATACCGACTATATTCAGTATATTCAAGATTAATTTTGCCACTTATAGTTAGTGGTGAGGTGAAAACCATGTATGATTATAGTCCGCTGTGGCAAACCATGAAAAATATGGAGGTCACTACCTATCGGCTGATCAAAGACGGTATAGACAGGAAAACACTCTTTAATTTGCAGCACAATAAAAATGTCACGGTGATTACTCTGGAAAAGTTATGTACCATATTGAATTGTTCTGTGGAAAATGTCGTCAGAATCGTGCCGGAAGAAAAAGGAGAGGAAGCTTAGTCCTCTCCTTTTTCCTCGTCCCGTTTGAACTCCAGAAGATCGGAAATATCACAGTCTAAAAACTCGCAAAGCCTGGCCATGATGGTCAGATCCACCCGGCTGATCTTGTTCTTACAGTAGTTGTTGAGCTGTGTCCGCTGCATCATACAAGCCTTGCAGACACTGTTCTTGCTGCAATTATGCTCCTTCAGATATGATTCCAGCTTGATCTCAATACGACTCATGCCGCACCCCCTCTTTTTCGGTACACTCATTATATGGGTAGACATGTACCAAAATAAGATGTATTATAATACAGCCTGCACATAAATATCATTATGTGGCAAATTGCACCGGGAGGTATTGACATGGAAACCTATGACTATTCTGAACACGGGCCGGGAAACGATATCAGCGCAGAGCTGGACGCCATGTCCCCCAAGGAACTTCAGGCCGTCGCACAGGCGATTCGGGACATCCGCCGCTCCAGCGCCCACGCGCGCCAGGACAGCAGCAGGGCCTGGTTCAACGCCGCCATCCTGCCTGCGCTGCGGGATTTCGCAGAGATGACCGCCTCCGTCCTGGAAATCACCGACAGCGACCGGCCCATCGTCTGCGCCGTGCTCCGCAACGCCGAAGGCCTGGACATTACAAACAGCTGCAAATGCATGAAAATGGCGCTGAACCTGGCCGACTACATCCACATGGCGGCGGATGAGGGGGGCGTGGCCCTCTCCCTGACGTTCGACTGCCAGAGCTATATTGACTGACCGCTCAGAGGGCGCCCATCGGCTTTTATGCTGATGCGGCGGCCCATGGCGCGAAAAAAGCCCCATGGAAACTCCATGAGGCTTGTGAGCTGGGCTACTTGGATTCGAACCAAGAAAATGACGGAGTCAGAGTCCGTTGCCTTACCGTTTGGCGATAGCCCATTATTTAATTCCGCAGCCCTCAGTGACGACTGCGGAATTTATTATATCATACTGTCAAAAATAGTCAAGCATTTTTTTCTAATTTTTTAAATAATTCCCACAATAATTGCAAATAGCATCATGACCACGCTCAAAGCCCACAGCGGCAGGAAGGAAAACTTGATGTGCTCCTTCAAATCCACGCCCGCAAGGCCGATCGCCAGGAAGGTGGGAGGCACAACCGGGCTCACGGACAGGCCCACGTTCTCGCCGATGAGCATAGCGCGTCCAACGGTATCCAGGGTGACGCCAAAGGGAGCCACGATCTCGCCGATAATCGGCATGATTCCATAGTAGTAGGGATCCGGCCCGAGGACCATTCCAAGCGGAGCGCCCAGAGCGCCCACAATGTAGTGCAGGTAGCGCTGCAATCCCACGGGAAGCGCGTTGATCAACACCTTGGACATTTCCAGGACCATTCCGGTCTGCGTCATCACGCCCAGGAAAATTCCGGCGCACAGCAGGGTGACCGTCAGCATGATGCTGGAGGGCGCGTGGGCCTGTATCCGCTTCTGCTGGAGCTGCGGGTCCGGATAGTTGACCGCAAGAACGATGATCGTGCCAACCATGAACACCGCGTAGGTGGGAAGCCATTTCTGCACCAGGGCAATGATCAGGACAATGGTGAACAGCAGGTTGAACCACAGCAGCTTGGGACGCTTTAAGGACAGGTCCACGCTGGCCTCCTCAACCGCTTCCTCGGCCTCAGTCTGCACAAGGCCCAGCTTTGCCAGGCGCTTGGTCTCCACAACGCCCATAAACACTGCGATTCCGATCAGGGATACCAGGCCGAACACCTGCATGGGGATCATCTTAATCCACAGCTCGGTGGCGTCCACATTGGCCGTGGTCGCAGCCCGGATGGTGGGCCCTCCCCAGGGCACCAGGTTCATAATACCGGTGGCAGCGCCGCAGAGCAGAAGCAGCACCGTGGGACGGATATGCATCTTCTTGTAGATGGGCAGCATGGTCGGTATGGTGATCAGGTACGTGGTGGCGGCCGCGCCGTCGATGTGGCCGATCATGGCGATGATCGAGGTGAAAATCAGGATCAGCGTGATGTTCTTTCCCGCCTTCTTTACCAGGCCGTCCACCAGCTTGTCAAACAGCCCGGCGTCGTTCATAATTCCGAAATAGGTCACGGAAAATATAAACAGGATGGCCGTCTGCCACGTGGAGCCCACGCCTTTTCCGATAAAATCGGAAATATCCGTCAGGCTGAAGCCGCAGATCAGCGCTCCGATAATCGGCAGCACCGCGAAGCAGAACGCCGGCAGCGCCTTGCTCTTAAAAATCAGCAGCATCATAACGATAATAATCAAAAAACCTATCAATGCAAGCATTTCATTTCCCCCTCTTCTCTCTTGCTATTTTCCTACCTTCTGAATGAGATAATTCAACTTCTCCACCCAGGTGTCATGATCCTCCACCATGATCGTGTGCCCGCCGTTTAACAGGAACACCTCCGTGTCCGCGATGCCGTCGGTGAGCATTTTCACATGCTCCATGGTCCGCGCCTTGTCCAGGCTGCCGTGGGCGATCACCACCGGACAGGAAATTTTCGGCAGGTCCGGCCGGAGGTCGTGCTCCCGGAGCGTCTTGGACGACTGGTATACGGTCTCCTTGTCGACCTCCCTGGCGTACTCGATCATTTTTTCCTTTAAAGCCGGGTCCACCGGCCTTGAAAAGCAGCGGGAAATAAACGGTTCGAACAATTCCATTGAAAACCACTGCTCCTGAATCCGCTTGGGCAGGTCCGGGTCACCGTGGCCGATGGCGCAGGGACCGGTGTTGGACAGCAGCAATCCCGCAATCAGGTGCTCCGAATCCGCAATCGCCGCCTGAAGCGCCATCACGCCGCCCGCCGAGTATGCGGCCAGAATCACTCGCTTCAGCCCCAGCTCCCGGATCAGCTCCGTCACCCTATTTCCCAGCTCCACAATATCCCAGGGCCCCGGCGACCGGCTCCAGTCAATCACCGAGGACTGCCAGGGAATCTCCCCCTCAATTCCGTCAAATACAGCGGGGGGCGTCGCCATGCCGCCCGGTATAAAAAGCACCGCAGGCTGCTGTGGGTCCAGCTCCCTTGTAATCTTTAAATTGCTTGCCATTTTCGATCTCCTGTTCTAAATTCTCATTTGGACCGGCGGCCGCCCTGTCCCTGAAGCCATTTTTCATTGTTGACTTCACTGTGGATTTATTATAATATAAAATCAATTTTTTGGATAATATCAATACTCCATACCCTCCTTTCGGATTTTCCGATGGATAAAGTGCACAACCAGAAAGGAACGTGAACAGCAGACATGGAATTAAAAGAAGTTCAATATATTCTGGCGATCGCGGAATGCGGAAGCCTCTCCAAAGCAGCCCAGCACCTGTATGTGGCCCAGTCCTCGCTCAGCCAGTTTTTAAAAAACTACGAGGCTCAATCCGGATACACCCTGTTTATCCGTACCCCCCAGGGGCTCAAGCCCACCCGCGAGGGTGCCCTGTACATCCACACTGCCCGCCAGATCCTGCGCATGCAGCACAATCTGAACAATCAGCTGATGGAACTGTCCGGACTCCAGCGCGGAAAGGTGTCGTTCTCCCTCTCCTCCTTCCGGTCCCCCTATCTGCTTCCCCTTGTACTGCCCGCGTTCCGCCGGAAATACCCCAATATCGAGGTGTCCATCACCGAGGCCCATATGGCCAGGCAGGAACGGCTTCTCGCCGAGGGGCGCGTGGACGTGGCGTTTCTCAGCCTTCCGCTGGAAAATGTGGACGTGCCCTATTTAAAGGTGATCGAGGAGGAAATATTTCTGGCCGCGCCTGACGGCCATCCCATCACAAAGCACGCCAGACGCAACCCAAAGAGCGGGCGCATGTGGATCGATTATCCCACCATGAACGGCCAGGATTTCCTTCTCTACAGCATCAACCACCGCCTGAGCACCTTTTCCGACCATATTTTCCTGGAGCACGCCATCACGCCCAAGGTCACCCAGACCCACGACAGCTTCGAGACGCTGATCCGTCTGGCCGAGGTGGGCATGGGGCTGACCTTTATCCCGGAAACCTACATCGATTCACGGCACAGCCTCTCTTATTTCTCCATCGGGGAAACGGGAGAGTTCCGCACCCTGGTGCTGGGATATCCACCGGCAGGCTACCTGTCCAAGGCGACCCAGGCATTTTCCGATATCGTGATCGATACGCTGCGAAAGCAGCACGAAGCCCTGGAGAACAAGCTGAAGGAGGGCGCGCACATTGGACGTTAAAAATATCCGCTATCTGTTTGCCATCGAGGAGCTGGGGAGCATCTCCGCCGCCGCCAAGCGGCTGTACATCTCCCAGCCCACCCTGAGCCAATTTTTAAAGAAATACGAGGACGATCTGGGCTACCCCATTTTCATCAGGACCGCCCAGGGCCTGAAATTGACCTGGGAGGGCACCGTTTTCCTGGACACGGCCCGGGAGATGCTGCGGCTGGAGCGGGACATGAAAAACCGCCTGGCGGACGAATCCGGGGATATATCCGGCTCCGTGGCCTTCGCCGTATCGGCCCAGCGGGCGCCCTTTCTGATGCCCCAGGTCCTGCCGGAATTTTACCGGAAATACCCGTCGGTGACGGTGGAGATCGTGGAGGGCCGGACTAAGGATCTGGAGGAAAAGCTCCAGAAGGGGTCCATCGACCTGGGAATCCTGGTGCCGCCCCTGTCCAACTCCAGCCTCTGCTGCGAGGTGTTTATGGACGAGGAAATCCTCCTGGCCGTGCCCGCCGGCATGGAGCTGCCTGTTCCGCCTCACCGGGAGCCCGGGCGCATCCCCTGGGTCGATCCTGCCGGGCTCTCGGAGTGCCAATTCCTTCTCTATGATATCAACAACCGGCTGTACGACTTTGCCAACGATCTCTTCGCCCGCTACGGCTTCAGGCCCGCCAACCAGCGGACCTTCCGCAACCTGACGCTGATCGCGCGCCTGGCCTCCGCCGGACTGGGGATCACCTTCCTGCCGGAGACCTTCGCCGATCCCTCCTACCGCCTGGACTACTACTCCATCGGGGAAACCGGCTGCTTCCGCCCCCTGGCTTTAGGCTACCCCTACGCCCGCTACCGCTCAAATGCGGTGACGCGGTTCGCCGCGCTGTTAAAGGAAACGCTGCTGGCGGAGCAGGAGGCCTTCCGGGCCCGGTACCGCTGAGCGCGGCTCGCAGCCGTGGACTTTGTTTCCCCGCAGATTGCGCACAGCGGCCTATAGGCATTTGCCTATACTTGCATTTGTACAATCGTATTGGAAACCGCCCGGCAAATGTGGTAATCTGAATATAACAGCAATCAAAGCAAGTGAACAAGGAGGGGACTTATGCTGATTCAAAAAGCCGCAATCGCCGGCACCCTGGAGTCCAGTGACGCCCAGGTTACGGTGGAGCCGGGGACAGGCGCCCTGGAGCTCTCCATTGAGAGCAACGTCATTCACCAGTTCGGGCGCCAGATCCGCCGGACCGTGCTGGACACCTTAACGCGTCTGGATGTGACGGACGCCAAGGTAACCGTAGTGGACAAGGGCGCGCTGGACTGCACCCTGAAAGCGCGGGTGGAGTGCGCCGTGTTCCGCTCCGCCGGACAGACGGAAAAGCTTCCGTGGGGAGGTGCAATCTCATGACACATCCGAATAAAAAGCGTCTGAGACGCTCTATGATGTTTTTAAACTGCCAGAAGCCGGGCCTGATCAAGGACCCGTACATTTACGGCCCTGATTCCATTATGCTGGATCTGGAGGACGCCGTGGCCGAAAACCAGAAGGACGCGGCCAGGTACTCCCTGTACCACGCCTTACAGGAAATCGACTACCGCGGCGTGGAGCGGGTGGTGCGCATCAACGGCCTGGACACCCCTCATTGGCGTGAGGACATCCGCGTCTGCGTGGCCGGCGGGGCCGACACCATCCGCATCGCCAAGACCGAGCGCGCTGCGGATGTGCGTACCGTGGAGGAGGCCGTCACCGCGGCCGAGGAGGAATTCGGCGTGCCCGTGGGCAGAACCCTGCTGATGGCCGCCATCGAGTCCACCCGCGGCGTGTTAAACGCCCTGGAAATCTGCGAATCCTCGGAGCGTCTCTTCGGAATCGCCCTGTCCGGCGGCGACTACACCAAGGATTTGCAGACCGTGATCTCCGGCACCGGCGTGGAGCTGGCCGGGGCAAGGCAGCATATGATCATCGCGGCCAGGGCGGCCGGCGTGCAGTGCTTTGACACCGTGTTCACCAACCTGGACGACATGGAAGGCTTTGAGCGGGAAGTGCGGATGATCAAGGCAATGGGCTTTGACGGCAAGAGCCTGGTCAACCCCAGGCAGATCGACATTGTCCACAAAATCTTCACCCCCACCCAGAAGGAGATCATTTTTGCCGAGAAGGTGGTGCGGGAGATCGACGAGAAAAAGGCCCTGGGCATCGGCGTCTTTACCGTGGACGGCAAGATGATCGACATCGCCTTCTACGACGGAGCCATGAGAACGCTGGGGCTGGCAAAAGCATCCGGTGTATATGAGGGGGATCTGTAAAATGATGAATAAAGTTGGACGTGAAATTCCCGACGGGCTGCTGATCCGGTACGGGAAAAAAGGGTTTGAAGGTTCCTACGCCCGGGACGACGAGCAGTACCACAAGGCGGCTCCCACCGTGCGCGCCGTGGTGGACCCGAAACAGAACAAGATGGTTTCCTCTATCCGGGAGGCTCTGGAAAAATGCGGGCTGAGGGACGGAATGGTGCTCTCCTTCCACCACCATTTCCGGGACGGGGACTATATCGTTAACATGGTCATGGAACAGGTGAACGCCATGGGTGTGAAGGACATCACCATCTGCGCCAGCTCCTTGGGAGCCGCCCACGATCCGGTGGCGCGGCTCATCGAGGAGGGCGTGGTTACCGGCATCCAGTCCTCCGGCGTGCGCGGAAAAATCGGCGAGGCCATCTCCTACGGCAAGCTGAAAAACCCGGCCATCATCCGCTCCCACGGCGGCCGTGTGCGGGCCATCGAGGAGGGCGACGTGCACATCGACATCGCCTTTATCGGCGCCCCCACCTCAGACGAATGCGGAAACGCCAGGGGCGTGGGCGGCAAGAGCGACTGCGGCGTGCTCTCCTACTCCATGGTGGACGCCCAGTACGCGGACCACGTGGTGGTGATCACCGACTGCCTGGTGCCCTTCCCCAACTTCCCGCCCAGCATCTCCATGGTGGACGTGGACTACGTGTGCGTGGTGGATGAGATCGGCAACCCGTCCAAGATCGTCAGCAACGCGGTGCGCATGACAAAGGACGTGCGGGAGCTGAAAATGGCGGAGTACTGCACCAAGCTCATCGAGCTCTCCCCCTTCTTCAAGGACGGCTTTTCCTTCCAGACCGGGGCGGGCGGGGCCTCCCTGGCGGTCAACACCATGCTGCGGCCCATCATGGAGGAGAAAAATATCCACATGAGCTTTGCCATCGGCGGCATCACCAAGCCCATGTGCGACCTGTTGGACGCCGGGCTGGTGCGCAATATTGTGGACGCTCAGGCCTTTGACCTGGGGGCCATCGAATCCATCAAAAACAATCCCAGGCATTTTGAGATTTCCACCTCAGAGTACGCCAATCCTCTGAACAAAGGGGCTTTTGTCAACAAGCTGGACTTTGTGATCCTGGGCGCTCTGGAGGTGGATGTGGACTACAACGTCAACGTGGTGACCGGCTCCGACGGCATCGTGCGCGGAGCCCCGGGAGGCCATCCCGACACCGCCGCTGGCTCCAACTGCTCCATCATCGTCGCCCCCCTGGTCCGGGGCCGCATCCCCACCGTGTGCGACAAGGTGGTGACCGTGGTGACGCCCGGCGAGGTGGTGGACATTATCGTGACCGACTACGGCATCGCCATCAATCCCAGGCGTACCGATCTGATCGAGGCGTATAAGGGGTCCGGGCTGCCCATCCGCACCATCGAGGAGCTGCGGGATATCGCTTACTCCATTGTGGGAACGCCGGATGAGATTCAGTTCAAGGACCGGGTTGTGGGAATTATCGAGAGCCGGGACGGAACGGTATTAGATGTGGTGAGGGAGATCAAGCCATACGAGTTTGAGGATTAAATACCGGAAGCATTGAAGCCAAAAGGGCCGGAGCGCCGCGCGCAGCGGACTCCGGCCCTTTTTTTAACTTTGGCCTGCCGCGAAAGCTTGGCGGCCCGATCGCAGATGCGGACGCAGACTTTAGGGCTTGGGGGACGCGCATGGACGCGGAGGCTGGCAGCTGTTTTGCGATACCGGCAGGGAAGGGATTGCGGCAGGGATTGGTTGCGGACAAGGCGCGGAGGACAGCTCAATGACACCGGCATGGGCCCGGCAGCGCTGGCAAGATCGGTTATCGGTTGCGGACAAGGCGCGAAGGACAGCTCGATGCCACCGGCATGGGCCCGGCAGCGCTGGCAAGATCGGTTGCGGACAAGACGCGGAGGACAGCGGCGTTTTTGGATACGCGCCGCTGCCCGAAACACTCTATCGCCAAAAATGTTCGATTTTGCGCTTCACGGATACAGGCAGTTCATTTTTACCGCCTGCGCCGGAAAAGGCCACCCGGCCCATCCGGCTCATGCCCGCGTAGTGAAAAAACTCCTCCATGGCTCTCAGGGCGCCGCAGCTCTGGCCGAACAGCCGTGAGAACGGGAAGGGCGTGTTGCAGGAGGTCAGGAGCAGATACCTCTGGCTCCCGGACAGGCGCGGCTGCGGCCGCATTCCCCTCTCCCCCATCGCTGTGCCCAGAAGGCGGTCAAACATGTTTTTTACGGCAGCCGGCACATTGGCCCAGTAGGCCGGCGCTGCCAGAGCCACCGCATCGCAGCTCCTCAAAAGCCCGGCAATCTCCTGGATATCGTCCTGTTTCACACAGCGGCCTGTCTCAATGCAGGTCCGGCAGCCGCTGCAATAATCGATGTTTTTCTCGTACAGCCAAATGGTCTGCACCTCCCAGCCGGCCCGCTGCGCCGCAGCGGTGGCACAGCGCAGCATGGCCGCGGTGGCCCCGTTTTCATGCGGACTGCCCAAGATCGCCAGCAATGTTTGCTTTTTTGTATCCTGTTTTGCTTTTCCGGTCATATGGTTTTCCCTCCTCTGTTGGGGGCGTCCCGTCGGGATGCAGCCGCCCTCCCATCTCCGTCATTCTCCTCCTCCGCCTGCTTTGCAGCGATCATACGGTAAAGCATATGATATCCATAATCCAAAAACTCCCTCTTTGAGCGCTTCATCACCGCCGAGATATACGCCTCCTTGTCCGAGGCCATCCGGATCAGGCCGGACAGTCCGGCCCACAGCGCGAACACAGTGGGCAGTATCTGGAGATCGCGCCTGAATTCCCCCCTTCGGATGCCCTCCTCCAGCAGAGCGGCGATATCGTCGTTGATCCGCTCGCCCGTGTCAAAAATCTCCTGCTCCACCGGCGGCAGGCTCTCCCCGGTAAAGTCCAGCGAAATCCGCCCCAGAGCAGTTTCAAAATAGTAGGGATACTGCTCCTGGAAATCCTCTAACGCCAGGCAGATTCCCCTGTACCGCCCCCGCACCTCTGTTTCCTCCCCCATGGCCCGGCAGATCGAGCCGCGCAGCAGCTCCATACTCCTCAATACCAGCAAATGGACGATCTCCTCTTTATCCAGAAAATACACGTACAGCGTGGCCTTGCTGTATCCCGCCTCCCGCGCGATGTCCTCCACCGTCACCGCCGTGATACCGCGCTGGGAAAACAGCCGCTCCGCGGCAGCCGCGATGCGGGCGCGGTGCACGTCAGCAGGTTCCTTTTTTCTTCTGGCCATGATTTGCGCTCCTTTGGTTATCATTAATTGAACTATTGGTTTAATTAATGATAACACATTTTTCTCACCCAGTCAACGCGGCAGATAAACGAAGCGTGTGGGGACGGGCGTACGGCTGCAGCCTGGGCGGCTGGCTGGCGCAAAAAAATCCCCATCCCGCGCGCTCCGCCCGGGACAGGGGTTTAGGGGTCAGTTAGGCCAACCCTTAAAATCGTTTGATGGTATCCGCAATATTCTGCATGCCATTTCGCAGGATATCGATGTCATTTTGCATCATCAGCATGTCCAGCCGGTCGGAGAAACGCTCCAGCATTTTCGGGCCTGCGTGAATTCCGAACTTTTTTCCGCTCCTGCGGCATGCGTCGGACACCTTTGTAATGGCCTCGATCATCACCGGACTCATGGTGTCCCCCGGGACTCCCAGGGAGATGCTTAAATCGTTGGGCCCGATCAGCAGCACATCGATGCCCTCCACCGCCGCAATCTCATCCACGCGCTCCACCGCCTTCGCCGTCTCGATCTGCGCGATGGAAATCACGCTGTCGTTGCCAAGCCTCATGGCCTCCTCGTGCTTCACGCCCCCGGCGTATCCGGTGGGCGCGCCTCCTGCTGCGAAGCCCCGCTCTCCTAAGGGCGGATATTTTGACCAGTGCACGATTTCTTGGGCCATCTGCGCCGACTCCGTCATGGGAACCATAACCCCTGAGGCTCCGCCGTCCAGGGAGCGGGAAATACAGTCCTTGGAGAGCATGGACGCGCGGAAAAAGCTTCCCAGGCCGATCGCTCCGGCCATCAGGCTCATATCGTGAAGTGTCTCGATGGAATAATTGCTGTACTCGCAGTCAAACATCACAAAATCCAGCCCCGCGTTTTTCGCCATGATACAGATGGCCGGATTGCGCACCACCCGCAGCATGGTCCCGTAAATCTTTTCACCGGATAACAACTTTTCTTTTAAATTCATTTGAAATTCCTCCTGCTTTCCGCCGCCTCAGACTGCGGCCTGTTTTGCAATCAAATCCTCCCTGGCCATCCGGCTGCAAAGCCGGAACGCTTCCTTAAACGGGGTGGTTCGGCAGCTGCCGGTGCCGGCGATATCGTAGGCCGTCCCGTGGGCCGGGGTGGTGATAGGATGGGGAAGCCCTGCCGATATGGTCACACAGTGCATAAAATTCTGCAGCTTGATGGCGATCTGGCCCTGGTCGTGGTACATGGTGATCACCCCGTCCTTCTTCTCGTCAAAGGCCCTCCCGAACAGGGTGTCCGCCGAAAACGGCCCCTCCAGGGGCATGCCCTCCCGCCTCGCCCGCTCGATGGCCGGGCGGATAATCTCGATTTCCTCCCGCCCGCAGGTGCCGTTTTCCCCGCTGTGGGGATTTAACGCAGCCACCATAATCTGGGGATGGACGCAGCCAGCCCGCCTGAGGGTGGCATATCCCAGCCTGGCCGTCTTTAGGATGTTTTCCTCCGTTATCTCCCCGGCCACCTCCCGAAAGGGAATATGGCTGGTCACGCGTATATTCCAGAGCCCGTTCAGATAATTCATCTCGCCGAAGCCCTCCCTCTGCCCATATAGTTCCGCAAACATCTCATGTTCGCTGGGATAGGGATATCCCCCCTTTTTCATCGCCGCCTTGTTGAGCGGCGCAAAGCAGAAGCCGTCCATCTCCCCGGCCTCGCACAGCCGGATGCATTCCGCCAGGATATCCCCCTGGTCCCTCCCGTTCTCCTCTGTCTCCTGCCCCATTTTCACCTGCCCGATGTCCAGATTTCCGCAGGGAAGCAGCGCGATTGGGCCCCCCTTGGCAGCCTCCTCCACTGATCCGACCACCCGATACTCAAACTTTGTCCCGCTGTGCCTCATGCCGCGGAGCAGCAGGGCCTCCTCTCCCACGATCACCGGGATGGCGCTGCTTTTAAAAAAACCTGCGGCCGCGGCCTTGCACACCAGCTCCGCCCCGATCCCGGCCGGATCTCCCATGGTGATTCCGATCACCGGTTTAATGTTCATCATACTGACGTTCCTTTCCCTCACTGTCCTCCAAAAGCCTGCTTTTAAAAAGCGCCTTGATCCCGCCCGTCTCCAGAATCTCCAGCGCCTCTCCCTGCAGGGGCTGTCCCTTAAGACATATCCCCCTTCCCGGCAGGAACACCTCGCCGCTTCGGATCAAAACCTGGAGCAAATCGCCGTTTTTCACCGCCCTGCCAATCCCGGGGCAGGTGATCAGCGGCAGGCCCAGGTTGATTCCGTTGCGGAAAAAAATCCTGGCAAAGGACTCCGCCAGCACCGCCGACGCGCCCATGGAAAGCAGCGCGATTGGCGCGTGCTCCCTGCTGGAACCACAGCCGAAATTTCTGCCCGCCACAATAATTCCGCCCTTTACAAAGGACCGGGGTATCTCCGGGTCCACGCCCTCCAGACAGTGCACGCCGATCTCAGCCGGCTCCACCAGCTCCAGATACCGCCCCGGATAGATCTGATCGGTATCGATGTTATCGCCCAGCACAAGGGCGGCGCCCTCTATTTTATCCTTCATTCCCACTCACCTCACAATGTCCTGACATCGGTTATCACTCCGTTCAGGGCGGAAGCCGCCACCGTCGCCGGCGATGCAAGATAGATATCCGCGCCGGTGCTCCCCATCCTTCCCGGAAAGTTCCGGTTTGTCGCCGTGATTGCCGTCTCCCCCGGCGCCAGCACGCCCTCGTGGGCGCCCAGACAGGGGCCGCAGCCCGGCGTGGAGATCGCAGCTCCCGCCTCCATCAGGTCGCGGATAAGGCCCTTTTCCATGCACTCCTGAAAGACAGCCGCGGAGGCGGGGATCACGATCAGGCGGCAAAACCTGGGGATATGCTTCCCCCGCAGGATATTCGCCGCAACCGCGATATCCTCCGTCCTGCCGCCGGTGCAGGAGCCGATAAAGGCCTGATCGATGTGCACCGTTCCCACCGCGTCAATGTCAATTACGTTGTCCACGCTGTGGGGAGCCGCGATCTGCGGCGCCAGCCCGTCCAGGCAAAAAACGCGGCGCCCGGCGTACCGGTATCCCTCGTCCGTGTATTGTATCTCGTAGGGAAATTGCGCCCGTCCTGCAATAAATCGCAGTACCTGATCGTTGGGCTGCATGTAGGCGCATTTTGCTCCCATCTCCACCGCCATGTTACACAGGACCATGCGGCCGGCCACATCCAGCTGATCCACATAGGAGCCTGTGAAATCGATCCCCTTGTAAACCGCGCCGTCAGCTTTCATCTGGCCCAGCACGTAGAGAATCACATCCTTGGGATAGATGTGAGGCCCCGGTTTTCCTTCCAGCCGGATCTCGACGATCTCCGGCACCCTAAACCACAGCTTTCCGGTGGCCATCACCGTGGCCATGTCCGTGGCCCCGATGCCCGTTCCAAAAGCACCGAAGGCGCCGTGGAGCGTGGTGTGGGAGTCCGTTGCCACCACCACGCTTCCCGGACACACCACGCCCGCCTCAGCCATCACCTGGTGGCATACCCCCTGGTTGATGTCAAAATGATAGGTGAGCTTCTGTTTTTTCGCAAACTCCCGCATCTCCTTGTGGATTCCCGCGCTGCGGATCGTGGGGCAGGGCGCGTAGTGGTCGAACACAAACGCCACCCGGTCCCGGTCCCACACGTCTTTGCCGCCGATCTCCTCAAAGGATCGAAGGGTCTGCAAATACAGATCATTTATCTCTGCAAAATCGACGGACGCCGTGACAATCTCACCGGCCGTCACGCGGCTGCGGCCAGCAGCCCTTGCCAATATTTTTTCTATTGCGTGCATATGTATCTTCCTCCCTTGCCCCTCACCGCGGCGGCCAGTCCTTTGACCGCCCCGCCCAAAACTGCTTTCGGCACAAAGAGCACCAGCACATTTCCCTGATAGAAATACAGATATTCCTCATCCTCCCAGACCGCCGTGAGCGCCGCCCACTCTAAGGCCGCCGCCGTGGGCCCGTACCGGTAGGCCATGTGCTCCCCATCCCAGGAGAATACCCGCTCGTCCCAGAATCCGGCGGGATACCGTCCCGCCCGAAAGCTTTGTTCCATTGCGAAATTCACCAGACGGCATGGGCGGTACCACATCAACAGGCCCACGGGCCAAACGGCCAGCTCCGCCAGGTAAAACAGCTTTAGAAATCCCATGGGAAACCGGAATCCGGCGCTCCACAGATACAGCCCCTTTAAGCTCCCAGCCGCAGCCGCCAGCACCAGCAACAGCCAGATACATTTTCCCGGCCTGCTCCATTCCCGCGCCCGCGTTCGTTTTATGTGAAAACAGTTGCAGTGCCTGAAATCCGCCAGGCCGATGCGATATAAAACCTGGTGCTCATACTGTCCAAAGCCGTCCCCCAGCTCCGCCCCTTGCCCGCTGTCCGCCTTGTTCGCCAGCTCGCTGATCCGGGCGAGAAACCGGTTTTTCCCGGCCGCGTTCCCCTTAAAAATCCGTGTGGGAACCGCCTCCACCGCCCCGTTTTGCAGATAGAATAAAATCGTCCGCTCATTGTAGTTCACCCGCACAAGGCTTTGATACCCGCTCCTCCGGCAGACTCCCCCGCTGTCAAATTCCAGATAATGCTCCCGCACCGCCACTCTGCGCGGCCCGGTGATCTCCCCCGCATCCCCTGTTTTCCCCTTGCCCAGGGCCAGAGAGATCACGGCGGACAGACGGGGGCTGTAATTCAACAGCAGCGCCAGACAGGCAACTGCCGCCGCCCACCAGGCCGCTGTGTCGTCCCTTGTCAGCGTTCCCCGTAGGGTAGACAGATTCAGGTAAACGATGCACCCTGCGCCCAGCAGCAGGAGCAGATGAAGCATCCAAAGGGGCTGCCGCTCATTTGCATGCTTCAGCGCCTGCGCGTCCAGATAATCTTGTTTCGTGTACTCAAATACATATTCCATACGCCGCCCTCCCTGCGCCGGACCGCCGCCCGCTTAAGACTGCCGCTTGCGGCTCTTTCTGGCATTGGAATACAGGGAAAATCCGATGGAACACAGGGCAAAGATCATCAGCGCGCTGCTGAGCATGGAATTTCCGAAGCAGCGCATATAACTTCCCAGGGAAATGATCAGCCCTCTCCTCAGATTGGCCTCCATGATCTCGCCCAGCACAAAGCCCAGTACAATGGCGGCGCTGGGAACCTTGAATTTTCTCATCACAACGCCCAGCAGACCGCAGGCCAGCGCCACATACATGGAAAACACTTCGCCCGAATAGGCGTAGGTTCCGGTGAACACCAGCGTGACGACCATAGCGATCAAGATCGGTTTGGAGAGTGTGGTGATCCGAATCGCGCACTTGATACAGACAAAGCCCACGAAAAACATAAGGAAATTCGCCACAAACAGCGAGAGGAAAATGCCGTAGGGCACCTCCGGATTGGTGGTAAACAGCGTGGGGCCGCAATTCACATTGTGGATTGCAAAGGCCGCCAGCATAATGGCCGTGGAATTGGAACCTGGGATTCCCAGGGCCAGCAGCGGAACCATCGCTCCGCCGGTCACCGCATTGTTCGCGCTCTCCGGCGCTATGACGCCCAGGGGATTGCCCTCCCCAAAGCCGTCTGTTTTGGACAGCTGCTTTACCTCGTTGTAGGCCAAAAAGGACGCCGCCGTAGCTCCCGCGCCAGGCATCACTCCGACCACCACGCCCAGCGTCGAGCTGAAGAGCATCCACGGAAACAGGGGCTTAATCTCCTTCCATTTTGGGAAGCTCAAGTCTGGCTTCTCGTCCTTTAGCACCAGGTCCTGACCGGAACGGTAAATCTGGGCCTGCTCGAACATCTCCGTAACCGCGTACAGCCCCATCATCAGCGCCACCATGGAAATGCCGTTGCTCAGGTTCAAAAGCCCCATCGTGTACCGCTTTACCCCTGTAAAGCTGTCAAAGCCGATGGTGGACAGCAGCACCCCGATCATGCCGGCCAGAATCCCTTTAAATACATTTTTCTCTCCCAGGGAGCAGACCATAGACAGTCCCAGAAACGCCAGGGCAAAATACTCCGCCGGCCCAAAGGCCAGCGCCACCTTTGACAGGGGCACCGCCAGGAACAGTAAAAACACCGCCCCGAATATTCCGCCGAAGCAGGAGGCGATCAGGGAGGAATACAGCCCAAGGCCCGGACGGCCCTTTTTGTTCAATGCATACCCGTCAATCACCGTGCAGGCGGCCGCATTGGTTCCCGGCGTGCCGATCAAAATCGCGGGGATCGAACCTCCGTACTCGCCGCCGCAGTACACGCCGGCTAGCATCATCAGGGCCACCGTGTGGTCCATGGTGTAGGTAAACGGCAGCAGCAGCGCCATAGCTATGGTGGCGTTGATCCCGGGAATCATGCCTCCGATCGTCCCCCAGGCCACTCCAAACAGGATAACGGCAATGGATTGCAAATGAAATACCTGTTGCAGACCCATTAAAATATGATTCAGCACAATCTCCCCTCCTCTACCAGCGCAGCGGCAAGCCGCCGATCAGTTCCCGCATAAAGCCCAGAGGCAGATTCACCTTAAGAAGGCTGTAAAAAATCAGGAACAGCACAATAGTCCCCAGAACGCTCACCATCAGGATCACCCTGGGCGTTCTCAATCCCACAATCAAAAGTATGGCGGCCACCAGAAGAGGTGTGGCCAGAAGATAGCCGATGCGCGACAGCAGAAGAATGTACAGCAGGCAGCTGGCAGTCATCGCCAGCGTCAGCCGGAGCTCCTTGGCTGTACAGAACGGCGCCGCGGCCCCCTCCTTCTGCTTCATAAACACGCTTCCAGCTATGAGAATAACCCCCACGATCAGAATCCCGCCGCACAAAATCTTCGGTATGGCGCCGGGCCCCGCCGGATCGGTGGCAAATAAAACCTTCCACTTGGAAGCGCTCATAAATCCGACAATGCTTACCACAATACACACCAGTCCCAGATAGCGGTCACTGCGTTCAAACACAATCTCCCCTCCTTCTCCGGCCCGCCGCACCGGGCGGCGGGCTTAAACCGTGTTCTCAGGTTCCCATATACCGTTTAGGAGGCATTTGCCAGAGACTGCTTCAAAAGCTCGGTCTGCTCCTTCATCATGTTGGTAAACTCATCTCCGGTGCGGAAATCCACAATCAATCCGTTTGCCTCCACATACTCCTTGAAGCTCTCTTCCTCGGTCATGGCCTTCAGCTGGGCCACGATGGCATCCACAACCGCCTGGTCCATGCCCTTCGGTCCCAGAATACCGCGGATCTTCGTGATCTCGATCTCGGGATGTCCCAGGTCCGCAAGGGTGGGCACATCCTCAAAGCCCTCCACGTTGATGTCGTTAAAGCAAGCCAGAATCTTGACGTTCCCCGACCTGGCCGCCTCGGAAAGCTCGGCAAATTCTCCGATCGCCGCCGTCAGATGTCCGCCCATCAGGGAAGCCGCCGCGTCGCCGCCGCCCTCGAAGGGTACCAAGTTAAAACTCACCTCATAGTTCTTCTGAACCTCCATGCCTGCCACAAATCCCAGCTCTCCGGCCACACCGCCGGCCCAGCTCTGGGTTCCCGGCGCATCCTTGGCGCCTTGAATCAGCTCCTCAAAGCTGTTGTAGGGGCTGGTTCCGGGAACCGCAATCACCATGGGATCCACCAGCATCATGGCTACAGGCGTAAAGCTCTCATAATTTACATCCATATCGTTCATCAGCGGAGCCGTGAGAATCGTAGATGAGATTCCCAGCAGCGTGTATCCGTCCGGAGCCGCGTTTGCCACATAGGTCCACGCCGTGGCGCCGGAACCTCCCGGCATATTGTTAATCACCCAGCCCTTGTGGTTGACTTTCCCCTCCGCAGCCAAATTGAGCAGGGACTTGTCAAACGCCCGCAGCATGATATCGCCGCCTGAGCCTGTGCTGGAGTGGTACACAACCTCCACCGTCTTTGTGGGATAGTCCGTCTGGGCGGCGGCAGCCTCGGTCTGCTTTGCCTCCGTCTGCTCCGTTCCCGGCTCCGCCGCCTTCGTATCCGCCGCCTGCGTTGCAGCCGTTGTTGCATTTGCCGGCGCTTCCTGTTTTCCGGAACACCCTCCCAAAACCATTGTTCCAACTGTGATAACCGCTAACACCCATGTCAACATACGTTTCATAATACAATCCCCTTTCTTTATCGTTTGCGTTACTGTGGACCGCGGCTTCCGTAAACTTGCCTGTGTTACAGTTTCGCCGCCGTCTCCTTCAGTTTCCTGCACACTGCTCCTCCCATTTCCTGGGTGGATGCCGTTCCCCCAAGATCCGGCGTCACCTCCTTCTGCTCTGCCAGAACGGCCTCCATCGCGTCCTCGATCTCCTTTGCAGCCTGTATACCGGCCTCATCCCCTTTGAGATTTGCCAGCCAGGAGAGCATCATCTGGCCGGACATAATCATGGCAAAGGGATTTGCTATATTCTTACCCGCAATATCCGGGGCAGAACCGTGAGTCGCCTGGGCCATGCAGTATTTGGGCCCCACGCAGAGCCCCGGCGCCATTCCCAGGCCGCCGACCAGACCGGCCGCCTCGTCGGAGAGGATATCCCCGAACATATTTGTGGTCACAATCACGTCAAATTTTGTGGGGTCCATCAGCATTTTCATCGCAAACGTATCCACCACGCATGTATCCAGCTCAATGTCCGGGTATTCCTGCGCCACCTCTCTGCAGGCCTCCAGGAACAGGGAACAGCCCAGCTTGTAAACCGTGTTCTTGTGAATGGCCGTGACCTTTTTCTTCCCGTTCCTCTGGCGCGCCAGCTCAAACGCGGTCCTGGCCGCCATAGAGGAATTTCTTCTGGTAATCACCCTGAGGGAGAGCGCTAAGTCCTGGGTGGGCATGCACTCGCTGTTTCCTCTGTACATGTTGCGGTCCGGCTGAAATCCCTCGTTATTCTCCCGGACAATCACCAAATCCGTGCGGCTGTCAATACATTTGACGCCCGGAAATGCCCTGGCCGGCCGTATATTGCTCACCAGGTCATAGTTCCTGCGCAGAATCGGATGGGGATTCACGCAGTTAGGATCCTTGGGATAGGCCATGTGGCCGATGGGTCCCAGAATCCAGCCGTCCAGCTCATAAAGCGTATCCAGCGTCGATTGCAACAGCGAATTTCCGTATTCCAGGTAGGAGGAGTATCCCACCGGCAGCGGCACCCACTCGATCTCAACCCCCGGATGCCGTTTTACCGCGGCCTTTATGACCTCAACCGTCACCGGAACAATCTCATGCCCAATATCATCTCCGTTTAGAACGCCAATCCTGTAGCTTGCCATATTCTTCTCCCCCTCAATGCTTTTTCTCGCAGATCCCCTTGATCAGATCGGCGCAGCGCACCTGATTGAAGATTCCGCAGTAACAGAAATTCGCCAGCTTGACCGATCCCTCCTCCGCGGTCATCCTGCCCTTGTCCACCTGATCGATGATGTACTGCACGAACTTTGGCGGAATCATGTGATGGCCGCACATGGTGGTGATGGACAGCGTGTCCTCGTCCGGTAAAATCCCCTTATTTCCCCACACCCCCAGGGAATAGTTGGCCGAATGAGGTTTTACCCCCGCCTCACGGCAGCAGGGAATCACCTCGTCGATCAGACCGGTAATCACGCAGGACATACCCACGTCCGCAGCCTTGACCTCCTTCAGGAATCCAACCACCTGGTCGCGCCTGGTAAAAACGCCTCTGATCCTGGATTTATCCGTAAGCTTATCCTTGATCTCCTGGGAATTGAAGCGGGTGATGGGCCCGGTTTTCACATCCCCCCAGTTCTCCGACCCCTGGCGTTCAGCCGCCTCAATGTAAATCAGCGCCTTGGGCTTAATATTCTGATCGTTGACATTTTTTGTCTGATACATAAACCATACGAAATCGTGTTTCTGGGATTCGATGGAACCGCTGCGATGCAATGAATGTGACATAATCTGTTCTCCTCTCCTTAAAATCAGTCAATTAACGGTTTCCCCAGCCCAACGTTGATTTTTGCCCTGTGAGGATAGGGAATGTCCAGATCCTTCAGGCAATCCAGCGCCGGATTGTAGCCGTTTTCATCGATTCTCATGATCAGTCCCAGAGAAAACACAGTCTCAATCTCCCCCGCTACCTTCTTAAGCGCTGTCAGCACCTGGGGCAGGTCCTCCTCCGCGCAGTTTCCCTCCACGATCACGGACAAAAGGCGCTCATTCAAAACCTCTTCCTCCAGCTTCCCGGTGGTGATGTCCGGCATAAGGGCCGCCAACGGGGTGGTGTCGCGGTCCTCCAGCTTGACTCCTGAGGCTGCGCAGGCCATGGCGATCTTCTCCACATCGTACATCCTGGCGCCCGCCCCGGGGCGTCCCACGTCGATACAGAGGCCCACTCGCCCTTTCCGCACCCGGCCGCTCACATCATTTGTCTTCACCTCTTCCGTCCCGCGCCCGGTCACCCCGGTCACCCCGTGGTTCTCCACCGGATCGCTCATCACATGCATGAACTGCTTATAGAATGTATCTAACTCCGTCGGAACGATCGCGTCCTTGGGGCACACCCTCTGCCTCAGGCAAACATAGCAGTCCACGCACTCATCCTCCACCACATAGCACTTGTTGTCCGCATACTTGATCGCATCCACGGTGCAATATTTCTGACAGGTTCTGCAGCCAACACATTTTTCTTCGAGTATCTTCGCCATAGCTCCCTCCTGAACCTACAACCAAATTCGTTTTTGTATACTTTGTATATATATTTATCAAAAACGAATTGCCTTTTGTTATAATCAGAAGTATAATATATCTTAAAGTAAAAATATAATACAAAATTATCATATTTTGATAACTTTGGCTCATATTCAGAAAGGAGCGCTGTCATGATCGAATGCAAAGATGTGGACTATATATTGGCTATCTCGAAAAGCAATAACATCAGCCAGGCCGCCCAGGAGCTGTTTATCTCCCAGCCCGCGCTGACCAAATACTTAAAAAATCTGGAACAGCGCCTGGGGGTAACGCTCTTTGACCGGAGCAAGAAGAAGCTGACCCCCACCCTGGTAGGGGAGCGCTATATCGCCTACGCCACGGAAATCGCCATGACCAAAGCCAATATGGAGGAGGAGCTCTCCCGGATGAAGAGCGAGCATCACGAAAACCTGCGCATCGGCTTCTCCTGCACCGGCCTGCGCAGCCTGATCTACCGCGCGGTCCGGCAAACCCGCAGCGCGGACCCCTCCCTCAAAATTACACTGCAGGAGCTGACCTCCGGCGAGATCGAGAACAGCCTGATCAACCACCGGCTGGACCTGGGCTTTATCACCCTGCCCGCGGCTTCCTCGGAGGTCTGCACGGAGCTCATGATGGAGGAATACGTACTCTTGGGCGTCCCCTCCACCCATCCCCTGGCGGGCACCGGAACGGCCACCAAGTCCCTCAAATATCCCTGGATCGACCTCAACCGCTTTAAAAACTCTTCCTTTATTCTGCGCAACACCGGAACGCGTTTTCGCGAAATCACGGACCGCCTGTTCGCCCAGTGCAATTATGAGCCGGAAATCGCCACCTCCGCGCGGAACCACTTCTCATGCATGGAATTTTCAGAGGAGTGGAACATGCTGTTTTTCACCACGGAATCCTTTATCAAGAACCTGAAAAACCCCCATAGCATGCACTTCTTCATCACCGGCTCCCCGCCGGAAAAGGTGCCCGTTGGCATGGCCTACCGACGCGGGGAGACGCTGTCCATCCCCGCTTACCGGCTGGTGCACACGATGAATCGGCTCATCTCCGAAAATGCCGGGGAATCCTGATTCGCTGCATCCAATAAAAGCAAGCCGCCATGAACCGCCAGCTTGCTTTTGTCTTTTTGTTATAAACGCTGCCCCGGAAAGTCTCCGTTGACCACGTTTTGCGGGCGGCCCTCCAGATACGCACGCAAATTTTTCTCCGCCGTACACAACAGGCGCTGCCTGCTCTCTTTGGGCGCCCACGATATATGTGGCGTGATAATGCAATTTCGCGCTGTCAGCAGCGGGCTGGCGCGATCCGGCGGCTCCACACACGCCACATCCAGGCCGGCCGCGTATATTTTTCCGCTGTTTAAGCCCTCCGCCAGATCCGCCTCCACAATTAGCGGACCGCGGCTGTTATTGAGAATGATCACCCCATCCTTCATTTTAGCAATATTTTCCCGATTGACGATTCCCTTTGTCGAGGGCAGCAGCGGGCAGTGCAGCGCAATCACATCCGCCGTTCCAAGCAGCTCCTCCAGCTCCACATACCGGCCAATAGCCCGGCCGCTCTCAACCGGCTGCGCATCATAGGCGATCACCTGCATCCCCATCGCCGCGGCGATCCGCCCCGTAGCCTGACCGATCCGGCCGAAGCCGATAATCCCCATTGTTTTTCCCCACAGCTCGATCAGCGGGTAGTCCCAAAAGCACCAGTCCGGGCAGCTCGCCCACCGGCCCTCCTGCACGGCCCGGCTGTGATGGCCGATGTGGTGGCATATCTCCAGCAGCAGGGCAATGGCGAACTGTCCCACCGCCTCGGTCCCGTAGGAGGGCACGTTGCTCACCACCACTCCCCGTCCGGCCGCCGCCCGGACATCCACCACATTGTAGCCCGTTGCCAGAACACCGATGAATCCCAACGATTTACAAGCGTTTATGACGCGCTCCGACAAAGGCGTTTTGTTGGTAAACACAATCTGCGCATCCCCGACCCTCCGGATGATTTCCTCCTCATCGTCCACCGGCGTGCGGTCGTAAACCGTCAATTTTCCGCACTGCTTTAGACCTCCCCAGCTCAAATCTCCCGGGTTTAACGTATATCCGTCCAACACGACGATTTTCATATGTTCAAACACGCTCCAGCCTACCCGTCCTTTCTCTCAGCATCTTCCCGTCGTCCGTCCACAGCTCCTGCAGCTTTCTCAGCTGGTCCCCCAGCGAGAAATGCCGCACGCCCAGGCCGATATAATACTCCGCCTCCTCCGGCTTCTGTATTTCACACCGCGGCGCAATCCCATGGCGCAGCGCTGCGTCGATCATACGCTTTTCCGCCTCGACGCAGGCCGTTTTGCAGTCCCCCTTGTCCTTTCCCAGGCTCATGCAGTAGTCCGAGGGTCCGAATTGCAGGATATCGATGCCCGGAATCGAACAGATTTCCTCCAAATGCTCCATGGCCTCCGCCTTTTCAATCATAAAACCCAAAACAATCTCGTTCAGCCGGTCCCCGTGTTCCATCTGCGTCAGATAGGGCTGGGTTCCGATATACCTCCTGTTGGGGTATCCGAAGCGCCCTTCCCCGCAGCGGTCCGCCTTCATGATGCGGATGGTCTCCCGTATCTCCTCGGGGGTGTGGTGATCCGCAAAGAGAATCCCCTGGAATCCCGCGCAGACCGCCTTCTGGGCTACATATCCCCTGTTCTGGAAATCCACCTTCAGCATGGTTCCCATGTCGTGCAGCTCCGCGGCCCTGGCAATATTCTCCAGATCATACTGTGTAAACGGCGAATACTCCGCCACGAACTCCACATAGTCAAAATTTCCTCCCACCCCCACTACCTCCGTATAAAACGGCCAGGCGCTCCACATTCTGGTGGACAGGACCGGTTTGCTCTGGTTCATCAATGTCCGTATCTTGTTGTATTTCATAGACTCCCCCTCCCCATTTGCATATATATTACAGTACATTCTAAATATAGTGTAATATTTCGTCACAGTCAAATAACTATTTCGACTATTTATATAAAGCAAAGTTATTGTCAAATAATTATCACAATCAAACAGGGCTGCCGCCCGACGCGAAATCGCCGGCACAGCAGCCCTGTTCCCTTATGGTATCACTCGATAATCAACGCTTACAGTTTCCCCCCACGTCCCAATCACATAATCCGTAAGCACCTTTGTGCCGGCGGACTCAGGCACAGTGGTCAGTATCACCTTTCACGCTCTGGATGTGCAGCTGTCCGGCGTTTGGTCCGGCTTTCTTCTTTGGTCTCAGCAGTCAAGGTGAGACGGCAGTATATTCACCGCACGGATCAGGATACGCGGGGCCGCATATTGCCTCTGCCGTGGCTGTTCTGGTAAGGAGCCGTGCCATGGATGGTCTCAAACATGGCGGGCAGGCTCCAGACGGCGATATCGGTCACGAATAATTACAGGCGGTCATTTTCTCCCCTCCCCAGCGTTAATGGCCTCCTCGCCCATTCTGGTGCGTTTAAAGGCCGCCTGCTTCGGTTTCTGTTCCCGCTGGCGCAGAGCCTGGCTTGTGGGGGGCAGTGCGTACAGCTCAGAGGCCACACGGGAGATAGCGCCTCGCGCCCGGATCGTCAGAGGGCTGAAGATCCAATGCTCCGCGAATCCACTCCTATTCCTGCAGGGAAACGAGCCGCAAAATTGAAGCATTTCCTCCAGGAACTTTAGAGCCGTCTGTCCCTGTGGGTGGGCCTGATCACAAAACCGCCCGCGCAGCCGTCATTAAATGCGGCCGCGCGGGCGGTTCCAATTTTTCGCAGGCACAACGGATTTACCGGTGGAATGCATTTTTCATCACTTCACCTAATTCGTTGAACCTCCATTTAATCTGCTCTCCAGTGTATACACAGCCGAACCGAAGGCCACCACATGCGAAAGACTTCTCGGGCTCACCTTCCCCTCATCGATTTTCGCTTCCCGGCACAGCTTTTTCAGGCTCTTGTGAATCGCCACCCGGTCCCAGCATTTCCCGGAACGACTTACAAACACAGGCCCCTCTGAAATATTTATATTCTCTGCAAATGCGGCAAGCTCCTGCCTCAGCAAATCGGGAAGCACCACAATTCGCCGATGGTTTCCCCGTGGGATTGCCAGATATCCATGCCGAATGGCTTCCACCGTCACATACCGGTGTTCGCTCACACTGATCTTGGTCAGCGCCAGCACCTGAATCAGATAGTACAGGCGCAGATTATCCTGACGCTTGGCAGCTCTCAGCAAGCGCTTGTAATCCAAAACAGTCATTTCTTTTCCGGCCTCTATCACGGGGTTCCGATCTACCTTTGGCGTCGTCATCTGAAAGCTCCAGCCGGCGTACTTAAAAAAAGTATTGACCGCGACAATCTTAGAGCAGGCCCCCCGCACGGTGTAGTGATCCAAAAGGTATTGACGATATGCGCCGCACAGATCATCATCGATTTCCTTTCCGTTCTGATAAGCACAGAACTGGGCCAGGTCCGCCTTATATTTGTGGCAAGTTGCCTTTGAATAGCCGGCCGCCGCAAGATAATGATCATATTGATACAATAGTTCAGGAGTAATGGTATAGTTCATAACGTTTTATCAACACTTTCATGGAATTTGTTATGTTCGTGACATAATCTGCCGCTTTTTTTACATAATATATTGTATTCCAGAAAATATGGCAAAACCGTTACAACCGTTACAGAAAGGACCTATTTTGATCATTTTTTTGATTTTACTTTTGCTGGGCGCAATTTTACTGCTCTACTGCGCCGCCCGCATCACGACTCCTTATGACCGCCTGACAGACGACCAACAGCAGATGCTATTTTTAACCCAATATGCGCAATCGTCCAGCCGACCAACGCACCCGCCACATTCGTGAGCACATCGTCGATCTGGCAATGCCCACGCTGGGTCAGAAGCTGCGACGTCTCCATAGCAATGCTGCATGCCAGGGAGACGGACAGGCAGCCTGCCAGCGACCGCGCCGTCCCCCTCCCCTGCCACAAGGTTCTAAGAAATATCCCCAGAGGGATGGTCATCAAAATATTTTCGATTACATATGCGTGAGACTGAATACTCGTCCCCCAGGTCTCCCCCGGTATCAGACTGACTGTGCTGCGTGACCCCGGCGGCCGGGAAAAGAAGGCTAGTTGGATGACTGTGTAAACGTAGACTATCAGAAGAAAGACGACGAGGTGGCGGCGGGTTAACTTTATGGTATGGATGCGAAGGTAGGTGAATAGCAAGCTAAGGAGCGTCAGCGCCACAGCGATGGCGAACGCGGCGGGAAGGTAGGTTATGGGGGATTTTATGTCGGTGAGAATGATGGGTAGCATGTGAGGGGGAGGGCTCCTTTTTTGGGGTGCTTTGATGTGATGCGTAGGATTGCTTCAATTTTTTGCATATCAGAAGAAATTACCAGAGTGTGTGAATAAAAGTCTGTAAATACGGATTTTCTATGATAATGGCTGGGCAGAAAGTCCTTACTGGGGCTTCCGGCCCTGTTTTATATATAACAGTACATGCCGTTGTATGTCAAGTACAGGCGGAAAATCCGCCTGTCAAAAATAGTATATCACGGCTTATTCCGGCAGCCTACCCTCATACATGATACTCAACTCACCATATACCTGTCCCCAGTCCCTGATTGGCATTGACCATTTTTTTGTGGCTTCAAACGTAGACAGATACAGGGCTTTCAGCAGGGCGGTATCGCTTGGAAATACGCTTCTCTGGCGGTTCAGCTTGCGGTAGACGGCATTCAGGCTTTCGATCGCATTGGTCGTGTAGATCACTTTTCTTACAGTTGTGGAAAACTTGAAAATTGGGGAGATGGCATCCCAATTCTGTTTCCGGCTCTTCATGGAATTTGGATATTTTTCACTCCACTTTTCAGTAACCCGCTCCAGGGCAGCCAAGGCCTTTTCTTCCGTTGGTGCCTGATAGATGGTTTTAAGGTCCGCACAAAATAGCTTTTTATCCTTGTCTGATACATATTTCATTGTATTTCGTACCTGGTGTACGATACAACGCTGGTATTCTGTATTCGGGAATGCTGCCGTGATTGCCTCTTTCATGCCAGTCAGT
>JAGZSY010000065.1 GCA_018380885.1 Enterocloster asparagiformis
ATATACCGATTGCTCCATCATTATAACAGCTTAAGCAACAAGATGGATAATTCCTTACTGGCTGTAAGGGATATTAACCATAAATACATTGTAGTAGAATGGAGGAACAATCACAATGGGACTGTTCGGACGCAAAAAGACAGAATTTGTATCGCCCATGGGCGGCAGGCTGATGCCGGTCACAGAGGTGCCGGACCAGGCGTTTTCCTCGAAAATGCTTGGCGACGGGTTCGCGGTGGAGCTGACCGACGGCCAGGTGGCCGCGCCCTTTGACGGGGAGATCACCGCGGCGTTTCCCACAGGCCACGCCTACGGTCTGAGGCGGGATGACGGCCTGGAATGCCTGATCCACATCGGCATGGACACGGTCCAGCTGGAGGGCAGGGGATTCGACGTAAAGGTACGGCAGGGCGACCGCGTTCAGGCGGGACAGACGCTGGTGACCGTGGATTTGGATCTGGTGAGGGACAGCAAAAAATCCTTGATATCGCCGGTGGTTTTCATGAACGGCCAGACCGTAAAGCTGTTAAAAACAGGCGCGGTGGCCCGGGGCGAGGCGGACATCGTCAAGCTCTGAGCTGCGGCAAGGGGAGTATTGGTTTATAACAACGGTCCGGCGGTGGCCCGCGCTTGCCGCGCAGGCCTGCCGGGCCGTTATGAGAAGAAGGAGTATTCAGGATGAGACAATCACATGTCATTACAATCGCAGGCGCGGGGAGCGCGCGGGTGCCGGCCCTGGTGGGCACGCTGGTGAATTACAAGGAGCGTTTTCCGGTCTCCAAGATCATTTTTTACGACATTGACGGCGAGCGCATGGGACTTATGGAGGACTATAACCGCCTGGTGCTGAAATGCCGCTATCCGGAATGCCAGGTGGTGTTCACCACGGACGAGGACGAGGCGTACCGTGAGACGGACTTCGTGTTCTGCCAGATGCGGGTGGGCAAGACGGCCATGCGCTCCCTGGATGAGAAGATTCCGCTGCGCTACGGCCTGGTGGGTCAGGAGACCTGCGGACCCGGCGGCTTCGCCTACGGCATGCGCTCCCTGGGCGCCATGAAGCAGATGGTGGAGAAGGTGCGCTCCTACTCCAAGGATACCTGGATTTTAAACTATACCAATCCGGCTGCCATCGTGGCTCTGGGCCTGGACAAGATGTTCCCGGACGACAAGCGGATTTTGAATCTCTGCGACCAGCCCTTCTCCCTGATGAAGAGCTATTCCAAGATTCTGGGCGTTCCCCAGGAGAAGCTTCGGGCGCGCTACTTCGGCCTGAACCATTTCGGCTGGTTCACGGAGCTCAAGGACACGGACGGAAACGACCACTTCGACACCCTGCGGGCCTATCTGCGGGACAACGATTTCAAGCCCTTTAACGCGGAGCAGCGATCCAAGTCCTGGCTGGAGACTTACGTGCGGGTGAACAAATACATGAAGTTCATCGACGAGTACATTCCCACCACCTACCTGCAATACTATATGTTCCCGGAGGAGATCGCGGCGGAGAGCGATCCCGAGTACACCCGGGCGGACGAGTCCCGGGATTCCCGGGAGCGGGAGGTGTTTGAGGCCTGCGCCAAGGCCAGGGGCCGGGAGGACATGGACGGTCTGGAGATGCTGACCAACAGCGTGTTCGGCAACCTGATGGTGGAGGTGGCGGAGTCCATCGCCTACGATTTGAACCGGGAGTTTATCGTGCTGGTGCGCAACGACGGGATCATCGGCAACTTTGAGCCGGACGCCATCGTGGAGGTGGCGGGCACCATCGGGAAGGACGGGGCAAAGGGATACCCCTTCGGCGACATTTCACCCTATTACAAGGGCCTGATGGAGGGGCAGTACGCCTACGAGCTGCTGACCGTGGAGGCGTTTATGGAGCAGGATTACACCAAGGCGCTGAAGGCCCTGATCCTGAACCGCTCCGTGGTGGACCCGTCCAAGGCCAAGGCCGTGCTGGATGATCTGATGGAGGCCAACAAGGATTACTGGACGCTTAAGTGATGTACATAGCAGGCAGCCGCCGGGGCAATCTGACCTTGGCGCGCTGCCTTTGCGGGAATTAAAACACTGACTGGTTGGGGGTATACAATGATTCTTTATTCAAAACATATCATTCTGGAGGACCGGGAGTTCGACGGCTTTCTGGAGCTGGAGGAAGGGAAAATCAAGGGGCTTTACAGCGCCTGGGAGGGCCCGTACCGGGATTTCGGGGATCAGGTGATCCTGCCCGGGTTTATCGACATCCACATCCACGGCTGGGCCACCGGCTCCTTCTGGTTTGAGAAAACCGCAGAGGCCGTGGGGGAGATGTGCCGCACCCTGCCCTACGCCGGGGTTACGTCCTTTCTGGCCACCTCGGGGGCGGACACCATCCCGGAGATCAAGCGCTGCATCGCGGCCGCGGACCAGGCCTGCGAGTCGCAGCCTGCGGGGGCGGAGATGCTGGGCGTGCACCTGGAAGGCCCCTTTATCAACCCGCAGTACCGGGGCATGCAGCGGGAGGAGTGCTGCATTGAACCCAGCCTGTCGGTGATGGAGGAGCTTTACGGCAGCTTCCGTCACCCTGAGCTGTGCCGCCACATGACCATCGCCGTGGAGCGGGAGGGCGCCGGGGAGGTGCTGGAATTCTGCCGCAGCCACGGGATTCAGACCGCGGTGGGCCACAGCGCGGCCACCTTTGAGGAGATTCGGCGGATGCGGGAGCACGGGATCGGCGGTTTCACCCACACCTTCAGCGGCATGCGGGGCTTCCACCACCGGGAATTGGGCGTGGCGGGCGCGGCCCTGTATTTCGACGATATGATGTGCGAGTTCGCAAAACAGACCGGCATGACGGTGAGCCACGAGGCCTTTGACATCGCCTACCGGATCAAGGGCAGCGGGCGGATCATCATGACCACGGACTGCAGCGGCCTGGCCCAGACCCAGACGGAATTCGACCACTATGTGCGCAAAATGAAATTCGTGAAGGATGGGGACCGGCTTCGCATCGACCACTACGACGGGCGGCAGGAGTGGGTGGACCCCAGGGATTATGAGGCGGTGCGGGACATTGAGCTGAGCTACGCCAAATCCATCCGGAATATGGCTGGGCACACCAAGGTGGGCTGGCACGATATCATGCGCATGACCAGCCTGAATCCGGCCAGGTACATCCATGTGGACGACCGCAAGGGCAGCATCGCGCCGGGCAAGGACGCTGATCTGACGGTTCTGGACCAGGATTTCAATCTGGTCTGCGTGTACTGCCGGGGAGAGGAGATCAGGGAATGAAATGTGCTGTGAGTGATTTTGACCGGACCTTCTATGTGGACAGCCGGATCAGCAGCCGCAATCTGGAGGCGGTGCGGGCCTGGCAGGCTGCGGGCAACTGGTTTGTGATCGCCACGGGCCGCAACGAGGCCTCCCTGCGCGAGCTGCTGGACGAGTACGGGGTGAAGCCGGACGCGCTGATTTTAAACAACGGCGCGGTGATCCTGGACCGGGAGTGGCGGGAGCTGTTCTGCAAGCCCATTGAAAAGCAGGAGGCGGTCCGGGTGCTGCGCTATCTCCACGGGCTGGACGGCGACGGCAGCGGCGTTTCCCTGCGCCATTATAAGGTGAACGTGCTCTCTGAGAACGGGACCACCACCCAGAAGCCCTGCGGCGGCGATCTGACCATCGATGAGGCCGACAGTCTGGAGGAGATCGTGCAGATTCACCGGAGACGGCCGGACGAGGCCTATATCCGGGCGCTGTGCAGGGATTTGAACGGCCGCTTTCCCTCCATATCCGCCTACGCCAACGTGTGCAACGCGGACATCGTGGCCCACGGCGTGGACAAGTCCGCCGCCGTGGGCTGGCTGGCCCGGCGGACCGGCGGGTTCGACGAGATTCTCACCATCGGCGACAGCGCCAACGACGTGCGCATGATCCGGGAGTACGGCGGGGCCACGCTGAAAAGCGCCGCGCTGTCCGTGCAGGCCGTGGCCGCCCGGGTGGTGGAGGATGTGGCGGAGTTTTTGGAGCTGCTCTGACGCTGGGGGATTTGCAAATAAAAGCGCTAAAAGGCGGGGAAGAGCTTCGGCATTTTTAGTTGACATTTCCCTGTTTATTCGGTATAATTTACCAAATGGCCGACAGAAGTCGCCGCGGGATCGGAAAGATTCCCTGTATGTAAACGGATACAGACAGAAAATGAATTGATAGCGCAAATGTGAAATGTAATACCAGGAAGGTATAGGCGTCCCCAAGGGATGCGTATAGCGGTTCCTGGTATTTTTTGTTGCACGGGGCGGAGCGTTGGCTGCCGTATGCAGCGGGAAGGGGACTTGAAAAAATTGGGAGGAATTGTAAAATGGGATATAAATTAAAAGCATTGTTTGTGGCGGGCATGGCCGCGGCACTGTTGGCCGCCTGTTCCGGCGGCGCGGAGCCGAAGGATAGCGGTCAGGCAGTTTCGAAAACAGAAGGCGTGGGCGGCAGCAGCGCCGCGGAGACGGGCAGCATTTCCAGGGACGATGTGATCGTGGTAATGGGCCCCACCTCGGAGCCGGAGGCGGGCTTCGATCCGGCCTACGGCTGGGGAGCGGGAGAGCACGTCCACGAGCCGCTGATCCAGAGCACGCTGACGGTCACCACCACGGACCTCAAGATCGGCTACGATCTGGCCACGGACATGGAGACAAGCGGGGACGGGCTGACCTGGACCGTGAAGCTCCGGGACGACGTCAGCTTCACCGACGGAGAAAGGCTGACCGCCGCCGACGTGGCCTTCACCTACAACACTCTGCGGGATACCAGCTCGGTCAATGATTTTACCATGCTGGACCGGGCGGAGGCTGTGGATGACACCACGGTGGCCTTTCACTTGAAGCGCCCGTATTCCATCTGGCCCTACACCATGGCCATCGTGGGCATCGTGCCGGAACACGCTTATGGCCCGGAGTACGGCGAACACCCCATCGGGTCCGGCCGGTACATATTGAAGCAGTGGGACAGAGGGCAGCAGGTGATCTTTGAGGCCAACCCGGATTATTACGGGGAAGCGCCGGTGATGAAGAAGGTGACGGTGCTGTTCATGGAGGAGGACGCGGCGTTTGCGGCGGTGATGGCCGGGCAGGCGGATATCGCCTACACGGCGGCCTCCTACTCGGACCAGACGGTTCCGGGCTATGAGCTTTTGTCCTTCGCTACGGTGGACAACCGGGGCTTCAACCTTCCGGCAATCCCTTCGGGCCAGGTCTCGGAGGACGGCGTACCCCTGGGAAATGATTTCACCAGTGACGTGCTGGTGCGCCGGGCCATCAACATCGGCATCGACCGCGACGAGATGATCGAGCATGTGCTCAACGGCTACGGCAGTCCGGCCTACAGCGTCTGCGATAAGATGCCCTGGTACGAGCCGAGCGCGCAGGTGGAATACAATCCGCAGGAGGCCGCCGCGCTTCTGGATGAGGCCGGATGGATTGCGGGGAGCGACGGAATCCGCCAAAAGGACGGCGTGCGGGCGGAGCTGACATTCCTTTACCCGGCCAGCGATTCCGTGCGCCAGGCTCTGGCCGCGGATTCGGCCAATCAGCTGAGGGAGCTGGGCATCGACACCAAAACAGAGGGCGTGGACTGGGATACGGCCTACGCGCGGGCCGAGTCGGAGCCTCTGCTCTGGGGCTGGGGGGCGCACACGCCGATGGAGCTCTACAATATTTACCACACCATGGAGAAAACGGGCCTGGCGGAGTACTCCCCCTACGCCAACGAGGCGGTGGACCGGTACATGGACGACGCCCTGGCGGAGAGCGACCTGGAGGCCTCCTATGAGCTGTGGAAAAAGGCACAGTGGGACGGAACAACGGGAATTACCCAGGAGGGGGACATCCCGTGGATCTGGCTGGTCAACATCGACCATCTGTACTGGTCCAGGGACAATCTTGTGGTGGCGGACCAGAAGCTGCACCCCCACGGCCACGGCTGGTCCATTGTGAACAACGTGGACCGGTGGAGCTGGAAATAAGCCATGCCCGCAGCCGCAAAGGAAGCAAGCGGCTGCAAATCATGAAGGTTTGAGAGGAGAACGGCGGATTGAAGGTAAATGGTATATGGATTGTAAAAAACCTGGCGAGGATTGGGGTACTGCTGGCGTTGGTCAGCGCCGCGGCCTTCTTTCTGGTGTCCGTCTCCCCTCTTGATCCCTTAAAGACCAATGTGGGGCAGGCGGCGCTGGGGTCCATGAGCCGGGAGCAGATAGCAAAGCTGGAGGAGTATTGGGGCGTCAATACTCCTCCTGTCGCGCGTTTCATGGCCTGGGCGGGGGACTTTATGCGCGGCGATATGGGGGTCAGCCTGCTGTACCGCCAGCCGGTATCCCATGTGATCGCGGTGAAGCTGTCCAATTCCCTGTGGCTCATGGCCACGGCCTGGGTGGTTTCCGGGGCGGCGGGGCTTCTTTTGGGCGTGGCGGCCGGCGCTAACCGCGGGCGGGCCGCGGACCGCATAATCTCAGGATACGCGCTGGTCACGGCCAGCACACCCGCGTTCTGGCTGGCGCTGGTGCTGCTGATGATTTTCGCGGTGTGGCTGAAGCTGCTGCCCATCGGACTCAGCGTGCCCATCGGCGTGGAGGCCTCAGGCGTGACCGCCGGCGACCGCATCGTGCACGCCATTCTCCCGGCCCTGACCCTGTCCATCACGGGAATCTCCAACATTGCCATGCACACCAGGGAGAAGATGGCCCAGGTGATGGACAGCGATTACATGCTGTTCGCCAGGGCCAGGGGAGAGTCCAAGTGGACGGCGATCCGCCGTCACGGACTGCGCAATATCATCCTGCCGGCCATGACGCTGCAATTCGCGTCCATCAGTGAAATCTTCGGCGGCTCGGTGCTGGTGGAGCAGGTGTTTTCCTACCCCGGCCTGGGACAGGCGGCGGTGACCGCCGGGCTGGGGGGAGATATCCCTCTGCTGCTGGGAATCACGGTGATCAGCGCGGCCATTGTGTTTGCCGGCAATTTCACCGCCAACCTGCTGTACGGCGTGGTGGACCCAAGAATTCGGAGCGGGAGGGCGCGGACATGAGAGAGCTTCAAAGGAGCTGGAATCAGCGGAAAACCATGGCGGCTCTGGTGGTGCTGTCCGTGCTCATCCTGGCCGCGGTGACCGCGGCGGGGCAGGCGTTTGCAGAGCAGGCGCTGGTCACGGATTTTTCCAGAAAGAATCTGCCGCCTTCCGTTCAATATCCCTTTGGCACGGATTTTATGGGCCGGGACATGTTTGTGCGCACCGTAGCCGGTCTGTCCATGAGCATACGCATCGGGCTGCTGACCGCGGCGGTCAGCGCGGCCATCGCCTGTGCCATGGGGCTGATGGCCGCCACCCTGGGGCGGTTTGCGGACGGGCTCATCATCGGGCTGATCGATCTGGTGCTTGGCATCCCCCACATTCTGCTGTTGGTCCTGATTTCCTTTGCCATGGGCAAGGGCTTCTGGGGCGTGGTGGTGGGCATTTCCCTGACGCACTGGACCTCCCTGGCGCGGCTGATCCGGGCCGAGGTTTTGCAGCTGAAGTCCAGCCAGTATGTCAGGATTGCGGAAAAGCTGGGGGAGAGCAGGCTGACCATCGCCCTGCGCCATATGGTGCCCCACCTTCTACCGCAGCTGTTTGTGGGACTGGTGCTGATGTTTCCCCACGCCATTCTCCACGAGGCCAGCATCACCTTCCTGGGCTTCGGCCTCTCGCCGGAGCAGCCGGCCATCGGGGTGATCCTGTCCGAGAGCATGAAATACCTGGCCATGGGCAGGTGGTGGCTGGCGCTGTTCCCCGGGCTGTTCCTGGTGCTTGTGGTGGCGCTGTTCCACTATACGGGGGACACCCTGGGGCGCCTGTTGGACCCGGGCCACGCCCACCAGTAGGAGGTAATGTTATGGATGAGAAGAAAACCGTGCTCTCCATCGAGCACCTGTCCGTCTCCTTTTCCCGGTACCAGCGCGGGTTTAAACGGACGGAGCTGAACGCGATCCGGGACTTGAGCCTGACCGTGCGGGAGGGCGAGATGGTGGCCGTGGTGGGCGCCAGCGGTTCAGGGAAAAGCCTGCTGGCCCATGCGGTCCTGGGCATTCTGCCGTACAACGCCAGCTGGTCGGGCGCTATGACCTACTGCGGGGAAGCGCTGACAAAAAGGCGGATGGAGGAGCTGCGGGGAAACGAGATCGTGCTGGTGCCCCAGAGCGTTTCCTACCTGGATCCGCTCATGCGGGTGGGAGAGCAGATTCGCGGGGGCAGGAAGGACCAGGAGAGCCGGAAAAAGAGCCTGTCGGTGCTGAAACGCTACGGTCTGGACGAGAAAACGGAGCGGCTGTTCCCCTTCCAGCTCTCAGGCGGCATGACCCGCCGGATTCTGATTTCCACAGCTGTGATGGAGACGCCCCGGCTGGTGATCGCCGACGAGCCCACCCCGGGGCTGCACATCACGGCTGCCAGGCGGGTATTGTCCCATTTCCGGGAAATCGCGGATGCGGGCGCGGGCGTGCTGCTAATCACCCACGATTTGGAGCTGGCGCTGGACGCGGCGGACCGTATTGTGGTATTCTATGCTGGAACAAACCTGGAGGAAGCGGCCTCAGCGGATTTCGCTCAGGAGCGGGCGCTGCGCCATCCCTATTCCCGGGCGCTGTATCAGGCCATGCCGGGGCACGGGTTTTCATCTGTGCCGGGCACCCAGCCCTTTGCGGGGGAGCTGCCGGAGGGATGTCCCTACGGGCCGAGATGCCCGTGGGCCCGGGAACAGTGCCGCGGGGAGGTGGCGTACCGGGAGCTTTGCGGAGGAAAGGTGAGATGCGTGAGGGCTGAGGAGTTGATGGGGGCGGAATGCGCGGCGCGGGAAGCAGGTGTGGCGCAGGAAGCAGGTGCGGCGCGGGCGGATGGTGTAGCGCGGGAAGCTGGCGCGGCGCGTATGGAGTGCGATGGGCGGGAGGACGGAGCGGTGCGTCCGGGAACGGAGCAGATTGCGGAGGATGAACGATGAAGCTGGAGGCGAGAAATGTTTCCTTCCGGTATGACAACGGGAACCGGAACATTTTAAATCATATGGACCTGTCCATGGAGAGCGGGGAGAGCCTGGGGCTGGCGGCGCCCAGCGGCTTCGGCAAGACCACGTTTTTGAAGATACTGGCCGGGTATGAGACGCCGGACGAGGGCGGCGTGTTCCTGGATGGAAAGCCGCTGTCCGCGTACCGGGGCTACTGCCCGGTGCAGATGATCTGGCAGCACCCGGAAATGGCGGTGAACCCGCGGCTGCGGATGGGAATTATTCTCAACGAGGGCGGGCCTGTGGAGGAGCGGATCTTCCGCGGCCTGGGAATCGAGAGCGGATGGATGGACCGCTATCCGGGAGAGCTGTCCGGCGGCGAATTGCAGCGGTTCTGCATCGCCAGGGCGCTGGGCCCCGGGACGCGTTTTCTGCTGGCGGACGAGATCACCGCCATGCTGGATCTGATCACCCAGAGCCAGATTTGGCAGTTTCTTAATGAGGAAGTCAAACGGCGGGGGCTGGGCCTGATGGTGGTCAGCCATTCGCAGCCGCTGATGGAGCGGCTGTGCGGCCGTATTTTGGATTTAGAGCAAGAGATGGAAGGTTAAGGAGGACGCAGATGGATGTCAGAAAGCTTCTGGAGGAAGTGAAAACGGGCGAGATGGAGCTGGAGCGGGCGGAAGCCCTTTTGAAGGACCTGCCCTACGAGGATTTGGGCTACGCCAAGCTGGATCACCACCGGGCCCTGCGGTCCGGCTTCGGGGAGACGGTTTTTTGCCAGAGCAAGCCGGACGAGTATCTGGTGCAGATATTCAAGCGCTTTTATGAGCGGGACGGCGAGGTGCTGGGGACCAGGGCCAGCGAGGAGCAGTACCGGTTGGTGAAGGCCCTGGTGCCACAGGTAACGTATGACCCGGTTTCGCGGATTATGAAGGTGGAGAAGCCGGGGAAGGAGCATACCGGGCTGATCGCGGTCTGCACCGGGGGCACGGCGGATATCCCGGTGGCGGAGGAGGCGGCCCAGACCGCGGAGTATTTCGGCTGCGCGGTGGATCGGATTTACGACGTGGGCGTGGCGGGAATCCACCGGCTGTTATCCCAGCGGGAGCGGATCATGAAGGCCAACTGCATCGTGGCGGTGGCGGGCATGGAGGGCGCGCTGGGGACCGTGATCGCGGGACTGGCGGACGCCCCGGTGATCGCGGTTCCCACCTCGGTGGGGTACGGGGCCAGCTTCCACGGAATCTCAGCCCTGCTGACCATGCTTAACTCCTGTGCGAACGGAATTTCAGTGGTAAATATTGACAACGGCTACGGCGCCGGATACCTGGCGACCCAAATAAATCGATTGGCGGTGAAATAATATGGAAAAGATTTTGTATCTGGAATGTAACTCGGGAATCAGCGGCGATATGACCGTAGGCGCTCTTCTGGACCTGGGCGCGGACCGCGGGGAGCTGGAGCGCGCCCTGGCCAGCCTGGGCGTGGGCGGCTACCACCTGCATTTCGGCAGGACGAAGAAATGCGGGCTGGATGCGTATGATTTTGACGTGCACTTGGAAGCGGAAGAGGGCCACCACCATGACCATGTTCATGGGGAGGAAGGGCACCACCACGATCATAACCACGGAGGGGAAGGGCACCACCATGAACACGCCTGCGGAGAAGAAGGGCATGTCCATGATCACGCCTGCGAAGAAGAAGGGCACGACCACGATCACAGCGGGGAAGGCCATCCCCATCCCCCTATCCCCCAGCGCAGCGCGGACGGCGCGGAATGCCACAGCCATGCCCACGGGGAAGCCGGCCACCATCATCCCCATGTCCACCGCAATTACGCGGACATCTGCGCGATCATCGATCGCCTTGACTCCAACAGCCGCGTGAAAGAACTGTCAAAGCGTATGTTCCGTATCGTGGCGGAGGCAGAGTCCAAGGCCCACGGGCTCCCCATGGACCAGGTGCATTTCCACGAAGTGGGGGCCATCGACTCCATCGTGGACATCATCGGCGTGGCGGTATGCCTGGATAATCTGGGGATTGAGAACGTGGCGGTATCCCCCCTGGCCGAGGGCAGCGGATACGTGCGCTGCCAGCACGGCGTGATTCCGGTGCCGGTGCCGGCCACCGCCAATATCGCCGCGGCTCACGGGCTCACCCTGCGCCTCACGGACAACGACGGCGAGATGGTGACGCCCACCGGAGCCGCTATCGCGGCCGCGGTCAGGACCATGGACCGGCTGCCGGCTTCCTGCCGCATTGTAAAGACCGGTATGGGCGCGGGCAAGAAGGATTTCAAGCAGGCCAATGTGCTGCGGGCCATGATTCTGGAGACGGAGGAGCGCGCAGAGGATCAGATGTGGGTTATGGAATCCAATATCGACGACTGCACCGGCGAGATGCTGGGATTCGCCATGGAGACCATTCTGGCGGCCGGAGCGGCGGACGTGTGGGCAACCCCCATTTACATGAAAAAGAACCGCCCTGCGTATATGCTCTCCGTGCTGTGCGGGGAGGAGCGGCTGGAGGAGCTGGAGACCCTTGTGCTCACCCAGACCACGACCATCGGGGTGCGGCGTTATCCGGTAAGCAGGACCATTATGGACCGCAGGACGGAGACTGTGGAAACACAGTACGGCCAGGCCCAGGTCAAGGTGTGCGGCTATAGAGGAAAACAGTTTTTCTACCCGGAGTACGAGAGCGTGAAAGCCATCTGCCGGGAGCACGGCATGGATTTTCAGAGCGTCTATGACGCTGTCAAAAGGCAGGCGGAGGCGTCGCGCTAAGCGGAGCCCGCCCTGTAGGAAGTATGCGTGAAATAAACGCTCGCGTCCTTTGGCAAATAAACGCTGGCGGATCACGCATGAAGGAAACGCAGGAAAACACACCCGGATTAAAGGCAAGAGAGAACGATATCAATGAACGCGTGAGAGGAATGCAGAAATGGCGGATGAAAATATGACAAAAGCTGCCGCGCAAAACGCGCGGCCCATGACAGCAGGAGAAAACTCGGAGATTCTAAATGGCGGTCTGGCGAAGATAAGGAAAAAACTGGAAAATCAGATGGCAGAGTACGCTGCCCAGGATATCTGCCTGGCGTTTTCCGGCGGGGTGGATTCCAGCCTGCTCTTAAAGGCCGCGGTCCAGGCTGCAAAGGTGACAAATAAACAGGTCTACGCGGTGACCTTCGACAGCCGCCTGCACCCCTCCTGCGATCTGGAGATCGCCGGGCGCGTGGCCGCGGAGTTGGGCGGGATTCACCATGTGATCACGGTGGACGAGCTGGAGCAGGAGGAGATTCGCAGCAACCCGGTGGACCGGTGTTACCTCTGCAAGCGCCACCTGTTCGGGACGCTGAAGGCTTTTGCACAGGAGCGGGGCATCCGGAGGATTCTGGACGGCACCAACGAGGACGACCTGCACGTGTACCGTCCGGGCATCCGGGCGCTGCGGGAGCTGGGCATCACCAGCCCGCTGGCGGACCTGCACATCACCAAGGCCCAGGTCAAGGCGCTGGCGGCCGCCTACGGAATTTCCGTGGCCTCCCGGCCGTCCACGCCCTGTATGGCCACGCGGATTCCCTACAACACGCGGATTGACTACGACGTGCTGCGCCGGATCAGCGAGGGCGAGGCGTACCTGCGAACCCTGGTGAGCGGAAACGTGAGGCTCAGGCTCCACGGGGATATCGCCCGCATCGAGGTGGACCGCGGGGCCATGGAACAGCTTTTGGCTCTGGGGGAGCAGGCGGCGTGCCGCCTGAAGGAGCTGGGTTTCTCCTATATCACCCTGGATTTGGAGGGATTCCGGTCCGGGAGCATGGATATTAAGATCAAAACGTGAAGCGGTCCGTCCGGAGAAGCGGCCGCGCACTGCCAAAAAACTGCCGCCCCGGGGACCTGCAAAGTTTGGTTCCCGGGGCGGCAGCCCTGTTTAAAACGTATATACAATTACTTTTTGATAACTGAAACGCCCGTATCCGTAACCTTGCCGCCCTGTTCCTGACCTTCCAGAGCTGCAACCGCCGCCTTGACGCCGTCCTCACCCATCACATCCGGGTTCTGGGCCATGGTGCAGAGCAGATAGCCGTCGTTGATCAGGTTCATGATCGCGTCGGACTTGTCGAAGCCCACGCCGATGATGTCGGATTTGCCGGAAGCCTTGATGGCGTTACCGGTACCTGTGGTGGAACCTTCGTTGCAGCCGAAGATGCCCACAACGCCCTGGGTGATATAGTTCTCCGCGATGGTCTGGGATTTCGCCGCGTCGCCCTCGCCGTACTGGGTCTCCATC
>JAGZSY010000003.1 GCA_018380885.1 Enterocloster asparagiformis
CGGATGGCGGACTCTTCGGAGCCCGCTTTTCTGTTTTTTGATGCAGAAAAGGAGCCGCTGCTCCAGTAGATTATTTATCTACTTTTGCAACAGCCCCATTTAATGGATCATTGACTTAATTTAACTTGTGAAGCGAGACCTTAAAGCTCACCTTGTCGCTGCGGGTGTAGGTGCGGCTGAAGCCGATTACGCTTCCGCTGTCGTCGTGGTAGGTGCATTCTAAAACCATCAGCGCCACGCCGTCCGGCACGTCCAAGGTGTGGAACATTTTTGTGTTGCACTTCTGTATCTCCAGGCTCTGGCGGACCATGCTGACGTTGACGCCGTAAAACTCGAACACGGAGCTTATGCTGAACACCGAGGAGTTCACCACGTTCAGCTGCGGGATCACGTCGTAGGGGACGTAGATTTCTTCCAGGGAAACGGGCTCGGATTCCTGGTTCACAACCCGTCGGATGTAGTAGATCTGATCTTCGGGATCGATCTGGAACCGGTTGGCGAACAGATCCCCGGCGGGCCGGAGAATCTTGGTCTGTTCCCGGGCGCTGCTCTGGTCCTTGCTCTTGCCGATAAAGGGCACAAAACCGCTGAATTCCTCGATGGCCTGCTCGATCTTGCTGCCCATCACGAACACGCCCTTGCCCTGCACCCGGCGCAAAAGCCCCTCGTTTACCAGCGCGTCAACGGCGCTGCGCACCGTGATCCTGCTGATGCCGTAGGTGGAGGCCATATCGTTCTCCGACGGGATTGCGGTTCCGGGCAGATACTCCCCGTCCTCAATCTTGTTGCGCACGATCTCGCGCAGCTGCAAATAGATGGGGGTGCGGTAGTTGATTTTTGGTTCCTGCTTTTTATCGTCGCTTTGGGGAGATTTCATGTGATCCTCCTTTTGATCATGCTCACAAATTTGAACCGGTCCGCCCGGAAGAGCTGTTTGTAATATTCCAGCGGGACGCCGTCCTCCATGGTGGTGACGCCGGTGGCGAAAAAGACGGGCTCCCCTTCCTCCAGGTCCAGAAGCGCGGCCTCCTCCTCGCTGGCGTATGTGACGCTGATCTTCTCCTCGCCGGCCACAAGGGTCTTTTTGTAAATGTTCTCAAAGATGGAATAGATCGAACTTTTGTCGTGGTAATATTTTTCAAGATCCGGACATTGCTTTTGATCCAGATACATGGTTTCCATGATACAGGGAACGCCCTCGATGCTGCGCACGCGGATACACTCATAAACGTTCTGACCCAGGGGGATGTGCAGCTTTTTGGAAACCTGTTTTGTGCATTCAATGATGCGCAGGCTCAATATCTGCGTTGAGAAGGGCAGGCCCAGCTGGCGTACCTCCGTGGACAGGGAGTTGACACCCAGCAGGTTGCGGACGAGCTTGGATTCGGCGATGTAGGTTCCGGAGCCTTTTTTGCGGTACAGCTGCCCGCTTTCCACCAGCATGTCGACAGCGAACCGAAGGGTGGTGCGGTTGATGCCCCACATTTCACACAGATCGCGCTCCGAGGGGATCTTGGTGTTCGCAGGCAAGTGATTGGATATGATGTAATTTTCCAATTTTTCTACTGCTTCTGTGCGCGGGGGGATTCTGTTCTCCATGTCTTTATACACTCCTTCCGGTCCTGGCCGCCTGTTTTGGAAAAAACTGGCGGTTTAGAGCTAGACCTATATTCCATTATATCAGCAAGCTGATTTTATTTCAACGTTTACGGAACGGCAAAATGCTTTAAAACACGAGGTTTGAGCCTGGTGAGAGGCCGTTGGGGAGGCGCTTTCGGCCGGTGGAGCCAACGTCTGACAAAAATTTGACATGTCTTTCGACAATTTAAGACAAGTTTTGATAAATGCAATCCAAAATTAAAAAGTGGATTGATTATAATAAAAGATATATAGTATAAAGAAAAAATAGTCAAAAAATAGAAATAAATATATAATATGCACAAAAAGTAAATGCAAATTTATGACATATGCCATTGATTAAGCCATATAAATGTGTTAGTATAAAAAACAAGTGGTACAGAAAAATGATAAGTTATATAACTTTCTGGAGCTAAAGGCTAAATTTTAAAGAGAAAAGGAGATAGTTTCTATGGGACATTTTATTACGGGAGTTGTAGATGAGATTTTGACTCCGTTCAACGCGGACGGCTCCGTGAACTATGAGCAGACGGCGGAGATGATTGACTGGCACCTCTCCAAGGGAATTCAGAATTTCTTTGTAAACGGTCTGGGGGCCGAGTGCCACGAGCTGACCACGGAGGAGAAGCTGGAACTGCTGAAGGTGATCTACGGCCGTACCAAGGGCAAGGCCAAGATCATGGCCTGCTCCTTTGAGAACTCCCTGGAGGAGAACAAAAAGCTGCTGGATTTGTACGAGGAGACCGGGATGGCCGACTGCTACTGCATCACCGCGCCGCCGTTCTTCCATCACACGCAGAAAGCGCTGTACGACTACACGGCGGAGCTGATCGACTACGCAAAGCGTCCTGTTTACATATACAACTGCGTTCAGATGGGAACCCTGTATCAGCCGGATACCCTGGAAAAGCTCTGGCGAGAGCATCCCAATTTAAAGGGATTCAAGGACGCCTCCGTGGATATCCTCAATTTCCTGCAGTGCACCCTGCGCATCGACAAGGACGAGTTCGACTTCCTGGGCGGCTGCGACGGCTTGGACGGCGTGATGATGATGCTGGGAGCCGTGGGCTGCGTATCCTTTATGGCGGTTCCCTATCCGACGGAGATGATGGATATCTGCCGCTACGGCCTGGAGGGAAACAACGAGAAGTGTATCGAGGCCCAGCACAAGGTGCTGCGCATCCGCAACGTGGTGAAGAAAGCGCCCTTTAACGCGGCTTACATGTACGCCATGAAGTACGGCGGGGGCCCGGTGGGTATGCATTCCAGAATGCCGGCGGACCAGGATTACGTTCCGGACAGCGTGAAGGAAGAGCTGGACGCACTGATGCGCGAGCTGGGATACGACGTTAAATAACAAAGTTTGATGAAAACGGGTGCCGCGGGGCGGGAACAGACCGCCCCGCGGACAACGATTTGAGGAGGTATCTGGGGTTATGGAGTTTACGCGCGTCAACTTTCGCCCGTCGTTTTTCGGCGATCGCCCGGTCACGCTTCTGGAGGACGGAGAGCTGCGGGCCACTGCGTTTCGCTATGAGAGCGGCGTCTGCGGCCTGAAAATAGAAAATGAGCATTGTAACATGGTGGTGCTGCCCTACATGGGACAGCAGATTTGGTTTGCGGAGTTTGAGGGCAGAAACCTGACGCAGAAGTCGATTTTTGACCAGCCTCTGGCGACCACTAAATTCGGGGATAACTATGGCGGCCTGCTGCTCCACTGCGGCCTGACCAATATCAACTGTCCGGGGGAAGGCGAGGATTACCCCATCCACGGGGAGCTGCCCTTTGCCAATTACCCGGAGACATACGCGGGAATCGGCCGGGATGAAAACGGCACCTATCTGGCGGTGGGAGGCACCTTCGTGTACCGCAACAGCCAGGAATACCACTACGCCTACAGCCCTGAGCTGCGGCTCTACGCGGGAGCCACGGTGGCCCAGATGCACATCGACATCCACAACCGCCGGGCAAATGCGCTGGAGTACATGTTCATGTGCCACATGAACTGGTTGGCGGTGGAGGGTTCCCGCATCGTGTACAGCGCTCCCAAGGACAAGGATCACATCGCGGTAAGCCCCACGGAGCTGGGAGGGGATTCCCCCAGAGCCGTGGCGATCCGGGAGTACGGCAAGCGCCTGGCGGAGGACCCCACTATCGGGGATGTGCTGGATTCTGGCACCCAGTGCAACGATCCGGAGATGTGCACCACGATCCGCTACAAGGGGGATGAGAACGGCTGGGCTCACGCCATGCAGGTGATGCCTGAGGGGGACGCCTGCTATGTGGGATTCGACACTGCGAAGCTGCCCTACGCCCTGCGCTGGGTGTGCCGGACAGGCGACGAGGATGGCATCGGCATCGCGCTGCCTACCACCGGCACCAACCACAGCACCGCTTACCAGAGAGAACACGGCCTCTACAACACCCTTGCGCCCCACGCCCACGAAAAGCTGCGCTTTGACTTCGGCTATCTGCCTAAAGAGCGGGCCGGGGAGATGGAGCGCCACATCAATCAAATATTAGGAGAGTAAAAATTATGGCTATGAAGATTGCACTGTTTACCGCAGGTTTTTCCAATTATCCCATTGAGCGCGCGTTTGAGGCGGCCGCCAAATACGGCTACGACGGAATCGAGATCGGAGGCTTTCGCCCCCACGCCTACGCGCCGGACCTGGCAAGAGGCGGGGCTGCGAAGATTCGCGAGCTGTCCGGCCGTTACAACCTGCCCATCGTGAGCTACGCGCCGGAAAACACAGGATCGCCCTACAGCCTGGTGTTCGCCGACAAGAAGATGAACGAGGAGAGCCTGGAGTATTTCAAGCTGACGCTGGATATGGCCAGGGAGATCGGCTCCCAATACTGCATGTTCGCCTGCAACCATCCGGGCTACGGCCGTTACAAAGAGGACGTGAAAAAGCTGTTTATTGAAAATATGCGCGTGCTGGCCGAGCACGCGGAGAAGATCGGCCAGACCATTATCCTGGAGCCGGTGACCCCCTACGAGGGCACCATCGTCACCACCTCCGACGATGTGCGCTGGGCTTTGGATCAGGTCAACTCCCCGCGGTTTAAATGCATGCTGGATTTGGCCTGCCCGCTGACCTGCGGCGAGCCGGTGGCCGCTTATTTCGAGAAAATGGGCGAGGACGTGAAGCACATCCATTTCATCGACTGCGTATCCAGCAGCGAGGACCATCTGATTCCGGGTGACGGGGAGATCGATTTCCCGCGCCTGGTGAGCTACTTAAAGGAAGTGGGCTACGACGGCTACCTTTCCCTGGAGCTGTTCAGCCGCTATGCCAACGAGCCGGATTTCGCGGCCAAGAGGGGCTATGAGGCGATCCGCGCGCTGCTGGATGAGAATTAATCCGGGGATTTGATTCAAAACGCAATTTGGAAAGGGGTCAGGATTTTTATGGGGAAAAATGGAAAGAAAATAGATGTGATTGTACTGAACAGCCACGGGGTGGGCCAGGTTTGCCATGTGAAGCGCCTTCCGCGCCGCGGCGAGACCATGGAAGCCACCAACTGGCGCGTGGAGGAGGACGGAGGAAAGGGCGCTACGGTTTCCGTCGCTTTGGGACGTCTGGGCGTGAGCACCGGCTACATCGGCAAGGTGGGCTACGACCCGTGGGGCGACATGGGCGATCAGTGGATGAGTGAATCAGGGGTGGACACCACCTTTATGTACCGCGACCACGCGGTTTCCACGGGAACCGGCCTGATTATGGTGGATGAGGACGGCCTCAACACCATCGTGGACGGGGACAGCGCCTGCGCGGCCCTGACCTGGGAGGAGACCCACGCGGCCATCGAAGCCATGAAGGAGGCCAAGGTGTTTATCACCGGCTTCGGAATGCCCTTTCAGAAGGCTCTGGACGGCGCGAAGATCGCCAAGGAGGAATTTGGCATGATCACCCTGTGCAACACCAGCCCCCTGCCATCCGAGCCCATGGGCGATCTATCCTATCTGGATTTTATCGTGCTGAACGACATTGAGGCCCGCCTGCTGTGCGGGCTGCCGGAGGACTCCGACGCGCCCTACGAGCAGATGCTCCGCCAGGTGCGGGATGAGTACCACACCCGCGGCGTGATCATGACATGCGGCGAGGACGGCAGCGCCGTGCTGGACGGCGAGGAGTTCTGGACCGTGGCGCCCACGCCGGTGAAGGCGGTGGACACCATCGGAGCGGGCGACGGGTATCTGGCGGCCGTTGCGGCCGGGCTGGTCTGGGGCAAGAGCCTGAGAGAAGCCACGGAGTGGGCCAGCAAATACGCGGCCTACAAGGTGACCCGCAAGGGCAGCATGACCCGCAAGCCGGGCATGGGCTATCCCGAGCTTTCGGAGGTGGAGGCCTTTATGGAGGCGCATAAGTAGAGCCAGGCGTTTTTATTAATTAAGTGCACTTGGAGTTTTTAGAAATAGATTGACAGCGGGCGCCGCAGAATCTTCTTGGCAGGGATTCTGCGGCGCCTTTGCGCTTTCCAAAAACAGAGCCGCCCCGGGGGGCGGAAGGTGTGAACCGTCCCCTGAGGCGACTCCGTTTATCATTTATCCGTAGGCTGCGGAAGTTTATTTCATCAGACCTTCCACTGTCTCCACCACGTGCTCCGCGGTGAATCCGAACCTTTCAAACAGCTTTGCAGCCGGCGCGGAAGCGCCGAAGGACTTCATGCTGATCACAGCGCCGTCCAGTCCGGTGTAGCGCTCCCAGCCGAAGCCGCTGAGCGCCTCCACGGCCACGCGCCTGCGCACGGAGCGGGGGAGCACTGCCTCTTTGTATTCTTGGGGCTGCTGCTCGAACAGGTCCATGCAGGGCATACTGACCACGCGGACGTCCACGCCTTTGCCTGCCAGAAGCTCCTTCGCCTCCACGGCCAGGGATACCTCGGAGCCGCTGGCGATCAGGAGCGCGTCCGGGGTTTCCTTGGCGCTGTCCTGGAGCACGTAACCGCCCTTTAAGGCCTCTCTGCTGCTGCCGGAGAGCTGGGGCAGGTTCTGGCGGGTCAGCACCAGCGCGGTGGGAGAATCCTTCACCGTGACCGCGTGGTACCACGCCGCCGCCGTCTCGGTGGCGTCCGCGGGCCGGAACACGTTGAATCCGGGCATGGCGCGGAACATTGCCAATTGCTCGATGGGCTCGTGGGTGGGGCCGTCCTCGCCCACGCCGATGCTGTCGTGGGTGAACACGTAGGTCACCGGCAGCTTCATCAGAGCCGCCAGCCGTGCCATGGGCTTGGTGTAATCGCTGAACACGAAGAAGGTGGACACGTAGGGGCGCAGGCCGCCGTGCAGTGCCATGCCGTTTCCGATGCCGGCCATGGCCAGCTCGCGGACGCCGAAGTGCAGGTTCCGCCCGGCGTAGTTGTCCTTGCAGAAATCGCCCTCGCCGTTTAAATAGGTCTTGGTGGAGGGAGCCAGGTCGGCCGCTCCGCCCATGAGGCCGGGGATGCGCTCCTTCAGCCGGTTTAACAGCACGCCGGATAGGTTGCGGGTAGCCTGGGGTTTGTCCTCAAATGCCCAGTATTCCTCGTCCGCAGCCAGCGTCTCTGCAGCGTCGCAGCTGAAATGCCGGTCCCAGAGCGCCTTCATCTCCGGGTAGGCGGCGCAGTAATCGGCGAACAGCTGATTCCATTTGGACTGGGCGTTGGCGCCGTGGGCGGCCAGCTCTTTGTAATGGTCGTAAATCTCGGCGGGCACCTGGAAGGCCTCGTCGCTGTCCCAGCCCAGGTTGCGGCGCAGGGCGGTTACGTTTTCGGCGCCCAGAGGCTCGCCGTGGGCGCTGGCCTTGCCCTGCTTTGCCGGGCAGCCGTAGCCGATCTGGGTTTTCACGGTGATGAAGGAGGGGCGGTCCTTGTCGGCCTTCGCCGCCTCGATAGCCCGGCCGATGGCGGCCAGGTCGTTTCCGTCCTCCACGGTCAGAGTCTGGAACCCGAACGCCTCCATGCGCTCCTGCACATTCTCCGTAAAGGCGATATCCGTGGAGCCCTCGATGGAGATTTTGTTGGAGTCGTAAAACACGATCAGCTTGGAGAGGCCCAGGGTGCCGGCCAGGGAGAAGGCCTCGGAGGAAATTCCCTCCATCATGCAGCCGTCGCCGCCCAGCACGTAGGTGTAGTGGTCCACAACCGGGTAGTTTTCTTTGTTAAATATAGCGGCCAGGTGGGACTCCGCGATGGCCATTCCCACCGCCATGGACATGCCTGCGCCCAGGGGGCCGGTGGTGGCCTCCACGCCGGCGGTGTGGCCGTATTCAGGATGGCCGGGGGTCAGGGAGTCCAGCTGCCGGAAATTCATCAGGTCCTCCTTGGTGAGCCCGCAGCCGAACATGTGCAGTAGCGCGTAGAGCAGGGAGGAGCCGTGGCCGCCGGAGAGGATAAAGCGGTCGCGGTTTTCCCAGGTCAAATCCGCGGGATTGAAGTTCATGTGATGCGCCCACAGCTCGTAGGCGGCCGGGGCGGCTCCCAGGGGCAGGCCAGGGTGGCCGGAGTTGGCCTTCTGCACCATATCTGCGGCCAGAATCCGCAGTGCGTTTACGGACATTTCATCGATGGTTTTCATCTGCTGTTCCTCCTATTCGCCGAACACCGCGCGGTAGTCCGCCTGGAATTTCTCAATTCCCTGGTCGGTCAGCGGATGCTTTGTCATCTGCTCCAGCACTTTATAAGGAACAGTGGCGATGTCCGCGCCCGCTTTCGCACAGTCAATTACGTGGATCGGGTTGCGGATGCTGGCGGCGATGATCTCGGTCTCAATGTCGTGCATCTGGAATATTTCCGTAATCTCATAGATTAAATCAATTCCGGGCATGGAAATATCATCCAGCCTGCCCAGGAAGGGGGAAACGTAGGAGGCTCCCGCGCGGGCTGCCAGCAGGGCCTGAGCCGCGGAGAACACCAGGGTCACGTTGGTCTTAACGCCCTCGGCGGTGAGCACCTTGACGGCCTTTAAGCCCTCCACGGTCATGGGAATCTTGACAACCATGTTGGGATGGATTTTTGCGATCTCGCGGCCCTCGGCGATCATGCCCTCGGCGTCCACGGTAGTGGCCTTTACCTCGCCGCTGATGGGGCCGTCCACGATGTCGGTGATCTCCTTGATCACCTCCGCGAAGTCGCGGCCTTCCTTGGCGATCAGGGACGGGTTGGTGGTAACGCCGCAGATGATGCCCATGTCATTTGCTTTGCGGATGTCGTCTACATTGGCGGTGTCGACAAAAAATTTCATAGCGGTAATCCTCCTTAAGATTGAAAACGTTTATTATGCTACCTGTATTATAACTCGATAAAACGCAATGTCAAGCAAAAATACGCAAGAAAACGCGACAATATGCCGTTGATTGCCTTAAAATATCACCTTGGATGGGCGGTAAAACGCAAAAAAATGCAGATGAATTGGGATGAATAGCTGATTTGACAAAAAAATCCCGCAAATTCAGGCGTATGTGCGCTTGAAAATGCGGGAATGTGGCGCGGTAATCTGACCGGCAATACCGGATTCCGGTTCGTACCCCGGCCGTGGAGCGGGGGCGCGGCCAACGCCGCCAGGCCGGAGGGATTTAGAATACGTCCAGGCCGCGGTTACGGTAGTTGCCGGCGATCTCCTCGGGCACGTTTTCCGTGACCAGGGTGGTGAAGGCTTCGATTCCGCAGACCCGGTAGCGGGAGACGGTGTTGAGCTTGGTGGGGCTGACCAGGCTGATTACCCGGTTGGAGTTCTCGATCAGGCGGCGCTTTAGGCTCACCTCGTCGGGGTAGGGGATGGTCATGCCGTACTCCGGGTGGATGGCATAGACGCCCACAAAGCACAGGTCCGGGTGGTACAAATCGGCCTGGGCCGCGGCCACCTCGCCCACGCTCATCAGGGATTCCTTTAAAAGTCGTCCGCCCAGCAAAATCACGCTGACCTGTTCCTTCATGCTGAGGGCGTGGGCGATGGAATAGCTGTTGGTCAGCACGGTCAGGCGCAGGGAGCCGGGGATGTTCTTGGCCAGCTGCAGATTGGTGCTGCTCCCGTCGATGGCCACCAGCTGGTCCTGTTCCAGAAAGCCCAGGGCTTTTTCCGCCAGGCGCTGCTTCAGCTCCACCTCCGTGGTCTCGCGGTCAAAGTAGTTGATCACCGGCTGCTCCAGCGGGAGGGCGCCGCCGAACACCCGCTTGACCTGCCCCTTCTGGTCCAGATCCAGCAGGTCCCTGCGGATGGTGTCCTCGGACACGTTCAGCTCCACAGCCAGCTGGCTGACCACCACCTTCCCGGAGGCGTGGAGTTTGTTCAGGATCAAAGCCTGACGTTCTTCTTTTAACATAGGATCGCAACCTTTCGTGCAGAGTTGTCGCTGCGTGCTTCACAGATGAGTCCCGCCGCGGGTTTTCCGCTGGCGAAGCGCAGGGCTGCCCTCCCGGAGGTCCGGGACTACGGGAAACGGCGGGTATTGCCGTTCCTGTGAATTACAGCGTTGATAATCCTATTATAGCCGAAAAAAAGCAAATTTGAAAGCAGTTTTGCGTTAGTATGCGTTATTGTGCGTTTTCATGGCCTAAATTTTCAATCCAGGTCTTGGCCAAGCCGATCCAGCTCTGGCAGGCGGGCTCGTAATAGCGCCCGTCGCAGCCCTCCACCTCGCGGGTGGCCAGCGACAGCCCGTGGCGGCCTGTGGGATAGATGTGCAGCTCCAGGCTGACCCCGTGTCTGCGCAGGGCCTGGGCGAACAGCAGGCTGTTCTCCACCGGAACCGTCTGGTCCGTGCTGGTATGCCACAGAAAGGTGGGCGGCGTGTGCGGGCCCGCCTGGAGCTCCAGGGAGACCAGGCGGCGCTGTCTGGTTTCCCCGGCCGCCGCTCCCAGCAGGCTCTCGATGGAGCCGGCGTGGCAAAATTCGCCGGAGGTGATCACCGGGTAGCACAGCAGCAGTCCGTCGGGGCGGATTTCTTCCGGGGACAGCCCCAGGGGGTTGCAGAGAAAATCCTGATTGTAGAAAACGCCCAGGCTGCATGCCAGGTGGCCTCCGGCGGAAAAGCCGGAGACAACGATCCGCCGGGGATCCACCTTCCACTGGGCGCTGTGGCTGCGGATCAGGCGGACGGCCAGAGCCAGCTCCATCAGGGCGCGGGGGAATACGGCGGGAGCCACGCTGTAGTGGAGTGAGAAAACCTGGAAGCCCGCGGCCAGATATTCCATGGCCACGGGCTGGTCCTCGCGCTCAGACAGGCGGGTATAGCCGCCGCCGGGACAGATGACCACGGCGGGCCGGAGGCGGTCTGCCGTCTCCTTCATGGGGTCCAGCAGGTAGGCGGTGAGGTCCGCGGCGTTGCCCCGGCCGGGGGGCGCGCAGAGCTCGGGGGGCAGATCGATGGGCAGATTGAGAATTTTCATGGGTATGACAGCTCCTTTCGGGTTCCGGGTTTACATTACCAAAATTATATTCCATTAGAGGGCGGGAGTCAATGGAGCCGATGGAGGGGGCGCCATGCCGGCGGCTTTGGCATCAATTTAGAAGAAAACCTTCCGGAGAACACAAAACAGGCGCATAAAAGTGCACACGCGGCCCGGTGGGGGTTTACAGCCGGGCCGGCAGCAAGTATAATATAGTGGTCAAAAGCATGCGCGCGGCGGGGACACGGATACGCGCCTGACCACAGCAAAGCGCAATCCGGACCAGACGGGCGGCGAGGGGGAGAAGGCCCTGCCGCGGCCCGCAAAGAACGGGACCGCCGGCAGACGCAGGAGCTGCCTGAGCGAAAGTTGGTTATACGGGATACCGTGACAAACCTGAACGTGGAAGAGAGGAACGAGATATGAAGAAGTTGGAAGAATATGTAAGAAGCATTCCGGATTTTCCGGAGCCGGGGATTATTTTCCGCGATGTGACCAGCATACTGCAGGATGCGGACGGCCTGCATCTGGCGGTGGACAGCCTGATCGGGATGCTGGACGGCCTGGACTATGACGTGGTGGTGGGACCCGAGTCCAGAGGGTTTATTTTCGGCGTGCCGGTGGCCTATGCCCAGCACAAGAGCTTTGTGCCGGTGCGAAAAAAGGGCAAGCTCCCCTGCGAGACCATTTCCATGGATTACGACCTGGAGTACGGCAAGGCGACCATTGAGATTCACAAGGATGCCATAAAGCCGGGCCAGAAGGTGGTGATCGTGGACGATCTGATCGCCACGGGCGGAACCACCCAGGCCATCATCAAGCTGATCGAACAGCTGGGCGGAGAGGTGGTTAAAATCTGCTTTGTGATGGAACTGGCCGGGCTGAACGGGCGCAGCCAGCTGCAGGGATACGATGTGGATTCCGCCATTATATACGAGGGTAAATAAACGGGCCGGTGCCCTGGGCTTTCTCCGCAAGGAGGGCCCGGGGGGCCGGTTTTTACAAAACGGGAGGGGATATTTTTTCTCCCGGGAGGGGGAAAACGGATCTGTTTTCTGCCCATACGCAGGGCGGGAGGGCAAAATCTTGTGCTTTCAAGTAGACGGAACGCCCAAAGCGTAGTAAAATGGATAGATAAAGCTGGGAGAGGAGACTTGGGTATGAACAGGAGACGCGGATTCGGAAAGCTGGCCGTGGCGCTGATCGCGGCGGTGGGGCTTACGGCCTGTTCCGCCGGGGGAGCGGGCGTGCAGTCGGAGCCGGCGAAAACCGGCACATTGGCGGAAAACGGGGAGCCGTGCAGGATTGTGCTCTGGCATTATTATAACGATCTTCAGAAGGAGTCATTGGATCAGATCATAGCGGAATACAACCGGACCGAGGGCGCGCAAAAGGGCATAACGGTCGAGGCGTACAGTCAGGGCTCCATCACCGAATTGTCCAATAAGATGGATCTGATCGTCAACGATTCCACCAATCAGGTGGAAATCCCTAACATGTTCATGGCCTACCGGGATATGGCCAGCAAGATATGGCGCAACAAGCCGGAGCTGCTGGTGGATTGCGGCAAGTATTTCACCGAGGAGGACCTCTCCCGGTATTACGAGGCGTATGTGCAGGAGGGATATTTGGGCGACGGGCTCTATATCATTCCCGTGGCCAAATCCACGGAGCTGCTGATGATGAATCAGACCAGGCTGGAGGAATTCCTGCAGGCCAATCCCGATTACAGCACCGGGGATATGGCGACCTGGGAGGGGCTGGCCCGGATGGCCGAGGGGTATTACAACTGGACGGATTCCCTGACGCCCGACGTTCCGCTGGACGGAAAGCCTTTTATCGGCATGGATATTCTGGCAAACTATTTTATCGCCATGAATAACGCCATGGGGTCGGAGATTTATCACTACGGGCAGGACGGACAGATGGTTCTGGACCTGGACCGGGAGTGCGTGGAGCGCTTGTTTGAAAATTACTATATACCGTATACGAAGGGGTATTACGGAGCCAGCGGCAAGTACCGCAGCGACGATATCCGCCAGTCTGTGCTGGCCGGCTATATCGGATCGTCCTCCAGCACCCTGTATTTTCCCAAGGAGGTAACGGACAGCGAGGGCAACATGGCGCCTATCGAGATGGGGATGTACCCCTATCCGTATTTGGAGAACGGGACAAAGACAGCGATCCAGCAGGGCGCTGGGATTGTAACCGTGCAGAAGAGCGACCGGGAAAGCGAGGCCTGTATGGACTTCATTCACTGGCTGACTACGGAGCGCAGCTTTGAGGTGGCGTTGTCCATGTCCTATATGCCGGTGGTAAAGGATGAGCTGGACGAGAGCCAGAAGGACAGCGTGAAGGACCCCAACGTGCTGAAGGCGCTGGAGCTGGGGTTGGAGCAGAGCCGGGATTACCAGATGGTGCATGGATTTGATTTCGAGAATGCTTACAGCGTCCGGCAGGAGCTGGAGGAGTATTTTAGCAGCGTGCTGGCCGGAGGACGCGAGGAGTTCCTGGGTTACCTAAACGGGGGCATGTCCATAGAGGAAGCGGCTGAACAGATGAATTACGGGCAGAAGGCGGATGAGTTTTACCGCCAGGTAGAAGAGATGTTTGCGGTAAAGTGACGTCTCTCCCGTCATCGGAACGGGGAATAGCATGATGAAAAGACATTCGTTGAGCAACAAAGTGCGCAACAGCATACTGGCGGCCATTTTGTTGCAGAGCGTGGTGTTCGGCATAGGCCTTGGGGTGAGCGGCACCTTTACCAGCACGGTGGGGCGTCCCTACCGGGTGATGGAATCCCAGACCTCTGAGAAAAACACCCTGTTATCTGGAAATTTAAATAACGCGCTTCTGATCACCAACAACATGGGCACGGAAATCAGCCGTCTGTCGGACGAGCGGGAGATACAGAACCGCCTGATCGACAATTTGAACCATCTCTCATGCGCCTCCACGCTCTTTTATATGGACCTGGACGGTCGGACGGGATACTGCTTTAAGGACGGCGAGCCGGCGATCTATGCCTCCAGCTACGGTGATATCACCTGCGCGGTGGGAAAGCTGAACAGCAGCTATTCCATCGCCCTCTCCAGCCAGTGGCAGCCCAAGTTCAAGGAGAGCAGCTGGCAGGACGGGGAGCAGTACTGGGAGAACAAAAAATCGGACAGCCAGTGGCTCTACAAGGACGGATCGCTGCACTATGTGATTACCCAGACACGTGACGGACACCGCAGGATCATGGGCCTGGAGGTGGGCGCGGAGATTCTGGATTCCTACATGAAGCTGGACAATCCGCCCTACAGGGGAATGCAGATGTTTCTGCTGACGGAGGACAAGGTGCTCTACAGCGGGGACGGCAGGAGCACGGGGCTGCCCTACCGGATGGAGGACGGCCGGATCACCCTGAATATAGACGGAAAGACATATTCCGGGGTGAGGAGCATCCTGCAGCTCTACGGCCACATGGAAAGCGGCTCGGTGTATATCGCGGAGGTGGCGGAACAGTCGGAGCTTATGGCCCTTTCCAAGGACACGGTGAAGATGATTGTGGCGATTTACGGCCTCTCGGTGCTGATTGCCATTATATTTTCCTATATTGTGATTTATCAGCTCATGCGGCCGCTGCGCAAACTCAGGGAGGATATTGCGGGACAAAATCCCCAGGGCGTGCATTTTGAGCAATGCGGCCTTTCGGAGATTGACGATATCCACCTGGCGCTGAACAATATGGCGCTCAATCTGGAGCGGAGCCACTCCCGGTATTCCCTGGCGATGCAGGCGGCCGGCGAGATGGTGGGCAGCTTCGAGTACGAAGGCCAGGGAAGCCAGGTGAAGCTCTCGGGCTCCTTAAAGCGCCTGCTGGACATACCCGACGAGCTGTCGGGCAGAGCCAATGTGCTCTCCTATGAGGACTGGATCAGAGTTCTGGCAAAGATGAAGAAAATCGACGAGCTGGAGGACGGCTACTGGTTTGAGGACGACCACAACAACCTGCGGGCCGTGTCCATCCGCCAGCAGAAAGAGGAGCACGGCGTGTTCGGCATGGTTGTGGATAAAACCGACGCCTACATGGAGATCATCCGGCTGCGGGACCTGTCACAGCACGACCAGCTCACCGGGCTGTACAATGCGTCTTACCTGCGGGTGAAGGGGCAGCAGCTTCTGGATGAAAATCCGCTGCGGGTCAACGGATTAATCTTCTGCGATTTGGACAACTTGAAATATATCAACGACACCTATGGGCACAGCACCGGGGACCGCTATTTACAGACCATGGCGGAGCTGCTGCGCACCATGGCCAAGGGGGAGAACGCCATTCCGGTCCGCCTCTCCGGCGACGAGTTTGCGCTGTTCTTTTATGGGTATTCCAGCCGCGATGAGGTGGAACAGAAAATCCGCGATGGATACGAGAAGCGCCACGCCATGATTCTTCCGGACGGCAAGGAAATGCCGGTCAACGCCTCCATCGGATTGGCGTTTGCCCAGCGGGAGTCGGAGAGCATGGAGGAGCTGTTAAAGCGCGCCGACCGGGCGATGTACCGGATCAAGCGGGGCGAGAAAAACGGAATTGCGGTTTACGGAAAAACGGACGAGATAGAGTAGCAAACAGTTGCGGGACACGGCGTGGACGGTAACCTAAAAAGCGCTCTATCTCGCTTTTTCCCGTACCCCCTTGCATTTTCGGGCAAAAAAAATTATAATGTACATTAACTATCCGTAGAAAAGGTGACCATACATGGCGAATGAGGTGACAAAAGAAAAACTGGATATTGAACTGGAGGCGCCGGCGGACTTTACCAGTCCCGAGGAGCTTTACCAGGATCTGATCGCGACGATCCGCAAGTATCATCCGTCTGATGATATCACGATGATCGAGAAGGCGTACCGCGTTGCCAAGGAAGCGCACCGGGAGCAGAAGCGCAAGTCGGGGGAGCCCTATATCATCCATCCGCTGTGCGTGGCGATTATCCTGGCGGATCTGGAGATGGACAAGGAAACCATCGAGGCCGGGCTGCTTCACGATGTGGTGGAGGACACCGCGATGTCTCTCGACGAGCTGGCAAAGCAGTTCGGAACAGAGGTTTCTTTTTTGGTGGACGGCGTTACAAAGCTGACCCAGCTATCCTGGGATAAGGACAAGGTGGAGATTCAGGCGGATAACCTGCGCAAGATGTTCCTGGCCATGGCCAAGGATATTCGGGTTATCATCATCAAGCTCGCCGACCGCCTGCACAATATGCGCACCGGCCAGTACTGGAAACCGGAGAAGCAGAAGGAGAAGGCCCGGGAGACCATGGAGATTTACGCGCCCATTGCCGACCGCCTGGGTATTTCCAAGATCAAGATCGAGCTGGATGACCTCTCCTTAAAGTACCTGAAGCCGGATGTGTACTACGATCTGGTGGAGAAGGTGTCCCTGCGAAAGGACGCCAGGGAAGCCTTTGTCCAGGAGATTGTGGACGAAGTGAAGCAGCACATGAAGGATGCGGGCATCGAGGCTGCCATCGGCGGCCGGGTGAAGCATTTCTTCAGTATCTATAAAAAGATGGTGAACCAGAACAAGACCCTGGATCAGATTTACGATCTGTTTGCGGTCCGCATCATGGTGGAGACCGTAAAGGACTGCTACGCGGCCCTGGGCGTGATCCATGAGATGTATAAGCCCATCCCCGGGCGTTTCAAGGACTACATCGCCATGCCCAAGCAGAACATGTACCAGTCCCTGCACACCACGCTGATCGGCAGCAACGGCCAGCCCTTTGAGATTCAGATCAGGACCTACGAGATGCACCGCACCGCGGAGTACGGCATCGCGGCCCACTGGAAATACAAGGAGAGCGGCAGCGGCCAGGTGGCGGCCAGCAGCGAGGAGGCCAAGCTGTCCTGGCTGCGCCAGATTCTGGAGTGGCAGAGGGATACGGACGACTCCAAGGAGTTCCTCAGCATGGTCAAGGGCGACTTAGACCTGTTCTCCGACAGCGTGTACTGCTTCACCCCCTCCGGCGACGTAAAAACACTGACCAGCGGCTCCACGCCCATTGATTTCGCCTACGCCATCCACAGCGCGGTGGGCAACAAGATGGTGGGCGCCCGGGTCAACGGCAAGCTGGTGAACATCGACTATGTGATCCAGAACGGCGACCAGATTGAGATTATCACCTCCCAGAACTCCAAGGGCCCCAGCCGCGACTGGCTGAACATTGTCAAGAGCACCCAGGCCAAGAACAAGATCAACCAGTGGTTCAAGAACGAGATGAAGGAGGACAACATCATCCGCGGCCGCGACATGATCGAGCGTTACTGCAAGGCCAAGGGGATCAACTGGGCGGAGATCGGCAAGCCGGAGTATATGGAAAAGGTCATGGCCCGTTACGCCTTCAAGGATTGGGATTCCGTTCTGGCCTCCATCGGCCACGGCGGCCTGAAAGAGGGCCAGGTCATCAACAAGATGAGCGAGGAGCGGGAGAAAAAGCTCAAGCGGGAGATCACGGACGCGGATGTGCTCAGCGGCATCGCGGACACCGCGGGCAGGGCCGAGTTAAACGCCAGGGCAGGGCGCTCCAAGAGCGGGATTGTGGTCAAGGGGATTCACGATCTGGCCGTGCGCTTCTCGCGCTGCTGCAGCCCGGTTCCCGGGGACGAGATCGTGGGCTTTGTGACCAGAGGGCGCGGGGTGTCCATTCACAGGACGGACTGCGTCAACATTATCAATCTGCCGGAGGACGAGCGGAACCGGCTGATCGACGCGGAGTGGCAGGTGCCGGAGGACGGAACCAGCGGTGAGCGCTATTCCACGGAGATCAAAATCTATGCCAACAACAGGATCGGCATGTTTGCGGATATATCCAAGGTGTTTACGGAACGCCAGATCGATATCACATCCATGAATGTGCGGACCAGCAAGCAGGGCAAGGCCACCATTATTATGACCTTTGACATCCATGGCATGGAGGAACTGGGACGGCTTACAGACAAGATAAGGCAGATCGAGGGCGTGCTGGACATCGAGCGCACCGCGGGATGACGGAGGATAAGTTATGAGTGATTTGCGGATTAAGACCTGCGTGCTCGGAGCTGTGAGCACCAACTGTTATATATTATACAACAACGCCTCAAAGGAGGCGGTGATCGTTGATCCCGGGGACAACGCCCCCTATATCATGAACATGTGCAGGGAGCTGGGAGTGACGCCGGCGGCTATCGCGCTGACCCACGGACATTTCGACCACATTCTGGCCGCGCCGGAGCTGTGCCGCTCGTTTCACATTCCGGTTTACGCCTCAGCCGGGGAGGACGCCATGCTGGCGGACACCAGCCTGAACTTATCCGGAACCTGCGATTCCGAGCCCACCAGCTTTCACGCGGATGAACTGCTGAGGGACGGGCAGGAGTTTACGCTCCTGGGGCTGACGTGGAACGTGATCGCAACCCCGGGGCACACCTCGGGGTCGGTCTGCTACTACATTCCCCAAGAGGGCGTGCTGCTGGCCGGGGATACGCTGTTTGCGGACTCCTACGGCCGCACGGATCTGCCCACCGGAAGCTCGGCCCAGCTGGTGGCCTCCATTCTTGACAAGCTGTTCGCGCTTCCCGACGACACCATGGTTTACCCCGGACACGGGGAAAGCACCACCATCGGACACGAGAAGCAGTACAACCCGGTGACATATTACAGGAGACATACGCTATGATCGGTTTACTGATACAGGACAATGCGTTTGAGCAGGACATCAGAGAGCTTCTGATGTCCTTTTATCCGGGCGAAATCTATGCCCATGAAGTGAAGGAAGGCGTGGAGTTCTACGTTGAGAGCCGTTTGGAAGCCGGCGAGGCCAGGCTGTTGATCTGGGATCCCGCGGCAGAGCCGTCTGAAAACGCCGTCGGAGAGCCGGAGGGGATTTGTCCGCCGGTACCGGGATTCGCCCTTGCCATGGACCGCAGGTCTGCGGCCGACCTCTCGGACCACCTGGGCACAAAAAATGTGATCAAGCAGATGTTTTACCGCATGCTCTGCGAGCGCACGGGGAAAACGCTGCCCTGGGGCTCCCTGACGGGCATCCGTCCCACGAAAATCGCCCTGAGCCGCCTGGAGGAGGGCTGGGATGAGGCGGAGATCCGCAGATATATGAAGGAGATGTATCTGGCCAGCGATGAGAAAATAGACCTGAGCGTGGAGATCGCGGCCCGGGAGAAACAGCTGCTGGAGCCGTTGGACTACGAGCGGGGCTACAGCCTGTACGTGGGTATCCCGTTCTGCCCCACCACCTGCCTCTACTGCTCCTTCACCTCCTACCCCATCGGAAAGTGGCGGGGGCGGACGGGACTGTATCTGGACGCCCTGTTTAAGGAGCTGGAGTACACGGCGAAAAAGATGGAGGGCAGGCCCCTGGATACGGTTTACTTCGGCGGCGGAACGCCCACGTCCCTGGAAGCCGGGGAAATCGATTCGATTTTATGTAAACTTGATCGGCTCTTTGACTTATCGAACGCGCTGGAGTTTACCGTGGAGGCGGGCCGGCCGGACAGCATCACCCGCGAAAAGCTGCAGGTGCTGCGGGATCACGGGATCACGCGTATCTCCATCAACCCCCAGACCATGAATCAGTCCACCCTGGATTTGATCGGGCGCAGACACACGGTGGAGATGGTAAAGGAGCGGTTTTACATGGCCCGGGAGCTGGGCTTTGACAATATCAATATGGACCTGATCATGGGACTTCCCCAGGAGGGCCTGGACGAGGTGCGCCATACCCTGGACGAGATCCGCTCCTTAAGGCCGGATTCCCTGACCGTGCACTCCCTGGCCATCAAGCGGGCGGCCCGTCTGAATATGTTTAAGGAAGATTACGGGGATTTAAAAATACAGAATACCCCGGAGATGATCGATCTCAGCGCTGCCTGCGCCCGGGAGCTGGGAATGGAGCCCTATTACCTGTACCGGCAGAAGAATATGGCCGGGAACTTTGAGAATGTGGGCTACGCCCTGCCGGGGAAGGCGTGTATCTACAATATCCTGATCATGGAGGAGATGCAGACCATCGTGGCCTGCGGCGCAGGGACAACCACCAAGGTGGTGTTCCCGGCGGAGAACCGCAGGGAGCGCTGCGAGAACGTGAAAGAGGTGGAGCAGTACATCAACCGCATCGATGAGATGATCGGGCGGAAGGAACGGATTTTAGTGTAGAGAGCGGCAGCGGCCCAGGACAGCTTCCGGGGGCCGCTCCGCGGTAAGTTGTCTTTCGTTGCAAATACAGGCAGGCTTTGCCCGCCGGGAAGCCGGTGGATAGAGCCTGCCTGTGCCGTCTCGTGATGGAATGATCAGCCCGCGGGACCTGGCGGTCTCAGCGCCGCCACTCTTTGAACCAGGATTCGATCTGGTCCAGGGGCATCTCGCAGATAGCCGCCGCGTCCGCGGCGGACATGCCGCGCTTAAACATGTTGTGGGCCACCCTGCGGGTTTTAGAAAATTCGCCCTCCTGGATGCCTTTTTCCATACCTTGCTCCATGCCCTTTACGATCCCTTCGTTCAGGCTGTCCTCCAACAGCTGCCGCATACCCTCGCACATATCGATTTTCCCTCCTTCATCCATGCACCGTTCCTTGATATCGGCCAGCCGGTCTAAGCCGGTCAGGGCGGTGATCACGTCGAATGCATCTTCCTCCATATGCTCAAAGCGCTCCCTGCGTTCCTCGGTAAAGTCCAGCAGGGCACGTTTGTCGCCGGCCCGCCGGATAAAGCCGAACACCTCCCGCAAATCCGTCCGAAACGCGTCCGAGTGCTGAAAGGTGCGCAGTTCCAACAGATTCATATGGAAGTTGTTGAGCCGGTTCAGCACCGCCGGGGGCAGATCGGCCAGGTCCAGCAGCCCATACAAATCTTTGGCGGCATCCCATGGGTCGGTTCCGTAGTAAATGACAATGGTGAACACCGGGTTCAGCCGGTCCAGACGTGAAAAACGTCCTACGTACTCCGCGCCTTTTAAATCCCCCAGCCGGCGGTGACGGCGCTGGATGCTGCGCATCTGCTCGTCGTACCCGGCCGCGTCCTCCAGCATGATTCGGACCGGCATAGCGTAATGAACCAAATCCTGGTGCTCCACTCCGATGACGGCAAAGCGCATGCCCAGGGCCACCCGCCGTACGATATCGCGGTATTTCTGGACCGAATGCCGGTTTCGCAGCCGTCCCAAAATACTGGTGACGGCGGGGGATTTCTCCGCGATGTCCTGTTCGGAAACAGCCTGGGCGCCCTCGAACAGAAATACATTTACCAGGTCGGCGAACCGCGCGTTTTCTTCAAAATAGCGCCCCAAAGCGGTATCCTTTTGTCCCATTCTTCTCCTCCTCGCTGCGCAGCGGGAAGAAGGGAGCTCTTAACCACATTATATAAAACGGATGGGCAAAATGCAAGCCGCCGTTCTCTCCCGCGCGCCCTGTGCAGTTGTTTGTAAGTCTCTGTGCTGAATGTCCGGCGGAACTGCCGGGAACGGTTGTGAAATATAGAAATTCAGACTTTCCACCAGTCTACCACAGGGGAGACCTTCAGGCAAGCGTTTTTTAGCGGAAGGTGCGGGTGCATGATCCGAGTGTAAAGTCAGGAAAAGTCCGGGAAAATGGAAGGCCTTTGCCTGGCGCGGGGCGGGAAAAACGGGGGCTATGCGCCGCCCCGGTCCACCCGGCGGACAGCGGCCCGGGGAATATCCGGCGGACGCGGGACGCCATATGCAAGAATATTGAGGAAAATTCCCCAAAAGTCTTGCAAAATCAAAAAAGTTCATTAAAATATAGGTATTGATTAAAATAGAATTGGAGAATGATATGGCATTGACGAAGAAGCCGGTTACCGGCATGAAGGACATTCAGCCTGCTGAGATGCAGATTCGGGAATATGTGATGAACCAGATCCGCGAGACCTACAAGAGCTTTGGGTTCTCCCAGATCGAGACTCCCTGCGTGGAGCACATCGCCAATCTCACCAGCAAACAGGGCGGCGACAACGAAAAGCTGATCTTTAAAATATTAAAACGCGGCGAAAAGCTGAATCTGGAAGCTGCGCAGGAGGAGAACGACCTGGTGGACAGCGGCCTGCGCTACGACCTGACCCTTCCCCTTTCCCGCTACTACGCCAACAACGCGGCCAACCTGCCCAAGCCCTTTAAGGCGCTGCAGATGGGCAGCGTCTGGCGCGCGGACAAGCCCCAGAAGGGGCGCTTCCGCCAGTTTGTGCAGTGCGATATCGACATTCTGGGCGATGCCACCAGCCTGGCGGAGATCGAGCTGATCCTGGCCACCACCACGGCCCTGGGCCGAATCTGCCCGGACAACGCCTTTACCGTGCGCATCAACGACCGGGGAATCTTAAAGGGCATGGCTCTGCATTGCGGTTTCCCGGAGGAGTCCATGGACCAGGTGTTTATCATTTTGGACAAAATGGACAAGATCGGTTTTGAGGGCGTGGAGAAGGAACTGCTGGAGTCCGGCTATCCCGGGGACAGCGTGAGCCGGTATATGGACCTGCTGCGCGGCGTGACCAGGGACGCGGACGGGGTGCGCAGTCTGGGCGGCCAGCTGGCGGATGTGCTGCCTGCCGAGGTCAGCGAGAACCTGGCCCACATTATGGACACGGTGAACGAGGTGGCGGAGGCCGACTTCGGCCTGGAGTTCGATCCCACCCTGGTGCGCGGTATGTCCTACTACACAGGTACGATTTTTGAGATTTCCATGGAGGGCTTCGGCGGCTCCGTGGCCGGCGGCGGCCGCTATGACAAGATGATCGGGAAATTCACCGGCATGGAGACCCCGGCCTGCGGCTTTTCCATCGGTTTTGAGCGCATTGTGACCATCCTGCTGGACAACGGCTTCACTGTTCCGGGAGAGGGAGAGAAGGTGGCGTACCTGTTCGAGAAGAACGTGGACTCCTCCACCCTGGCCGGCGTGATCCGGGAGGCCATGGAGGCGCGCAAAAACGGCGTCCAGGTGCTGGTGGCGCAGATGAACAAGAACAAGAAGTTCCAGAAGGAGCAGTTGGGGAAGGAAGGCTACACCCAGTTTAAAGAATTTTACCGGGAGAGCTTAAAAGGCTGATAAGCGTCGCGGCCGCGGGCTGTGCCTGCGGGCGATCATTTGATATTAAGGAGATAAAATCATGGCAGAATCAATGGTTGGGATCAAGCGGTCCCACAGATGTACAGAGGTAACCACCGCCAATATCGGTCAGGAAGTGACTGTGATGGGATGGGTTCAGAAAAGCAGAAACAAGGGCGGAATCATTTTCGTGGACCTTCGCGACCGCTCCGGTATCCTGCAGATCATATTTGAAGAGAGCGACTGCGGCGCGGAGAATTTCGCCAAGGCGGAGAAGCTGCGCAGCGAGTTTGTGATCGCAGTGACCGGCCGTGTGGAGGCGCGCTCCGGTGCGGTGAACCAGAACCTGGCCACCGGCGCCATCGAGGTGCGGGCAAACTCCATGCGCGTGCTCTCCGAGTCCGAGACCCCGCCGTTCCCCATTGAGGAGAACAGCAAGACCAAGGAGGAGCTGCGCCTGAAATACCGCTTCCTGGACCTGCGCCGCCCGGACCTGCAGCACAACATGATGGTCAGAAGCCGCGTGGCCACGCTGACCCGCGCGTTCCTGGCTGAAGAGGGCTTCCTGGAGATCGAGACCCCCACCCTGATCAAGAGCACGCCCGAGGGCGCCCGCGACTACCTGGTGCCCAGCCGCGTACATCCCGGCTCCTTTTACGCGCTGCCCCAGTCTCCCCAGCTGTTCAAACAGCTGCTCATGTGCTCCGGGTATGACCGCTACTTCCAGATCGCCCGCTGCTACCGCGACGAGGATTTGCGGGCCGACCGTCAGCCGGAGTTCACCCAGATCGACATGGAGCTGTCCTTTGTGGATGTGGACGAGGTTCTGGACGTCAATGAGCGCCTGCTCAAAAAGCTGTTCAAGGAGATCTGCGGCTACGATCTGGCCCTGCCGATTCCGCGGATGACCTGGCAGGAGGCCATGGACCGCTTCGGCTCGGACAAGCCGGACCTGCGCTTTGGCATGGAGCTAAAGGACGTGTCCCAGGTGGTGAGCGGCTGCGAGTTCGCAGTGTTCAAAAACGCGCTGGAAAACGGCGGTTCGGTCCGCGGCATCAACGCAGAGGGTCAGGGCCAGATGCCCAGAAAGAAGATCGACGCGCTGGTGGAGTACGCCAAGGGCTTTGGCGCTAAGGGCCTGGCTTATGTGGCGATCAATGAGGACGGCACCTTCAAATCTTCCTTTGCCAAGTTTATGAAGGAGGAGGAGATGGCGGCGCTGGTATCTGCCATGGGCGGAAAGCCGGGCGACCTGCTGCTCTTTGCCGCAGACCGGAACAAGGTGGTCTACGACGTGCTGGGCAACCTGCGCCTGGAGCTGGCCAGACAGCTGGACCTGTTAAAAAAGGACGATTTTAAGTTTTTGTGGGTGACAGAGTTCCCGTTATTAGAATACTCCGAGGATGAGGGCCGCTTTGTGGCCATGCATCACCCCTTTACCATGCCCATGGACGAGGATCTCAAATACATTGATTCCGATCCCGGCAGGGTGCGCGCCAAGGCGTACGATATCGTGCTCAACGGCGTGGAGATGGGCGGCGGTTCCGTCCGTATCCATCAGGGAGACGTACAGTCCAAGATGTTCGAGGTGCTGGGCTTTACCCCGGAGCGGGCAAACGAGCAGTTCGGCTTCCTGTTAGAGGCCTTCAAATACGGCGTTCCGCCTCACGCGGGCTTGGCCTACGGCTTTGACCGCATGGTGATGCTGATGGTGGGCGCGGACAGCATCCGCGATGTGATCGCATTCCCCAAGGTGAAGGACGCCTCCTGCCTGATGACCGAGGCCCCCACGCCGGTGGATCCTGCGCAGTTAAAGGAGCTGGGGATTGAGGTTGCAGAGACAGAAGAATAAGATCAGTTGGTGATTGAACCGGGCAGCCGCCTTTTGAAACAGAGCGGCTGCCCGGTATTATTAAACGCAATGGGCCGCCGGTGGACGGCGGGGATTTCCGTTGATTTGAGGAGATGGTGTGATGAGCGTTACGGTGGCGGACCTGTTGAACCTTCCGTCCTTAAAACCCGCCAGGGTGGTGGCCGGGGCGGGCGGGTTAGCCCGCACGGTGGCCTATGTGTCCGTGCTGGAGTACGCCGACCCGCAGATACTGGAGGATGACCTGTTTCCGGACGACACCTACAGCGGGAGCGAGATCGTGATCACCGGGTTCATGAACAATCCCGGCGACGAGCGGCTTCAGTGCGCGGTGGTCAGGCGCCTGGCGGAGGCGGGGGAGGTGGGCCTGATCCTGTACTACGTGGGAATCTATATGCCTTCCGTGCCCGAGGAGATGAAGCGGATCGCCGAGGAGAAGGATTTCGTGCTGATCCTGATGCCGGAGGGGAGGATGGATTTCCGCTACGGGGAGGCCATCTGCGAGATCATGGAGCGCATCGTGCGGGACAGGATGGCAAACCCGGCCTTTGTCAGCGAGCTGCTGGAGCAGGTGTCCCGCCTGCCGCGCCACCAGCGCACCGTGGACACTATGCTGAAAATGCTCAGCGAGCGCATGATGGCGTCGTTCCTGCTCACGGACGGCTCCCTGGGGGTTTTAAACGAAGCCACCTGGCCCCACAGCCTGGGAAAGACTTTGCGGGACTTCCTGGAGACCGGAAGGCTCCCCGAGCCGGAGCAGGAAGCCTCGGTGCGCGTAAACGGTTCCGACTACCGGCTCTGCCGCGTCTCCATCAAGCTGGACCAGAGCCGCCCCATGGAGCTGTTTATCTTCCGCGAAGGGGAGCCGCTGTCCCGGGCTGCGGTGGAGCAGGCCGGGGACGCGGTTCGCCTGGCGGCGGGGATTTGGAGCACCCAGCACGACGCGGTGGCCGTGCGGGAGCTGGTGTGCGCCATTCTCCAGGATGAGCCTATGAAAATGCGCCGTCTGGCGGACATCTTTCACATCGACGTGGCTGCCATCCGCACCATGGTGATTCTTCACGGGGAGCAGGAGTGGAACCACGGGAACTGTTCCGCCATTCTCCCAAGCCTGACGGAACTGCTGAGGGCCTATTTTGAGACCGTGGTGGCCGACGCCTACGAGGGGGAATTGGTCCTGTTCATGGACGGGCCCAAGTCCCTGAACGAGGAGCGGGAGCTACAGAGGCTGTTGGAGGCCTGCCCGGCCCTGGAGGGGCAGCGCTGCACCTTTACCTGGTGTAATCATCTGGCCGACACGTCGGCGGTGCGGGAGGCATTTCTGCTCCACCGGGAATACCGGGCGGACGCGCAGAAGCTGTTTCCGCACAAGAACGCCTACCATATCCGGGAGATGGAGTTCGCCAGGGCCTGCCGCATGAAAATCGCCGGCGGGGAGACGGGGCTGCACGAGGTTATGAAACCGCTGGAGCCCATCCGCATGGAGAAGGACGAGGCCTGCCTGGACACGCTGGAGGTCTATCTGCTGGACGCCCAGTGCAGCTATCAGCGGACCGGCGACCTGCTCTTTCTCCACAAAAATACGGTGAAATACCGCCTCAGCCGGTGTTCCGATCTGGTGGGCTACCGCATCGGCGATTTCCCGGACACGCTGCCCCTCTACCACGCGGCCGCCGTCAGGCGGCTTCTGCGGCCGTAGCGCCCATTTGTCCAAAGTGACAAAAAAGCGGGCTAAAATTCGTTTGAGCGGAGGATTCCGCTTTGGAAAAAAGTTTAGTATGCTTATCTGAGATAAGGCCGGCGGGGTCGATCCGCCGGCTTTTCGCGAACGTAAAAGGAGCGTGAGGAATATGCGGAAAATCGGATTATCTGAGATTGAGGACATCGCCCTGGGCGCCTCCCTTCTGGGAGCCGGAGGCGGCGGAGACCCCTACGTGGGGAAATTGGTGGCCATCGGAGCGGTGCGGGAGTGCGGCCCCGTGACTCTGCTGGACCCTGAGGAGGTGCCGGACGACGCGCTGGTGATGCCCATCGCCATGATGGGAGCGCCCACCATACTGGGCGAAAAAACCATCGGCGAACACGAATACCAGAACCTGTACGAGATGGTGAGCAAGTTCTACGGCCGCCAGGTCTACGCCTTCATGCCCATGGAGGCCGGCGGCGTGAACTCCATGCTGCCCATCGCCGCGGCCGCCAGGCTGGGCCTGCCCCTGGTGGACGCGGACGGAATGGGCCGGGCCTTCCCGGAATTGCAGATGGTGACCTTCACTATGGGCGGCGTGTCGGCCACGCCCATGGCCCTGGTGGACGAGAAAGGCAACAGCGCCATTTTCAACACCATCACCAACAAGTGGACCGAGGAGCTGGCCAGGGCGGTGACCATGAGCTGCGGCGGCTCCGTGTCCGTGTCCCTCTACTGCATGGACGGCGCCGTTATGAAACGGTACGGGGTCAGGAATATTGTGACCCGCAGCCAGAAGCTGGGCGAGGCCATCCGCCAGGTAAAAAATGCCGGCGATAAGACGCCGGAGGAGGCGTTTTTGGGATGCGCGGATGCTTACCGGCTGTTTAAGGGCAAGATCGTGGACGTGCTGAGGGAGACGAAGGGCGCGTTCAACTATGGAAAGGTGGTTCTGGAAGGAATTGGGAACAACAAGGGGCATCAGGCCCGGATCGTGTTCCAGAATGAGAATCTGTGCGCCGAGGTGGACGGCCGGATCATAGCCACCGTGCCGGACCTGATCTGCCTTGTGGACGCGGAGACCTTTATCCCTGTGACCACGGATGCCCTGAAATACGGAAAGCGCGTACTGGCCGTGGGTCTCAAATGCTTTGAAATGTGGCGCTCCGGGGAAGGGCTGGAGCTGGTTGGCCCGCGGTATTTCGGGCTGGATACGGATTACATCCCGCTGGAGGAGCGGGTGAACGGAGGTGAGGCGGATGTATAAGCTGGGAATTGATGTGGGCGGCACCAACACGGACGCCGTGCTGATTGACGGGGACCGCCGGGTGGTGGCGGAGGTAAAGCATCCCACGTCCGGGGACATTTACGACGGCATTGTGGGCGCGGTGCGGGACGTGCTGGCGCAGGTGGAGATAGACCGGTCGGAGATTCGCCAGGCCATGCTGGGAACCACCCAGTGCACCAACGCCATTGTGGAGCGCAAGAACCTGGCTCCCATCGGCATCCTGCGCATCGGCGCGCCCGCCACCCTCGGCATCCCGCCTATGGTGGACTGGGCGGAGGATATCAGGCGGATTGCCGTGGATTACGCTATTGTGGGCGGAGGCTTTGAGTACGACGGAAAGGAGCTGGCCCCCTTTGACCGGGAAGCCGCCCGGCGCTTTTTTGCAGGTCTTAAGGGCAGGGTAAAGTCCGTGGCAATCTCCTGCGTGTTCTCCACCGTGCGCAGCGACCACGAATTGGAGGCCGCTGCGCTGTGCAAAGAGGTGATGGGGGAGGACGTCCACGTGTCCATCTCCAGCGAGATCGGTTCCATGGGCCTCATTGAGCGGGAAAACGCGGCCATCTTAAACGCGGCCCTCTACCAGGTGGCGGACCGGTTCACGGAAGGCTTCGCCCGTTCCCTGGCTCAGGAGGGCGTTACCAACGCGGACGTGTACCTGTCCCAGAACGACGGAACCCTGATGACCATGGAGAGCGCCCGCCGTTACCCCATTCTCACCATCGCCTGCGGCCCCACCAACTCCATCCGGGGCGCCAGCTATTTGAGCAGCTTAACCGATGCGGTGGTCATCGACGTGGGCGGCACCACCACGGACCTGGGTATGATCCAGAACGGGTTCCCACGGGAGTCCGGCGTGGCGGTCACCATCGGCGGCGTGCGCACCAATTTCCGCATGCCGGACGTGATCTCCATCGGCCTGGGCGGCGGCTCCATCGTGCGCAGCCACGAGGACGGCAGCGTGACCGTGGGGCCGGACAGCGTGGGCTATCGCATCACGGAGAAGGCCCTGGTGTTCGGCGGAGATACCATGACGGCCACTGATATTGCGGTCCGCCTGGGTATGGCAGAGCTGGGCGATCCGGCCCTGGCGGCGGGAATCGACGAGGCGGTGGCCTTCAAGGCCATGGAGTGTATGCGCGCCATGATCGAGGACAGCATCGACGCAATGAAGGTGTCAGGCGCGGATATCGATGCGGTGCTTGTGGGCGGCGGCTCGATCATTGTGCCGGACCGGCTGGCGGGCACCAGAAACGTGGTCAAGCCCGGCCATTTCGGCACGGCCAACGCCATTGGCTCCGCCATCTCCAAGGTGAGCGGAACCCTGGAGCAGCTGATCAATTACGATGAGCTCCCGCGGGATGAAGCGTTAGAAAAAGCCCGGGCCGCAGCGGTGGAACTGGCGGTGCAGTCCGGCGCGGTCCGGGATACGGTTGAGATTATAGAGGTGGAGGATGTGCCGTTGGCCTATTACCCGGGAAATACCAACCGGGTGAAGATCAAAGCCGCCGGGGATCTGGCGGACTAGAGGCGCGGCGGAAAAGCGCTCCGGGGCTGCGCAGGCGGCGGGAATAAACGTTTAAGCACGTTCTGGCAACGGCCGGAGGCAGGGCGTGCAGACTAAAAGGTCTTTTTGTATCCGTTCAGCCATGCCCGCTCGTCGAAGGACATTTTTGCCACGCCGGGATTCTCCTCGGCAGGGATGCCCAAGGGCATGTAGATGGCCACGGTCAGGTCCTGGGGAACGCCCAGAAGATCGCCCATCTGCCGGGCCTTCTCCCCCTCGATCTGTCCCTCGATCCAGGTGGTGGCGTAGCCCTTGTCCACAGCGGCCAGGAGAATGTTCTCGGCTGCCGCGGAGTAGTCGTGGATGTGGTAGGAGTTGCCGCGGTAGGACACGTGCTCCTTCGTCAGCAGCAGGATGGCGGCCGGCGCGGTCATGGCCCAGGGCTTGTCGTAGATACACGCCAGCTTGTGGGCCAGCTCCGGGTCGTTCACCCCGATAAAACGGGTGGTCTGCTGGTTGCAGCCGGAGGGAGCGGCTGCGCCGGCTTCCAGAATCTCTTTTAAGGCTTCCGTGGGAATCAGGTCCGGCTTAAACGTCCTGCGGTAACTCTTGCGCTCGCGGATTGCTTCCATTAATTCCATAAGATCATATCCTTTCTTTGATGGATTGGTTGTCGGATTAAACTGTATTTATCATAGCAAGTTTCCGGGGAAATGTAAACAAACAGCTGAAAGGTGCTTTCGCCTATGTGAAATTCGTCCGGGGAGGTTGTCCCCGGGCGTTTGCGACGGCAATGAGACGTTCCCTCTGGGTGACCGCGTACTCCTTCAGGCGCGCATTTTTGTATTTGAACACAAAAATGGAGCCGCGGCTCCGGCAGATGATTCGTCTGCCTTTGCCACAGCCCCGTATCTGCTATTCTATGCCTGCCGGTTTTCCAGCGCTCTGCGCATGGCCCGCACCATCTGGTCGGTGCAGGAGGTGCCCTTGGCCTTGCAGGTATTTCCCAGGAAATAACCCTCCAGCTCCTCCACCGTCTTGCCCTCGGCTACCTTTCCGATGGCCTTTAGGTTACCGTCACATCCGTTCTCAAAGGATACGTTGTGCACGATGTTTCCATCCAGATCAAAGGTGATCTTTTTGGCGCAGATATTTTCGGGAACAACTTCGATGTGTCTCATATCTTGTGTAACTCCTTTCGGCGCGCCGGCCTGATCTGCGGCGCAATACTGTTCAAGCCAATTTAAGATTTCTTCCAGCCTGGCGATGCGGTTCGCCGGTTTTCCCAGCTTAGCCATGGTGTGGTTCTCCCCGTGGAACACGGTCATCCGCGTGGGGACGCCGCGTTTTTTCAGCGCGTAAAACATCTGCATGGGCTCGGCGATCCAGCAGCGGAAGTCCCGGTCAGAGTGCAGGAACAAGGTCGGAGTGACGGCCTGGCCGGCGTATTTGACCGGGGAACGGTCCCACAGCAGCCCGGGATTTTCCATCATCCCGGCGCCCAGCTGTTCCCGCACATAGTAATAGCCGATGTCGCTTCCGACCTCGGTGGTCAGCCAGTTGGAGATAGAGCGCTGGGATACGGCTGCTTTGAAACGGTCCGTCCTGCCGATGATCCAGTTGACCATGTACCCGCCGTAGGAGCCTCCCATGACGGCCAGGCGGTCAGGAGCCAATTGGGGACACTGCTCCAGGCAGTAATCCGTAAACTCCATCAGCTCTCTGTAATCCTCAACGCCGGCCTTGCCCTGGAGGTAACCGAACTCGTTGCCCTTACCGGAGCTGCCCACGGGGTTGCAGAAGAATACGATATATCCCCTTGCGGCCAATACCTGCATCTCGTGGTAGAACATGGTGCTGTAGATCATCCTCGGGCCGCCGTGGATATAGAGGATGCCCGGGTAGGATTTGGACTTGTCCAGATCAGGCGGCGTCATGATCCAGCCGTCCAGGGTTCTGCCGTCAGAGGCCTGAAAGCGCAGGGCGTTGAGCGGCGCCACGGAGCAGCCGGCGATCCCCGCGTTAAAGTCGGTGACCATCACCGGATCGCCCCAGCGGGGAGCGGACCGGCCCGTGGAAGCTTCCGCGGGGCCCTGTTGATCTGGTTGGGAAAGGTACAGCTCCTGCGGCCGTTTCTCCGTCAGCAGGGCTGTCACCAGCAGGTCCCCGGCGGCGCCGGCCAGGGAAAAGCCGTCGATGGAGCTTTGGGAGGCGAACACGGAGCTCAGGCTGCCGTCCTTCCGCAGCAGGAAGATTTCGCTGTGGGTGCCGATGACCGAGGTGAAATACAGTCCCTCGCGGTTCACCAGCCGCTTTCTCCCGGCCCCATAGCCGCAGTCACCGATGATCTCGTTCTCACCCATACTGGCCTCGTGCAGGCAGAGAAGGGAGACGGCCCCTGTTTGCGGGCAAATCTCATAAAAGCCGCCGTACTGGTTTTTGCCGTACTCGGCCCCGGTGGTCCCGGAGAACACCAGATGCTCGCCGAGATTTTCCAGAAAATGTATATAGTAAGCGCCCTCAGGCACCAGCTCCCTCGAGGCGCCGGTTTCCAGGTCATAGGAATAGACGCCGGGTCTGGCCTCCTCAAAGGCGTTTTGCACTCCGGCACAGACCGCAGCGCCGCCAAAGCAGGTAAAGGCGCTGACGCTGATCTTTGGGGAGGAGACCGAGGTCACGGCTCCGCATTCCAGATTCAGCAGATAGAGGCGTTTGTAGGCTCCATTTAAATAGGAGGTGCCGTTTTCCAGGTAGGGGATTTCCTCGATGACAGTCACATCGTGGTTGGCATGGCATTCCCGGCGGTCATTACCCACGAACAGCGCCCGGTTCGGCCCGCAGAATACCAGTCTTTCCGGGGTGTGGGAAAATGGGAAACGTTCCCTGCACGTCCTCTTTTCAGGATCAACCTGCCAGGCATTTCCGCCCGCAAAGGCCAGCAACTCCCCGGAGGGCGTCCAGTCGTAGCAGCGGATATCCATCTGCGGGCATACAGGAGCGCACTCCGCGGTCCGGTGGTCCAGCACGTGAAGAGTGCCCTTGTAGGCGTTCTCCCCGCGCAACACCGTGTATACGGTAAACGCGGTCCAGCGGCCGTCCGGAGAGGATACGGGATTATTTACGAAACGATACCGGCAAAAGGCATCGATCTCGATTGGTTTGTAGCGTTTTTTCATAAAACCTCCTAAACAGGTAAATAGGGCTGCGGCCCGGTCAAGGGCGCTTTTCCGGCCGGCAATCCGGCGGGATCACGGGTGTGTAGGGGCAGCCCGCCGCGGAGGCGGCAAATTCCTCCCTGGCCTGCGCCAACAGCGCGGGCTCTGTAATCAGGCGGTAGCCTGTGTCGGACAGCGTTCTGGCCGCCAGGGCCATGCCCTTTAAACCGATGCTCATGCCGGCGCAGGCCGACTGCTGCCAGGTGTGGGCTGCGATGCCCACGGGACGGCAGCAGGTGACGATTTCCAGCGTGGGTGTGATCCAGCTGACGTCCGACACATCGGTGGAACCCAGGGTATAAAAGGGCTTCCCCAGAGGCTTTAACACACCGGAGTGAAGAATTTCCCGGCCCAACTCCTCCATTCCCGCCTCGGTGGTGTAGTTGCGGATGGAAGAAAAGCGCTGGCTGTCCGTGTATTCCTCCGCCATCAGGGCCGCCGCCTTCCGCTCCTCCTCAGTCCACGATATGCCGCCCGTCTGCTCCATGCAGTCTGCGGCCAGCCTGACCAGGGTCTCGTTGACATTAAAATGATAGGTGGCTGTCCTGATCCGGCTCTGGCAGGTGGTGTCCGTCATCAGGCAGGCGCCCTGTGCAATCCGTTCCACCCGGCCGAATACGTCCCGCACCTGGCGGATGGAGGGGCCGCGGACGATCAGCCAATTTTGGGCAAAGGCGGGCACCACGTTGGGGCGGTCGCCGCCGTTTACCGTGACATAGTGGAGACTGATCTCCCTGGACACATGCTCTCTCAGATAGTTGAGCCCGCTGTGCATGAGCTCTAACGCATCCAGGGCGCTTCTGCCGTCCTCCGGCGCGGCGGCCGCATGGGCGGGGGTGCCGAAGAAGGAGAACTCCGCGGAGAAAAAGGCCGCTGCCGATCCCTCGTTGGCGTAGTTGGCGATTCCGGGGTGCATGGTCAGCGCCGCGTCCAGACCGTCGAAGTGATGATCCCGGGCCAGGAATATTTTTGCCTGGCTTCCCTCCTCGTCGGGGCAGCCCCAGTACACCACGGTGCCGGGCAGTTTTTCCCGCATCAGGCGCTCCTTCAGGTCGATGGCCGCTGCCATGGCTGAGGTCCCCAGAAGGTTATGGCCGCAGCCGTGTCCCCAGGTCCTGTCCGCTGCCGCTTCCCGGACGCAGGAGGCCTTCTGGCTCATTCCCGGCAGGGCGTCAAATTCGCCGAGGAAGCCGATCACCGGCTTCCCCGTTCCCCAGGAGGCTTTAAATGCGGTGGCAAGGCCGCTCTGTCCCTCCTCAATATGAAATCCGTTGGCCCGGAGCGTCTCTTTTAGGAGGGCGCTGGAGCGGAACTCTTCCAGTCCCGGCTCCGCGCATTCCCATATTTCCCGGCGGATTTTGTCCAGCTTATCCATATTTTTGTCAATCCAGATGTATTCGCGCATGGTTGTATTCTCCGAACAGACTTAACTCTTTGCGCCGGATTCATTTTCCCGCACGCGCTTCATCACAAAGTACAGGGGAGCGATGACGGCCAGAGCGATCATACCCCAGATCAGCTGTTTAGGCGAGGACTTCATCAGCAGCCAGATGCTGACCACCACGGAGATCACAGGCATGGCCCAGCCGAAGGGAGCGGTGTAGGTGGACTTTAAATCTTCGCGTTTTCTCAGCACCAGCACGGATAAGCAGGTGGGGATGTACTGCAGGATGAAGCGGGCCACCACGCTGAGCACTGCCAACTGGGTGAAGGTTCCGGACAGCGCCACCGGGATGGTGATTAACACGGAAATAATGATGGCGATGTACGGGGTGTTGCGCTTGCCGGTCTTGGCCAGCACTCTGGGCACCAGTCCGTCCTCAGCCAGAGCGTAAACGTTTCTGGGGGTGATAAATGCAGCGGTCAGGTTGATTCCGCCGATGGACACCAGCGTTCCCACGGTTACGAGCACACCGCCCAGGCTGCCGAGGAACTGACCGGAGGCCTCCGCGATGGGAGCGGTGCTGGTGGCCAGAGCCGGACCCATGGTTCCGATGGAAACGGCCTGAACCAGAAGGTAGATTGCGGATACCAGCAGCATGACGGCAAAGGAGGCGATGGGCACATCCTTTTTGGGGTTAGCCATGTCGCCGGCTGCCACGGCAATGGACTCAAATCCGGTAAAGGCGTAGAAAATCAGCATGGCTGCCTGGGAGAAGTTGGAAACGCCTGTTTCCACGCCGGAGGGAGCCGTGAAGTTGCCGCCTTTGATGAAGAAAACGCCCACGCCGACGAATACGATCAGCGGGATCAGCTTTCCTGTGGTGATGATGTTGTTCAGATACTTGGTGCAGTCGATTCCGATGATGTTGACAATGCCCAATCCCACGATCAGGGACACCACGATGATGTTGCGCACCGCAGGGTCGGCAGCGGACGGCATGATGTTAGCCAGCGCTGTGGTGAAGCCCACGGCCATGGTGGCCCATGAAACCGTGCACATGACCCAGCGCATGATGCCCACTTCAAATCCCACGAACTCGCCGAAGGCTTCGCGGGCGTAGATGTAAGCGCCGCCGGTCTGGGTGAACATGCCGCCCACCTCGGCGTAGCACATAACCATAGCGATTACCAGCAGGGCGTCGAAGATGTAAACCCACAGGCTGTTTGTCCCCATCAGCGCGTAGGCCTGGCCGGGCATCAGAAAGATGCCGGACCCGATTACCGCGTTGATTCCGAGCAGGATAATACTAAGCAATCCCAATTTCCCTTTTTTCGAACTCATAATTCATACTCCTTTGCTTTTGTTTATTTCAGCTACGGATATAATACCAGGTGACTAAAAATTTGTATAACATATTAAATGCATAAAGCAATGTCAAAAATGCATAACTGTAATTGTCAAAAAATGGGGGCTGACACACCGTAAGATTATGCCTGTTTGACAGGCTTAAATCCGGCGCGCCGGCCTCCACGGCTGAGCGGCTCGATTATATGGTTTGCAGAAACGTCTGGATGCAGGGATTGTGATTTTCCTTCATGTAGGCGGAGATGAAGGAGTAGAGAAAGGGCAGGTCCCTCACCTCCACCGTGCGGATGGACTCCGGGAGCCGGTCCTTTAGAAATCCCGGCAGGAAGGCTACGCCGATTTTTCCCTGGAGCATCAACAGCTGCGTGTTGTAAAAATTGGTCTTGGAATATTCGCGCACCGTGAGGCCGCACTGGGTACAGGTGTATTTGAAGTCGTCGTCCAAGTCGTCCTCCAGCACGATTAGGACCTGGTCGTCTAAGGTCCGCCTGCGCTCCTCGGGCAGCTGCCAGAAGGGGTGATCCCGGTGGGCGGCTAGGAGCCAGCAGTTGGGATAGACGTCGGTGAGAACGCTGTTGTCAAAGCGCGTTGCCAGCCTGCGGCTGCAAAAAGCCACGTCCACCAGGCTTCGGGTGAAGCGGAAGGGAAGGATGCCGTAGGAGAACTGCATGCAGTTTACCGATATTTCCGGGTAATGCTCGGTCATCCGGATCAGGCGTTCCGGAAGCAGGTCCATCTCGTAGGGGCCCACTCCGATTTTTAAAGCGCCCTTGTAGCCCACGGCGGTCTTGCGAGTCCGCTCCAGGGCGCCGTAGTAGTATTGCAGGATATAGATGGACTCGTCGTAAAACAGACGTCCGGCCGGGGTGAGCTCTACCTGCCGGTTGTTCCGGTACAGGAGCTGGACGCCCAGCTCCTCCTCCAGGCTGGCGATCTGGCGGCTCATAACGGTCTGGGCCACGTGGCATTCCTCAGCCGCCCTGGTAAAGCTCAGATGCCGGGCGACGCTGATAAAGTACTTTAATTTGTAGAAATCCATATTCCACTACCTGCTTCCATGATTAATTTCAGTGCGGTGTGATCCTGGTGATCCATAGCTTATTATATCAGATTATGGATGAAATTGAGAAAAAAATGCAGGGCTGAATCGATTTTAAGATTCAGCCCTGTATCAGATCAGATGGTACCGTCCCAAGTGGATACCTGGGTGGATTTGCCCTGCTCCTCATCAAACCAGCGGGTGGTTACGACTTTGGTTTCCGTGTAGAAGCGGTAGCCGTCCTTACCCAGGCAGTGGAGGTCGCCGATAAAGGAATTTTTGTGGCCGGAGAAGGGGAATACGCCCACCGGAACCGGGATTCCAACGTTGACGCCCACCATGCCGCCGTCGGTGTGGCGGGCAAACTCTCTGGCATAGTGCCCGCTCTGGGTGAAAATGACGGAACCGTTGGCAAAGGGGTTGGCGTTCATAACCTCAAGGCCTTCCTCAAAGGTTTTGACGCGCTTGATGCAGAGAACCGGTCCGAATATCTCCGTATCTCCCACAGTCATGCCGGGCGTTACGTGGTCCAGGATGGTGGGGCCCAGGTAAAATCCGTTCTCATATCCCGGGACAGTGACAGCTCTGCCGTCCAGCGCCAGAGTGGCGCCCTCGGCTAGGCCTGTTTCAATCCATTTCAGGACAGATTGTCTGTGGGCCTCATTGACCACCGGACCAAGACGGCTCTCCTTGTCGTAAGCAGGGCCAACCTTCAGCCCCCGGGCTTGTTCTACAAGCTCCGCAACCAGGGCGTCGGCGATGTCCTCCTGGGCGACCACCACCGGAAGGGCCATACAGCGCTCCCCGGCGCAGCCGAAGGCGGAGTTGATAATTCCGGCTGCCGCCCGGCGGACAGGGGCATCGTTCAGGACCAGAGCGTGGTTTTTGGCCTCGCACAGGGCCTGCACCCGTTTGCCGTGGGCGGCTGCGGTGGAGTAGATGTGCATTCCAACGGAGGTGGAACCCACAAAGGTAATCCCCTTTACGTCCGGATGCTCCAGCAGGATTTCCGCTTCATGGCGGGAGCAAGTGACAATATTGATCACACCGTCGGGGAGCCCGGCTTCCTTATAAAGCTCTGCTATGCGCATACAGGACTGAGGGGTGAAGCTGGCCGCCTTCAGCACGATGGTGTTGCCGCAGGCGATGCACATGGGCGTCATCCAGCCCATAGGAATCATGGCGGGGAAGTTAAAGGGAACAATCCCGGCGAACACGCCCAGGGGTTCCCGGTAGAGCACGGTGTCATATCCCCGGGAGGCGTCCATCAGGCTTTCGCCCATCATCAGGGAGGGAGCGGAGATGGCCTGCTCGGTCCCCTCCTTGGCTTTCAGGACGTCACCCTTGGCTTCATCCCACGCTTTTCCGTTTTCCAGAGCCACCAGGTGGGTCAGCTCATCCATGTGCTCTATCAAAAGCTCCCGCAGGCGGTACAAAATTTGAACACGCTTGATAACCGGCGTAGAGGACCAGCCGGGGAAGGCCGCCTTAGCGCTGGCCACCGCCGCCTCCACCTCGTCCCGGGTGCAGCAGGGAACCTTGGCGATTACATTGCCTGTGCTGGGATCGTATGCATCCGTGTACTTGTCGGTGGCGGATTCCACGAATTGCCCGTTGATATATGGTTTTAATACTCTTATCTCATCCATTTACGTTGCCTCTTTCTTAATATATTTTTTTTGAATATGTGAACCGGCCACAATTATTGGTGTATCACGCCCAGGTCCGTCAGCAGTGTCCGCAGGCGCTCCATGTTTTCCGCGTTGCAGCCGGTGATAGGACTCACCGGAGGACCGGCCTCGAATCCCATGAGATTTAAGGCGTCTTTGGTCACCGCCGGCCAGCTGGCCAAGCTGAAGGACAGGCGGAAGGGCGCCAGGCGGTACTGATCAGCCAGGGCACCTGCGTAATCCCCGGACAGATATTTGTTGTATAAATCCACCAGCAGCGCGGGAGCCACGTTGGCTGTGGCGGCTACGGACCCGGACCCTCCGTGGAGCAGGTTGGCGAAGATCAGCATGTCCCTGCCGCAGAGCACGTCGAAATCCATATCCCGTGTCCGCAGAATGTAGTCCATCATCAGGCTCATGTCGCCGCTGCTGTCCTTCACCGCCGCGATGTTTGGCACTGCGGCCAGACGCTCCGCGGTTTTTGCGGAAATGTTCACGCTGGTCCGGTCCGGGTTGTTGTACAATGTTACCGGCAGATCCGTGGAGGCCGCGATGGAGCGGTAGTGCTGATAAATCTCCTCATCGTTGGGGCTTATCATCATGGGAGTCAGAACGGAGACAAGGTCGGCTCCCAGCTCCTGGGCCTTTTCCACCATCCGGACCGCCTCCTTTGTGCCGATGCCGTAGGCGCCCGCCATCACGGGTACCCGGCCATTTACGTGATCCACCGTGATTTTTAAAGCCCGCAGCTTTTCAGCCTCGCTCAGCCCGTAGAATTCCCCGGTACTACTGAGAATGAAAACGCCGTGACAGCCGTTGCCGATAGTATAGTCCAGCAGCCGTTTCAGGGCTGCCTCATTTACCCGCTCGCTCTCGTCCAAAGGGGTGCAGAGTGCCGGTATAATTCCTTTTACGCTCATCCGATATTTCCTCCATTATCTGGGAATCACCGCAGTTCAGCACAGGGCGAAATCCGCCTGGCAGAACGCAAACTCCCCACCGCAGATTACCATCTGCGGGACAAACAGTTCATCTGTCTCAAATTCATTCCCGTCAAAATCCAGATGCCTCGCCCGCTTCTTAACGGTTCGGAAAATGGCGATATCTGCGGCCGCCCCCTCCTGCAGCGTGCCGATTTTTCCTTCCATGCCCATCAAACGGGCGGGGGTGGAGGTCACGCAGGCTAGGGCGTCCATGAGCGGCATGCCCAGTTTCAGGTATTTGGATACAATGAACATAAGGTTTTTCGTGTACGGGGACACGTTGTATTTGTCCGACAGCCAGTCGCTGGATATCACATCCGGCCAGAAGCCCTGGCTCGTAGCCCGCTGGCACGCCTTGATATTAAAGTTCATCTTTCCGTTGGCAGCGTCAAATATCACGCCACGGCTGCGGGCGTCAAGGATCTCCTGCTTTACGCGCCCCTGATTGTCGAAAATATTGTCCCTACCCACGTCCTGGTATACGTGGCAGAAAATGTCGCCGGCCCTCAGCTGACCGGCCATCTCCGCCAGGGAGTACAGCGGTTTGCTCACATGGACGCAGACGCCTATGCCCAGTTCTTCGGCCAGCTTTACAGTGAAATCCAGCGCGCTGCGGTCAGCGGCCACGCCCTCGCTCATGCGGATTTTCAGGCCCAGGATATTGTCGCGGTACTGCTCCGCCAGACGGCGGATTTTGTCCGGTTGAAACGCCTCCACCGCGAACCACTCGTTAATACCGTAGTCCGGCTGGCCGTAGCTGTACATATTCAGGTAGCTTTTAATCCGCACCTGGCTGGGAATCACGGTGTTCCGGTAAAACGCCTCAAAATTGCAGGGTCCTGCGGTGCCCGCGTCCACGCAGGAGGTGACGCCGGTGGCCAGCAGGTATTCCGGTCTCACGGATACGGCGCTGCCGCCGCGGAATACGTGGGCATGGAAATCAATCAGGCCGGGAAATACAAAGCAGCCGGAGGCATCGATGATGTTGCCGCATGTAGCGCCGGGAACCGACGGGACGATCCGTCCGTTGGATACGGCGATGTCCGCCACCTGGTCCATTCCGGTATAGGGATCCACGACACGGCCGTTTTTAATACAGATATCAATATTCATGTGATACTCCTCCATTTTTGAGCAGACGTCCATCCGGGATCAGAACAGTCTGAGGCCCGCGGACGCCTGCGCGGTCTTTAAACGGTCAGCAAAGCCCCATGTGGTATAGGGCAAACGCCAGCCAGAAGGCGAGCATGGGAATCACGCACTGGGAGACAAAGGTATATTTGTAAGTATCCTTCATCTGAGTTTTGGCCACGTCGTTGGCCAGGACCACACCGGAAGCGTGAGGCATGGCGTCCAAACCGGCGGAAGCGATGCAGGTCAGTCGGTGAAGGATCTGGGTGTTAATACCTGTGCTCAGCATATATTCACCCAGAGTGTTCAGGAAAATATTGAGGCCACCGGAGGACGATCCGGTGATGGCGCAGATGATGTTGATGGAGAAGAATGCCAGCAGCATCGGGCTCATATTCAGACCCAGCAGCCAGTTCACGCAGGAGGTGAAGGCCGGGGAGGCGCTCACCACGCCGCCAAAGCCCATGATGGATGAGGTGACCATCAGCGCGTTCAAGCCGTTTGTGGTTCCGGAAGCCAGGGCCTCGCGTATTTTGAGCTTTTTGCGGAACATAACCAGGGCCACGGCAATGGCCAGCACCATGCCCAACACCACTGCATAGTTGGAGGGAGACACGATCTTCTGGAAAAGGAACATGGACGCGATCAGCACGATCAGGGGTACAAAAGCCTCAAACTTGCCGGGAAGATTCTTCATGGCGTTTGCATCGTTTAAGTCCACAATATTGTCGTTAGGCCCGGGGATAAAGTGCTCTCCCTTTTCGCGGCAACGCTTGGCCGCCCAGGTGTAAAACAGGTAGTCCAGAATGAAAATAAAAATGGAGCAGATAATGCCGATGACGGGTGCCGCATAGATGGTGGTTCCAAAGGTCTCCGTAGGGATCATGTTCTGCACTGCGGGAACGCCCGGAGCCACGGACATACAGATGGTCGCGGGGATGGCCAGCAGCAGGCCCGGGAAGATTTTCTTCGGCAGGTCGGCTTCCTTGAACAGGGCCATGCAGATGGGGTACATGGTGAAGGCGATAACGAATACTCCGATGCCGCCGTAGGACAGAATCAGCGTGGTGACCAGCACGATCAGAATCACCTGCTTTTTGCCCATGGCGTGTACGATGGTGTTGGCAATGGATACGGAAGCACCGCTTTCCTCCATCACCTTGCCAAAGACCGCTCCCAGGGCGAACATCAGAAACCAGGTTCCGGCAAAGTTTTTAAACGAGGTGGCAAAGCTCTCCGAAATGGCAGGCCACATGTCCATTTGGCTGGTCAGAATCACGATAACCGAGGACAGGATTGCCACAACTCCCATATGCCACCCTCTGAAAATTAAACAGATCAATATTATCAGCGCTGCGATGATACCCAATACCCCTAAAGCTTCCATACCTTAATTCTCTCCTTTATCTTAGTGATCTGTGTGATCGGCCCGGTCAAAGTCAACCGCCAGTTGGGCCCCTTCCCACACACTTCCGACCAGGTTGCTGTATCTCCTGAGATATTTTCCGTGCCCCTTTGTCTCCTTGGGTTTCCAGCCTTCCATTCTGCGCCGGAACTCCTCATCTGAGACATCGATAGAAATGATACGCCCCGGGATGTCAATGTGAATCATGTCGCCGTTCTGTACAAAGGCGATGGGACCGCCCACAGCGGCTTCCGGCGAAATATGGCCCACACACGGACCTCTGGTGGCGCCGGAGAACCGCCCGTCCGTGATCAGAGCAGTGGATTCCGACAGTCCCAGCCCTACCAGGGCGGTCATGGCGGTGTGCATCTCCCGCATACCCGGGCCGCCCTTGGGGCCTTCATAGCGGATTACCACCACGTCGCCGGCTGTGAGCTCTCCCCGCTGCATGCCTGCGATGGCCTCCTCCTGGGATTCGTATACCCGGGCCGGACCAGTATGTACCTTCATGGCCTCACAGACGGCGGACTGTTTGCAAACCGATCCGTCCGGCGCCAGATTGCCTTTGAGAATTGCGATGCTCCCCTGGGGGTGGAGGGGATGTTCAGGGGTGGTGATCACATCTGTGAGCTCGGAATTGTTGCGGACCGGATACTGGCCGATGGTGATGCCGTTTACCGTACGCGCATCCATATCAATGTAATCCGGCCCCAGGGCCTGGATTACCGCGGCAACGCCTCCGGCCTCGTCGAACTCGATCATAGAATATTTGCCGGAGGGTTTGACGTTTGCCAGATGGGGCGTCATCCGGCTGGCGGTCTCGAAATCCTCAGGCTTGACCGTGAAGCCGAACTCCGCCGCGATTGCCGGGATATGCAGGGTGGTGTTGGTGGAGCCGCCGATGGCCATATTGACGCGCATCATGTTGCGCAGGCTGCTTTCGGTTACAATGTCCCTGGGGCAGAGGCCCTCTTTTACCAGTCTGACCGCGGTGATTCCGGCTTGCTTGGCCTCCCGCAGCTTCCGGGAGTACACGGCGTGGGTGGTGGCACAGCCGGGGACGGTCAGTCCCAGGGCTTCCGCCAGGCAGGACATGGTGTTGGCTGTTCCCAGCATGGAGCAGCCCCCCGCTGTGGGACAGATGGCTTCCTCCATCTCCTTGAGTTCGCCCTCGGAAATACCTCCGGCGCAGATTTGGGCGCTGATCTCCCTGATCTGATGGATCGCCAGATCCTGGCCTTTGTACTTACCCGGCAGCATGGGCCCTCCGGGGACGATGACCGTCGGGATATTGAGGCGTCCGGCCGCCATCAGCGCCGCAGGCACGATCTTGTCACAGGTGGCGATAATTACCAGCCCGTCCAGCCGCTGGGCCTCGGCAACCAGCTCGATGGAGTCAACGATCACATCGCGGCTGGGAAGCACGGAGCACATGCCCACATTCCCCTGGGTGATGCCGTCGCAGATTGCAATGGTGTTGAACTCGAAGGGCACGCCGCCGTCACGGTAAACCCCCTCCTTGACTGCTTCTGCGATCCGGCGCAAATGGATGTGGCCGGGGTTCATTTCATTGAAGGTGTTGACCACGCCGATAAACGGCCGCTCCAATTCGTCCTCCAGCAGGCCAACACATTTCAAATGCGCCCGGTTTCCCGCCCGCTCGGGACCTTCCACTACATCCCTGCTGCGGTATGGTTTTGTATTCATTGCCATTCCTCCTATAGAGTTATTGATTTTGATTGACACTGTTATTAAAAGCAAATTTGATGCCAAAATCCTGTTTTACGGAATATTTTCTAAAATATGGAAAAAAACAGGCCGAATTAACGCCTGCTTTTTCCATATTATTACTATTTCTTGTAAATGATTGATGATGAGCCCCTGTTTTGGTTCGTATTACTTAAACAAAGTGCTCATAGCGAAACAAATCGTTCGGAAATGATTAGATTTGTTTAAAATCTTATATGGAATATTTCTTCATTTTCTTCCAGAGCGTGGAGCGGCTCATACCCAGCGTCCGGGCTGCTTCTGTCCGGTTGTAGGCTGCCTGTTCCAGAGCGCTCCGGATTCGTTCGCGCTCAAAGCTGTCCTGTTCGCCGGATTCCCTCACCGCCTCATGACTGGTATATCCCCGCAGAACTTCGCGCACGTCCTGTTCGGAAACAATGCCATCGGAACCGCACAGCACGACCATGCGCAGGCAGACGTTGCGTAGCTGGCGAATATTGCCGTGCCAGTCCGTCTGCTCCAGGGCCGCGAGGGCGTCGCGGGTCAAGGAGATATCCGCCTGACGGCCGCGGTACTCACCGGACAATTCCCTGATAAAATGGGAGGCCAGCAGGCGGATATCGTGGCCTCTCTGGTTCAGATTGGGGATATTCAGGCGCAGCACATCCAGCCGATAATAGAGGTCCTCACGGAATTTGCCGTCCTGCACCAGCTGGAACAGATCCTTGTTAGTAGCTGCGATTACACGGATATTGACTGGAATGATTTTGCTGTCTCCCAGCCGCATGATCTCCCGTTCCTGAAGTACGCGTAGCATTTTTGCCTGGAGAGACGGGCTGATTTCTGCGATTTCGTCCAGAAATATGGTCCCCCTGTGTGCCTGCTCGAACAATCCCGCCTTCCCGCCCTTTTGCGCGCCGGTGAAGGCACCCTCCACGTAACCGAAGAGTTCGCTTTCCAAAAGGTTTTCGTTGATGGCCGCACAGTTGATGGCCACAAAGGGGTTGTTTTTCCGGGCGCTTTCGTTGTGGATGCTCTGGGCAAACAGCTCTTTGCCGGTGCCGGACTCGCCGATGATCAGGATGTCGGCCTCGGTTTTAGCGTAATGCCGGGCTTGCTCAATGGTGTTTTTGATGGGCTGGCTCTCCCCGATAATATCGGAAAACGAGTATTTGGCGGTGTATCCCTTGGCGCTGATCTGTTTTCTGATCATCTGCTCCAGGCTTTGCAGCTTGGTCACATCCTGGAATGTGACCACATAACGGCTTCGGCCGCCCTTGACGGTCACCAGTATCTTGTTCACCACCAGCTTCTGCTGCTGGTAGGCAACCAGCTCATTCTCATACTGCTTATCGTCGCAGAGAATCCGCTGGAAGCGGGAACGGGCGAACAGTTCGGTTGCGGAGCGGCCCACCACTTCGCGGCCCAATTCCAGAATCGCGCTGGCCATGTGATTGCACACAGTGATATTTAAATGCCGGTCGATTTCCAGAATCCCCTCGTAGGTGTAGTCTAAAATAGCTTTGAGCCGTTTTGTTTTCTGCTGCTCCGTCAGTTGGATGTCCGCAGCGGTCTTGGCCTCGGTAAAGGCCTGCCATAGTGCTTCCTTTCCGCTGGTTATGATGCTTGTCTCCAGCCCCAGCTCCCGGGCATAGGCGCAGGTCTCTACGCCGCCCAGGATCACCGTGCAGCCGTCGGCCACCGCCTGGTCCACGCTGCGCTTCCCATCCCGGCCGCTGAGGCGGAAGTACAGCTTTGCCCGGATATCGAACAGGGCGATCAGCCCTTCGGCACCGTAGATCATGTTGTGGGAGCCGATAATGGCCATTTGACGCGAACCGAATCGGTCTTTCGCCCGCTTCAGGCAGTAGACCAGATCGTTTCCCGCCACGGGGATTTCAACTACCGGAATATCCGGTATCTCATTTTTAATCAGTGAGGCGGTGATCCCACGGGAAATGATCACGTCGTATTCTCTGAGTTGGCGTGTGTTCAGGACGTTCTGGGGGGCGGCCACCTCCTCCAGAACATATTCCAGCTTTGCCGTCTGATCGTATTCCTGCGAGATAGTCTTATGCTCCTCAAAAATATGGAAGGCATCTTTAAAAAAACCTTTCTCAGGAAAGACCAGCGCCATTTTGATGGTTGTAATCGCTTTTTTGGTTTCCATTGCCTGCTCCATTCTTGAAAATATAACGTATCATACCATAATTTAGGTATATTTGTCACTTCTGAGGGGGTTTTTTTGAAAAAATGAAAGAAATGAGTATGTTTTGGGCATTATATGTGGATACATATTACTGAAAATGTTTTGGGACGTAAAAGACGCCAGGATCCCTCTGAGGGAACCTGGCGTCTTAAATACGAACAAGCCAGGCAGCAAAACGCTGTCTGGCTTGTGTTAAGTTCATGCGGGTAGCCGGACTTGAACCGGCACGGAGTCGCCTCCGAGGGATTTTAAGTCCCTTGTGTCTGCCTATTCCACCATACCCGCAGTCGCACGTGCCACGGCTGAAAACGAGGACCTTTAACACGCTCTGCGCTGATGTCCTTAAGCTATAGCTGACACGCTAATGGGCGGAGGTGGATTCGAACCACCGAAGCAATTTGCAGCAGATTTACAGTCTGTCCCCTTTGGCCACTCGGGAATCCGCCCATATACTGGATAAGCAGTGATAATAATACCACACGCAGGCTAAAAAATCAAGGGTTTCAGGTGAATTTTCCAAAGTTGCGGGGCCGCTGTGCCCGGTGGGAACAGACGTTGGCATTGAGGGCTTTTGTCCGGAAACCGGCCGGCCTATATCGCCGGATACGGGCCGCTTATTATTCAGAGAAGGGCTGGGTTCCCGTTGCGGAACCCAGCCCTTCTCCGGTTGAGTAGGAGTGCATCTATTTCCCCAGCTTGCGCTGGATGAATTTCACAATCTCCATGATCGGGATGATGAGTACCGCCAAGCCCAGGGCTACCGCGTACTCGTTGAGGTCGATGGGGGTGAACTCAAACGCGGCCGCCAGGAACGGAACCTCGATCACAGCGGTGGTCAGTATCAGGGATACGACCATGGCTCCGAACAGGAAATGATTGTGCGTGGTCATTTTGAACAGGGAGCCGCGGCGGCTTCTCATGTTCAGGGAGTGGAATATCTCAACCATGGACAGCGTCAAAAACGCCATGGTGGTTCCATCCGGACTGTTGACAAATTCCCAGACGCCGCTCTCGATGTAGTGGCCGACCAGGTAGGATACTATCACCAGGACGGTTACGATGGCGCCCTGGAAGAACACGTCGAAGCCCATGCCGCCGGCAAAAATGCCCTCCTTGGGATCTCTGGGCGCGCGCTTCATGATGTCGGGCTCGCTCTGCTCCAGCCCCAGCGCCAGGGCCGGGAAGCAGTCTGTGATCAGATTGATCCAGAGCAGGTGCACAGGCTCCAGAATGGTGAAGCCGATCAGGGTGGCGAAGAAGATGGCCAGCACTTCCGCTAAGTTGGAGGCCAGCAGGAACTGGATGGCCTTGCGGATGTTGGCGTAGATACGGCGGCCCTCCTCCACGGCTGAGACGATGGTGGCGAAGTTGTCGTCCGCCAGCACCATGTCCGCCACGTTCTTGGTCACGTCGGTGCCGGTGATGCCCATGCCCACGCCGATGTCCGCGGTCTTGATCGAGGGGGCGTCGTTGACGCCGTCGCCGGTCATGGCGGTGATCTTGCCCTTGGACTTCCAGCCGGTTACGATGCGCACCTTGTGCTCAGGCTGCACTCTGGCGTACACGCCGTAATGCTCGATGTTGCGGTTGAATTCCTCGTCGCTCATATCGTTTAACTGGGCGCCGGTGATGGCCTGGGTGGCGTCGGTGATGATGCCCAGCTCCGTGGCGATGGCAACCGCGGTATCCTTGTGGTCGCCGGTGATCATGATGGGGCGGATTCCCGCCTGACGGCACTCCACGATGGCCGCCTTCACCTCGGGGCGGACGGGGTCGATCATGCCGGACAGGCCCAGGTAGATGAGATCCTGCTCCAGGAACTCGGGATCGGAGTTCTCAGGAAGCCCGTTCCAGTCGCGTCTGGCTGCGCAGAGCACGCGCAGGGCACGGTCCGCCATGGATTTGTTGTTCTTTAAAATGCCGGCGCGGATTTCGTCGGTCATGGGAACCACCTGACCGTCTGCCAGCGCCTTGGTACAGCGTTTTAACACCTCGTCCGGAGCGCCCTTGGTAAACTGGACGATCTGTCCGTCCTTGGTCTGATGGACAGTGGACATCATCTTTCTCATGGAGTCAAAGGGAGCTTCCGCAACCCGGACATAGTCGGCCTTTAAGGCGGGCTTTTCCATTCCGTGCTTGTAGGCGTCGTTCACCAGGGCGCACTCCGTGGGCTCGCCCACCGCGTCGTGGCTGTCGGGATCCAGCTCAGCGTCGGAACACAGGGCCATGGCCAGGACTAAAGCGTTCTCATCGCCGGCCACATGGTCTACCACGGTCATTTTGTTCTGGGTCAGGGTACCGGTCTTGTCGGAACAGATAATCTGGGTACATCCCAGGGTCTCCACAGCCGTCAGCTTGCGGATGATGGCGTTGCGCTTGGACATGTTGGTCACGCCGATGGAGAGCACGATGGTCACCACGGCGGCCAGGCCCTCGGGAATGGCCGCGACGGCCAGGGATACGGCTACCATGAAGGTGCTTAAAATGGTATCTCCGGTGATTCCCTCAGGGCTCATGTTGGCTCTGAACAGTCCGACGGCGAAGATCACCACACAGATTCCCACCACCAGCACGGTGAGGATCTTGCTCAGCTGGTTCAGCTTGATCTGCAAGGGCGTCTCCTCATCCTTGGCCTGGGAAAGGGCGTCCGCGATCTTGCCCATCTCGGTGTTCATGCCGGTTCCTGTGATCACGGCCTTGCCGCGGCCGTACACCACGGTGGAACCCATGTAGATCATGTTCTTGCGGTCTCCCAGGGGAACATCCTTCTCACCCTCCAGGTTCAGCAGGCTGACGATCTTGTTGACCGGAACGGACTCGCCGGTCAGGGCCGCTTCCTCGATTTTCATGCTGGCGCACTCGATAATACGGCCGTCCGCCGGGACTGAGTCGCCGGCCTCCAGAACCACCACGTCGCCGGGCACCAGGTCCTCGCTCTTTAAAGTGATGATTTTGCCGTCCCGCAGGACCTTGCTGGTGGCGGCGGCTATTTCCTGCAGGGCTGCGATGGCGGCCTCCGCCTTGCTCTCCTGCACCACGCCCAGCACGGCGTTGATGATGACTACGGCCATGATGATGATCACATCTGCGAAGGATTCCCCTTCATAGAAAGCAGTGATGCCTGAGATCACAGCCGCGACAATGAGGATGATGATCATGGGATCCGCAAGCTCTTCCAGGAAGCGTTTGATCAGAGATGTTTTCTTTCCCTCCTTCAGCTTATTTTTGCCGAATTTCTCCAACCGGCCGGCCGCTTCTGCGCTCGTCAGGCCTTCGGGCGTTGAACCCTGCTCCTTCAGCACATCCTCGACACTGGATAAGTACTCTTTCACGTTTTGCTCCTCCTTTATACTGTGGTGAAAAGATGGTGAATTGTAACTGTCCGGAAAAGATTTCCGCCGGTAACCGTGATGGCGCCGGGCAATTACGATAAATTTATAAAAAAGACCCATACACAGCCAAGATAAACCAACCTGCATATGAGTCTCATTCTCTACAGATAAGCCAGACCGCTGTGCAGCCGTCATTATGTTGACTTACCTCGCACACTATTGATCATAGTATGCGGAATTACTCCCTCATTTATTCCCGTAAAGGACCAACAGCCGGGCCAAACCGGCCTTAAAACAATCGGAGGCCGTATGCGGGAAAATTATTTTTCAAGGTAAACAGCCCGGCCCGGATCGCCGGAGGGCATCAAAAAAGAGACCTTCCCCTGCCACTTCTTCCAAGAAACGAACAGGTAAGTCTCGTCATTTAAAACCAAGCCAGGGAACCGCGCTAAAAGTACGGTTCCAGTGATGTTGACTTCGCCACGCATCGCTGCGCCGACTACTCCCTTACAATAGCTTTAGACTAGCACGATTTGGAAGTGCTGTCAAGAATTTTCACCGTAAAAATTTCGTCAAAAAATCAGAAACGGTATTGACAATTAAATAACGAAGTGCTATATTAAAACAGGATTTGAGATCCGTTTTTATATATAAAGTTTGTTTAACTATTAAATAAACTATGAAAACAGGCCGAATCTGTAAAAATATTACCTATATATAATGGTAGTATTGCCAAATATTTATTTTTTTGCCAAGTTTGTTTAAGACATAAACAAATAAGTGGAGAATAATTAACAATGAATGGAAACGCACAATTTAAATACCACTGGTGGGGCAAGGGTGACATCGACGCCTCCTTCGGAATCTTCTTTGACGGATTCTCGAAAATACTGACCGCCACCGGGATTATGACCGTGGTGTTCGGCATGCCGGCCCGGGTGGTGATCGGCAAGGTGGTGCCGGGAATTGGGTTAGCGATCCTGCTGGGAAATCTCTGGTACTTTTATGAAGCCCGTTGCCTGGCGCAGCGGGAGAGACGGCAGAACGTGACCTCCCAGCCCTTTGGCATCGGAGCCTCCCAGCTGTCCGGCTGGCTGTATCTGATCATCGGCCCGGTGTACTGGCAGACGGGAAATTCCGACCTGGCCCTGCAGGTGGGACTGGCTGCTGCGTTTGTGGGCGGCCTGGTGGAGATCGCCGGTGGGTTTGCCGGGCGCTGGATCGTGGAGACCATCCCCAACAGCGCGCTGATGGGCAATATGGCCTCCTCGGCCATGGTGTGGCTGTCCATCGTGGGTCTGGCTATGGTGTTTGACAAGCCGGTGTACGCGGTGCTGCCGCTGTTTATCATTATCGTGGACTACCTGGGCAAGGCTGACAAACGGTTCGCAAAAATCCCCTCCGGGGTGATCGCCATTCTCATCGGAACGGCTGCGGCCTGGGCCTGCGGTTACCTGACGCCGGGGGCGTTAAGGGAGTCCTTTTCGGAGATCGGATTTTACCCGCCCACCCTGGGAATCGGCGATGTGGCGGCCGGGCTTAAGGGCATAGTGCCGTATCTGCCCGTGATCGTCCCGCTGCAGATCAACAATTTCCTGTCCACGCTACAGGGGCTGGAATCCGCGAAAATGGCCGGGGACGCCTACCCGGAGCGCCGCTCTATGATCATGGACGGAATCTCCACCCTGACGGGCGCGCTGTTCGGAAATCCCTTTCCCACCACCGTGTACTTCGGCCATCCGGGATGGAAAGAACTGGATGCCAGAGCCGGGTTTTCCCTGGTCAACGGAGTCCTGTGCCTGCTCATCTGCACCACCGGGCTGACCGGGGTGCTGATGTCCCTCATTCCCACGGAGGCGGTGATGGTGCTGCTGATCTTCATCGGATTTTCGGTGACGGACAATACCTTCCGCTCCATGGACAAAAAGTATTACAACGTGATCCTGTTGTCCATGATCCCCATTCTGTTCCAGTACATGCAGACCCTGGTCAGCTCCTCGGTCCAGGCGGCCGGCAGCGCCATGGCTTCTGTGACCGCGGAAATGTTTGCGGCATACTCGGTGCCTATCCAGGGGATCATGTACCTGGGAAACGGCGGATTTCTCACCAGCCTGCTGCTGGCGGGCCTTCTGGCCTGCGTGGTGGACCGGCGCTACAAGATGGCTGGGGCCTTTGCGCTGGTCATGGCCTTCTGCGCCGCAATCGGCATGATTCACTGCGAGGGCATCGCGCTTTTTACCGGGCCTGGGATGATCTTCGGGGCCATTTATTTGGCGGTGGCCGCCATGCTTTATATGAAGGGATATTTCTTTGAAGCCGGGAAGGTGCGGCGCACCTGAGGCGGGTGCCAAAACGGCGCCGTGTGCGCCGGAGGATAGTTTTATAAAAAGAGATAACTGTTATGCGGCTTGTGGAACGGCCGTTAATCAGTTACAGACAGATTCAGGAGGATGAACGGTATGGAAAAGGTAAGGATACCATTTTTTAAGAAAGCGGACTTAGACGCGTCCATCGGCGTGTTCTTTGACGGATTTTCCAAGGTTATAGTGGCGATCGCCATTTTGGCGGGCACCTTTGGGCTGGACGCGGGAACGATTTTCGGCACCATGATGCCCGGCATGGTTTTGACGGTGGTGGTTTTAAACGGCGGCCTCTGGCTCTATTACCGGGGCATAGCGGCCAAGCGCAATGATCCCAATCTGACCGCCATTCCGGCGGGACTTCAGGCGGGCAGAATGTTCATCTGGCTCTACAGCATCATGCTCCCCGTGTTTTTGAGCACCGGAAACGCGGAGTTGGCCTTTAAGACAGGCGTTCTGGCCCATTTGGTGGGCGGCATCGTGTTCATCATCGGCGCCTTTGTGGTGCCGCTGGTGCTGAAAATCGTTCCGGCGGGCGCGCTGTTCGGCTCCCTGGCCGGCGGAGCCATGGCGTTTTTGATCATGCAGTCCATGAACGGCGTGCTGAAAATGCCTCTAGTGGGCTGGCTGTCCCTGATCGTGCTGTTTGTGATCTATCTGGGCAAGGTGGAGACAAAGCTGCCCGCAGCCCTCATCGCCATCGTGGCCGGTTCCGCGGTGGCCTGGATCAGCGGCGTGATGGGATTTTCCGCAGTACAGGAATCCCTGAGCAGCCTGAGCTTCTACATACCGCACCCCACCCTGGGAATCTTTGACGGCGGCGTGGTGAAGGAAATGATTCCCTTCCTGCCCATCATCATCGTGTTCTCCTTAAACGAGGTGATCACCGGAATCCAGGCGGTGGAGCAGGCCAAAGAGTGCGGCGACACCTTCTTTACCACCACAAAGCCCCTGGTGCTGTGCGGTCTGGCCAGCGTGGTGGGCGCATGCTTCGGAAATCCCCTGGCGGTGGGTCTCTACTGGGGTTATCCGGGATGGAAGAAAATGGAATCCGGTACCGGCTACCACATCGGAATTGTGATCTTGTACGCCCTGGTGGGCCTTACCGGCTTATCCGCCATTATCAACGCCTTTATTCCGGAAGCCGTGGTGCTGCCGATCCTGGTGTTCGTGGGAATTTCCAGTTACTCTCAGGCCTTTGAGGTGGTGGACCGGAAATATTTCCCCGCCGTCATCATGGCCTCCCTGCCGGTGGTCATGGACTTTATCGTGGACAACATGAGGGAGGGCGCGCTGCCTGGATTTATGGCCTTTGACCCCGGCTCCGCCTTCGTGGGCCTGCTGGTGGGCTGTGTGTTCGTGTTCATCATCGACAACAACTGGAGGAACGCTTCCATCACCAATCTGGTGGCTCTGGGCCTGACGGGAATCGGCATGATCCATTCACCGGGCATCCTGGGCACGGAGACCTACGCGCCGGATATGGGATTTGTACAGGTATATATCGTGCTGACAATCGCATTTCTTGTCATGCATGTCATGAAATTTAACCAGAAAGAGAGGAAAACGCAGTGAAAACACTTGTAATTATCGGAGCGGCCAGACCCAACGGCCATACCAGGAAAATGGTAGACCTGTTCCTGGAGAATCTGGACGGGGAGAAGGAGATCATCGACGCCTACCGCACGGATGTGAAGCCCTGTATGGACTGCCGTTACTGCTGGAAGACGAAAGCCTGCGTCATCAAGGACGGGATGCAGGATATCTATCAGAAGCTGGAGGAGGCGGATAACATTGTCCTGGCGTCCCCCATGTATTTCCACTCCGTCACGGGCCGCATGAAAACCCTGATCGACCGTTTCCAGGTGTACTGGGCCGGCCATGTGCGGGGCGACATGCCGGAGAAAACGCTGCGCAAGGGCGCGATCCTGATGGTGGGCGGCGCTCCCGCCTTTGAGAATCAGTTTCTGGGCGGGGAGCTGGTGCTTAAAAACCTTTTGAACGATTTGAGCGCCGAATGTCTCGGGCAGGTCTGCCTGGCAAACAGCGACCGGGATTCCCTGGAGACCCGCCCCGACATCGCGGAGGCGGTGGTAGAGCTGGCAAAGAAAATGAACCGCGCGGAATAATTGCGCTGGTATCCATTATCATACAAACACAAACATAAAGGAGGAAATTATTATGCAGGGTTACACGTATACCAAGGGAGAGCATTATCCGATGGAGCATCTGGTGTTCAAGGTGGCGCCGGAGGACGTGGAGCGTTATCTGGAGGTAGACCACGAGATCTGGACCTTAAAGGAGGCGTTCGCGCCGGGCTTCGACCACATTCCGTTCCTGTACAAGGAAGTGTGGATTAACGACAATAAGCCGGGCGAAATCCACTTCATCTTCGCATGGGAGAGCATTGAGTCCTGGAGAAAGATCGACCAGAAGGAGTACCAGGCCCAGCTGATCAAGGAGTTTGACGAGAAGTTCGGTCGCCCCTACGAGCTGATCCGCGTGGTGCAGAACGAGGAGAACTTCGGCGTGCACCGCTACAGCCGCTTTGAGAGAATCTGATTTGGGAGGAAATGTAAAATGAAATTTGCAGATAAAGTAGTAATCGTCACAGGCGCCAGCTCCGGTATCGGCGAGGGCGTTGCGAAGAAGTTCCTGGCCGAGGGAGCCAAGGTGGTGGGCTGCGGCGTTGAGCCGGAGATGCACATCCAGGACGAGAACGCCATCTATGTGCAGGCCGATCTGACGGACGCCGCCCAGGCCCAGCGCGTGGTGGAGGAGGCCGTGAAGGCGTTCGGCCGCGTGAACAAGCTGGTGTGCTGCGCGGGCGTGACCTTCATCGGTTCCTTAGAGACCACGGACTATGACAAGTTTATGCGCGAACTGTCCATCAACTTAGGCGGCGTGTTCAATATGTGCAAGGCGGCTGTGGTTGAACTGAAAAAGCAGGAGGGCTCCACCATCGTGACCGTTGGCTCCGATCTGGGCGTCCGCCCCATTCCTGAGCGCATCGGCTACTGTCCGTCCAAGGCGGGCGTGATCATGCTGACCAAGTGCATCGCCCTGGAGTTCGCGCCCCACATCCGCGCCAACGCCATTCTGCCGGGCCTGGTGCGCACGCCCATGATCGAGCAGCGCTTCACCGAGGCCGAGGACCCGAAGGCTTTAGAGGAGTCCTACGCCAGCCTGTATCCCCTTCACAAGATGGGTAAGATCGAGGACATGGCCAACGCCATCGCCTTCCTCTCCAGCGACGAGAGCGGGTTTATCACCGGCGAGATCATGCAGGTCTGCGGCGGCAGCCTGATCTGATAAGGGGGAGAGAATATGGCCACTTCTTTATTCAAGATGCCCTTTGACATCGAAAAGACAAAAATCAAACAGATTTACCGCAGCGAGGAGCTGGATAAAGCCCAGGTGGAGACCATCACCTGCGGCGAGATGAAGCAGATTTACGGCGAGCTGAAATTCGACCGGCTTCACGAGGACCGCCCCTATACATACACGTCGCTGGTCACCTCCATCGACGGGCGGATCGCCTTTACCGACGCGCCCCAGGGCCCGTTGATCGCCAAGATGAACCAGTACGACGGGGACGGAGCCGGGGCGGACTGGTGGATTCTCAACATGCTGCGGGCCGTGTCCGACGGAGACATCATCGGAGCCGGCACCATGAACGCGGAGCATGATTACACGGCCCATGTATTTTCCCAGGAACTGGAAGATGCCAGAATCGCGGCCGGGATGCAGCCTGTGCCGTGGAATATTATTTCCTCCCTGGACGCTACGGACATTCCCTTTGACCACGTGCTGTTTAAGACGCCCGAGGTGCCGGTGATGATCAGCACCTCCAAGGCCGGGATTCCCGTGATTCAGGAGAAGATGAAGGAAGCCTATTACCTGGTGGGACCGGTTGAGGACGTTTCTCAGGTGACGGACGAGATGATCGCCGCCATGAAGGAGAACCAGGACAAGATTCTGGTGATCGCCACCGGCGACAAAGCGCCGGATTCCAAGGTGGCGCTTTATATCATGAAGAAATTCGGCCTGGACAAGGTGCTGGTGGAGACTCCCTCCTACATGCATTTCCTGGTGGCCCAGGGACTCATGGACGAGCTGTTTTTCAACTACTCCTGCATCTATGTGGGCGGCCAGGCGCTGACCATCGGCAAATTCGGGAAGGAGTTCGGCTCCAAGGATCATCCCCACACCCGCATGCTCAGCATCCACACCCACAGCGATCATTTCTTCTACTTCCGTCACAAGCTGATTTACGGCTGAGGGAGCAGAGGGGAGAGGAGTAAAAAACATGCCGTGTATACAGATTAAAACAAACGTAGAGGCCGCCAAAGACGTGGCGGATCGGATCAAGGCGGGGCTGGGGCAGGCCATCGCCTTCCTCCCGGGAAAGAGCGAGGATTGGCTGATGGTGGCCATCGAGGATCACTGCCAGATGTATTTTGGCGGGGAGACGGGCCGCCCCATCGCCATCGCCGAGGTAAAGATTCTGGGAAATACTGTGGACCATGAGGGCGCGGAGAAAATGACAGGGGAAATGACCCGGATTCTCGGGGAAACCCTGGGCGTCGCGCCCAAGGACCTTTATATTAAATATGAGGCTCTTCCGGACTGGGGCTGGAATGGAACAAATTTCTAGCACTGAGTTTACGGAGATCAGATAGAACGAGCGGGACAGCTGCCTGTGATGGCGGCTGCCCCGCTTTTTGACGATGCGATGCGTTTGAGGCATGTTTCTGGAAACACTCCACTATAACACCAGACTTTTGATCTGTGGTATGATGGTTAAAACAGAAGGAGGCGGACAGATGAATACATACCGCACAGCCCAGGTGGCCCGGATGATCGGCGTCCATCCCAACACGGTCCGGCTCTACGAGGAGCTGGGGCTGATCCCCAGGCCAAAACGCCGTCCAAACGGGTACCGCGTGTTCACGGATTTCCATATCGCGCAGCTGCGCCTGGCCCGCACCGCGCTGGAGGTGGAGGTGCTGCAGAGCGGTCTGCGCAAAAACGCCGTGGAGATTGTTAAAGCATCGTCTAAAGGGGAATTTGACCGGGCGCTGGTATTGGCCGGACGCTATGAGGAAAAGCTGGAGGCCGAGCGAGAAAATGCCGTGGAGGCGCTGGGCATCGCCGCGGAGATTCTATCCGGCGCGCCCACGGAGCGCGGCCGGACGATGATGACGAGAAAGGAGGCGGCCGAGGATTTGCGGGTGACGATCGACACCCTGAGAAATTGGGAGTTAAACGGCCTGCTGCGGGTGAAGCGCAGGCAGAACGGCTACCGGGTCTACACCTGTGAGGATATCAGACGGCTCAAGATCATCCGCGCCCTGCGCTGCGCCAACTATTCCCTGGCGGCCATTTTGCGCATGCTGAGCGCCCTGTCCTGCGACCCCGGCGCGGACATCCGGCAGGTGATCGACACGCCCGGGGAAAACGAGGACGTCATCTCCGTGTGCGACCGCCTGATCACCTCACTGGACGCCGCGATCAGCAATGCGGCCCAGCTTAAGGCCCAGATAGAGCGCATGAAGGAACAATTTTAAATTTGAACGGTTGGAAATTTCGCCGTGTCGCTCCGGTTTTGGCGGCTGGAGCCCCTTCACGCCTGCAAAAGCCCCGGGCCGCTGCGCCAATATCCGGCGGTTTCAAGCCTGGCCTCCGGCTTTGCTGCGCGGCGCGGCCCGGCAGGAGCCTCCTCCCGCCGGGCCGCAGGGCGCCGGATGATTCCCAATCATTATTGCCGCCATGCTCCGCTGCCGTCCACATAGTGTCCGTCCGGCGTGGTCTGGCCGGCGTACATGGCGCCGGAGCCGTCAAAGCAGTACCACTGGCCGTTGATGTAGTGCCAGCCCGTGTACATGGCGCCGCTGGAATCCAGATAGTACCAGCGGCCGTTTATCTGCTGCCATCCTGTGAGCATGGCGCCGCTGGGGTCCAGATAGTACCAGGCTCCGCCGATCAGGCGCCAGCCCGTGAGCATCACGCCGTTTGTCTCCATATAATACCATCTGTTGTTGATGTATTGCCATCCTGTGAGCATGGCGCCGCTGGGGTCCAGGTAATACCAGGCTCCGCCCAGATTCCTCCACCCGGTGAGCATGGCGCCGCTGGAATCCAGGTAGTACCATTTTCCGCCGACATTCTGCCAGCCCGTGAGCATCACTCCGTTTGATCCCAGATAATACCACTTGCCGCTGATCTTCTGCCACCCGGTGAGCATATAGCCGCTGCCGTTAAAGTAATACCAGGCGCCGTCGATGTTCTTCCAGCAGTCGGCCGGGTAGTCGCCGTTGTGGTAGCGGTACCACCAGCCCCTCTGGTTCTGAATCCAGCTTCCGTTGCTGTAATTCTCCGCCTCGTAATCCGAAAACGTGCTCTCATCGGAGTAGTCCGACCAGGGGCCGGCCTTGCCGTCGTAGCGGGCGATGCCGCGGACGCGGAAGGTGTAGTCGCCGCCCCGGGTGATGTCGGTGCGGAAATCGTAGGTGGTCTTGGTGGTGGTCACGGTGGTCACCAGGCTTTTGTTGCGGTAAAGCCGCACTTCATAGTGCTTGACCCCGTCGATTTCATCCCACATAGCGTAGGAGCCGTCCCACTCCAGTGATCCCACCTCGTCGGGCTTGCCCTCAACCCGCTTTAGATACACTTCCAGAGTCAGGCCGCTGCCGCCGTCCAGAACCTTGGCCCGGCGAAACTCCACGCCGCTGCCGCTGAGCTTGTAATGGCTGGACGAGGTGTAGTAGAAGCGGTATCCGTCTGCTGCGCTCAGGGTCACCGTCACTTCCGGCCGGTCGCCCAGGCGCCACTGGTCCACATCGTTGGTGTACTCGGCGCTCTCCACTGTGAACTGCTTGCTGGTGGTTTTGGCCGTCACGGTACCGGGGGCCTCCCCGGCTTTGGGCGCCTGATCGTAAGAAAATGTGATCCTGGCGTTGTCGATCTTCTCCGCCGCGGCGAAGGCCGTGGTCACGCCCAGGACAGAACAGCTCAGAGATAAAAACAGGCAGCCCAGAATCATTTTAATAATACCTTTCATGTCTTTCCCTCCCAAACATTGCTTATAGTATTATTATAGAGAATCGGGCGCCTGTGTTCAATTTCGTTTCATTTACATTATAATTACATTTTTCTTCCAGTCCCGGAGCGCGTTTATAAATTGCGTTCCCGCCGTCTGTCCCCAGGGGTATGGGGCCGGCTCAGGGCAGTTGACGGGAAGGGATTTTCAAATGCGCTCTAGCCGTGCATGGAGAGAATCTCAAAGAAAGCTTCAATGGCCTGCATGGAGGCGCCCAGGATGGGGGCGTCGCTGCCCAGGGTGGAGAGCAGAATCTCCTGGGTGTGGGTGATGGGCAGCACGATGTCTTTCATGATCTCCGGCATCAGGTAGGGCAGGGAGTGGATCAGATGGGAGTTTAAAATAATGATCTCGCTGTTCATAAAGAAGATAATGTTGGACAGCCCGATGGCCAGGTTGTGGATAAAACGGTCCAGCACATCCAGGGCATCCGGGTCCTGCTCCTGGACCAGCTCGATGAACTGGTCGATGTCCGTCAGCGGGGCTTCGCGTTTCCGGTTGATTTCCTCCAGCAGAGCCTGGTCCGAGCAGTACTGTTCCCAGCAGCCGTATTTTCCGCAGGAACACTGGCGGGTCTCCCGGATATTTACCGTGTGGTGTCCCACCGCGTTGGCAAAGCCCAGATATCCCCGCACCAGCTCGCCGCCGGCGATCATGCCGCAGGAGATGACGTCGGTGATGCTTAAAACGGTCATTTCCTGATATTGAGGGTAGAGGCGGGATTCCATGGAGGCGGCCAGATTTCCGTCGTTGTCAATGTAGACCGGAACGTGGTAGCGCTGGTCCAGCAGGGATTTGATGTCGATGTTGTGCCAGCCCAGCTTGGGGATGAAGCGGATGACTCCTTCCAGATCAATGATGCCGCGGACGGACAGGCTGATTCCGATCAGCCCGTAGGGACAGGGCGGTATCTCCTTGATCATCCGGTCAATCTCCTGATAGAGACTGCGGTACACGCAGGCGAAGGCCGGCTCTGTGATGGCGAAGGAGCTGCGCAGCAGAATCTCGTTGTTTAGGTCGGTCAGGATCAGCTTTACCGACTGAACGCCCATGTCCACGGCGATGCAGTATCCTGCCCGGGCGGACAGCGTCAGGATAATGGGCTTTCTGCCGCCGCTGGAGTCGCCGGTGGTGGTCTCCTCCACCAGCTTCAGGCTCATCCACTCCTTGACGATGGTGGACACGGTGGCCTTGTTTAAGCCCGTCTCCTCGGAAATCCTGGCCCGGGAGATGTGCTTTTTGTTCAGTATGTGCTTGATGATGGTCAGCCGGTTGGCGGACCGGATGTCTTTTGTCTGCGATATTTTCATGGAAAAATCCCTCCCACTGGTACAAACCCAACCGGCGCGGTGTAATGTCTACCGGAAATTATACCATACGGGAAAAAAGGGCGCAAGGAATACAGCCTGTCCCGGGGCCGTCCCGGGAGCAAAACGCATTTTAAATAGACGAAAAGGCCGTTCTGTGGTATACTGTTTAAGATAGGCGTATTCCGATCGTTTATTTATTGGAGGAAGACTATGAAAGAGAAAGTAAAGGTACGGGGGAAATTCCGCCTGTATTTACAGTGGCCGCTGTATCTGTCGGCGCTTTTAATTATAGTGAGCCTGATCGTGGGGCTGGTTTCAGTCAAGGCGGGCATCATTGTGTCCTCGTTTACGGTTGTCTATGTTGGAATCGCGCTGTGGCTCTATTTTTCACGGAAGCGCGGCATCGCCGCAGCCATGGTGGAGTTCGCCACCGCCTACAACCACATGCAGTACCAGGTGATGAGCGAAATGCTGGTCGCCTACGCGGTGGTGGATGAGAGCGGCCGTCTGCTGTGGATGAACCGGGAATTTGCCCGCGCCATGGGCGGAGAGAAATCCGCGCCCAAGAACCTTCTGGCTATTTTTCCGGAGATCAAGCGGGAACAGCTGGCCACCGGAGGGGACGTGGTGACGCTGCACAGCTCCTACGGCGACCGGAACTACCGCATCGATCTGCACCAGGTGGACATCACCAGGACCGAGGAGGCGGAGGAGGGCCAGCTCCCGGCTGTCTTTGAGATGGATGTGACGGCTGTGTATCTGCTGGATGAGACCCAGACCCTCAAGTACATGCAGCAGATCAACGACCAGAAGCTGGTGGCCGGATTGATTTATCTGGACAACTACGACGAGGCGCTGGAGAGCGTGGAGGAAGTGCGGCGCTCCCTTCTGACCGCCCTGATTGACCGCAAGATCAACAAGTATATCGCCGGAATGAACGGCATTGTGAAAAAGATGGAGAAGGATAAATATTTCTTTGCCATCAAGCAGCAGTATATTCCCAAGATTCAGGAGGACCGTTTCTCCATTCTGGAGGACGTGAAAACCGTCAATATCGGCAACGACATGGCGGTGACCCTGAGCATCGGCATCGGTATGAACGGCGACACCTACAGCCAGAACTACGAGTATGCCAGGACATCCATCGACATGGCGCTGGGCCGCGGAGGCGACCAGGCCGTGGTGAAGGACGCGGATAAGATTCAATATTACGGCGGCAAGGCCCAGCAGATGGAGAAAACCACCCGCGTGAAGGCGCGCGTGAAGGCTCATGCCCTCAGAGAATTGATGGAGAACAAGGACCGGCTGCTGATTATGGGCCACCGGCTGTTGGATATCGACTCCTTCGGAGCTGCGGTGGGAATCTACCGCATCGCCATGGCCATGAACAAGAAGGCAAATATCGTGGTCAACGAGGTGACCTCCTCCGTGCGCCCCATGATGGAGCGGTTCACAGGCGGAGGCGAATACCCGGAAGATATGTTTTTGACCGGCCCCAAGGCCGCGGAGCTGGTGGACGGCGGCACCATGCTGGTGGTGGTGGATGTGAACCGTCCCAGCATCACCGACGAGCCGTCGCTGCTCAAGCTGATCAAGACCATTGTGGTGCTGGACCATCACCGGACCAGCAGCGAGATTATCGACAATGCGGTGCTCTCCTATGTGGAGCCCTACGCGTCCTCCGCCTGTGAGATGGTCGCGGAGGTATTGCAGTATATCATGGATGGGATCAAGGTGCGGCCGGCAGAGGCGGACGCCATGTACGCCGGAATCGTGATTGATACCCAGAATTTTACAAATCAGACGGGCGTGCGCACCTTTGAGGCCGCCGCCTACCTGCGCAGAAGCGGCGCGGATATCACCCGTGTGCGCAAGCTGTTCCGGGAAAATATGGTGGACTACCAGGCCAAGGCCGAGGCGGTTCGGCTGGCGGAGGTCTATATGGACTCCTTCGCCATCAGCGTGTGTCCCTCCGACGGACTGGACAGCCCGACGATTATCGGCGCCCAGGCGGCCAACGAGCTGCTGGAGATCAGGGGGATCAAGGCCTCCGTGGTGCTCACGCCCTACAACGGGGTGATCTATTACAGCGCCCGGTCTATCGACGAGGTCAACGTGCAGGTGATGATGGAGAAGTTGGGCGGCGGCGGACACCGCACCATCGCCGGGGCGCAGATTCCGGACATCACCGTGGAGGAAGGCAAAGAACGCCTGAAAGCAGTTATCCGGCAGATGCTGGAGGCAGGCGAAGTATCATAAAGATTATTACTGAAAGGAAGTTGAGAGACTATGGATATCGTATTGTTAGAGGACGTTAAGGCGCTGGGCAAAAAGGGACAGATCGTCAAGGTAAACGACGGCTACGCCCGCAATTTTATTCTGCCCAAAAAGCTGGGTGTGGAAGCCACATCTAAGAATTTAAATGATCTGAAGCTGCAGAAGGCCAACGACGCCAGGCTGGCTGCGGAGCAGCTGGCGGCCGCTCAGGAATTGGCCAAGAAGGTGGAGGCATCCCCCGTCACCGTGTCCATCAAGGCCGGCGAGGGCGGGCGCACCTTCGGTTCCGTGTCCACCAAGGAGATCGGCAAGGCCGTGAACGATCAGCTGAAGCTGGATATCGACAAGAAAAAGATGGTCCTGACCGATCCGATCAAGACCCTGGGAACCTTTGAGGTGCCGGTTAAGCTGCACAAGGATGTGACCGCCAAGCTGACCGTTAAGGTTGTGGAGGCCTGACAGACAGGAGAGATGGAGACATGGATGAAACGCTGATGAAACGGGTGCTCCCGCACAGCATTGAGGCGGAGCAGTCGGTTATCGGCTCCATGCTGATGGACCGGGAGGCAGTGATCGCCGCCTCGGAAATCATCGTGGGAAGTGATTTTTACCAGCACCAGTACGGCGTGATGTTCGACGCCATGGTGGAGCTGTTCAATGAGGGAAAGCCGGTGGACCTGGTCACGCTCCAGGACCGCCTGAAGGAAAAGGACGTGCCTCCCGAGGTCAGCAGCCTGGACTTTGTCCGGGACATTGTGACCATGGTGCCCACGTCCGCCAATGTCAGGTCCTATGCTCAGATTGTCCACGAGAAAGCGGTGCTCAGAAAGCTGATCCGCACCACGGAGGAGATCGCCAACACCTGCTACGCGGGCAAGGAGGCGTTGGAGGACATTTTAGCTGACACGGAGAAGCAGATTTTCAACCTGCTGCAAAGCCGCAGCACCCAGGATTTTGTGCCCATCAAGCAGGTGGCCATCAATGTGCTGGAGAAGATCGAGGAAGCGTACAAGACTCAGGGAACGGTCACCGGCGTGCCAACCGGTTTCATTGATCTGGACTACAAGCTGTCCGGTTTCCAGCCCTCGGATTTGGTACTGATCGCCGCCCGCCCGTCCATGGGTAAGACGGCCTTTGTTTTGAACGTGGTGGACCATGTGGCCGTGCGCAAGAAGCTGCCCTGCATGGTGTTCAGCCTGGAGATGTCCAAGGAGCAGCTGGTCAACCGTATGCTCTCCATGGAGTCCAACGTGGACGCGCAGAAGCTTCGAACCGGTTCCCTGACGGACTCGGACTGGGACGCCGTGGTGGAGGGCGTGGGAATTATCGGCAACGCCAAGCTGGTAATCGACGACACGCCGGGTATTTCCATATCCGAGCTGCGCTCCAAGTGCAGGAAGATGAAGCTGGAACACGGCCTGAGCATTATCATCATCGACTACCTACAGCTGATGAGCGGCAGCGGCAAGGGCGGCAACGACAACCGTCAGCAGGAGATTTCCGAAATCTCCCGTTCTCTGAAAGCGCTGGCCCGTGAGATGCACGCCCCGGTGGTGGCGCTGTCCCAGCTGTCCCGCGCCTGCGAGACGCGGACGGATCACCGGCCCATGCTCTCCGACCTGCGTGAGTCCGGGGCCATCGAGCAGGATGCCGACGTGGTAATGTTCCTTTACCGCGACGACTATTACAATAAAGACACAGAGCACCCCAATGAGGCGGAGGTTATCATCGCCAAACAGCGTAACGGCCCCATCGGCACAGTGACGCTGATCTGGAAGCCGGAGTACACGAAGTTTGTCAACGCTACCCGGCCCCAGGGAGAAGGGGCAGGAGAATAGAAGTGGGAATATGCCGGACTTCTGAACGCAGCTTCAGAAACCTCCGGCATATTTTTTATGGAGCGCAGGGAGCCGTGGGCCAGCCTGCGGGCGATTGTGAACAGGATCGAAGGCGGGAGGGGACAAGGCAAAAAAATGATAAAATAGATATTCAGCATAAAAAAGATTAGGCATAATATCCATTCTCAACGCATACATTAGTAGTAAGGCAGGAGCTGCCTGTTAAGATGTGAAGGAGAGAATGGCTATGGATGAAGTACATTATCTGATATCGGATGCGTCCAAAAAGGTTGATGTGGAGGCCCATGTATTAAGGTACTGGGAAGACGAACTGGAACTTGATATTCCACGGAACGAGATGGGACATCGGTATTACACGGACTTACATATCCGTCTGTTTAAACAGGTGAAAAATCTGAAAGAAAAAGGGTATCAGCTGAAGGCGATCAAGCACGCTCTGAATCAGGTTCTGAAAAAGGACGGTAAAGAGGCTGAGCTGACCGACGAGATTCTGGAACGGGATATGAACGCGGCGCTTCTGGAGTTTAAGGAAGATACGGCGGAGGGCGGGACAAGCCTGGCTCAGGTGAAAAGTGCGGCGGCCATGCCCGTGCTTTCCAACGAGGAAAAAATGGAACAGTTCCAGCAGATTATGAATCTGATTATCGGACGAGCCCTGGAAGTGAACAACGAGAAGCTGAGTCAGGATGTGAGCTATCTGGTAAATGAGAAGCTGAGAGGGGAAATGGAATACCTGCTCAGAGTCTCGGACGAGAAGGACGAGGAGCGGTTCCGCCAGCTGGATGAGACGATCCGCGCTTACCAGAAGGACGGAAGGGAAGAAGCCGCAGCCGCAAAGGTGCCGTTTTTTAAGAGGAAACGGTTTGGCAGAAACGGGAAGAAGCTGAAGGGGGAGAGATAGAAACGCTGCGCGCCGGAACAGGGCGCAGCGAAACGGGCAGGCGGGATTGCTTAGCAGAGCGCAGGCGCCAACGCCCGGAAAGCACAAAATCGCGGGCGCCGGCCCGGCCGGCCGGGAAGCCGCGAGGGATTTTGCATTTTCCGGACGCATGCGCCTGTGGTCTGCAATGTAAGGCCCCGCCTGCCCGTTTCCCTGTGCTCCGCCCCCGCGTTTTAAGAAATAAGAAGAAAAAAAGCTGTGAACCCGGAGAGGGGCACAGCTTTTTTGATGTGCGCCTGCAAAGGTTCTTAAGAAAGTTTTTATCGCTATTCCATGGGAAATATGTTAGAATAAGAATGATTTAGCGCGAAAAATACGACTGATACAGAAGGGTACATAAGAAACTATGAATCAAGGACATATGAAATATACGGTTCTGGCGGCGGTTTGCGCGGGGGCCTTGTGGCTGGGAGGATGTAAGGCGGCTCCCGCCGGCTCGGGTCAGGCGGAGGCCACGCCCAGCCAGGCGCGGGTGATCCAGGTGGTCCCGGAGACCATCGCGCCCCTGGGATTAAACGGCCAGGTGCTGCCCAATCTGACGGATGTGGATCTGGGAGATGCGGAACCGATTCCCGATTATCTGCGCATCGGGGTGCGCCACGCCATCGTGGCAAAGCTGCAGGCGCGCTTGATGGAACTGGGCTTCATGGACAACGATGAGCCGACGGATTATTACGGCGAGATGACCATGCAGGCGGTGAAACATTTCCAGAGGCAGAATGAACTGGCCCAGGATGGAATTGTGGGCAACAGCACCTGGGACGCGATTATGTCCCCGGACGCAAAATATTACGCGGTGTCCAAGGGAACCCAGGGCGACGATATTCAGAGAATCCAGCAGCGTCTGTACGAGCTGGGATATCTGGCGACTGCGGATTTGGTGACCGGGAATTTCGGCGATTCCACAGAGGCCGCGGTTTTAAAGCTCCAGGAGGTGAACGGACTGGGGCAGGACGGCAAGGTGGGCCAGAAAACCATCAATTTGCTCTACAGCGATGAGATTAAACCCAACTTCCTGTCCTACGGGGAGAAGAGCGATGTGGTGCTGGCCTGCCAGAAGCGCCTGAAGGAGCTGGGCTACCTGACCACGGAGCCGGACGGCACTTACGGCGAGGATACGGCCATTGCCATCAAACAGTTCCAGGCCAGAAACGACCAGGTTGTGGACGGATATTTAGGACCGTCCACCAGAATGGCGTTAAACAGCTCCGAAGCGCGGGCCAACGGACTGATGCTGGGCGAGCGCGGTGACGCGGTTAAGCGCATGCAGCAGCTGCTGAGCAAGCACGGATACCTGTATTCCGGCAATGTAACCGGCTATTACGGCGAGGCAACCGAAACGGCTGTAAAGAATTTCCAGTCCCGCAACGGACTGTCTGTGGACGGACTGGTGGGCGTGCAGACCCTGGCAAAGCTGTCCGGCGACAATGTGAGACGGCCTGCGGCCGGGACCGGCAACGCCGGCGCGAATACCGGCGGGCACACCGGCGGAAATACCGGTGGGAATACGGGCGGAAGCACCGGAGGCAACACCGGCGGAAATACCGGAGGCAATACGGGCGGCGGAACCTATACGCCTCCGTCAGGCGGCGCACCGGCCAGCGGAGGCGCGGCATCCCTGATTTCCGTGGCCAGCTCCAAGCTGGGCAGCCCCTATGTGTGGGGCGCCAAGGGACCCAATTCCTTTGACTGCTCCGGATTTGTGTACTGGTGCTTAAACCAGGTGGGCGTCAACCAGAGCTATATGACCTCCTCCGGTTGGAGAAACGCAGGACGATATACAAAGATTACCAATTTCAACGACATCCAGGCCGGCGATATCGTGGTCGTGAACGGCCATGTGGGAATCGCGGCCGGCGGCGGCACTGTGATCGACGCATCCTCCAGTAACGGACGCGTTGTACACAGAGGCTTGACCCAGTGGTGGGCCAACAACTTTATCTGCGCCTGGAGAATTTTCTAAACATAACAGTGTGTCATGGGCGGCGCGCGCAGCGTTCGACGGAAGAGGAGGGGTAGCTATGCAGACGATATTGGTGTGTGATGATGATAAGCAGATTGTGGAAGCCATTGACATTTATCTGACCGGCGAGGGCTTTGAGGTGATCAAGGCCTACGACGGGTATGAGGTGCTGGAATATCTGGAGAGCCACGACGCGGACCTTCTGATTATCGACGTGATGATGCCGGGCCTGGACGGAATCCGCACCACGCTCAAGGTGCGGGAGAACAGCAGCATCCCGATCATCATTCTCTCGGCAAAATCCGAGGATACGGACAAGATTCTGGGGCTGAACATCGGCGCGGACGACTATATTACCAAGCCGTTCAACCCCCTGGAGCTAGTGGCGCGGGTCAAGTCCCAGCTGCGCCGTTACACCCAGCTGGGGAATTTAAACCAGCAGCCAGACGGCCAGATTTACAAGTGCGGCGGTTTACAGATCAACGACGACAACAAGGAAGTGGCGGTGGACGGAGAGACCATCAAGCTGACGCCCATTGAGTACAATATTCTGCTTCTGCTGGTGAAAAACGCTGGCAAGGTGTTCTCCATCGACGAAATCTATGAGCAGATTTGGAACGAGGAAGCCATCGGCGCGGACAACACGGTGGCGGTGCACATCCGCCATATCCGCGAGAAAATTGAGATCAATCCCAGGGAGCCCAAGTACTTGAAGGTAGTCTGGGGCGTTGGCTACAAGATTGAGAAGCAGTAGGTGGCCTATGGCGGAAGAACGGAATCGCTACCAGCGAAAAAAGATAATTTTAACCGTGCTGCACATACTGTTTCTGGTGGTTACGGCAGCCGGAATCAGCGCCATGTACCTCAACTCGGACTATGGCAAGGGGATCAGCTGGGTCTACGATGAGGTGTATGAGGACTCCCCGCAGTTTGCCACCCGGCTGGAACAGGACATTGAGAAGATATTCACCTATGTGGGCTACCGGGATGTGTTTGAGACCAATGGGAAGCTGGACATGGAGCGGACCATTGTGGGCATCAGCGACGGACCGGGGCTCAGCGAGGAGCTGACCCTGGACCAGCTGGTTCGCTACGCCAAGACCAGGGGATATTACCTGGATGAGAATTTCACGGTTCAGGGCGTGCCCACCTCCATGGACGATGACGACGACGATGAGATCACGGTGGACTGGCAGACCTACAACCCCACTTTCCTGGACCATGAGCTGGAGGAAAACCGGATGACCCGGGAGGACCTGGCGCTGGACGTGCTGGACCATCTGGGCGATTATTACTCAATTTATTACAATTATATTGAGAACAAGACGAATATGCATTTCCGCATCGCCTACCACAGCGACGACGGGAAAGACCAGATCTACACCAACGCGCCGGATATGTCGGTGGAGGAAATGAAGGCTTCCGGCCGTTACCTCTACATCCCCGGGAATACCATCCGCATGGAGAGCAATCTGACGGATGTGCCCGTGAACGTGGCGCCTTATCTGGAGATGTGGAATCCCTTTGGCAACAACAAATACTATTTAATCGTGTCCGTGGACACCTCCTACCCCAACAACGACACCTACGCCAGACAGGCGGCGCAGTACAACAGCGCCAGGGATAACTTTATCGTGGGCATGGCCGGCGTGGTGGTGGGTATGGTGGGCTGCCTGGCCACGATCCTGCTGCTCATGATGATGTCCGGACACACCTACGCCGGCAGCCAGAATATCCGCCTGTATCCCTCGGACGAGACGTTCACGGAGGTGGGGCTGGTCTTGTGGGTAATATGCGTGTTCGCCTGCCTGTATCTGGGCAAGATTGTGGGCAACCGACTGATCAGCCTGTTTTTTAAGCAGGACCAGTGGAACTATTGGATCAAGCTGATGAAGATCCTGGTGATCTACGCGGGCAGTATGATCTGTTTCTTCGGGATGATCCGGCGGTATAAGGCCAGGACCCTGTGGAGCAACAGCCTGATAAAGAGCGTGATCGATCACACCCAGGATTACAGGCGCCGGGCGGCCTTTGCCTTTGGGCTGGGAACCGGTTTCGCAGCAGTGCTGTTTATGAACTGCGCGTTGATCTGGAGCATGGTCACCATGTTTATAATCGATGAAAAGTCCTTTAAGCAGAAGATTGTATTCTGTACAATTATCCTGTTTTTCACCCTCTTCAATCTGGTGATTTTCCATCAGCTGTTCTCAAAGGCGATACAGATGGACCTGCTGGACGGCGCGATCCGCAGCATTTCCCAGGGAAATACCAGCCTGCAGATGGACCTGGAGCGGCTCAACGGCAAAGAACGGGTTATGGGCGAGCACATCAACAACATCAGCATCGGCCTGGATGCTGCCCTGCAGGAGAAGGTGAAGAGCGAGCGGCTGAAGGCCGACCTGATTACCAACGTATCCCACGATATCAAGACGCCGCTGACTTCCATTATCAACTATGTGGACCTGCTCAAGCGCGAGCATATTCAGGATCCCAAGATACAGGGGTATCTGGAAGTGCTGGAACAGAAATCCCAGCGTCTGAAAACGCTGACCGAGGATTTGGTGGAGGCCTCCAAGGCCAGCTCCGGCAATCTAAAGCTGGAGATCGCGGACATTGATTTGGTGGAGCTGGTTCAGCAGACAGGCGGAGAGTTTGCGGAGAAGTTTGAGCGCCGCCACCTGGAGGTGGTGAGCCATCTGCCCAAGGAACCGATGCTGATCCGGGCGGACGGACGGCGTATGTGGAGAATATTGGAAAATCTTTACAACAATGCCTTCAAGTACGCCATGGAGCGCAGCAGGATTTATGTGGATGTGTTTCAGCAGGACGGAAGAGCGGTGTTTACCATCAAGAACGTTTCCGAGAGTCCCCTGAACATTTCGCCCGACGAGCTGACCGAGCGCTTTGTGCGCGGCGACGTGTCCAGAACAACGGAGGGGAGCGGCCTGGGGCTGTCCATCGCCAAGAGCCTGACCCAGCTTCAGGGCGGAGAGTTTGAGGTGGTGATCGACGGCGACCTGTTTAAGGCCGTGGTGTCCTTCCCGGTGAAATGGATCACCATTGACGAATGCATGGACAAGCTGGGGGAGCCCAAGCCGGAATTGGAGGAGGCCGGGGAGCCGGACAAAGCCGGAACGGCTGGGACGGCCGGCGCGATAGTGCCCAAATCAGGCTCTGATAACTGGATACAGTAAATTCAAAAAGGCCCCGCAGGCCGCTCCCAAGGGAACGGACCACGGGGCCTTTTTAATAACCGCTTTTACTGATAGGGGAATACGTTGAGCCATTTCTCCAGAAGCTCTTTCTCCTCAGGACGCTTTTTCGCCAGCTGCGCGGCAGCGACGATGGGAAGCCAGCCCTGCACATAGCGCTTGTCGGTGTCTGTCTTGTCACAGAACATATCCATGTACATTTCGGCTTTCTTGGCATCTTTCAGACTCAGAAGGAGATAGGTTCTCGCCACGTCGGCGCTGGCATTACCCTGGGAGGCGTGTACCCAGTCAATGACATACATATCGCCGTCCGCATTCACAATGATGTTGGACGGGTCGAAGTCTCCATGGCACAGCTTGGTATGTTTGGGCATGCCGTCCAGTCTGGTCAGCAGCTCGTAGCGCGTGTTGGCGTCCAGCTGCTCCTCTTCCTGGAGAGCACGGATGGTTTTCTCTTTCAATTTGTTTAACAGGGGGCAGGCTTTGCCGTGGATTTCAATCTGCAGATCAACCATCTGCTCCATGTACTCCTGTACTTTGTCAGGATTCTCATCCATCAGCTGCTGTAAGGTTTTGCCCTCGATAAATTCCTTGATAATGGACCATTTGCCGTCCACTACGGACACGCCCAGAATCTTCGGCACATGCAGGCCGGGCAGATCCTCGACACGGGCGGTGCACAGAGCTTCGTTCAGGACCTCAGCCTTGGGAAATCCTTCACAGAATTCCTTGATGGCAAGGTCGCCGTCGCGGTAAACACATTTCGTTTCGCTACTGGAAATTAATTGTTTTGCCATAACTTATACTCTCCTTCCAAACATTATAAACGGTAGTGCGACATATTGCGTATCGCATTGCCTTTATTCTACTACATCCGGTTCAAAAAGTACATACCTTTTTTGATAAATTTTTAACATTCTTTTTGGGTTAATCCTGTTAAAAACGGAAAATTGCAGTTCCATAACCCGGAAGCGGATAGGCGAAGGAGAAAGGCTGTCCGTCGCATTCTCCCTTGGCGGAAGCGTAGGATTGCGCCTCAGAGGCTTTATATGCGCCGTGCTCGCTGTCCAGCAGCAGGGTGTACTTTCCTTTTTTGGGCACGCCCACGCGGTAGTCAGGCCGGGCCACGGGTGTGAAATTAATAACAAACAATAGGCTTTTCCGGCTGGTTTCATCCCTGCGGATGAAGCTGAAAATGCTGCGGTCGCCGTCGTTGGCGTTGATCCACATGAAGCCGTTCCAGTCGTTGTCCAGCCGGTAGAGGGCCGGATATCTGCGGTAAAGGTGCAGCAGGTCCCGGACATAATTCTGCAGGTCCCGGTTGTCCTCCTCGTCGGTCAGCTGCCAGTCCAAAGCCACCTTTTCGTCCCACTCGTGGTATTGGCCAAAGTCCTGGCCCATGAAGAGCAGCTTTTTGCCGGGATGTCCCAGCATGAAGGTGTAACCGGCCTTTAGGTTGGAGAACTTGTCCTTGCCCAGGCCAGGCATCTTGTTGATCATGGAGCACTTTAAGTGAACCACCTCGTCGTGGGAGAGCACCAGAATATAGTTCTCGCTGGTAAAATAGGTCAGGCCGAAGGTCATGCGGTGATGGTTGTATTTGCGGAAATAGGGGTCCAGCTTCATGTACTCCAGGAAGTCGTGCATCCAGCCCATGTTCCACTTGAAGGTGAAGCCCAGGCCGTCCACCTCCGGGTGATCCGTCACCTTGGGCCAGGCGGTGGACTCCTCCGCGATCATCATCGCGCCGCTGTTGCGCCCTCTCAGCACTGTGTTTAAGTGCTTAAAGAACTCGATGGCTTCCAGATTCTGGTTTCCCCCGTTCTTGTTGGGAATCCACTGTCCGCTCTGGCGGCCGTAGTCCAGGTACAGCATGGAGGCCACCGCGTCCACCCGAAGCCCGTCCACGTGGAACTTTTCCACCCAGTAGATGGCGTTGCTGATCAGGAAATCCTTCACCTCGTTCTTGCCGTAGTCAAAGACCTTGGTGCCCCAGTCCGGATGCTCACCCTTTCTGGGATCCGCATACTCGTAGAGAGGTTCGCCGTCGAAATCCGCCAGGCCGTGGGCGTCCTTGGGAAAATGGGCGGGCACCCAGTCCAGAATCACGCCGATTCCGTGGCGGTGAAGGTAGTTGACAAAGTACATGAAGTCGGTGGGCGAGCCGTAGCGGGAGGTGGGGGCGAAGTAGCCCGTCACCTGATAACCCCAGGAGCCGTCGAAGGGGTGCTCCGCGATGCCCATCAGCTCCACGTGGGTGTAGCCCATCTCCTTCACGTAGGCGGTCAGCTCGTGGGCCGCCTCCGCGTATGTATAAAAGCCGTCCCTCTCCGGCCGGTTTTTCTTGCGCCAGGAGCCCAGATGGACCTCGTAGATGCTCATGGGGCCGGTCAGGGGATCGGATTGGCTGCGGTTTTGCATCCACTGGCCGTCCGTCCATTTGTAATTTTCGATATCGGCGGTCATGGAAGCGGTGCCGGGGCGGTATTCCGCGCAGGCGGCGTAGGGGTCCGCTTTAAAGAGGATCTTGCCGGTCTGGGTGGTGACGGCGAATTTGTAGAGCTCTCCGGGCCCCATACCGGGGTTAAAGCATTCCCAGATGCCCGACTGGGCCAGCTGGGTCATGGGGGTGGTCTCCGGGTTCCAGCCGTTGAAGTCGCCTACCAAATGGACGGCCTTGGCGTGGGGAGCCCACACCGCGAAGTAGTATCCGGAGCGCCCGCCGTAGGTCCTGGGATGCGCGCCCAGCTTTTCAAAAATCTCATAGTGGGTGCCTGCGCCGAAGAGATAGCGGTCCAGGTCTGTGATGAATCCCGTCTCCGCAGGCTTCGCGGATTTTTTCGCGGCCGTCCGGGAGGCGGCTTTGCCGGAAGATTTGCGGGAACCGGGCCCTTTACCGGCCGTCTTTGCCGCTCCGCCGTTTTTTGCCGCGCCTCGTTTAGAGGAATCCTCGCCGTTTGCGGCTGCTTTGCTGTTTGCCATTATTGTGAACCCCCTTTTATTTTTAGGATTGCGCCCCAGTTGCCCGGGACGGTGAGCTTGACTTTTCCATTTTCCACCGGAATTTCTCCCAGCTCAGGGTCCAGCAGATGCACGGCCCGGCCGGCCGCTGGGGAAACCGGGATGTCCATGGACGCCGGATCGTCGTCGTTGTTGAGGGCGGTAATGATCATGGAATCGCCGTCGAACCGGGCGTAGGCGTACTGGCGGTTGGTCAGGAGCAGCTCCTGATACCGGCCGGCGTGAAATTCCGGGTTCCCGCCGTGGATATGGCCCAGCCTGCCGATCAGATCGGTCAGCGGGCAGTGGAGCGTCTCCGCCTGATCCATGGAGATGGCGGGACGGAGGTCGTCGTCGCTGGTGCGGGTCCGCTTCCCTTCCACGCCCCACTCTCCGCCGTAGTAGATGCTGGGGATGCCGGGCAGGGTGAACAGGGAAATGTAAACCGGAGCCAGGTGCCCGCGGTTTGTCAGCTTGCTGGCGATGCGGTCCTCGTCGTGGTTGTCCACAAAGGTGTAGAGCTCCCGGCCGATGGCCTCCAGCCGCCGCACATTGTGGGCGATCTCGAAGAAATTGTGGTCGTTGAAGCCGGAGTAGATGCTCTTGTGCAGCTCGTAGTTGGTCACGGAGTGGAGCATCTCACGGTTGACCCACCGGGTGTAATCCCCGTGGATCACCTCGCCCATGAGCCAGAAATCCTCCTTCATGGCCCCGGTCTCCCGGCGCAGCTCCTTCATGAAGTTGAAGTCCAGCACATTTGCGCAGTCCAGGCGGATGCCGTCGATGTCGAACTCGTCGATCCAGAAGCGGATCACGTCGAACAGGTACCGCCGCACCTCCGGATTAAACAGATTCAGGCAGGGGAGCTCGAAGTGGCCCTGCCAGGCATCAAAGCCGAAGGGATCGCCCAGAGGGCTCTGCCAGTCGAAATTGACGCCCTTGTACCAGTCCTTGTAGGGGGAATCCCAACGCTTCTCACAGATATCCCGGAAGGCGAAAAACTCCCGCCCGGTATGGTTGAACACGCCGTCCACCACCACCTTGATGCCGTTTGCGTGGCAGCGCTCCACAAATTTCTTAAAGTCGCTGTTGTCGCCCAGGCGGCGGTCCACCAGCTTGTAGTCCCGGGTATCGTACCCATGGCTGGAGGACTCGAACAGCGGTCCTATGTACACGGCGTTTACACCCAGCCCGCAGAGGTGGGGGATGAAGCGGTCCAGCTCGTCAAAACGGTGTGTGATCTCGGTTTCCTCGTTGTGCTTGGGGGCTCCCGTCATACCAAGGGGATACATGTGATAAAAAACGCCCCGCTCGTACCAAGTGCTCATGATGTTGTCCTCGCAATCTCTATAATAAATTTATGTACAGGAGCCGGAGAGTTAAATCTCCTGGCTCTTGAATTTCCTCAAAAGGAACTGATAGCGCAATTGAGCCGCGTTCAGCTCGTAGATATAGCAGTCGATCAGGGTGGGATCCACCACCTGCTCGAAATGGTTCTGCGCCGTATCGATGGCCCATCTGCTGCGCTCGATCTCGCGCCGCAGGTGACGGGTGTTCTCCGCGGCCATCCGCGTGGCGGCGGTCTCTTTTTTTGCTCTTAACAGATTCAGCATATATTTCATCTCCCAGATATTGATAGAAATAGTATATCTGGAAAATGGCATCTTATTCGCCCGTGGCCTCAATAAAGGAATTCTTCCAGGCGGTAGCCCAGTTCCATGAGGACGCGGTTGGACTCCCGCAGGGTCAGGTAGTAGTAGTTGGCCGTCCCCTCCTGGCGCATATCCACAAGACCGGCTTCCCGGAGAATCTTTAGGTGGTGGGAGATTGCCGGCCGGGAAAGGCTGGTGCGCCGGGTGATCTCGTTCACATTGAGGCCGTTCTCCTCAAAGCGTATTTCTCCGGAGGGCAGCCGCCGGTTGAAGGCCTCCTCGGTGAGAACTTCGATGATGGAAAGGCGCATCTCGTCTCCCAAGGCCATAAATAACGGCATGCAGCGGTGAAATTGTTCCTGCAGTTTCTCGGGCGTTGTCATGTGCGCTTTTCTCCTTTGGTTTAATTTTTTGAACCAATTATAGTGTACCATCAGAAGTGGGTATCGTCAAGTATTATAAAAGGCGGTTGACAACGCTGGAAATATAAGGCATAATAGACAATTATCTGGGAAATGTTCTGTTCTGAACGGTCTCAAATTCAAAATGGCCGAATATCCGGCTGATATTCCAATCTATGATCATTTTATGAATAAAAAAGGGGGAACATGCGGGGACAATGCAAAAAAATTGGCTTTTTTTGATTTATCTGGCCGCCTGCGCCGGGTGGGATATGAAAACCAGGCGGATTCCCAATTGGCTGGCGGCCCTGGGGCTGGCGGCCGGATTGGCTGCCGCCGGGGCCGAGGGCGCGGCGGAGAGCATTGCGGCGCTTTGCCGCGCCCTGGCAGTGACTATTGCCGGTCTTTTTCTCTACCGGTTCCGGGTGATCGGGGCCGGGGATGTGAAGATGGCGGCGGTGATCGCGGCCTGGCTGGGGCTTGAGCGCGGCTGCGCTGGGATTTTCTGCGGTCTGTTTCTTGGCGCGCTGTGGTCCCTTGGGCGTCTGCTGCGCCGGGGAATGATGAAAAAGCGGTTTGCTTATCTGGCTTCCTATATAAAGGCTTTTTTGGAGACAGGTCTGGCCCCGGCGTATTACCGCAGGGAGCGGGACGGGGACGAGGCGGCGATTCCGCTGGGAGCGTGTCTGGCGGCGGGGGCGGCCATGGCAGCGATTGCGGGATTAGTCCGGCCATTTTTATAGTAATATCCAACTGCGCCTGCTCATGCCGCCGTTTCGGCGCAGGCTTCTCCGCTCTGCGCTTCCCGCAAATAATTTCCCCGTGTTTTCACCAGTAGAATCCTCTGTGTTAAGTTTTATGCTATAATTGTATACTGTGATCCGGAAATTACTGGGGAGTCTGAAGGAACAGTAGAAATCAGATAATTGTGGTCTGGTTTCTGCTGTTTTGCCATCTTTTTGTTGGAGGAGAAAAAAATGGAGGAAAAACGGGAGCAGGTAATCTTTCTAGGGGCCAGGCACAGCGACGCCACCAGCGATGCGCCGCCCCACGCCCACGAATTTTACGAGCTGAATTTTATGACCAGGGGAAATACGAAAATGAAGCTGAACGAGAAGATCATAGAGTACGATTCCTATGATTTTGTGCTGATACCGCCCCAGATCCGGCACATCCTGTACGAGTCGGATTACGATATATTCGACAATTACGTGATCTGGTTCGAGCTGACGGACCAGAAAATACTGCTGCGGGACCAGATCATCAAGCTTCACGACTACGACGGGGCGGTTCAGTTTTTGTGCGCCGAAATCTATAAAAGCTACATGAAAACCGGCATGGCCGACGCGGGCCTGCTGAATATCTATCTGGAAGCGGTGCTCTGGCATATGAAAAAGGGCCTGATTCTGGGCACCGGCCAGGCCTCCCGAAACGATGAGGACATGGTGGACGAGGCTATCAAGTTTATTAACGTGAACATCACCAACGCCCGGCTCTCCGTGGAGATGATCGCCCGGAAGCTGAATGTCTCGGAGGAGCATTTTTCCCGCATGTTTAAAAAGAAAATCGGGCTGCCTCCGGTGAAATACATCAATGAGGTGAAGATCGCCGAGGCAAAGCGCATGCTGACCAAGACCAATGCGCCCATCAAGGAGATTGCCGGCCAGCTGTATTATTCGGACCAGTTTTATTTTTCACAGCAGTTCAAGCGCATCACAGGGTACTCCCCCAGCGAGTACCGCGACAGCTCGCTGCACTGATCAAAAAATTACATATATATGCCCGATTGTTCTATGTTCATTTGCCGGGGAAATCGCTATAATCAATTTAGAAAATACATATAAAACCAATCGTATACGAACTAAATATGTGTATTTTAACTAAAAAATGTTATGATTCTGGGATTTACACAGTTGCTGACTGGAAAAATCAGTAAATTAAGATCCTGGTAAGGTGGAGCATATGAAAATTGTAGATGTAAAATTTTACCCTATTAAAGTGCGCAATAACGCGAAGGGAGGAGTTTACTGGTTTTTGCTGAAGCTCACGACGGACTCCAATGTGAGCGGCTGGGGCGAGGTGATCTGGAACGCTTACGATCCGGCCACGCTGCGGCGGATGGTGATGGACGTGGCGGAGAATTACATCATCGGCGAGAGTCCCTTTGCCATCGAGCGGGTGTTCGGCAAGATTTACGCCAAACACTGCAAGATGCACACGGACCTGTCCGCCATGGGGCTGATCAGCGGATTTGAGATCGCCTGCTGGGATATCATCGGCAAGGAGACCAACCAGCCTATTTACAACCTGCTGGGCGGTATGGTCAACGACCGCATCCGCACCTACACGTACCTGTACGAGAAGGAGGACAAGATATTCTGCGAGGACTTCTGGACCATGCCCGAGGCCTGCGCCAAGCGGGCCAGGGAGTACGTGGACATGGGGTTCACGGCGGTGAAGCTGGACCCGCTGGCCCCCTACCTGGACAGCTACGCGGTGCACATGCCCAGCCGGGAGTCCCTGCTGCGGGCCGAGCGGAACATAGCGGGAATCCGCGAGGCGGTGGGGGAGAACTGCGACATCATCATCGGGACCCACGGCCAGTTTACCGCCGCGGGCGCCATCCGGGTGGCCAAATGCCTGGAGAAATACGATCCGCTCTGGTTTGAGGAGCCCACGCCGCCGGAGAATTTCCCGGTGCTGAAGAAGGTCTCGGAGGCCACCACCATCCCCATCGCTACAGGGGAGCGTCTGGCCACAAAATATGAGTTCGCGCCCCTTCTGGAGCAGAAGAGCTGTGACATTTTCCAGCTGGATCTGGCCGGGGTGGGCGGCATACTGGAGGCAAAGAAGATCGCCGCCATGTGCGAGGCGTGGCATACCCAGGTCACCACCCATTTCTGGGCCGGACCGGTGAATTTCGCCGCGCAGATCCAGCTGGACGCCTGCTGTCCCAACTTCCTGATCCAGGAGGCCATCGAGACCATGGGCAGCTTCGGCGGTTTTGACAAGGTTATGAAAAAGCCCTTTGACTGGCAGGAGGGGTATATTATACCTTCCGGGGAGCCGGGGCTGGGCATCGAACTGGACGAAGAAAAAATTCAGAGCTATGTGATTGAGGATTACGACAATCAGAACATATTGATTTGACGATTACGGGGAGGTTAACAGAATGAAACGTAAGTTGGCATTAGGGTTATTGGTGGGAGCGATTGCGCTGACAGCGGCCGGCTGCGGCAAGGGAGCGGCAACAGATGCAGGTACGACCCAGGCGGCGCCAGGGGCTGCCGGAGGAGAGACCGCGGCAAAGGATAGCGGGGCGTCTGCCGGAGGAGAGAAGCGCGTGGTGACGATCTGGTACGACGGAACGGAGGAGGAGTCCGTGAAGCGGCTGGAGCCGGAGTTCGAGGCGCTACACCCGGATATTGACCTTCAATTTGAGATTGTGCCTTACAGCGACCTGTCCACCAAGGAGATGGTGGCCTGCCAGTCCGCGGTGGGGCCGGACGTGATGTGGCAGAGCTACGCCTGGACCAACAGCTTTGCCAAGATGGGGCTGCTCACATCCTACAGCCCTTACCTAGAGAAATCCCAGGCCATTGACCTGGAACAGGATTTTGACCCCGTGGCCCTGGAGCTGGGAACCGTGGACGGACAGATTTACGGCCTGCCCTGGAGTATGGAGGCCATGTGTCTGGTGTACAACAAGGATATGTTCCGCGAGGCCGGGCTGGACCCGGAGAAGCCGCCGACCAACTGGGACGAGCTGGTGGAGTGCGCCAAAGCGCTGACCGTGGACAAGGACGGAGACGGGACCATTGACCAGTACGGCTACGGCCTGGTGGGCAACCTGACCGGCAATACCTGGTTCCGGTTCGTACCCGAGCTGTGGAGCGCCGGCGGGGAAGTGGCCAACGCCGATATGACGGAGGGAACCCTGACATCCCCGGAGGCCATCGAGGCCATGACCCATTACACGGACCTTCTGACCAGGCATCACGTTGCGCCCGAGGGCTCGGTGAACAACGGCGCCGCCGAGGTCCGCACCCTGTTTAACAATAAAAACGTGGCTATGTATGTGGACGGGCAGCCGGCGGTGAAGAATATCCAGAAGGATGCCCCGGACATCGACGTGGGCGTGGCTCTGTGGCCCGGCAAGAGCGGCACATTAAACGCAGGCCTGGGCGGATACTATATCGCGACGCCCAAGAACGCGGCCAACCCGGACGACGCCTGGACCTTTATCGAGTATTTCCTGTCCCAGGAAGTGCAGGAGTATTTCCCGATCTCCTTCCCGGCCAACTTAAAGGCCCGCGACACGGACCGGTTCGACGATCCCATTTCCAAGATATTTGCGGAGCAGCTGACCCACACCCAGAATTTCCAGCCCCTCCCGGATACCCCCGGAGCGCAGCAGATCATTCTGGACGCGGTGCAGTCCGTGCTGACCGGTATGAGCACGCCTGAGGAGGCGCTGCAGCAGGCGAACGAATCGCTGAATGAGACGTTAAAGTAACTGATTTGAGAGTTCTCCGGTACGCTTCGTGCCGGAGAATCTTATATACAAGGACAACAAAACGGGGGAAACGCCATGGAACGAACAAAAAAACGAAAAATGAGGGAGCATCCGCTGCTCTACCTGCTGCCGACATTCGTGATTCTCACGCTGCTGGTGGCATATCCTCTGGTCAACAACCTGATCAACAGCTTCTCCCAGGGTGGGATATTCCCCACGGTGAATAACTACCGGAAGCTGTTTGCGGACCGCTATTTCAGGTCCGACCTTAAGAACACATTTCAATGGCTTCTCTACACCGTGCCCTTTGAGATGGTATTCGGGCTGATCATCGCGATTCTGCTGAACACTAAGGTTCGCATGAAGAAGCTGTTTCGGACGCTCTTTATCGTTCCCTGGGTGATCCCGTCGGTGGTGGTGTGTATTGTGTGGAAATGGATTTACAACGCGGATTACGGGATTCTCAACTACATTCTGCAGCTGTTCGGGATCATCAGGAGGAACCAGCTCTGGGTCTCCGACCCGAATCAGGTGCTCAAATGCATCGCCGTGGTCTATGTGTGGAAAATAGCCCCCTTTGTCATGATCATGTACCTGAGCGGCCTGCAGTCCATTTCCGAGGACATTTACGAGAGCGCCAGGCTGGACGGGGCCAACTGGCTGCAGCAGATCGGCTATATCACGCTGCCGCTGCTGTTTCCCGTGATGCGCTCCGTAATCCTGGTATCGGTGATCTGGTCCTTAAACTCGTTTGTCTATGTGTACAGCATCTCGGGCGGCGGCCCGGCCAGGGTGTCGGAGATCGTCCAGATCTTTATCTACAAGACGGGCATCGAGCAGTACAACTTTGAGTATTCCGCGGCTGCGGCAAATATTTTCCTGGTAATCGTCATGGTGATCGCCTTCGTGTACATTTCCATGACGGAAAAACGGGAAAATGAGATGACATAGGAGGTGTGACGGAATGCGGAAATTGAAGAAAGATATTCTCTATGTGATTCTGACCGCTCTGGGAATCGTGATGATTTTCCCCTTTTTCTGGATGATCTCCTGCGCATTCAGACGGCCCAACGAGCTGCTGACCTCCCCGCCCAGGCTTTTGCCGGCCAGCCCCACGATCGCCAGCTTCATCCACGTACTGCTGGAGACGGAGGTGCCCCGGTATTTTATGAACTCGGTGATCATCGCCTCCACGGCCACGATCCTGTGCATCTGCGTTGCGATCCCGGCTGCGTATTCCTTTGCCCGGCACAATTACCGGGGCAAGAATTTTGTGATGGTGTGTATTCTGCTCTGCAATATGATTCCCCAGGCGTCCACGCTGGTGCCGCTGTACCGGGCCATGGACCGGCTTCAGATCATCGACACCCACTTTGGAATCGCCTTTACCCACCTGCTGTGTATGCTGCCCTTCTCCATCATCATGCTGAAAGGGTTTATCAGGACCATTCCCCCCACTCTGGAGGAAGCGGCCATGATCGACGGCTGCACCAAGCTCCAGGCTATTTTCAGGATCATCGTGCCGGTTTGCTCGTCCGGAATATTCGCCACGGCCATGTACGCGTTTATGATCTCCTGGGAGGAATTCCTGTACGCCATGACGTTTTCCACCAGCAGCCGGGCCAGAACCATTTCCATCGGGTTAAAGATGTTCTCCACGGAATTCAAGGTGGACTGGTCCTCTATACTGGCGGCGGCCACGCTGATGACGCTGCCCATTCTGATTTTGTTTTTCATGATTCAGGATACGTTTATAAAAGGCGCCACAAACGGGGCGCTGAAGGAATAGAGAGGAGTTTTTGATATGGACAGGAAAGTGAGATGGGGCATCCTGGGATACGCCGGGATTGCCAGAAATCATGTGATACCGGCCATGGCGAAGGCGGAAAATGCGGAGCTGTCCGCCATCGCCAGCAGGAGCCGTGATAAGCTCAAGGAGGCGGTGGCCCAATTCGGCTTCCGCAAGGTGTACGAGAGCTACGACAGGCTGTTGGAGGACCCGGAGATCGACGCGGTTTACATTCCCCTCCCCAACGCCCTGCACAAGGAATGGGCCGTAAAGGCCGCCCGCCATGGAAAGCACGTGTTGTGCGAGAAGCCCCTGGCCCTCACTGAGGCGGACTGCAGGGAGCTGGAAGCAGTGTTTAAGGAAAACCATGTGAAGCTGATGGAGGCGTTCATGTACCGGTTCCTTCCCGGCATCCGGGCCCTCAAGGAGGCGCTGGAGCAGGGGGCAGTGGGGGAAATTCGCCACATCTACTCCACGCACCGGTTTTACCTGCAAAATAACGGGGACGTCAGGGTGAATCAGGAGCTGGGCGGGGGCTGTCTGCGGGACGTGGGCTGTTATCCGGTGAACCTGATCGGCTGGCTTACGGATGATTATCCCCAGTGTGTTTCAGCGGAAAAGACCATGTTCCAGGGCGTGGAGCACGCGCTGGCGGCAAGCCTGAAGTATAAAAATGGCGTGACGGCGAACATCAGCTGCGGGTTTGACGGCTGCAGCAGCATGGTGACTGAGATCAACGGGACGAAGGGGAGCATCCTGGTGCGTGATACCTTTATCGACACCACCAAACCGATCCTGCTGACGTCTGCGGATGGCCGCACGGAGGAGATTCTGGTGGAGGACAGCGACTGTTATATGCTGGAGGTGGAGGAATTCTCCGACGCGGTGCTTAAGAACCGGGAGCCGGCCCTGGGGCTGGAGGAGACAATCCGCAACTGCAGGCTGATCGAGGCCATTTTAAAGGCCGCAGAATAGGAGGGGAAATGTTTCGGTTTGGAATCATGGGGGCAGGAGGGATCGCCGCCAAGTTCTGCGACGCCGTGAGACGGCTGGAGGACGGACAGGTGGCCGCCGTGGCCAGCAAGAGCGCGGAGCGGGCGAAGCGGTTTGCCGGTGAGAACGGGATAAAACGGTATTACGGGGATTACGCTGAGATGCTGGAGCGGGAAAAACCGGATGCGGTCTATGTGGCCACAACCAATAATTTCCATTTTGAAAATGTCATGCTGTGCCTCCGCCATGGTGTGCCGGTGCTGTGTGAGAAGAGCATGTTCATGACCATGGCTGAGGCGGAGGCTGCCTTTGGCTGCGCCAGGGAGAAGGGAATTTTCCTGATGGAGGCCATGTGGTCCCGGTTTCTGCCCTGCGTGAGAAAGGCCAGGGAGTGGGTGGCCGACGGGCGGATCGGCACGGTTCAGATCGCCAGCTACATTGGCGGCATCAACGCGCCGGCGGATCACCGGATTTTTAAGCCGGAGCTGGGCGGAGGGGCCATGTACGACCTGACCGTGTACCCCATCGAGATTCTCACATATTTGGTCAATCAGCCGCTCATAGATGTGCAGGCGGAGATTCTTAAGGGGGACAGCGGCGTGGACGAGGCGAATAATCTGCTGCTGCGGTTTGAGACCTGCCGGGCCACGGTCCAGACCACCACCCACGCGCGGATTCCCTCGCCCTGCGGCCTGTACGGAACCAAGGGGTATATCCGCCTGGAGCAGACGCACAGGGCCTCGGCGGTCCATCTGTATGACGGGCAGTTCCAGCTGCTGGAGCGCTTTGAGTCCCAGGTTGAGAACGGATTTGAGTATGAGGCGGCGGAGGTGATCAGGTGCGTGAGGCAGGGGCTGACCGAGAGTCCGGTCATGCCCCACCGGGACACGCTGGAGTGTATCCGCATATTTGAGAAGGTGCTGTGAGCCAAACTGCCGGCGCCCGGATGGGGATTGTGTGCCCCTTTCCGGGCGCTTGTCTGCGCCTGCCCCATGGTTGATCAAAACATTTGAAAATAAAAAAATAACCCTTGACATTTTCTCGGATTTGCTACATAATATAAAAACATTCAGTCGAATGATTCTAAAGCTTCAAGCTTCACAAGTCTTTTTACGTATTTGCCCGGTTCGGGCGCGATTCATGATGAGGATGGCAATTGTTCTAAGAGGTGTATTTCTTGTACCCTTTTTCTGGAAAACTCAGTGTTTTCATGCCTGTATCAGGCGAGAAATTCAGTGCGGATCAAAATTGAATAGACGGATTTACAGCTCTTTTGGCAAGGTGTTTGGATTGGGGAAGGAGAGGTGACGGCCCGGTATGGAGCGGATTATGGCAATTTACGACGTGGACCCGGCGTATGGCGCGCGTTTTGCGGATTTTGTGAATCAGAGGGAGAGGACGCCCTTCACGGCGATGCCCTTCAGCAGTTTGGTCAAGCTGAAGGAATTTGCGGAGAATCACCTGGTGGAGATTCTGCTGATCGACCGCGCCGCGCTGCGGGAGGTTGAGGGGATCCGGGCGCGGCAGATCATCACCCTGGCGGACGGCGAGGTGGTGGAGCTGGCGGAGGAATGCCCGGTGGTTTACAAGTACCAGTCGGGCGACAGCATCATGCGGGAGGTGATGGCCTGCTACTGTAAGCAGCCGGTGGAGAACGGGGCGGCCCTGCTGGGGGCGAAAGCTTCCGTGATCGGCGTCTACTCCCCGGTCAACCGGTGCTTAAAGACCTCCTTCGCCCTCACCATGGGGCAGCTTCTGGCCCGGAATGAGCGGGTGCTCTACATCAATCTGGAGGAGTATTCCGGATTTTCCAGGCTCATTGCGGCGCAGTATGAGCAGGACCTGTCGGATGTGCTGTACCTGTACCGGCAGGGAGCCTACAACTGGCTGAAGCTCAAGTCCATTGTCTACTCCTGGGGCGGCATGGACTATATTCCGCCGGTGCGGTACGCCGAGGACCTGAACCAGGTGACGCCTGAGGACATGGCGCTGCTGCTGGACCGCGTCGCCCGGGAGAGCGGGTATGAGAAGCTTCTGGTGGACGTGGGGCAGATGGGGAAGGGCGCGCTGCCGATTCTGGAGAACTGCGACGTGGTGTACATGCCGGTGAAGGACGACTGCATCTCCGCAGCCAAGGTGGAGGAGTTCGAGGAGTATGTGGAGGCTGCCGGTTCAACGCTTTTGCGGGAGCGCATCCACAAACTGAAGCTGCCCTACCACAACAGCTTCGGCCGCAGGGATACCTATATGGAACAGCTGCTCTGGGGAGAGCTGGGGGACTATGTGCGCCAGCTGTTAAGAGGCGGACGAGGGACAGGAGGAGAATAAAAATGCAGACGGAGAGCAGGGAGCAAGAGCTGGAGGGCGTGCGCGCCAGGCTGCGGCGCCGGATTGTGGAGGAGCTGAACGGACGGAGGGAGGCGGGAGATGAGGAACTGGAGGAGGTCATCGACCGCTCCATCCGGGATATGGGCAACGAAGTGTATCTGCCCCTGAAGGAACGCCTTTGGCTGCGGACCAGCCTGTTTGACAGCTTCCGCCGCCTGGACATTTTACAGGAGCTGATCGACGACCGGGAGGTGTCGGAGGTCATGGTGAACGGCGCCGGGCGGGTGTTTGTGGAGCGGAGAGGGCACATGGAGCTGTGGAACCGCAGGTTTGAGGGGGAGGAACAGCTGGAGGACATCATTCAGCAGATCGTCAGCCGGGTAAACCGGTCTGTCAATGTGGCCTCGCCCATTGTGGACGCCCGTCTGGAGGACGGCTCCCGGGTGAACGTGGTGCTGCCGCCCATCGCCCTGGACGGAGCTGCGGTGACCATCCGCAAATTTCCCGAGCCGATCACCATGGAAAAGCTGCTGGGGTTCGGGGCGGTGACGGAGGAGGCCGCCGATTTCCTGCGCCAGGTGGTGGAGTCGGGGTACAACCTGTTTATCAGCGGCGGCACCAATTCGGGCAAGACCACCTTTCTCAACGCGCTGTCCGCCTTTATTCCCAAGCGGGAGCGGGTGATCACCATCGAGGATTCGGCGGAACTGCAAATCAGCCAGATTCCCAATCTGGTGCGCCTGGAGACCCGCAACGCCAACACGGAGGGAGAAGGCGAGGTAACCATGAGCCAGCTGATCCGCGCTGCGCTGCGGATGAACCCGGACCGCATCGTTGTGGGAGAGGTGCGGGGGAAGGAGGCGCTGGATATGCTTCAGGCCATGAACACGGGCCATGACGGCTCTCTGTCCACCGGCCACGGCAACAGCCCAGGAGACATGTTAAGCCGCCTGGAGACAATGGTGCTCATGGGCGCGCAGCTGCCGCTGGCGGCCATCCGCAGCCAGATCGCCTCGGCGCTGGATCTGATCATCCATCTGGGACGGCTGAGGGACGGGAGCCGGAAGGTGCTGCAAATATCGGAGATTGGAGGATGCGACAGTGGAGAGGTGGAGATTTGGAGCCTGTTCCGGTACGACATGTCGGAGGGAAGGCTCAAACGGACGGGAGAACTTAAAAACAGGGAAAAGCTTCGAGCAGCAGGATATTGCGCGTAGGAAAATAAGGCGCAGACAGGACCAGGCCGGAGCGTATCCGTCGCAGCCCAGGCCACCGGGCGCGGGAGGCGCGGGGGTGAACTACGGCGTGTACGTCCTGAGCTTCCGGGAGTGGCTTGTCTACGGGCTGCAGGGGCTGGCGGGCTGCGCCCTGGCGGCCTATGTTTTCTACCGCAGCGGTGCCGCCTTTCTGGCTATGGCCCCGGTTGGGCTTTTCTATCCCCTGTACCGGAGGGGGGACTTAAAAAAACAGCGCCTGCGCCGCCTGAATCTGGAATTTAAGGACGGAATCCTGGTGCTGGCTTCCTTTCTCAGCGCCGGATACTCCATTGAGAACGCCGTGGCGGCCAGCGGGCAGGAGCTGGCGCTGCTTTACGGGGAGGAGGGATTGATGGCTGGGGAGTTCCGGGAGATGGCCAGGGGGCTGGGGTTAAACCGCACGGTGGAAGCGGTGTTTCTGGACCTGGGCGAACGCAGCGGTCTGGAGGATGTGAACAATTTCGCCCAGGTATTTGCCGCGGCCAAGCGCAGCGGGGGAGATTTGGTGGAGATCATCGGCCACACGGCTAGGGTGATCCGGGACAAGGTGCAGGTACAGGAGGAAATTCACACCATGACGGCCTCCAAGGCGTTTGAGCAGAAGATTATGAGCCTGGTGCCGATTATGATCGTGCTGTATATCGACCTCACCTCCCCGGGTTTTTTCGACATCATGTATGCTACCATGGCCGGGCGGCTGGTGATGAGCGGCTGTCTGGCAGTCTACGGAATATCTATGCTGCTGGCGAGACGGATTCTGCAGGTGGAGATATGAGCGGGAAGGGAGGTGAAGCCGGGTGAAGGCTGCGGCGAGGCGGAAGCGGGCGTTCCCGCCCTGGCTGGGGAAAAAGCAGGTTTGCTGCGTGCTTGCGGGCCTGCTGTTGGGCGGTATGGCCCAGGCTGCGGCCGCGGTTGGGACGGATGGACGGGCCGGGGAACTGAGACGGCCCGGATACGGTCAGGACGAGGTCACCCGCCGGGTGATTGTGGAGGGACTGTTGGCGGAGGCGGTTCCGGTGGAGATTCATATGGCCGGCCGGGAGTACGGTGCGGATGAGATTGGGCAGGTGTACGAACGGATACTGGAGGAACTGCCGGAGCGCATCCGCGGGGACAACCCTTCCCTGAAGGAGGTGCGCGGCGATTTGGACCTCATCACCCGCGTGGACGAGTATGGGATACGGCTGCGCTGGGAATCGGAGGACGGGGAGCGGGTGGACGCCTTCGGCAGCGTAAACGCCGACGGCGCGCCGGAGTCAGGGACCGAAGTGGCGCTGCTGGTGGAGCTGACGGACGGGAGGTATCCGCAACAGTTTGTATTGCCGGTGCGGGTGCTGCCCCAAAAGGCCGACGGGGAGCAGGAGGCCGTGGAGCGCTTTGTCCGCGCTGTGGAGGAGGCGGACCGGGGGCAGAGGGAAACGCCGTGGCTGAAGCTGCCCGAGACCTACCAGGGTGTTAAGCTGCGCTACCGGGAGCCGGAGGAAGCGCCCTTTAAAAGCCTGGCCGCCCTGGGGATTGCCGCGGCTGCGCTGGTCACGGTGAAGGAGCGCTCGGACCGGGAAAAGGCGGCGAGGCAGAGGGAGAATCAACTGCTGATGGATTACCCGGAGGTGGTTTCCAAGCTGATGATCTTTCTGGGCGCCGGCATGACGGTGCGCACGGCCTGGGAGCGGATCGCCGGAGACTACCGCGAGATGGCAGGGAGCGGGAAGCGGGCCGTGCGCTATGTGTACGAGGAGATGTATGAGACCTGCTGCCAGATGAGCCGGGGCGTCCCGGAAGGTCAGGCGTACGCAAAGTTCGGCCGGCGCTGCGGCCTGCTTCCTTATATGAAGCTGTGCAGCCTGTTGGAGCAGAACCGGAAGAACGGTTCAAAAAATGTGCGTGAACTTTTGCGGGCGGAGATGGCGGAGGCCTTTGAGCTGCGAAAGCACGGGGCCAGGCGCATGGGGGAGGAAGCGGGCACCCGCCTGCTGCTGCCGCTGTTTCTGATGTTGGGAGTTGTGATGGTGATGGTCGCCGTGCCGGCGATGCTGGAATTTATGTAAAGTGAATGGAGGGCGAGCGATGGAGATAAAACGCGAGATGCAGTCGTTTCTGGCAGAGGAGGACGGAGTGGGCGTCATTGAAGTGGTGTTGATTCTGGTGGTGCTGATCGGTTTGGTGATCATTTTCAAGAAACAGATCACCACGCTGCTGGAAAATGTGTTTAAGGAGATCAATAAGCAGTCGAAAGAGGTGTATTGATGAGAAAACGGGGGGAGATCACGGTGTTTCTGGCGCTGATCCTGGTCTGCGTGTGGGCGCTGCTGTGCGGCCTGGTGGAGAGCGCCCGCACGGCGGGAGCCCGCTGCTATCTGCGCCAGGCCCTGGATTCCTCCATGGACTCTCTGTTCGGGCAGTATCACAGAAAGCTGTGGGAAAAATACCGTCTTTTGGGATTGGAATTCGGGACTTCCCGCGATCTGGAGGGAGAGCTGCGGGAGTTTCTGACCCCCTATCTGGAAGCGAAGAACTGGTATCCCCTGGAAGCCCAGGAGATCGACACCCGGAGGCTGGCTGCGCTGACGGACGGAAACGGGGCGTGTCTGGAGGAGCAGATTCTGGCCTACATGAAGTATGGTCTGCTGAATACCGCCTGGGATGAGCTGAAGCCGGATGAGGCCGCGGAGCTCTTCCGGGCGGTGAAGGAGGCCGGGGCGGTAAAGGAGGTGGCGGGCGCTTACAAGGGCCATACCAGGGAGGCGGTAAAGCTGGAAAAGGCCCTGGAGCAGTTACATGCCGGTCTGGAAAAGCAGCAGAAGCTGTGGGCGCTTGGGGCGGCGCGGCTTGGGAACTGCGACGGGGACGGTTTCCGGTCCGAGGCGGTAAAGCTGGATGGAGAGCTGGGAAGGGTTCCGGGGCTGGTGGGGGCTTACGGGAAGAAGGCGGACGTCTTGGACCGTGCGCTGAAGGAGAGCAGGAGCGCATACGAGAGCGGCAGGGGAGATTTGAGCCGGGCCGTACAGGACGGACTGGAGGCGGAGATTCGGCAGTATGAGGCGTACGCTGCTAAGGACGGGGAACGCCGCCGGGAGATTGAGGCTTTGGAGGAGCTGTCGCAGGGGAACCGCGAATATGTGGGGCAGGTGATGGAGGAGGCCCGGCAAGTACAGGAATATATTGACAGCTGGGAGCCTGACGATGAGGATGACGACGATGAGCTGGACGAGGAAGCTCTGTGGCGGCCGGTGCGGCAGAGCTGGAATAGGTATGCTGCGCTGACTCTGAACGTGCGGTTTGGGGTTGAGGACAAGGAGACCGAGGGGGTTCTGGAGCGCGTCCAGGAGCTGATTTCCGGAGATCTGCTGGCTCTTCTGCTGCCGGAGGGAACGGCTGTGTCGGAGGAGCGGCCGGACCTGTCGGATGCGCCGTCTGCGCTCTGCGGATACGCGAATAGCGGGGAAGCGGGCGGAAATTCAGCAGCCGGCCTGGTGGACCGGTTGATGATCGGCGAGTACGCCCTGCGGTATTTTGATTATTATGGCCGCAATCCGCCGAAGGAAGGCTGCTGCGCCTACGAGACGGAGTATCTGCTCTTTGGATACTCCGGCGACCGGGAAAACCTGTCCGCCGCCGCGTCCAGACTTCTGGCGGTAAGGGAGGGACTCAACCTGATCCATATACTGTCCGATCCCCAGAAACGCGGGGAGGCGGAAGCGCTGGCCGCGGCCATTGCGGGAGGGACCGGTCTGCTGCCCCTGGTTGGGGTGATCAAGTTCTTTATCATGGGCGTATGGGCGCTGGGGGAGGCGATTCTCGATGTGCGCGCTCTGTTTGCTGGGGAAAAGACGGCTTTTTTGAAGAACCGGGATAACTGGCGTCTGGATTTGGAGGGACTGGTGGATATGGGAAGGAACCGGGGGATGACAGAAGCGCAGTCGGGCGGAGGAGACGGCGGCGGGATGGATTACAAGGGATATCTCAGAATGCTGCTCTTTTTTACCATGGGACCGGAGACGGATTTTAGGATGCTGGACATGATTCAATCCAATTTGCGGAAGGAGCAGCCGGGATTTCGGGTAAATCACTGTGCCCACTCGGTGGAAATGTCCGCAGATGTTTGTGGAAAACATCTGTTTTTGACGCCGGGCGTGTGGAAAGCGGCGGCAGGAGGCGGTGAGCTGCGCTACGAACTGCGCATGTCGGCCGCCGGCAGCTACGGGGAATAATCGGGCGGAAGGAGGTCGGTGACCATGCCCTTTTTTCAGGAAAAACTGTGCAGAAATCTTACAATCATAAAAAATAATCGCACCTCTCCAGTACGAAACTCCTTTTATTGTATTTTAAAAATGCACATTTTCCGCGGAAAAAGGGCATTATCACCGGCCTCACGGCCGTCCGGCGGCTCCCTGGCGCTGGAGGCGGCCATGGCGCTCACCCTGTTTGTCTTCGCCTGCGCATGCCTGATGGCTCCGGTTAAGCTGTTTGACCAGCAGCGCAGGATTCAGGGGGCGTTAGAGCAGGCGGGGGAGGACCTGAGCCGGTACGCCTATGTGAAATACTGTCTGGACAAGGGGGATGAGGAGGTGGACTTCGGGGATGACATCGCCGCCATCTTGTCGCTCAACTACGTGAGAAACAAAGTGATGGCCGTGGTGGACCGGAGAATGGTGCGGCAGGTATCGCTGGCCAAATCGCAGGTCCTCGAGGACGATATGATCCGCCTGGAGGTGAGCTATCAATTTTACCTGCCGGTGTCATTTCCGGGAATCAACGGCATTCCTATGGAAGCGGTTTGTATGCGGCGGGCCTGGACCGGCGCGGACGGGGGGCGCCACGGCGGAGCCGGAGGTTCGGCTGGAGAGGAGGATCCCATCGTCTACGTGGGAAAAGCGTCCACCCGCTATCACCTCAGCGCCCGCTGCCATTACCTTTTTAACAACCTTCAGGCGGTGGACAGCGGCGGGGTGGGCAGCCTGCGCAACGCGGAGGGCGGAAAATATTCTCCCTGCAAGCGCTGCGTCAAGGGGACATGCGGCGCAACCGTGTATGTCATGCCCAGCGGCGGCAGCTATCATTCCTCGGCTGACTGTACCGCCATCGTGTCCTATATCAGGGCGGTGCGCAAATCGACAGTGGCTTATCTGGGAGCCTGCTCTTATTGCGGGAAGGAGTAGAAGAATATGAATACAGAATGGGGAACAGGAATAAACGGGGCCATGAGGCTGATGTTTCTGGTATATCTGGCCACCGCGGCGTGGCAGGATTTACGGTACCGGGCCATAGGGTTCTATGTATTTGCCGGATTCGGAATCGCGGGGGGCGTGCTGCGGTTTGCTTATCTTTGTCTGGAGTGCAGCGTTCCCGGCAGTTGGCAGCCGGCGGTGGCGGATATGGCCATGGCTTTGGCTGTGGGAGGCGGACTTTTGGCGCTGTCGGCGGCGACCGACCAGGCGGTGGGGGCCGGAGACGGCTGGTTCTTTGTGGTATCGGCCCTCTATCTGGGCTTCTGGAAAAATGTGCTGCTTCTGACCGGAGGGCTGTTAATCTGCTTTTGCTACTGTTCGGTCCTGTTGGGATGGGGAAGGCTGCACAGGGTATCCGTGAGAAAGCGGAAGATTCCGTTTTTGCCATTTTTGATCCCGGTCTGTCTGGGGATCGTGCGCTTATGAGGGGCGGCAGGACCGCTCCGGGGAGCTACACCGTGGAGGCCGCCTGGGTGGCTGCTGTGGTGATTCTGTCGGTCGCTACCGCGATTCAGGCGGCGTACGGGCTGCGGGGACGGACTGCGGGAGCCATGGCGCTGCACGAAGCGGTGGAGACGGCCAGGCACGAGAAAGGCCTGACAGTGGAGGAGGTGCGGGCGCTGTTTGACAAAACAGGTGTCCTCATCGAGCTGCGGGAGCGCAGCGGGGCGATAGAAGGGACGGCCCGGGGAAAACGGTGGGAGGTCAGGATACAAGGGACTAAGTTCCGGCCGGAAGACTTTTTGCGCAGGATTACGCTGTTGGAACAGTTGGAGGAGGGCAATGGAGGTTCACTATAAGAGGGAGATGAAGCGCAATTATCTGATCGTGGAGCCGGATGCCGGGGTTCGGCCCGGATATGAAGCCCGTATGCTGTTAAACAACGCAGTGGATGGGCTTCTTCGCTTTCACATCAAATATATGGATGAGCGCCAAAGCTATTACTATGACATTACGTCCATGCAGCCGCTGGGCCGCATTTTACAGAACCGGTTTATTGACAGAGGGGAAATTTGCCAGCTTTTGATTCAGATCCATGTGGCGCTGATGCGGATGGAAGAGTACCTGCTCTGCGAGGACGGCCTTCTGCTGGAGCCGGACTATATCTACGTGGAGCCGGAGGGCTTTAAGACCGGCCTGTGCCTGGTGCCCGGGATGGCGGGAAATTTCCCGGAACGTTTGAGCCGTCTGCTCCAGTATCTGATGAAGAAGGTGGATCACAGGGACAAGGAATGTGTTGTGCTGGCCTACGGGCTGTACCAGGAAAGCTTGAAGGAGAACTTCAGCGTGGAGGATCTGATGAAACTGGTGCAGAGGGAGGGGAGAGCGGGAGAACCGGATGAAACCGCCGCTTTTGACGGCAGTGAGCCGCAGCGGGCAGGCCGGGAAGGCGGGGCCCCCCCAGCCGTTGACAGCGTTTCCGCTTTTGAGCAGGGCCTTTGCCAGGCTGACAAAAGCGGACAGGGATTTGGGAAGGGCCGCGTTCCTGCAATCCTCCGCCTTGCGCTGACACAGCTTGCGGTAATCGGCCTGATAGCGGCCGGCGCTCCTTTTCTTCTGTGGTTTTTGCGGGGGCCTTCGGCGGTCAGGCGATTTGGGGCTCTGTGGGTGATTCTTCCGGCCGCTGGACTGGTTTTGACCGCGGCCGGGGATTTGGTTTACGCAGCGCTGCGAAAACGGACGCCAGTTGACGAGAAGGGGCAGGACGGCGAGGAATATCCGCCGCACCGCTGGGAGCTTCCTGAGGAGGAACCGGAGCCGGGTCCTCCGGCAGGTGAGCCGGAACCCGACGGGGAGGTGTTTCAGACTACGCTGCTGGCAGGCCGGGCTGAAAACGGGCAGACGAGAAGGTTGGAGGCCAGGGAGGAGGGAATTGAGGATATTCCCATTACGTATTTTCCGTTTATCATCGGAAAGCATGAGGAGTTGGTGGATTATGTTCTAAATAGGAGCACAGTGAGCAGGCTTCATGTTCGAATTGATCGGGAAGGGGAGGAATACCGGGTCACGGACCTAAACTCCACCAACGGAACCATGGTGGCAGATCAGTTTCTGGAGGCCAACGAAACGGTGAATATACGGATAGGGGATGAAATTTGTATAGCGGAGCTCCATTTTATCTTTCGATAAGCGGAATAAACGAACATTTAAGTCCTGATTAGAGGCATATATATGCATTTTTTAGGAATATTGATCATAATTCGGGGGTATGTGTTTACATAAAATGAGGTATATGCTATAATAAAAAATTATGAAACAATAAAAAGGTTACATGCGGTTTTCGTGCAAAAAAGCAAAAGATTATATTGTGACCTCTTAACAGTTCGTAGGTTTTATGATAATATAAAAACAATTTGAAATGCGAGGGTGAGATGTGAGTATTTATGGTCGAAAAACCGCCTATGTGAATACGGCAATTATTATCATGAATGTTCTGTGCTTCCTTTATCTTGAATTGCAAGGTTCCACGGAAAATGCCGGGTTTATGCTGGCCCACGGGGCTATGTTTGCGCCGCTTGTTGTGGACCATGGGCAGTATTATCGTTTAGTCACGTCTATTTTTATGCATTTCGGCGTCGGTCACCTTTTAAATAACATGTTGGTATTGTTTGTTCTGGGGGACAACCTGGAGCGCGCCCTGGGACATGTAAAATATCTGTTTTTTTACCTGTTCTCCGGAATCGGGGCGAATCTTGTTTCTATGACCGTTAATATTATGACGGGCAGTCTGGCAGTCGGAGCAGGCGCCTCAGGAGCAATATTCGGGGTGGTTGGGGGGCTGGTGTACGCGGTCGGAGTAAATCGGGGAAGACTTGAGGATCTGACGAGCCGGCAGCTGGGCATTATGATATTGCTCACACTATATCACGGATTTACCAGTATGAATATCGACAACTCGGCGCACATCGGCGGGCTGGTCATCGGTATTTTACTAGGTATCTTACTATATCGGAAGCCAAAGCGTTACTGGGATTACGGTATATGGAGATAAAAAACCCCTATATGCCATAGGGCAGGGGAAGAAAAGGAGGAGATTAAAATGGTGGATGAATCGTGCATCTTTTGCAAAATTGCCAATGGTGAAATTCCATCGACCACGCTATACGAAGATGAAGATTTTCGCGTGATACTGGATTTGGGCCCTGCGGCAAGAGGACATGCTCTGATTCTGCCCAAAAGTCATTTTAAGGACGTGTGTGAGCTGGATGAAACGATAGCGGCAAAGGTACTCCCTTTGGGCGCCAGGATAGGCATGGCGATGAAAAAATCGCTGAATTGTGCAGGCTTTAACCTGGTGCAGAATAACGGAGAAGCGGCAGGACAGACAGTATTCCATTTTCACGTACACGTAATTCCGCGCTATGAAGGCGGACCTGCGATTGCTGGCTGGACTCCAGGACAAGCATCGCCGGAAGAATTAGCTGAGACGGCAGCGCTGATTAAGAACAGCCTGTGACATAGTCCGGCAAAGGACTTAAAATTGAACGGTGGGCAGGAGAATGGATTTCGAAGACAAGAAGCATAGATAACAGTTTGAAGCGATGTACAATCAGTATCAGGCACCTTTGAGAAAGCTCGCATATCGGTATAACATTCCAGTAGATGACATTGAGGATATGGTGCATGATACGTTTCTCTCATACGCGCGGTCTGATTATTCGCTGGAATTGCCGCCGGACGAGATGCGCAAGCTGTTGAGCAGAATACTGAAGAACCGCTGCATTGATTTTCATCGCAGCGCAAAGAGGCGTAGTTGTTATAGTATCGACGATGACGGATACTACAGAGAGGAAATATTTGTAAACGAAAAGGAAGAACCCCTGATCGATGGGATTATTGGCAAAGAAAAGTGTCGTGCCCTTATGAACGAACTTGAAAATCTGCCGATGAACTGGCGGGAAGTCGCCAAACTAAAATTGATTGAAGGCCGGCCAACCGATGAAGTGTGCCAAATGCTGAATATTTCAGAGAAAGCATGCTACTCCAGGGTTAGCCGTATCCGAAAATACCTTCTAAAACTGGTTAAGGATGAAAACTGGCCGTAAACATTGCTGCGCAGGCAGGTCCAGAGTCATACCCGGGAGCCTGCGCAGCTTTCGATCAGCGAGATTACGGTATCAACCGCATTACCCAGCTTGCTCTGTTCCATGGCTGAGATGAAGGAGGAGCGGTCCTTATACAGGGAAGTTACCGCCTGGTACAGGGAGTCCTCTGTGATTTTTTCCTCCTCCAGCACTTTGCTGAAGCCCTGTTTGGCAAAGGAGTTGGCGTTTAAAATCTGGTCTCCGCGGCTGGCGGCTGCGGACAGCGGTATCAGCAGGTTGGGCTTGCGCAGGGCTAAAATCTCACAGATGGAGTTGGCGCCTGCTCTGGAAACGACCAGGTCCGCTGCGGCGAAGAGGTGTTTTAGCGGGGCATCCACATATTCGTACTGTACATATCCGGCGGTTCCGATCAGGCTTTCATCGAGATTGCCTTTTCCGCAGATATGTATTATCTGGAAATCGGGCAGCAGCCGGGGCAGGATTTTGCGCACAGCTGTGTTGACGGTTACGGACCCAAGGCTTCCTCCGATCACCAGGATGACTGGTTTGCCGGCAGAGAGGTGGGCGTAGGAGAGCCCGGACAAGCGGTCGCCGCAGAGCAGCTCCGAGCGGATGGGAGATCCGGTGAGCACGGCCTTGTCCGCGGGCAGGTATTTTAAGGTTTCAGGGAAATTGCAGCAAACCTTGGCGGCGGACGGGATGCAGATTTTGTTGGCCAGCCCCGGAGTCATGTCTGATTCGTGGATAATCACCGGCACCTTGTAATGCTTGGCGGCCAATACCACGGGGACGGACACAAATCCGCCCTTTGAAAATACCACGTCCGGTTTGTAGCGTTTTACAAGCTTCATCGCTTCCCTGTAGCCCTTCAGCACCCGGAAGGGGTCGGTGAAGTTTTTTATGTCAAAATACCGGCGGAGCTTGCCGGAAGAAATACCGTTGTAGGGAACACCGGCGTCCTCAATCAGCTTGCGCTCTATACCCTGATAGGAACCGATATAGTGGATTTCATAGCCCAAATCTCTGAGGGACGGAATCAGGGCCAGGTTGGGCGTAACGTGGCCGGCGGTACCTCCGCCAGTCAATATTATTTTTTTCATAAAAACCTCCTGAAAAAATTTACATGGAGAGGGGAAAAACAATTTTCCATGCGTTATATTACTATAGTAAGCGGAAAATGTAAAAAGTCAACCCTAAAGCGAAAGGGAAGTTAAGGAGAATTTTATTGACAGAGGTGCCCAGTGGAAAATAAAAGAAAAGGTTTGATTGAGGACAACGAGATTGACCATCTCTTACAGCAGCTGTACGGATTTTCAGACGAGCAGCTCCTGAGAGATTTTAAGGAGATGGAGGAGGACAAAACTCCGCGCCCCGACCTGGAGCCATTCCCGGACGAGTTTGACCGTATTTGGGAGGATATCCAGGCGGAGCGGGCTGCGAGGTTTGCAGAGGAAGAGAAAGGGGGAATATCGGAGGAAGCCGCAACAGTGGCACCAAAGCCCCGGCGGAAAAAACGCAGTTGGAAAAGGTTGGCAGTTGTGGGACTGGCGGCCTGCTTTTTGACGTTAGGGTGTTGCTTTGTGGCTGTGGGGAAGAAGTCGTATTTTTATCGGGAGCGGGAGAGAAGTGGCATTAAGCATGATATAGTCTATAATAACGACGCATTTGATGAAAAGATCAATAGTGAAGAGTTAGTTTATGCCAGAGTAGAGGAAGAGCTTGGAATTCCCGCATTAAAGTTAGGGTATATACCAGCTGGTATGAAGTATAGTGGTTCTCGGATAGAGGCAGGAGGCGCTACTATTGAGTTTGAGTATAATGGACAGAAATTGTATTTACTATACTCAAAGGATGAAAATGAGGCTTCTCGAAATTACAAATCAGATGTGGGTGGAAGCAGGTACATAAAAAATAAATGGTTGAACAGAGAATTGGAAGTAAGCGAAGAAACATTACAATCTGGAGAGACTAATTTTGAAGTTCAATTTATAAATGAAGGTGTTGTGTATAGTTTTTGGGGAATAATGCCTGAGAAGGAATTTGATAAAATAGTAGAACGGTTAATATTTTAAATTTGGAGGAAATACGTATGAAAAAACTTTCAAGATCTTTAGTTTTGGGAGTGTTAGTAGCGTTTTTAGTAAGTTCGAATTCTTTTGCCAAACCATTTAATCCAAATGAATTTACTTCTGTTAATATTGAATCTAAGGTTCTACCTCCATCTGTCAAAGAGAGCTTTGACAGAGTTGTTTCTGTATTAAAAGGAGCATTTTTTTCGGCAGCTGATTTAAGGATAAAAAATGAAAATGGCGAAATTGGCATTACAGGACATGCCTTCATGAGTGTTCCTGTAGAAGAAATATATATGACGATTTATATTGATCAAAAGAATGAAAAAGAAGATCGATGGGTGCAGGTGGCATATTATGATTTTGAGTTTTATGCTAAAGATTATCCAAATGGATTAACTTCAGAAACGGTTTCATTTATTATTGATAATCAACCGAAAAATAAAGTTTACCGTGCCAGAGGATCCTATGCGGCATTTAAAGATGGTGCAATGGAAGGCTTCGGCCCTGTAACCGATGGCGTATTAATCGAATAAAACCAATACAATCTAACTCAAAGAGGCAGGCACCCCGCATCCCGCGGTCGCCTGCCTCTTTCCATTTCTCCTAAATTCCCTTAAACTGCTTCAACGCCCGTGCCAGCTGATCGGGGCAGGATGTGGGGCGGGGGCCGCACTGGATGCCGTCCAGGCGGCGGATGGCCTCATCCACATCCATTCCCTCTACCAGGCGGGCTACGCCCTGGGTGTTGCCCGCGCAGCCGCCGACGAACTGCACGTTTGTCAATTTATTGTTCTGCACATCAAAGGTGATCTCCTGAGAACAGACTCCCTTAGTCTTGTAACGCATATGTTATGCCTCCTAAAAAATATGTTCATGATCGATTATATTCGCCCACCATACGAAATGTCAAGCAAGTTTGTGACCGAACAAGCCCGGACAGGCAGAAAATATTAAAAATGATTTGTCCTTGAAAACTTTTTCCATTCCGCTATAATAAAGAATAGCTGAAGAACAGGAAAACAATATTACAAGGAGGGCGAGCTATGCTGGCAATTATTGGAGCCATGGACGAGGAAGTGGCCAAGATTAAGGAGAAGTTGACCGATGTGCGGGTGGAGACTACCGCGGGAATGGATTTTTATATAGGTAAGCTGGGGGACAAGGAGGTGGTGGTGGTTCGCTCCGGAATCGGCAAGGTGAACGCTGCCATGTGCACGCAGGTGCTGGCGGACAAGTATCAGGTTGCAGGAATTATCAATTCCGGCATCGCGGGTTCCCTGAGAGCGCAGATCGATATCGGCGACATCGTGCTCTCCAGCGATGCGGTGCAGCACGATATGGATGCCAGCGGATTCGGCTACGAGGTCGGCCAGATTCCCCGGGTAGACACCCTGGCGTTTACAGCGGATGAAGCGCTGATCGAGCTGGCGAAGAGCTGTTGCGAGGATGTAAATCCGGACATCCATACCTATGTGGGCAGGGTGGTCAGCGGCGACCAGTTCATTTCCGACCGTGAAAAGAAGGCGTGGCTGGTGAACACATTTGGCGGCTATTGCACCGAGATGGAGGGGGCGGCCATTGCCCAAGCTTCTTATTTAAATGAGATTCCCTTTTTGATTGTCCGGGCCATCTCCGACAAGGCGGACGACAGCGCCAATATGGATTATGAGACCTTTGAGGCGCAGGCGATCACACACACGGTAAATCTGATGACCGAGATCATCCGCCGTTATTAGTAAAAAGCACAGCGGGCATTGTAAACTGCGGCGGCAACGTCCACCATGGTTTACGATTCCCGCCTTTTTTTACATAAATGGCCGTCGGATTTACCCCCCTCGGGATGTACTAAAATAACACGCGATTTGGAATTGAAACAAAAAAGTTATCATGATAGAATATCACTGTGGCCGGTTTTGCCAAAACGCAATGTATGTCTGTGGAAAACCGCAAAAACCGGTCAAAACGGCCTTAAAAAGTAAAGCAAAAACTTGATAATGTAAGACTATATAATAAAACAACTTTATAAAATTAGTTTTTAAAAAACTTTTTTGGGGAAATGAGTTGTAATAAATGTGGAATTTGGGGAAAGTCTCAAACAGTGGGGGAACATACTATGCATAGTAAACGTCAAAATGATATCATCCGCTATTTGTCGGAGACGAGATTTGCCAGGATTGAGCAGTTGGCTGAGCTGTATCATGTATCCATGGAAACCATCCGCAGGGATTTGATGGAGCTGGAGAAGGACTCTGCTGTCAAGCGGGTGCGGGGAGGCGCGGTGTATAACAGCCTGCGCGCCCAGGAGGTGGAGTATGAGAAGCGGATGGAAAACAACCAGATTGAGAAGCACGCCATCGCCAAGCTGGCCGCTGAGTATATTAATGATGGGGATGCCATTGTGCTGAATAACGGTACGGCGACGCTGGAGTTGGCTCGCAGCTTGGCGGGCACCCGGAAAGAGCTGACGGTCGTTACAAATTCTCCCAGTATCGCCCTTGTATTGAATGAAAATAAGGGCATCAGCGTGTATTTGACCGCCGGATACCTGAGAAAACACAACAAAAGTCTGGTGGGAAGTCTGTGCAGCGATTGTCTGGACAACTTTAAGGTGGACAAGGCGCTGGTCAATATCGATGGTATTTCCGTTGAGGATGGTATTACCCAGTACAATACGGAGGAAGCCGCGGTGGTGAGGAAGATGCTGGATATCGGCCAGACAAAGATTGTTCTGTGCGAGTACAGCAAGTTTAACGAGGTTGCGTTTAACCGGGTCTGCCCCGCTGAGTACATTGATTGTGTTTTTACCGACTGGAATATCTCTCCAAAGGAAGTCAAAAACTGGGGTGACATCCATGTTAAAATTATGGTTGCCCCAGAGCAGTCGAACACAAAATAGAAAAAGTGAAAATGTGGTAAATGTGGAAAAATGTTGGAATTGTCTTAAATACCACAAATTATAGTTGTTAAACAAGAATAAATGCCTAAAAAAGCTGTCAATTAGCCAAATTGACAGCTTTTATTTGTTTTGCTAAGATGATATCAGAAAAAAACAACAAAGAGGGTATGGGGTACGAACATGAAACAAACTAAAAAATGGATTACCAACGGCAGAGTGGTATTGCCGGACAGCGTGGCGGAGGTTTCCATATTGGTGGAAAATGGAAAGATTAAAGCCCTGATGGACAAGGACGCGGCGCCGGAGGCGGATTGGGAACAAATAGACGCGGGAGGCAAGATCGTGATGGCCGGCATGGTTGATACCCACAACCATATGGCTGATCCGGGGCCGTACAATTTCCGGGAGGACTGGTATTGCGGTTCCTGCAGCGCCGCCTCGGGAGGAATCACAACGATCTGCGATATGCCGCTTCCGTCGGAGCCGGCAACCGTAAACAGGGCCGGATTTGAGCTGAAAAAGGGAATTGCCGAGAGCCGCTCGGTGGTGGATTTTGCTCTGTGGGGCGGCCTGATCCCAGCCAGCATCGAGGACATGAGCGAGATGCACGACCTGGGCTGTATCGGCTTTAAGGGCTTCCTGTGTTTTTCCACAGGAGCGTATCCGCAGATTACGGACGGCTATCTGGTGGAGGGGATGCGGGAGGCCGGGTCCTTCGGCGGGCTGATCGCCCTTCATGCGGAAAATGCGGAGGTTGCGGATTTCGGCTGCAAACGCTTTTCGGAGATGAACTGCCAGGACGAGGCGCGGTTCGACGAGGCCAGACCGTGGTGGACCGAGTACGAGGCCATTCAACGGTCCGTCCTGTTCGGAAAGGCCACGGGAGCCAGAACGCTGATCTGCCACACGACCATCACGCAGGGCGCGGAGTTCCTGCGAAACGAAAAGAAAGAGGGCGCGGCGGTATACGTGGAGACATGTCCCCATTACCTCATTTTCGACCACAATGTGCTGCGCGAAAAGAAGTCCTTTGCCAAGTGCACGCCGCCCTTCCGCAGCCGGGAGAATGTGGAAAAAATGTGGGAGTACGTGAAGGATGGAACCATCGATGTGCTGGGCTCCGACCACGGACCTTACACCGATGAGGAAAAGGTGCGGCAGCATGATTTCTGGAAGGAGGTCTGCGGGTTCGGCTGTAACGACGTTATGCTGGCGGCCATGGTCTCCGAGGGCGTCAACAAGCGGGGGCTGTCCTGGACAAAGCTCTCCGCCCTCACCTCCGGAAATGCCGCCAAAATTATGGGCCTGTATCCGAGAAAGGGGAATCTGCTGCCGGGCGCGGACGCGGACATTGTGTTTATCGACCCGGACGAGGTATGGACCTACGACGGCACAAAATCGTTTTCAAAGACAAAGAGCGCCAATGGGCCCTACCAGGGGATGGAGCTTAAGGGCCGGGTGACGGACACGTTTGTTCGGGGAGAGCTTGTGTACAGCAGGGGAAACATTCTCTGCGACGCAGGGTACGGAGAGTTTGTCAAGAGCGGCACGCCCTGCATGTGACCGCAGGTCGTATCCCATCATAAGGGGATGCCGGTATTTTACAACAAGGAGAAGAGACAATGAAACAGATGAAGGGGTATAGCGGTCGGGACCGTTTGGCCCATGCAGTTTTCAGCCACAACGGACTGTCCTACGAGCTGATTCCCGAGTACGGGAATTTTCCGGAGGAATTTGAATTTTCCATGTATTCGGGGGGCTGCTGCGACAAGGAGGACAACCTGTTCATGATGTGCCGCGACGCGGCGCACCCGGTGGTAATGCTGGACGCCCAGGGAAACTATGTGAAGAGCATCGGGCAGGGGCTGTTCCAGGAGGTGCACAGCCTGTGCGTGACGCCGGATGACACGCTGCTGTGCGTGGACACCGGGCTGCATGTGGTGCGGGAGCTGACAAAGGACGGCGAACACCTGCGTGATCTGGGAAATCTTGGGGTTCCCAGCGACAGCGGCTTTGAGAAGGATATTTGGCGCAGGATGCAGCGCAGGGGAGATATTGTGCCCACGGACATTGCCTTTGACAAGGGCTGGTCCTTCTGGATGGGCTTGCAGACCATCAAACGCGCCGCGCCGCCGTTCAACCGCCCCACCGGGGTGTGCGTGGGGCCCAAGGGTGATATCTACGTCAGCGACGGCTATGGAAACGCCGCAGTCCACCGGTTTGCGCCGGACGGAACGCTGCTTGCCACCTGGGGCGGACCGGGAAACCAGCCGGGCAAATTCTATGTGCCACACAGCCTGTGGGTGGACCGCAAAAACAGGGTGTGGGTCGGGGACCGGGAGGCCAACAGCGTCCACGTGTTTGACGAGAACGGGGAAATCCTGGGTTATATGAACGAAAACCTGTACCAGCCCACGGGAATCTGGTCCGACGACCGGTACGTTTACATTGCGGAGCGCGGGGGCGGGCTTACCATAGCGGATATGGAGATGGAAATCGTGGCCCAGCTGGGCTTTTATAACTCTCCCATCCGGGCCCACGGCATGTGCGGCAATTCTAAAGGGGAACTGTTCTTAATGCCGCTCTCCACCTACGACCGCCATTTCCTGATGAAACTTGTGCCGGTTTGCAGCTGAACGGCGCTGAAATAAATGCAATTTTACCACCAGAAAGGAAGAGAAAAATGAGAAAAATGAAAAAAGTCTTATCCGTAGCATTGGCATGTGTGTTGGCGCTGGGCCTGGGGGCCTGTTCCGGAAATTCCGGAGGGGGAGCATCCTCCGGCGCGGGTTCTTCGGCTCCCACATCCGCCGCTGAAGCGGGCGGCGCGGCCGAAGGGGCCGCCACGGAGGCGGCGAAAACTGAGAGCGAGGACGGACCTATCATTGTGGGATTCCTGGGCTGGTCCTCCGGAGCGGACGCGATGTACGGCCTGGTTCCCCAGCATCTGCTGGAAACCTATTTTAAGAAAGTGAACGCCGAAGGCGGATGGCTTGGGCGCGAGATTGATTTCAGAACTTACGACATCTCCGGTTTGGACGGAGACTTCTCCGAGGCGGTAAACGCGGCCAACAAGCTGATCCAGTCCGGAGCGGTGGCGATTCTCGGACCCAGCAACTCCACCCAGGGCGCGGCGGTGGCCGAGCTGTGCAACCGCGCGGGCGTTCTGCACATTCCCTCCAGCGCATCCCAGCTGGTGACTGTGGACGACTCCGGAAATGTCCGTCCCTTTACATACCGCAGCGGCCCGGTGAACACCGACCAGGTAGCCACCATGGCTTCCTACACCTACAGCGAGCTGAACAATCCCAAGGTTGCCGTTCTGTACGAGACCACCCAGGTGGACACTGTTGACATGGCCAAGGCATTTAAGGATACCTACACCAGCCTGGGCGGAGAGATCGTGGCCGAGGCCACCTATCAGATCAACGACGTGGAGTTCCGCGCGCAGCTGACCAGCCTGGCCCAGTCCAACCCGTCCTATCTCTTCATGCCGGTTATGGGCTATAAGGAGGCCGGATACGTTGCCAAACAGCTCTCCGAGCTGGGACTCAGCGACATCAAGCTGATCGGAAACTATGTGTACGATACTGAGGACCTGCTCACCCTGGCGGGACCGGAGCTGGAGGGCTGTATCTTCGCCACCGACGGCGACTTAAGCGATCCTCGTTTTGACGAGATCAAGGAGGAGTACAAGGAGTATCAGGAGGCCACCGGAATGGCCCTGCATATGCCCGGCCTGAAGGCGTTCAACGAGGCCAAGATTCTGGAGTACGCGATTCTCACCAGCGGCACCACCAATCCCGACGAGATGCGCAAGGCATTGGATGAGACTACCGGTTTCGACATGATCACCAGCCCGAACAAGGGATACGATCCCAGCACCCACAACCTTCTGGGCCTGGAATTCACCATCAAGGAAGTGAAGAACGGGGAGTTCGAAACCCTGGGCAAGTACGCAATGCCGGGTAAATAAGCTGTAACCGCACCTGCAAAGCGCGCACAATTCAAGGATTGGGCCGCAGCTTTGCAGGTGCACCTGTGACAAGCAGGCGGAACACGGCGCTCTGTGTGCCCGCGGTTGGCGCACAACCGGCGCAGCGCGTTTCTTCACGACTAATGATAAGGCGGGGTATAGTAAATGATTCTTCAACAGTTAATAACGGGGGTTTCCATCGGCAGCGTGTACGCGCTTCTGGCCGTGGGATATGCGCTGGTGTTCAGCGTATTCAATTTCTCCAACTTTGGTTTCGGACCGGTTATGATGCTGGGGGCGTTCGGCGCGCTGTTCGCCATTGAGCGGACCCACATGGCGTTATTTCCCGGAATCCTGGTAGCTCTGGCCGTGGCGGCCGTGATCTCCCTCCTGATGGAGGTGACGATCTACCGCCCGATGCGTCAGAAAAAAGCGCTGAAGGTGTATCTGATGATCGCGGCCCTGGGAATCAACACCTGCGTTCCCAACTTCTGCATCCAGCTCTGGGGCGGCGCTGTGCGCCCGTTCCCCTCTGATTGGGCCAAGGCTGTGATCCGAATCGGCAATATCGCCATCCCCAGGGCGGATATCCTGGCGGCGGTTCTGTCCGTCATTATGCTGATCCTTCTCTGGTGTTTCCTGTACAAGACAAAAACGGGCCTGGGCATCCGGGCCAGCGCCTTCGACTCCAATACGGCGGGGCTGATGGGAATTAATGTAAACTGGGTGGCGGCTGTGGTATTTTTGCTGTCCGGCGCCACTGCGGGCCTGGCAGGATGCTTCTATGGCATGAAATACTCGGTATATCCGAATATGGGCGTTGTGGCGACCAAGGGATTTGTCTCCGCCACCGTGGGCGGCCTGGGCAGTCTGCCCGGGGCCGTGATCTCGGGTCTGCTGCTGGGATTTCTGGAGACGATTATATCTGCCTATGTCTCCACGACCTACCGCGATCTGGTGGCTTACGGCCTGCTGGTCATTGTGCTGATCTTTAAGCCCAACGGCCTGCTCGGCAAGAGCGCCCACGATAAACTGTAAGGGGGAGGAAACACATGGGATATATTGAAGGTATTATGATCAGCGCCTGTATCAACATTGTCTGTGTGGCCGGCCTGGCCATACTGACCGGTTACATCGGGCTTTTCTCCATGGGGCATGCCTGCTTTCTGTGCCTGGGGGCATATGCGGCGGGAATCCTCACAAAATTTTACGGGGTTCCATATTTTATCGCGCTGCTGGCCGGCGGCGCTGTGGCCGGACTGTTCAGCCTGGTCATCGGGATCCCCACGCTGCGCGGTAAAATGTCCGCGGACTGTTTCACCATCGCCACCTTTGGCTTCGGCGAGGCCACCCGCGTGGTGATGGCCAACATCAACCACCCCTATGTGGGCGGCGCTCTGGGCCTCTCGGGCCTGGAATCGCTGACCACGCTGCCGCGGGCCATTATCCTGGCGGTTCTGGCGGTGTTCTTCGCCCGCAATTACGCCAAGTCCCAGCACGGCAAGATCGCCATTGCGGTCCGGGATCACGCCGATGCTTCTGAGCTTATCGGGGTAAATATTTTCCACGAGAAGCTGAAAGGGCTGATCATCAGCGCGTTTTTCTGCGGAGTGGGCGGCGGTATGATGGCCCACTATTATACCTACATCGTTCCGAACATTTTCGGCGGCACCATGTCCACCAACCTGCTGACCGCAGTGGTTCTGGGCGGCGTGTGCTCCATCACGGGACCGGCGCTGGCCACCACGGTGCTCACCGCCACCCCGGAAGTCCTCCGCTTTATGGCAAACTGGCGTCTGCCAATGTACGGCCTGGTGCTGATTCTCACCATGCGCATACGGCCGGAGGGCCTGATGGGCTACAAGGAGCTGTCCTTAAAGCCGTTTAAGCGCCTGTACCGGAAGCTCAGAGGCCGCGATAAAGAGGGGAAGGAGGTTTAGGCATGTCTTTGTTGGAAATTAAGGACCTTTCAATTCATTTCGGAGGCGTAAAGGCAGTTCAGAACGTCACCTTCTCAGTGGAGGAAGGGGATTTTATCGGGCTGATTGGCCCTAACGGAGCCGGGAAAACCACGGTGTTTAACGCGGTGACCGGTGTGGTTTTGCCCACATTGGGGGAAATCTACTTTGACGGGCACCGCCTGAACGGAATGCGCCCGGACAGAATCTCCCATCTGGGAATCGCCCGCACATTCCAGAACATCCGCATCTATCCCAGAATGACGGCGCTGGAAAACGTGGCGATCGGTCTGGACAGCCGGGCCAGCTACAACACGGTATCCGCCATGCTGCGGCTGCCCCACGTGGTCAAGCGGGACAAGGAGATCAAGCAGACCTGCCTCCAATATCTGGACCAGGTAGGTATTTTACAGCACCGGGACACTGAGGTGGGTTCGCTTCCCTACGGGCTGCAGCGCAAGGTGGAGATCGCCCGCGCCCTGGCCACAGGTCCCAAGCTGCTGTTTCTGGACGAGCCGGCGGCGGGTATGAACACGGCGGAGAGCCTGGAGCTGGTCTCCTTCCTGCGCCAGCTGCACCAGGAGACGGGAATCGCCATCGTGCTCATCGAGCATCACCTGGAGGTGGTGATGGAGGTGTGCCAAAGCATCCAGGTGCTGAACTTAGGCCAGCTTCTGGCCAGCGGCACGCCGGAGGAAATACAGAAAAATCCCGATGTGATCAAGGCTTATCTGGGAGAGAGGAGGAAGCGCGGTGGAGAAGCAAACTAACGACATACTGCTGTCGGTACGGGACCTCAATGTGTTCTACGGCGGAATCCAGGCGCTCCACGGCATTTCCCTGGATATCCGGCGGGGCGAGATCATTTCCATGATCGGCGCCAACGGAGCGGGAAAATCCACGCTTTTAAAGACCATTGCCGGGGATAAAGAGATTGGGAGCGGGAGCATCACATTTGAGGGCAAAGCCCTGCCGCCCAGAATCCACCAGTTTTCCCAGCAGGGAATCTGTCTGGTGCCTGAGGGGAGAAAGATTTTTGTCAATCTGACTGTGATGGAGAACCTTCAGGTGGGCGCCTACGCGGAGAAGAGCAAGGCGGTGATCGAACAGCGCATCGAGGAGGTATTCGGCCTGTTCCCGCGGCTGAAGGAGCGGGCAAAGCAGATGAGCGGCACGCTGTCCGGAGGCGAGCAGCAGATGCTGGCCGTGGGCCGGGCCATGATGGCGGCGCCCAAGCTGATGATGCTGGATGAGCCGTCCCTGGGGCTGGCGCCGATTATTATCGATGAAATGTTTGAAAAATTTAAACAGATTAACAAGCTTCACGGCACTACCCTGCTGATTGTGGAACAGAACGCGCAGCTGGCGCTGGAGACGGCGGACACGGGCTATATCCTGAATCTGGGAAAAATCCAGCTGAAGGGTCCCGGCAGCCAGCTTCTGGACGATCCCTATATTCAGGAAGCCTATCTGGGCTTTAAGTAAGTGTCGGGTTCGCGGAAAGGAAATAAACAGATGACTCTTGATTTGATCATTCATGGCGGCTACGTGATCACCATGGAAGGCCCGGGCACAGGTATTATAAACTGCGGCGCGGTGGGCGTAAGGGGCAACAGGATCGTGGCCGTGGGCGAAGAGCAGGACGTGATGAGCCGGTATACGGCCCACCGCTACATAGACGCTAAGGGAAAGGCCGTCATGCCGGGATTTGTGAACGTTCACATGCACACCGGAGACGCCATTGTGCGCAGCTGCGCACAGGACCTGCCGGGAAAAATCTGGCGCTTTAAAGGGATTCTGCCGCTTCTGGGCGTGGCGAAGGACGAGGATTTTGCCGCCGCCTCACGTTTAAATATAGTAGAGGCGCTGCACTCCGGCGTCACCACCTTTGGCGATTACTATTCCCCCATGACGGAGATTGTGAAAAACCACGTCCGTCTGGGCACCAGGGCCGTGGTCAGCGGCATGATCAACGAGCTGCCGCCGGATGTGTCCGTGGTGGAGGTGGACGAGCTGATTCCCCTGGACCCGGCGGTGGGAGAGCGCAAGCTGGCGGACAACAGGCGGCTGGTGGAGGAGTTCCACCAGGGCTTTGGCGGCCGCATCACCTGCCGGTACGGCCCTCACTCCGCGGCCATGTGCTCGGAGGAGATGCTGCGGGAGATCAAGCGGCTGGCGGACCGGGACGGGGTAGGCATTTTCACCCATCTGGTCCAGACAAAGGAGGAGATCACCCAGACGGTGCTGCGGACGGGGAAACGCCCGGTGGCCCTGTTCGATTCTCTGGGCTATCTCAACCGGAAGCTGCTGGCCGCCCACATGACCTACGCTTCCATGGACGAGGTGAAACAGGTGGCCCGCTCCGGCGCGGCCCTGGCCCTGTGCAGCACCAGCATCTCCGTGGTGCGGGGCGCTCTGCCTCCGGCCCAGGAGTTTGCAGAGTTCGGCGGCTGTGTGGGACTGGGGACGGACCAGGTGTGCAACTGCACCAATATGTTCGACGAGATGAAATACGCCTCCCTGATCCACAAGTACAAGAACCACGATGCCACGGTATTCCCCTCCTGGAAGATTTTGCGCATGGCGACCATCGAGGCGGCCAGGGCGCTTTGCATGGAGGAGGATATCGGTTCCCTGCGGGAGGGCAAGCTGGCGGATTTGATTATTCTGGACCTGTCCGGGCCGCAGATGAATCCCATCTATGAGCGCCCCATCCGCAACCTGGTGCCCAATCTGGTCTACTCGGCCCTGGGAAATGAGGTGGAGTCGGTGATGATCGACGGAACCTTTGTCATAGAGGACCGCAAGCTTCTGACCGGGGACGAGGCGGAGATCATCGGCGCGGTGAACCGGGCCGCGGCCAGGATTTCACAGGATATGGAGGCCCTCTCCTGGACCGCCGGGCTGCCCCTGGCCCAGTGGACGCGGGACGGTTACTATTAGGACCGGGCGATTAAGCCCCGGCAGAGGAGAACGGAAGGTGAGACGCTATGTACAATGAACGCCAGAAGGAAATGATCAAGTACCTGTCCGAGGTCAAGTTTGCCAGAGTGGAGCAGCTTGCGGAGCGCTTTAAGGTATCCCTGGAGACGGTGCGCAGGGATCTGATGGTGCTGGAGCAGGGTTCATCCATCAAGAAGGTCCGGGGCGGCGCGGTTTACAGCAACCTGCGGGCCAAGGAGATGGAGTTCGAGAAGAAGATGGAGAACAATCAGCAGGGGAAATACGCCATCGCCAAAATGGCCGCTGAGTATATCAACGACGGCGATGCCATCGCTATGAATAACGGGAGCACCACCCTGGCGCTGGCCAAATGCCTGCAGACCAGCAAAAAACAGCTCACCGTGGTCACCAACTCCCCGGATATCGCCCTGATCCTCAGCGACAACGAGGACAATCAGATTTATCTGTCCTCCGGTTACCTCAGAAAACACAACAAAAGCCTGGTTGGAGGTATGTGCAACGAATGTCTGGGCAACTTTAAGGTGGATAAGACGATCTTGAGCATCGACGGAATCTCGATTCAGGACGGCGTGACGGAGTACAATACCGAGGAAGCGGCCACGCTGCGCAAGATGCTGGAGATCGGGCATACCAGGATGATTTTATGCGAGTTCAGCAAGTTCAGCGAGGTGGCGTTTAACAAGGTGTGCGGCGCAGACCGGATCGACTACGTGTTCACGGACTGGAATATTCCGGCCCGGGAGGCGCGGGAGTGGAGCGACATCGGGGTAAAGGTCCTTTCATCGCCCCAGCACCAGCTTTCCGTGCTCCCTTAAACGTGACTTCAGAATCGATTTATAGGAGAATTTGACGAACGATTCTAGGCTCTCTCAACTTCCCAAATGAAAATCCCGTGGTTATAATGTAGGAGCAAACATAACCACGGAACATTTTCCGGGAAGAAAGGGGAGCTTTTTTATGATGAGTTTCTTACAAACAGGAAAGGCACTGTATGTGCTGGCGGCCGTATGCCTGGCCGGAATCCTTACCAGGCTGGCGGCGGGGAGCTTCTACAAACGATTAATTAAAGAGAGTACGAATCTGGCGCTGACCAAAAACAAATGCCTCAGGGCGCTGCGACAAAACGCGGAGGATACATATCGGATCAATCAGGGAATGAACAACACCAGAGTTTATCTGGAGCGGCAAATGTACGGCATGCGCATGATGGGGATGTCCGTGCGGGGATTGGACAACCTTTCCGGCCAACTGACGCTGCTCTGCTTTTTGGCAGGAGGCGCGGCGGCTTTTATGTCTTACTGGTATAGAAGCGATAACTACTATATTGTACTGTACGGGACAGTGGGAATTTTGAGCGGGATGCTCACCATGCTGATCGATTACGGAATCAACCTGGATTCCAGAAGGCAACAACTCCTGACCTGCCTGCAGGATTATATGGAAAACGTGATGTGGCCCAGAATGGCCAGAGAGGGGACTCCCGACCACGTGGCGGCAGTGTCGGAGGAAGAGAGAAGGGAACCTACCCCGGTTCGCTCCATAGCGAGAGAGAGAAGGGGCGCGGGCAGACGGGGGTTGGAGCAAACGGCGGCCAGCCGGGAAAAGGTTAAGGACACCATCAAGAATGCGGACGCGCAAAATTCTGGTGAGAACTGGCTGCAAGATTTAAATCCCGACCAAAAGAGGGTTTTAGGAGAGCTGTTAAAGGAGTTTATATCGTAGCGCCCAGGCCAATGGGAGAGAGCTGAGGGCATATTTTTCCGTAATATATCGGATTTGAAAACAGAATACACACCGAAACACTGCGTGAGGACTTCCACGAGCTTCGTGTTTATGGTATAATGAAGCAGAAGCCAGGTTTGCCAGGCTTGCTGCGCAGGCGCCAAACCGCCCCGGGGCGGCGATGCGCCATGAGATAGATTAGCGGCGTGGGCCTGGCAGACAGGGCACGGATCCGCATTACATAGATTCCATGGGACAGGCCCATGAACATAAGAAAAGGAGAGCAAAAGTTATGGGAAAGGAAGTAACATTTGACTATTCCAAAGCGGCTGGCTTTGTTTCCGCAGAGGAGATGGCTAATTTTAAGACCACTGTGATGGCGGCAAGAGATACGCTGGTTGAGAAAACCGGCGCCGGCAATGATTATCTGGGATGGATCGATCTGCCGGTGGATTATGATAAGGACGAGTTTGCCAGAATCAAGAAAGCTGCCGCGAAGATTCAGGGCGATTCCGACGTGCTGCTGGTGGTAGGCATCGGCGGCTCCTATCTGGGAGCGAGAGCGGCCATCGAATTCTTATCTCACAGCTTTTATAACGTGCTGCCGAAGGGCGTCAGAAAGACCCCGGAGATTTACTTCGTTGGAAACAGCATCAGCAGCAAATACATCCGCGATTTGCAGCAGGTGCTGGAGGGAAAAGATTTCTCGATCAATATTATATCCAAGTCCGGCACTACAACCGAGCCGGCGATCGCCTTCCGCGTATTTAAGGAAATGCTGGTAAACAAATATGGAAAAGAAGAGGCCAGCAAGCGTATCTACGCAACGACCGACAAGGCGCGGGGCGCGCTCAAGAACCTGGCGGACCAGGAAGGTTATGAAGAATTCGTCGTACCGGACGATGTGGGCGGACGTTACTCCGTGCTCACCGCCGTAGGCCTTCTGCCCATCGCAGTCAGCGGGGCTGACATCGACAAGCTGATGGAGGGCGCGGCATCCGGAAGAAAGAAAGCGTTGGAACAGCCCTATGAGACCAACGCGTCGCTGCAGTATGCGGCCGTACGCAATATACTGCTGCGCAAGGGCAAACAGGTGGAAATCACCGCAAACTATGAGCCCAGCCTGCATTATGTATCCGAGTGGTGGAAACAGCTGTTCGGAGAGAGTGAAGGAAAGGACCGCAGAGGCATTTTCCCGGCATCCGTTGACCTGACCACTGATCTGCATTCCATGGGGCAGTTCATTCAGGACGGAGCGCGCATCATGTTTGAGACCGTGATCAATGTGGAGGAATCCCCTGCCGAGATCCTGCTTCAAAAAGAAGAAGTGGATACCGACGGCATGAACTACCTGGCGGGCAAGAGCGTTGACTTTGTAAATAAGAGCGCCATGAACGGCACCATTCTGGCTCACACGGACGGGGATGTCCCCAACCTTTTAGTGACCGTGCCGGAGCAGAATGAATTTTATCTGGGCGAACTGTTCTATTTCTATGAATTCGCCTGCGGTGTAAGCGGCTATATTCTGGGCATCAACCCCTTCAATCAGCCCGGCGTTGAGAGCTACAAGAAGAATATGTTCGCACTTCTCGGAAAGCCCGGATATGAGGAGCAGAGAGAGGCACTGTTAAAGAGACTGTAAGCTGAGAGCTGTATATAGAAAATTTCATAACGCAAAAGCCGCCCCGGATTTTTCTCAGGCCACCGGGGCGGCTTTTTGTTTCTGAAAAAGCCTATTCTTCAATAATCTGTATCTCCAGAAAATCGAAATCAATGGAATCGATAAAGTTGTCCTGGATGAACCGGGTCTTGTCGTGAAGCTGGAAATCCCGGACAGTGGCATCCAGCCACAGCGGTTTTGAGAGATCAAACTCATAACAGATATCATCCAGGGCCTGGAATACCATCTGGGTCCGGGACAGCGAGTAATCGCCGATGCATATGACCGTATCCCGGACCAATCGGTTGTCTTTCATAATTTTTCCCCACATTCTGAACATAATCGGTCTCCTCTTTCTTTATCTCAGATATCTCATAAACGTTCTCAAGAGAATTTAAGTATAACATGAACCTTTTATTTTTTGTACCCAATTTGAAAATTTGCTGTTTATAGGATTCCCCAAAATTGAAAAAGAAGGGGATTGACAATTGGTAATATTAATGATATCTTATTAGTATTACCAGAGAAGTAAAAAGTAAACGCGATTAACGCCTTAAAAATAGGATAATTGCACAAAAAAACAAGCGTCATATAATTGACATGGGAGATAAGGGCGTGGAACAGGCAGGAGTTCTCGGAAATAACCGTTCGATAACAGATTCATTGTCGCAGAAAAAAATAGTAGCCGTCTGTTTTTTCAGCATGGCCCTGACCATGGGCGCGATTACGAATTGCAGCGGAATATTTGTGAAACCTATGAGCGAGAGCCTGGGCTGCAGCCGGTCGGCGCTGTCCATGATTTATTCGCTCTATTCCATCGGTCAGGTCATGATCGCCCTGTTCTCAGGAAAAATTTTCGCGCGCTTTAAGGTATCGTCCGTCATGCAGGTGAGCTGCCTGACGGCGGGGATCGGGCTGGCGGTTATGGGCATTGGGCGGAGCCTGGCGGTATTCTACACAGTGGCGCTGCTGATTGGATTGGGGATGGGCGGACTTTGTATGGTGCCGGTGTCCCTGCTGATCAAAAGCTGGTATAAAGCCGGTTATGGGCTGGCGTTGGGTATTGCGATGTCCGGCAGCGGATTGGGCGGTATGCTGTTCAGCCTGATATTTGTCAACGGAATCCAGCGGATGGGATGGCGCAGCTGCTATCTGATCGCCGCCTTCGCACAGCTTGCGATCCTGTTTCCCATGATCCGGTTTTGGGTTAAGGAAGCTCCTGAGGTTAAAAACATTGACACGAGCCGGCGCGGCGCTGGGGACCAGGGGATGGAGGTCCGTGAGATTTTAAAGGATTACCGCTTCTGGCTGTTTGCCGCAGCTTCCGTTGTCACCTACGCCTCGGTCTCCACCATTCATCAGTCCGCGGCCGCGTATTTGAGCGATCTGGGCAGCTCCACAGAGCAGATATCCCTGATCACATCAGGCGGTATGTTGTCTCTTGCAGCGGGAAAGATTGTTTTGGGAAGGATTTACGACCGCACAAACGCCAGATGCGGAACCCTGGTCTGCGCAGCCTGCGGGCTGATCGCGCTGACCTGTATGATCTGCTTTCAATCAGCGTTTGCGCCTTATGTATATATCGCGTTCTTTGGCGTGGGATATTCCTTTGGGAGCATCACCTACCCTATTGTGACGGAAGCGCTGTTCGGCAGCCGCAGCTTTGCCGGTATCAACGGCATTTACAACGCGGTGGGCAGCCTCTCGCTGTCGGCGGGCGTGATGGCGGCCTCCGGCATCTACGACCTGTACGGGGATTACGCCATTGCGTTTAAACTGTTTTTTATTCTGTCAATCGCGGCGATGGCCGTGTATATAAAACTTATTCCAAAAAAGTAGCAGTGTATTCTGGGGGGAAGGGAGGTTCTGGAAGATCAGATTGATGATCACGGTTTTGGAGTAAGACTTTTTACAAAGAGAGAGGAGTTTTGAGGAAATGAATGAAGCTTATATGAAAATTGCCAACAGTCCAATTATGTGGATCGCGTGCGGTATTCCGCTGATCTGGGTGATTATTCAGGCGCTCGTTTACTACAAAAAGAGTAAAAAGGCGGCCCTGGATATGGGAGTCACCCCCATTCAGATCAACCATGCCACAAAGAGCGCCAGTATCGCCTCCATCGGTCCCTGTTTTGTCATGATCACCACCATGCTTTCCCTGATGTTAAACGTGGGAGCGCCCCTGGCCTGGCTGCGCGTGGACTTTATCGGCTCCGTGTCCTACGAGCTGACGGGCGCGCAGATGACGGCGGACGCCATGGGAATCGAGATGGGCGGCCCCCAGATGGACGCCAACTTTCTTTGCGCCGCAGCCATTGTAATGACCACCGGCTGTATTGCCTGGATTATTTTTACGCTGCTGTTTGCCGATAAAATGGAAAAGGTCAACATGGTGATGGCGGGCGGAAACAAGGCGCTGATCCCGGCGCTGGGCGCGGGAGCAATCATCGGCTGCTATTCCTCGCTGACGGTTGACAGGGTATTCCCCATCGGTCCGAATATCTGGGCGATTATCGTATCCGGCGGCCTGATGATGGCAATGACTTTTTATAATAAGAAGGCAAAGAAGCAGTGGATCAAGGATTGGGGTACATCCCTGTGCATGGTGAGCGGTATGATTAGCGCTACCGTTGCGTCCATGATATAATAGAACGGAGGACGAACCAAATGAGCAATGAAAAGATAAGTAAGGATCAGATGTTTGAAAAGAGTTATATGCCATTTGCTATTCGCTGGGGTAAGTTTTCCTGCATTATCTCCATGCTGATCGTCTACCTGCCGGCCCTGGCGCTGATCGTATTTTACGACGCCCGCCCGGACGTCGGCGTGCTGATCACGGGAATTGTGGGCATAGTTTCAGCGTACAGCGCCTGGTACTTCGTGGACCCCATCACGCTGTTCCCCATTCTCGGGACGCCCGGTATGTATATGACCTATGTTTCCGGAAACAGCAAGGAAATCCGCGGGCCTTCCGCGCTGCAGGCCATGGATGCGGCCGAGGTTGAGGCCGGAACGCCGGAGGGTACGGTGGTGTCGGCGATCGGAATCGCCGTTTCGGTCCTGATCAGCCTGACGGTTATGACGCTGGTGGCGATCGCGGGTAACTTCCTGCTCCATGCGCTTCCCGATCCGGTTGTGACGTCCTTAAAATATCTGCTGCCGTCCCTGTTCGGCGCGCTGGCTATGCAGCGGGTGGTTTTAAATCCCAAGGTTGCTTCCGTGGGCGTACCCCTTGCGTTTATCACCTTTTTCCTGAAGAAGAAAGGACTTTTCTCGTTTCTTCCCCTGGGCGGCGGATACGCGCCGTTGATGATCTGCGTATTTACCTGTATGTTCCTGTCAAAGGCGATGTTTTTGAGGGAGCACCCGGAATTAAAAAAATAATCAATTGAAATAGGAGGATAATTAAAATGAATAGATCGGAGATTGCAAAGGAGTTTTACATTGAGGACCACGCGGTTATTTACGGATTGCTGGTTAAGAACGCCACTCAGCTGTGCGGCGACAGCGGTATGGACTCCTCCGTCAAGGGAACCATTCTCTATGCCAAGGAGCGCGGGCTCAGAATGGCTATGAGGGCGGCCGCGGACGGCGAGGAGCTGACGCCCAACAACTACATTGCTTACGGCGAGTGGGTTGACTCCAAAAAGCTGGGAAAAGCGGAGATAAAGTCCGTAACGCCGGAGTACCGGACCAACAGCCTGGTGTGCGGCTGGTGCGACGCCTGGAAGAAGTACGATCTGATGGAGTACGGCAAGGTGTACTGTACCTGGATTGACAAGAACCTGGTCAAGGGATTTAACCCGGAAAATGAGCTGGAGATCGACAGCGTCCTGTCCCACGGCGGCCCGTGCTGCGCGTTCCATTGGGTGGGGGCAAAGTTTGACGACATGGAGGATCTGAAGAAGAACCGGGAAAAGAAGGCGGCTCTGGCGGACCGCGTGCTGAAGGATTTCCTGTACCACACCGGGCATCTTTTGTCCGCTATGTGCAGACAGTACTATGTGGACCTGGGCCTGGTGAAGGGCGAAGCCATTGCCAGGAATGCGCTGAAGGAGTACTGCGATACATTCGGAACCGAGAAGCTGGAGGCACTGGTGGAGGAAGCAAAACTGGATTTCTTAAAAGTTTAATTGGTGGATGCGATGAAAAAAAGTGAACAGATCAGCGCGTATGTAGAGGCGAAAAGAGATATTTTTATTGCTGCCAGCGATCAGATATGGGATCAGCCGGAGCTCTATTTCCACGAGTTTAAAGCGGCGGAAATCCTGACGGATATCCTGAGGCAGGAAGGGTTTGAGGTGTCGGAGGGCGTGGACGGGATCCCCACGGCGTTCATCGGCAGCTATGGCAGCGGAAAGCCGGTGATCGGCATTCTCGGAGAGTTTGACGCGCTGCCGGGATTGAGCCAGAAGGCGTTTGAGGACAGCCAGGACGAGCTGGTTTCAGGAGGCCCCGGCCACGGCTGCGGCCACAACGCTCTGGGCGCCGGCTCCCTGGCCGCGGCGGCAGCGGTAAAGCATTACATGGAAGAGAACCATCTGAGCGGGACGATCCGCTACTATGGCTGCCCCGCGGAGGAAGCTGGATGGGGGAAAATGTTCCTGGCCAGGGACGGCTTCTTTGCGGACGTGGATGCGGCTCTAACCTGGCATCCGGGAGGCGTTAACCGCGTTCAGGGTGCGGGCACTCTGGCAAATCTGTGCGCGTACTTCCGTTTTTCCGGTAAATCCGCCCATGCGGCGGGGGCTCCCCACCTGGGGCGCAGCGCGCTGGACGCCTGCGAGCTGATGAACGTGGGCGTCAACTACCTGAGGGAGCACATTGTGCCAGAGGCGAGGGTGCACTACGCGTACCAGGACGTGGGCGGCCCGGCGCCGAACGTGGTTCAGTCCCACGCCTGTCTGAAGTATTTTATCCGCGCCCCCAAGATTAAGCAGGTGCTGGAGATTGCCGGGCGGATCAAAAAGATCGCGGAGGGAGCGGCCCTGATGACGGAGACCGAGGTGAAGTTTGACTTCCCCGCGGGCATGTGCGATTTTGTGCCCAACAGCGTGGTGAGCCAGGTGATCACCGACGCCCTGTACGAGATCGGCGCGCCTGAGTTTGACGAAAACGACGAGGCCATTGCCCGGAAATTCTTTGACACGCTGTCCCAGGACGATATCGGCGCTTCCCTTAAGCGGGCCGGGGAGTCCTACGAGGACCCGGAGCGGTTCCGGGATGTGGCGCTGATCCGCGAGATCGCGCCGTACCGGAGAGTGGACACCTGCGGTTTTGGCTCAACAGATGTGGGGGATGTATCCTACTGTACGCCCACCGGGCAGTTGAATGTGACCAGCTTTGCCAACGGCACGCCGGCCCACTCCTGGCAGGTGACGGCCCAGGGCAAATGCGAGGCCATGCACAAGGCGCTTCTGACGGCCGGAAAGGTATTGGCGCTGTCGGCGGTCAATCTGATGGAACAGCCGGAAATTCTCAAGAAGGCGTATTCCGAATATGAGAAGAATACGGGGGGAAGCTACATCTGTCCCGTGGGAGAAGACGCGGTACCGGAATTATAAAATTGCGCAACGCCAACTGTGAAGGCAGTTGGCGTTTCTTTAAAATTACATTTTTAGCTTATATTTACAATTTCAGGCGGATTTGTTATAATAAATCTATTCTATATTAATGGGGTATGATATGAAAAAAACGGAAAGCAGCCTCAAAACAATCGCCTGCCAGCAAATCCTCAACGGCATTATCATGGGCGAGTATCAAGCGAATCAGATTATTAATGAACAGGAGCTGGTGGACAAGTTTGGCTTTAGCAAAACCCCGATCCGCGAGGCGTTGGCTACTTTGTGCAACGAGGGAGTTCTGAGGAATCTGCCGCGCTGCGGGTACGAGGTTGTTCAGCTCACCCGCAAGGACATCTCCGAGGCGCTGGATTTTCGCTATGTGATTGAAGGAGGATTTTTGCGGCAGTCCTATCAGACGATCACCGAAGAACAGCTGGAGCATCTGTACGAACTCAATGAACTGTGCAAATCCCCGGTGGGCGACGGCTGGGATCATTGGGAGCACAATGCGAATTTTCATGTCACCCTGTTATCCTATGCGGGGAATGATTACGCGTGCAGCCAGCTGAAGAAAACCATCGAGATACTAAAGCGCGCCTATGTCCAGCTTTACAGGGACAAGTGGGGAGAGGCCCTGATGACAAGAGGCTATCACGACAATATGTTAAACAGCATCAAGGCAAAGGATATCGACACTGCCCTGGAGTATCTCAGGCAGGAACTGACCGACTACTGATTCCAATCACAGCCCAGGCTTTCCGGGGAGCACATCCGTGCCCGCGGAGGCCGTATTTTTTTATGTTAAATTTTCTGGAAAAGGAACTGGCCCTTGCCCGCCCCGCATATTTGTAGTAAGCTGTAGTTAGACTTTTTATAGAGTTATCAGAACAATACTGGAGGAAAACGGCATGGGACAGGCCATTACAGATTATGCGAAGTTTCTGGCGGAGGCCAGGGAGGCGGTGGATAGTCTGAACTGTGACCAGAATACGTATGATCAGCTGGCGGCAGAGGAGATAAGACTGGAACGGGAGTTGGAGGCCGCGAGGAAGGCCGTGGCGGACAACATCAGCCAGACCACGAGGAAGCGCCTGGAAGAGATCAGCTCAGACTATGACAAGGAAATTGGAAAGGGGCAGGAGCGCCTGAAAAAGGCCAGGGCCAAGCGGGAGAAGGCAAAGAACCGGGGAATGAAGGAGCGGATTGCGGACGAGACCAGCGAGCTGCGGGAGCACAGCCGGGAGCTGAAGCTGCAGATGCGGACCCTGTTTCAGCAGGCCGGTGTGCCCAAGCTGTGCAATTCCACCTTCTACTACGCGCTGTTTTATCCCCGGGGCTTAAAGGAGATCATGATTCTTCTGGTTTCCATTCTGATCTGCTTTTTGGCCGTCCCCTGCGGACTTTATTTCCTGATACCGGGGCGGAAGATATGGTATCTGATGGCTATCTACTTTTTCGATGTGGTGCTGTTCGGCGGCCTCTACGTGGCGGTGAGCAACCACACCAGGATGCGCCACCATGACGCGCTGAAAAAGGGGCGGATGATCCGCAACACGCTGCGAAGCAACGGCAAGAAAATACGGGTCATCACCCACACCATCCAGAAGGACGGCAACGAGGACATCTACGATCTGGAGAAATACGACGACGAGATCGCGGCCATTGAGCTGGAGCTGGCGGAGATCACGGAGCGCAAGAAATCGGCCCTCAACGCCTTTGAGACCGTGACAAAGACTATCATTGCCGACGAGATCGCAGGCAACAACCAGGCGCGCCTGGACGAGATGGAGGGACGGCATCGGGAGGCGCTGCAGGCAGTGCGGGAGCTGGAGGCAAAGATCAAGACGCAGCGCATCCACATCACGGACACCTACGGGCCATACCTGGGGCGGGAGTTTTTGCAGCCGGAGAGGCTCTCCGAGCTGTCCAGGCTGATCCAGTCGGGATCGGCTGCGAATATCTCAGAGGCCATTGAGCTCTGCAAGAAAAATTGACCAGGGGCCGCTGTCGGGCAGACAGAGCATCAACTGCCGGACAGCGGTCCCTTTTGTTGAATGCAATAGGCCGCGGGCGCAGCCTGCGGCCCATCGCTGCGTAGGGGTGACATTTTTGCCGCCTAATGTCACAAATAATTAAGGTAATAGTAAAAATTACCACCCGGATATCTGATAATATGGAACTGAGGAACATGGAGTGCGAATGCGGAAAGGCGGGAGCGGATGAGGAGAATCAGATTTGAACTTACGGCAGCGGCCGCAGTGATCGCGGCCGCCGTACTGGCCGGCGGATGCGCGTCGGGAGGCGGAGGCAAAACGGACATAAAACAGGAGGAGACTGCGGGGATGGAAACGCCCGGCCCCCAGCCCCCGGAGAGCGGCCCCACTCAGGCGGAGCTGGAAAAGGCAGAGGGGGCGGCGGCGCTGGTGGGCGGCTATCAGCTGATTGCGGATTACGGGCTCTGCGCGCCCGGCGATTACCAGGCGTACCAGATGCCGCGGTCCATCAGGCCGGTGATCGAGGAGAACCAGGTCCGGGCCGAGCTGCTGACAGCGGTACACATTAACGGGGAGTTCCGCTTCCGCTTGAGGATTGAGGATTCTACCGTCACATTCCTAACGCCCGAGGAAGTGAGGGCGGTGCGGGAGCGGGAGGAAAAGAATAAGGAGCTTGCGGGCCAGGGCGGGGAGCCGCTGCCGGACGGCGATTATGTGGAGATCGACCGGGACAAGGGCCTGTACGGCCGGAGCGCCTACGAGGAGCGCCTCCGGGCAGAGGACGGCAGCGGTGGAGGAACGCTGTCTGTGCGCCTTACAGGAACCGGCGTGGCAGAGGGCGGCTACACGCCCACGCGGTCCAGCGCCACCCGCCAGTATATCGCATCCGACGAATCCGAGAGCGGCTGTCTGCTCACCGTGGGCGAATATGCGATGCAGGGAAAGCCCCTGCAGGCGGAGAAGCCGGAGGGCACATATAAGCTTCAGGTGCCGGGATTTGAGCAGGAGCTGGAGTTCACGCTGGAACCGGTTCAGGAGTACGGCTCTCCCCTGGAGGTGCCGGGGATGCAGGAGCGCGGCAACTACCTGATCTGGACGTCAGGCCGGCAGTATGGGGACCAGGTGGACGTACAGTATTTTGTGATTCCAGGGGAGGACGAGGCGGATTACCGCTGCAGCTTCCTTGAGTGCAAGCTGGATTACACTGTGGATGGAAAAACGGAGAGCTGCGGGCACGCGGTCCAGGGCGGGGACGGCGCGCTGAACGAGCCGCTTTCCAGCATACCGGCGTACCGGATGAGCGTGAAGCGGACCTACGCCAGGCCCAATACGGCGGAGGGCGGGAATTATACGCTGTCCCTGGGAAACCTGATGATCTCCACGCCGGAGACCTCGGAAGAGATTGTGCTGCCGATCCCGGACGATGCAGAGACCCTGGACCGGGAGCTTGTGTTTGAGGACTGTACGGTGAGGCTCTTAAAGATTGAGCGCAGGGAAGAACCGGAGCTGTACACCATAAGCGACGAGGGCGACGTGCTGCGGCCGGTGGTGTACATAGAGGTCCAGGTAACAGACCGCAGCCCGGACCGCCATCTGGTCAGCATAATGGGGACGAAGGATGGTTTTGATCCCTATGCGGCGGAGGTGCGGCCAAATATTGAGCGGGTTGAGAAATCCTATCAGTCCGCCCAGGTAAAGGGCCTGACAATTTTCTATGACGAGGGCGACGCGGAAGTGAGATTCAGACTGGAAAGGCTCCAGTATGTGGAGGATCTGGCAGTAGAGCTGCCGGTCGTGATGGAGGAATAGCAAATGGGCCGGCGCACATATTATAAAAACCGGGCCATCCAAAGGGGAGAAGCTCTCCAAATGGATGGTCCCGGTTGGGATGGTCCCGTTTGCTGCCGCGGTTATGGTTTTGCCGCAGGCGCGGATTCCCTAAATGGTGATCAGGTTGTAGGGAATCTGGTTTGCGGTCAGAAGCTGCGCTTCCCGCTGATGGCAGGTGAAAATGATGATCTGGCTGTGGTAAGCGCTTACCAGCCATTTTAACGCCGTTTTCAGGCGCTCGTCGTCGTACAGCACAAAGCTGTCGTCAAAGATCAGCGGCATGGTGTCGCGGCCGTTCTGCACCAGCTTGGCCGCGGCCAGCCGCACGGCCAGATAGATCTGGTCCATGGTGCCGCTGCTGACCTGCTCGATGGGAACCAGGCGCGTGGGCGTGTTCATAAAGATGTTCAGGTTCTCGTCGATGCTCATGCTGCTGTATATATTGCCGGTGATGCCTCCGATCAATTCGGAGGCTGTTTTATTTAGATAGAGGCCGAAGGAGTCGCGGATGGAGGTGGAGAGCGTGGTCATGGTATCCTGGGCCAGGTCGATGGCGTCTAACTCCTCCTGGACGCGCTCGTTTTCCGCCAGGGTCCGCTTCAGCGCTTCCGCCTGGTTCTTGCAGGAAGCCAGGTGTTCCAGCTTTTTCTCCAGCTCCCACTGGACGCGCTGCTGCTGCTCGATCTCGTCGCTGCAGGATTCCTCCTGCTGCTGAAGCCTTGCCACCTCCTCGGAAAGGTGTTTTAAGGTTTCCTCAGACTGGTCGATGGCGCCGCACAGGCGCAGAAACTCGCCCATCCTCAGCTCGAAGGCCGACATGGCCTCCTGGGACACGGAGGAGTCGCCCAGATGCCTGGCGAATATCTCCTGGAGCAGGCGCGTGCTGGCGTCCAGCTCCTTGCGGTAACGCCTGCGGCGGTTCATCTGCAGCATCGCCAGCACCAGAAAGACAACGCCTAAGCTTCCCAGGCCCCCCATGGCGATGGGCAGGGAGACGGGCAGGCGGGCGGTGAGCTCCGGCAGCCGGGTCAACAGGCCCGCGCCCACCAGGCAGACCGCGGCCAGAAGCAGGGACAGTACGGCCCAGACCTTCAGGGATTTGCGGCCGCAGGCCGCCGCGGCGTTCTGGTAATCGGCGTAGAGCTTGCGGGTGCTCTCCATATAGCCGGTGATGGATTCCCGGTCCGTAAACTGGCTTCCGGTCAAAACCTGGCGGCCTCTGGCCGCCTTTTGCAGCAGGTTTTCCTTCTCCAGCTGCTTTTCCTCCAGCTGCTGCTTAAGCTTGGTTTTGCGGCTGCGGTAGTTGGCCAGCTGGTTGGCGTAGGCCGGGGAGGAAATTTCCTGCTCCAGCTTGCGGATTTCGCCCAGCAGCGTGGTATAGCTGAGGGCGGCCTGAGGGATCAGCTGGGCCTCCAGCTCCCGGCGCTGGTTCTTCAGATAGGCGCTGGCCTTTGTGATGTTGAGCGCGATGCTGCCGGAGGTGTTTAAGTTGGCGATGTAGTTGCGCAGCTCGGCCACCATGCCCCCGTCCGTGGCGCATTTGAGCTGGCCGATGCTGATGGTGTTGTTGTAGGCGGTCTCAGTCAGGCCGCAGCGCAGCTGGTCCAGCAGCGCCTTGGTGGGCTCCACCTCCCGGCCCAGGGTCTCGTTGACAATGGTCAGATCCTTGCTCTTTTTCTGAAACCGCCGTTCGATGCGGTAGATTTCTCCCCCGCTCTCGATTCTCAGCCAGCCCTCGTAGGTGCCGCTGCCGGCCCAGGGCTCATATTTGTTGTAGAGGTCGTTCCTGGAGGCCCGCCCACGCTGCTTTTCGATGCCAAAGAGCATCCCTCTGATAAAGGTGTGCAGGGTGGACTTGCCCGCCTCGTTCTTTCCGTATACCACATTCAGCCCGTCCTCAAAGGAGATATCCTGGTCCTGGAATTTGCCGAAACCGCTGATGTGTAGATTCAGTAATTTCATTCCCGTCAGCTCCTTTCGTCGGTGGTGTGCAAAAGCGCGTTGACCCCGTAGTGCAGGGCCTTTTTCTCCACCGGACTCATATTGTCTTTCTGGAGGGCCTGGATAAAGAAACCGATCATGTCGCTGGGATGCTCCGCAAACAGGGCCGAGAAGTCGTACTGGGGCTCTGAGTCGTCGATGATCTCGCAGATTCGGTATTGTGAGGCCAGCTGTTCCAAGTCAAAGTCTATTTCCGGGTCCCGCATGCCTTTTAGGCGGAACCGGTAGATGTTGTCCTCGCCGCGCCCCCTGATCTCCTGGGCGATGCGGGAGGCCAACTCCATGTTGGTGGTCTCCTTGGTGACGTTCACGGCCAGAGGTATGTACTGAATCTGGGCCATGGGGATGAACGTCAGGTTCGTCACTTTTTTTGTCACCGGGTGTATTTCCCCGGTGTAAAAGCCGTGGGAGCCGGTCTCCGTCATATCCAGGGGCTCGGGCGAGCCGCAGTAGGCCATTTTCTTCTCCGCCAGCACCCGGGGCTTGTGGATATGCCCCAGGGCGATGTAGGAGAAGGGAGACAGCTCCAGGCTGTTGAAATTGATGGGCAGGTGGGAGGCGTCGCCGCCGTGGGCCATCAGGATCTGGATGCGGCTGCTCAAGGGCACCTGGATGTCCTCCAGCCGTGGCTCCTTGATCTCCGTGGAGTGGTAGCTGAAGCCGTACACCTCTGTGTTGATGTCCTCAAAGTACACGGAGGTCAGATTTTCATCCATAAGCCAGGTGACGTTGGGGCTCCAGGTAAAGCTTAAGAGCGCGGAGTTTCCACGGATTTTGTCGTGGTTGCCGGCGATCAGGATCACCTTTACACCCGGAATGGTAGAGAACAGGTAGTTGACCTCTTTTAAGTCCTTCATCAAAGGCTGGCGGTGGAACAGGTCTCCGGAAATGAACATGCAGTCCACATCCAGTTCTTTTGCTTTTTCTACGATTTTTCGGAAGGTGTCTTTTACAGCCTGGGCGCGCTCTTTTCCCCAGGGCTTATCTGCGTCCGGGCACATGCCCCAGTGGATATCCCCTGTATGGATGAATTTCATAACGAATCGTGTCCTCCTAGTTATTACAGCTCACAGTTGTTAACCGTTCTCGGGAACGGGATCACGTCGCGGATGTTGGTCATGCCGGTCAGGTACATCACGCAGCGCTCAAAGCCCAGGCCGAAGCCGGCGTGGCGGTTGGAGCCGTATTTTCTCAGATCCAGGTAGAACTCGTAGTCCTCCTTCTTTAAGCCCAGCTCGTCCATTCTGGCAACCAGCGTGTCGTAGTCGTCCTCTCTCTGGCTGCCGCCGATGATCTCGCCGATACCGGGAACCAGACAGTCCACGGCTGCAACGGTCTTGTTGTCGGGGTTCATCTTCATATAGAAGGCCTTGATTTCCTTGGGGTAGTCGGTGACGAACACGGGCTTTTTAAATACCTGCTCGGTCAGATAGCGCTCGTGCTCGGTCTGAAGGTCGCAGCCCCAGGACACCTTGTAGTCGAACTGGTCGTTGTGCTCCTCCAGAATCTTCACCGCGTCCGTGTAGGTGATGTGGCCGAACTCTGATTCCAGCACGTTCTTCAGGCGGTCTAACAGGCCCTTGTCCACAAACTGGTTGAAGAAGTTCATCTCCGCGGGAGCGTTCTCCAACACATAGCGGATTACGTACTTTAACAGTCCCTCGGCCAGGCGCATATTGTCGTCCAAATCCGCGAACGCCATCTCCGGCTCGATCATCCAGAATTCGGCGGCGTGGCGCGGGGTGTTGGAGTTCTCGGCGCGGAAGGTGGGGCCGAAGGTGTAAACGTTGCGGAAGGCCATGGCGTATGTCTCCACGTTGAGCTGTCCGCTCACCGTCAGGTTGGTGGCCTTGCCGAAGAAGTCCTGGCTGAAGTCCACCTTGCCGTCCTCGGTCTTGGGAATATCGTTTAAGTCCATGGTGGTCACCTGGAACATCTCGCCGGCGCCCTCGCAGTCGCTGCCCGTGATCAGCGGAGTGTGCACGTAAACGAAGTTGCGCTCCTGGAAATACTGGTGGATCGCGTAGGCGATCAGGGAGCGCACGCGGAACACGGCCTGGAAGGTGTTGGTTCTGGGGCGCAGGTGGGAGATGGTGCGCAGGTACTCGAAAGAGTGACGCTTCTTCTGCAGGGGGTAGTCCGGCGCGGAGGTTCCCTCCACCGTCACCTCGGTGGCCTGAATCTCAAAGGGCTGCTTTGCCTGGGGGGTGGCGACCAGGGTTCCGGTGACAATGACCGCGGTGCCCACGTTCAGCTTGTTGATCTCCGCGAAATTTGTCAGGGTGTCGTGGTAAACCACCTGCAGGGGTTCAAAGTAGGAGCCGTCGCTGACAACAATAAAACCGAAGGCCTTGGAATCGCGCAGGCTGCGGATCCAACCGCCTACGGTTATCTCTTTGTCGAGATATGCCTCGGGAGTCTTATACAATTCTTTTACAGTAACCAGATTCATAGTTGAAATTCTCCTTTTCGTGCATAATGCATACTATATTAATCATAAACATATATAACGTGATTATATGATATTTCCCATAATGTTTCAAGGTTAATCTGTTTTTGCGGCAATTCAGGGACTTCGGCGGGACAAGCTTTACAGGCGATTTTAGGCGAAAAGGGGGAGGGGAACATCTAGTGGTAAATATTGGAAGTAAACACAAGATATGGCGAGTCTTTATAAAATATGGCAGAAGCGGTAATAAATGTCGGAAAAATGACTAAAAACAGAGAAAAAATTTTAAATATTTGTGTACTATTTATGAAGTTTGTGTTATAATTGAAATTACAAAAATTTTAACAGCAAGAGGTGATAACGTGATTAAGAAAGAAATGATTGCCATGCTTTTAGCTGGCGGACAGGGGAGCCGTCTTGGCGTGCTGACACAGAAGGTCGCTAAGCCGGCGGTATCTTTTGGGGGGAAATACCGCATTATTGATTTCCCGCTCAGTAACTGCATCAATTCCGGCGTGGACACGGTTGGCGTATTGACGCAGTATCAGCCATTACGTTTGAACACCCATATCGGGATTGGCATCCCGTGGGACTTGGACCGCAATGTGGGCGGCGTAACAATCCTGCCCCCATACGAGCGCAGTAAGGGGAGCGACTGGTACACTGGCACCGCGAACGCGATTTATCAGAATCTGGAGTATATGGAAAATTATAATCCTGATTACGTTCTGATTTTGTCCGGTGACCATATTTACAAGATGGATTATGAGGTCATGTTGGACTACCATAAGGCCAACAACGCTGATATCACCATTGCTGCTATGCCTGTTCCGATCGAGGAGGCCAGCCGTTTCGGCGTGCTGATCACGGACGAGGCCAACCGTATTACGGAGTTTGAGGAGAAGCCGCCGGTTCCCAGAAGCAACCTGGCTTCCATGGGTATCTACATCTTCAGCTGGAAGGTATTAAAAGAGGCTCTGATCAAGATGAAGGACGAGCCCGGCTGCGATTTCGGTAAACATATCATCCCGTACTGCCACGCCAGAGGGGACCGTATTTTCGCTTACGAGTACAACGGCTACTGGAAGGATGTAGGGACCCTGGGCTCCTACTGGGAAGCCAACATGGAGCTCATCGACATTATTCCCGAGTTCAACCTGTACGAGGAATACTGGCGCATTTACACCAAGAGCGACGTCATTCCGCCGCAGTACGTGGACAGCGATGCGAAGATTGAGCGCAGCATCATCGGAGAAGGCACGGAGATTCACGGCGACGTGGCCAATTCCGTCATCGGCGCGGGCGTCACGATCTGCAAGGGCGCTGTGGTGCGCGACTCCATCGTCATGCAGGGGACGGTCATCGGCGCAGGCTCCGAGATCAACAAAGCCATCATCGCGGAGAACGTACATATCGGTTCCGGCGTGAAGGTGGGCGTTGGCGAGTACGCTCCCAGCACATATGATCAGAAGGTATATCAGTTCGACCTGGTGACCATCGGCGAGAATTCCGTAATTCCGGACGGCGTGCAGGTCGGCAAGAATACAGCGATAGCAGGCGAGACAACCGTGGGCGATTATCCTGACGGATTACTGGCAAGCGGAAATTACATTATAAAGGCAGGTGGCGCAAGATGAGAGCAATCGGTATCGTTTTAGCAGGTGGTAACAGCAAGAGGATGAGGGAACTCTCAAACAAGAGAGCAGTCGCTGCCATGCCGGTTGCAGGAAGCTACCGCAGCATCGACTTCGCCCTGAGCAACATGACGAACAGCCATATTCAGAACGTAGCCGTGTTCACACAGTACAATTCCAGATCCCTGAATCTGCATTTGAGTTCCTCCAAATGGTGGGATTTCGGACGTAAACAGGGCGGACTCTACGTGTTCACCCCGTCCATCACGCCGGAGAACGGAGACTGGTACCGTGGAACCGCGGACGCATTATACCAGAACCTTACTTTCTTAAAGAACAGCCATGAGCCCTATGTGGTGATCGCGGCGGGCGACGGCGTTTATAAACTGGATTACAACAAGGTGCTCGAGTATCACATTGAGAAGAAAGCGGACATCACCGTGGTCTGCAAGGACATGGAGAGCGGCACGGACGTAACGCGTTTCGGCTGTGTGAAGCTCAACGACGACGGACGCATCACCGACTTCGAGGAGAAGCCCATGGCCTCCGACGCCACCACCATCTCCTGCGGCATCTATGTGATCCGCAGACGCCAGCTCATCGAGCTTTTGGAGCGCTGCGCCGCAGAGGACCGCTACGATCTGGTCAATGACATTTTGGTGCGCTACAAGAACTTAAAGCGCATTTACGCTTACAAGCTGGACGGTTACTGGAGCAACATCGCTTCTGTGGACTCCTATTACAAGACCAATATGGATTTCCTGAAGCCTGAGGTCCGGGAATATTTCTTCAAGCAGTATCCGGACATTTACACCAAGATCGACGACCTGCCCCCCGCGAAGTACAATCCGGGCGCAGTTGTCCGCAACAGCCTGATTTCCAGCGGCTGTATCTTAAACGGAACAGTGGAGAACTCCATTCTGTTCAAGAAAGCGTATGTGGGCAACAACTGTATTATCAAGAATTCCATCATACTGAACGACGTTTATATCGGTGATAATACGGTGATTGAGAACTGTATCGTGGAGAGCCGCGATACGATCCGGGCGAATACAACGCATATCGGAACACCGGAAAATATCAAAATCGTTGTGGAGAAGAACGAGAGATATACGTTATAAGGCCGAACTGGTCCGCGCAGGCTTGCCCCGGCCGGACTGGCTGGGGAGGCGGCGACAAAGGAAAAGACGGAAGGGGTATAAGAACATGCAGGTTACAGACGTAAGAGTGAGGCGCGTTGAAAAGGATGGGAAAATGAAGGCCATTGTTTCCATCACACTTGACAACGAGTTCGTCATTCACGACATCAAGGTAATTGAGGGGGAAAAGGGTTTATTTATTGCTATGCCCAGCCGCAAGGCTGCGGACGGCGAGTACCGGGATATCGCACATCCCATCAACTCCAACACCAGGGACATGATTCAGAGCATCATCCTGAACAAGTACGAAACCACATTGCTGGAGAATGAGATGGCGGCGGAAGCGCTGGCGTGACGGCATAGAGATACATAGCTGCAGACAGCAGAGAGCATCGCATACGGTCGAAGGGCCGGAAGCGATGCTCTCTTTTCACGCGGGGCTGCGTAAAAAAGTTATAAACAAATTGCATTCAAGCGCGTAATCAAGTAAAATATAACCTGAATGTATGATTTGCCGGCAGAATAAGGCGGCAGTGGAGGTGAAGGTGATCGAACGGGCGTACATAGATTCGAAAAATATATTGGGTATTTTGAGGCGGGCCTGCAACTACGTGGACCCGCGGCTGATGGATCACGGGTTCCGGGTGGCCGGGATTGTGTGGAAAATACTGGAAGAAAAGGGCGGTTACAGGCCACAGGAGGTCCGCGATATCTGCTTTCTGGCGCTGCTCCACGATGTGGGGGCGTACAAAACAGATGAGATATCGCGGATTGTCCAATTTGAGACGGAGCACGCGGAGGATCACGCGATCTACGGCTATCTGTTTATCCGCTATTTTTCCCCGTTTACGGAGATGGCGCCCTGCATTCTGCACCACCACACGCCGTGGCGGACGCTGGAGCATGTGGCTGAGATGAGCGCCGCCCAGAAGGAGATCGCGCAGATCATCTTCCTGGCGGACAGGATCGACATCGGGATGGCCTATGAGAGATGCGGCTGGGCCGGCTGCATGGAGCGGGTCCGGCAGATGAGGGGGTATGTTTTTAAGCCGGAGCTGGCGGACCTGGTGCTGAATCCGGGATTTTCAGTGACAAAGGAGGAGCTTCAGTGGGAGTATGAGGGCAATTGGACCCAACTGATGAGACAGCCCTACACCGCGGACGAGATCAACGATTTCACGATGATGCTGGTGTACACCATTGATTTTCGCAGCCGCCACACGGTGACCCACACGATCACGACTACCAGCGTCAGCTGGGAGCTGGCGAAGCTGCTGGGACTGGATGAGACGTACCGGCTCCAGATCGCCTGCGGAGCGATTCTGCACGATGCGGGGAAAATTGGTGTGCCGGTGGAGATTCTGGAGTTCCCGGGCAGGCTGAGCCCCCAGGCTATGACCGTTATGCGCACCCACGTGGATATGACGGAGGCTATATTTGGCGGCGAGGTGGACGAGACCGTGACCAGGATCGCCCTGCGCCATCACGAGAAGCTGGACGGCTCCGGCTATCCCAGGGGGCTTGCGGCCGGGGACCTGACCGTGGGGGAGCGCCTGGTGGCGGTGGCCGACATCGTCAGCGCCCTGACCGGAACCAGGAGCTACAAGGAGGCCTACTCCAAGGAACGGGTGGTGCGCATACTGGAGGATATGAAGCAGAAGGGGCTGATCGACGGGGAGATCGTGGACGTGTTTGTGGAAAACTACGACCTGATCATGAGCCGTACCCAGAAGCAGTGCCTGCCGCTGATCGAAAAGTACCAGGCAATTCAGGAGGAGTTCCGGCAAATGTCCGGGGAAAAGGCCAGGGAGTGGCTGAAGCCGGCGCGCAGCGGCCCCAGGGCGGCCGTGGCGGCGGCGCACTGCGTTCCATGAATATAAAACGGGCGCTGCTATTTGGCAGCGCCCTATGCGGTGGGGGCCGGCGTACAGCCGGCCTTTTCGTATGTGAAAGACAGAGATAAGGGTTTTACTAATTTCCCATTTTTGCCAGTATGCTTCTGGCCACGCTGATTCCGTTGGCGGAAGCCTGCTGGAGACCGCGGGTCACGGAAGCGCCGTCGCCGATGGCGCGCAGGCCGTGGATGCTGGTCTCAAAGTCGGAGTCAACCACAACCTTGTTGGAGTAGAACTTGACCTCCACGCCGTAGAGCAGGGTCTCGTCGCCGGCGATGCCGGGGGTAACCTTGTCCAGAGCCAGAAGCATCTCCTTGATATCCGTCATGATGCGGTGAGGGAATACCAGGGAGAGATCGCCGGGCACCGCGTCCTTTAAGGTGGGGATCAGGTTGTTGCGGCATAAGCGCTCCTCGGTGGTGCGGCGCCCTCTCTGGAAATCGCCGAAGGTCTGTACCATGATCCTGCCGCCGCAGAGCATGTTGGAGAGCTGGGCGATGTGCTTGCCGTACTCAATGGGCTCGTTGAAGGGCTTGGTGAAGTTCTTGCTCACCAGCAGGGCGAAGTTGGTGTTGTTGGTCTTGTATTCCTTGGACTTGTAGGCGTGGCCGTTGACCACGGCCAGGCCGTTCTCGTAGTATTCAGTGGCCACCTCGCCGGAGGGGTTGGTGCAGAAGGTCCTGACCTTGTCGTCAAAGGTGGGGGTGTAGTAGACCAGCTTGGCCTCGTACAGGTTCTCGTTGAGGAATTTCATGACCTCGTCGCGGACCTCCACGCGCACGCCGATGTCCACGGTGCCCACGCGGGTCTCGACGCCGTGGTCGTTGCAGATGTGGGAGAACCAGTCGGAGCCCTCGCGGCCGATGGCGGAGACGATCTCCGGCGCGTAGTAGGTCTCATCCTTGTTGGTGATAACGCCCTTTACCTGGTCGCCCTCGATGATGATGTCCTTCACCATGGTGTTGAACTCCATCCGGATGCCCTGAGCCAGGAGATGCTCCTGCAGGCGGGTGTATATTTTGTAGCCCTCCTCCGTACCGAGATGGCGGATGGGGCATTCGATCAGCTTTAAGTTGGCGGTGATGGCTTTGCGGCGAATCTCCTCGATTTCGTTCTGCTTGTCCACGCCGTATACGTTGGTGTCCGCGCCGAACTTCAGGTAGATGTTGTCGGACTCTTTTAAGAGCTCCACAGTCTTGTCGTATCCCAGAATCTCCGGAAGGTTTCCGCCCACGTCCGGGGACAGGGAGAGCTTGCCGTCGGAGAACGCTCCGGCTCCGGCAAATCCGGTGGTGATGGAACAGGGCTTGCAGCCTACGCAGACTTTTGTGGTGCGCTTGGGGCACACGCGCTTCTCGATGGGACGCCCTTTCTCGATCATCAGGATTTTCATATCCGGTTTCTGGCGGATCAGTTCGTACGCGCAGAAGATTCCGGAGGGACCTGCGCCAATGATGATTACGTCAAAATTTGCAGATGAATTCATAATAAAACTCCTTTCAGGTTCAGGGTTCTGCCTGGCTTATCTGTCGATCAACATAAAAAAACCAGTATACAAAATAGAAGCTTGTAGTCAACTATTCCGGTAGCTGGTAGAAACGTTCATCCGATTATGAACTTATACAGGCGTCACAACATTACTAAGTTTAGCATAGTTTGTCCGGTTTCGCAAGAGCGTGGAAGGGCAGAAACGCCCGACTTTTCAGGGGTTTTCGCGGGAATAAACGGGTCTTTAGAAAAACTTGCGGAAATAGTTCATATTTTGTCCTATATGTTAAGCTTTTTTCAAAGATTTCCGCGGTATGATTGTGGTAAACTATTCATATGATAAATGAGGACAAGCCGGTTTAAGGGCTTTTTGAAAGGAGGGCGGCTTTATGAAGATGTTGAAAATGGTTCGCAGACTGGCGCTGGTGATGCTTTTAGTATGCGCTGGTTTCTGCCTGGTGGTCGGCGTGAAGGGCTACCGGATGTATAAGGGCGCCCTTGCGGAGATGAGCCTGGCTGAGAAGGTGGAGTCCATCCGCGCCAGGGAGGATTACACCAGGTTTGAGGACCTCCCTCCCATCTATGTGGAGGCCGTGCTCTCGGTTGAGGATCACAGGTTTTACAGCCACCCCGGGGTCGACGTCATCGCCGTGGGCCGGGCGGCGTTCAACGATCTGAGGGCAATGTCCTTTGTGGAGGGCGGCAGCACCGTCACCCAGCAGTTGGCAAAGAACCTGTATTTTTCCCAGGAAAAGGAAATGACCCGCAAGGCGGCGGAGATGTTCATGGCCTTTGCCCTGGAGCGGAATTATAGCAAGGAGGAGATTCTGGAGCTCTATGTGAACTCCATTTATTTCGGCAACGGCTATTACAGCGTGGCGGAGGCCAGCGAGGGCTATTTCGGCAAGAAGCCGGCCCAGATGACCGAGTACGAGAGCACGCTGCTGGCCGGTATCCCCAACGCGCCGTCGGTCTACGCGCTGACCGCCAATCCGGACTTGGCGGCCCAGCGTCAGCGCCAGGTGGTGGACCGGATGGTGGTATGCGGATATTACACGGAGGTGCAGGCCCAGGAGACCCTGGCCGCAGGGATGTAGCCGGCAGACGGATGAGGCGACAAATTTAGAAGCCTCCATTTAATTTGGGCGGGTTCGCCTTTACAACTGAATCATTCTCTGCTACAATAATTGGACAGCGTTAGCCACCCCTATGCGGGCGTGGCTAACGCTTAAATGCGTGTGATGATCCGGCTGCTGTGAAACCGGGCGGAGACTGGCAATAGAAGGAACGGAATATGAGCGGATTTTGGGAAAGAATAAAAGGTGTGTTTCACGGGAAAGAAGAGGACGAGAGGGCTATGTATATAATCGCAGGACTGGGAAATCCCACCAGGGAGTATGAGAAAACCAGGCACAATGTGGGCTTTGAGGTGATCGACGAGCTGGCGGAACGGCTGAACACGTCGGTGGAGGAGAAGAAATTCAAGGGTTACTACGGCAAGGCGGTGATCGGCGGGGAGAAGGCCATTCTCCTGAAGCCTCAGACGTTTATGAATCTGAGCGGCGAGAGCGTGCGCGCTGCGGCTGATTTCTATAAAGTCGATCCGGATCATATTATAGTGATATACGATGACGTCAGCCTGGATGTTGGCCAGCTGCGCATCCGCACCAAGGGAAGCGCGGGAGGGCACAACGGAATCAAGAACATCATCGCCCATCTGGGCACGCAGGAGTTTCCCCGCGTCAAGGTGGGGGTGGGCAACAAGCCGCCCAGGATCGATCTGGCAGACTATGTGCTGGGCCGGTTTTCCAAGGAGGACCGCGGCGTGATGGAGGACGCCTTCAAGGAGGCGGCGGAGGCTGTGGAGGTGATGATCCGGGAGGGCGCCGGGACGGCGATGAACCGGTTTAACGGGCACAAGGATAAGGAGTAAGGGCAGATTCGAGGGGAGCTCACTGCCCGGCGTATTTGACAGAAAGGTGAGGCAAGCCATGCAGAATCCATTGTTGGAGTTGCAGGAATATGAAAATTTGGCGGAAGCCCTGAAAAAAGGCCGGGGACCGCTGCAGGTGACGGGAACTCTGGACTCCCAGAAGGTGCATCTGATGTACGAGCTGGGACGGGACCTGCCTCGCTTCCAGTGGAAGCTGGTGGTCACGTACGACGACTCCAGGGCCAAGGAGATCTACGACGATTTCCGGAATTTTACAAAAAATGTGATGCTCTATCCGGCCAAGGATTTGCTGTTCTACAGCGCGGACATCCATGGAAACCTGATCACCCGCCAGCGCATCAGCGTGCTGCGGCACCTTATGGAGGACAAGGGCGGCGTGGTGGTGACCACCATGGACGGGCTCATGGACCATCTTTTGCCGCTGAAATACATGCGCGGGCAGATTGTCACGGTGGAGGAGGGCCAGCAGCTGGACCTGGAGGCTCTGCGCGACCGCCTGACCGCCATGGGCTACGAGCGCAGCGCCCAGGTGGACGGCATGGGGCAATTTTCCATCCGGGGCGGCATCGTGGACATTTACCCGCTGACCGAGGAGGTCCCGGTCCGCATCGAGATGTGGGACGACGAGGTGAACTCCATCCGCACCTTTGACGTGGAGAGCCAGCGGTCCGTGGAACAGCTGGACCAGGTGACGGTCTACCCGGCCTCCGAGGTGGTGCTCTCCAAGCAGCAGCTCCAGGCGGGCATATCAAAGCTGGAGAAGGAGGCGAAGGCCTGCGAGAAGGCCTTCCGGGAACAGCATAAGAGCGAGGAGGCCCACAGGATCAGAAGCATCATCGCGGAGCTCACCGAGGGCATCCGGGAGGGCTGGAAGCTGGGGGGGCTGGACAATTACCTGCGGTATTTTGTGGAGGACACGGTCTCCTTCCTGGACTATTTCTCCGATGAAAACAGCATGCTCTTTTTGGATGAGCCGGCGCGGCTGAGAGAAAAGGGCGAGACCGTGGAGATGGAGTTTCGGGAGAGCATGGTGCACCGCCTGGAGAAGGGATACCTGCTGCCAGGACAGACTGAGCTGCTCTACCCGGCGGCAGCCGTCCTGGCGCGGGTGCAGAAGCCCCAGGCGGTGATGCTCACCGGGCTGGACCAGAAGCTGCAGGGCCTTAAGGTCAACCAGAAGTTCGGCCTGGCGGTGAAGAACGTCAACTCCTACCAGAACAGCTTTGAGATGCTGATCAAGGATCTGACCCGCTGGAAAAAGGAGGGCTGGCGGGTGATCCTGCTATCCGCCTCCAGGACCAGGGCCAGCCGCCTGGCCAGCGACCTGCGGGAGTACGATCTGAGGGCCTTCTGCCCGGACCCGCCGGTGGGCTGCGGGGAGGAGGGCGGCGGGGAACACGCCCTGGATGTAAATGATACCGCCGCCGCGGCGCTGGATCAGACTGCGGTCCAGCCGGGGCAGATTCTGGTCACCCACGGCAATCTCCACCGGGGATTTGAGTACCCGCTGATCAAGTTCGTATTTATCACCGAGGGCGATATGTTCGGCGTGGAGAAGAAGAAAAAGCGCCGGAAAAAGACGAACTATCAGGGGAAGGCCATCCAGAGCTTTTCCGAGCTGGCCGTGGGCGACTACGTGGTGCACGAGGAGCACGGGCTGGGAATCTACCGCGGCATCGAGAAGGTGGAGCGGGATAAGATCACCAAGGACTACATCAAGATCGAGTACGGGGATGGGGGAAATCTGTACCTACCCGCCACCCGCCTGGAGAGCATCCAGAAGTATGCGGGCGCGGAGGCCAAGAAGCCCAAGCTGAACCGCCTGGGCGGAAGCGAGTGGTCCAAGACCAAGAGCAGGGTCCGGGGAGCGGTCCAGGAGATCGCCAAGGACCTGGTGAAGCTCTACGCCGCCCGCCAGGAGAAGGCGGGCTACCAGTACGGCAAAGATACGGTGTGGCAGAGGGAGTTTGAGGAGCTGTTTCCCTATGACGAGACCGACGACCAGCTGGACGCCATCGACGCGGTGAAAAAGGACATGGAAAGCCGCAGGATCATGGACCGTCTGGTCTGCGGGGATGTGGGCTACGGCAAGACCGAGGTGGCGCTGCGGGCCGCCTTCAAGGCCGTGCAGGACAGCAAGCAGGTGGTGTACCTGGTGCCCACTACCATTCTGGCCCAGCAGCACTACAACACCTTTGTCCAGCGGATGAAGGACTTCCCTGTGCGGGTGGATATGCTCAGCCGGTTCTGCACCCCGTCCCAGCAGAAAAAGACCCTGGAGGATTTGCGAAAGGGCATGGTGGACATTGTGATCGGCACCCACCGGGTGCTTTCCAAGGACATGAAGTTCCGGGACCTGGGGCTTTTGATTGTGGACGAGGAGCAGCGCTTCGGCGTGGCCCACAAGGAGAAGATCAAGCAGATGAAGGAGAACGTGGACGTGCTGACCCTGACCGCCACGCCCATCCCCCGCACCCTGCATATGAGTCTGGCGGGCATCCGCGACATGAGCGTGCTGGAGGAGCCGCCGGTGGACCGCACGCCCATCCAGACCTATGTGATGGAGTACAACGAGGAGATGATCCGGGAGGCCATCAACAGGGAGCTGTCCCGGGGGGGACAAGTGTATTATGTATACAATCGTGTGACGGACATTGACGAGGTGGCGAACCGCGTGGCCGCCCTGGTGCCCGAGGCGGTGGTGACCTTTGCCCACGGGCAGATGCGCGAGCATGAGCTGGAGCGGATCATGGCGGACTTCATCAACGGGGAGATTGACGTGCTGGTGTCCACCACCATCATTGAGACGGGCCTGGATATTCCCAACGCCAACACCATGATCGTGCACGACGCGGACCGCATGGGCCTGTCCCAGCTCTACCAGCTGAGAGGCCGGGTGGGGCGGTCCAACCGGACCTCCTACGCGTTCTTAATGTACAAACGCGACAAACTGTTAAAGGAGGAGGCCGAGAAACGGCTTCAGGCCATCCGAGAGTTTACGGAGCTGGGCTCAGGCATCAAGATCGCCATGCGGGACCTGGAAATCCGTGGCGCGGGAAATGTGCTGGGCGCAGAGCAGCACGGCCATATGGAAGCGGTTGGATACGACCTGTACTGCAAGATGTTGAACGAGGCGGTGCTGGCCTTAAAGGGCGAGGCCGTGGAGAGCGAGACCTACGAGACGGTGGTGGAGTGCGATATCAACGCCTATATTCCCGCCTACTATATCAAGAACGAGTACCAGAAGCTGGATATCTACAAGCGCATCTCTGCCATTGAGACGGAGGATGAATACATGGATATGCAGGATGAGCTTACCGACCGGTTTGGCGACATTCCAAAGAGTGTGGAGAACCTGTTAAAGATCGCTGCGTTAAAGGCCATGGCGCACCGGGCCTATGTGACGGAGGTGTCCATCAACCGCCAGGAGGTGCGCCTGACCATGTACCAGAAGGCGCGGCTGAAGGTAGAGCTGATTCCGGAGTTTGTGCAGAGCTACAAGGGGAAACTGAAAATGATGCCGGGCGAGGTTCCGGTGCTTCTGTACACGGATACCCGGAACAAGAACAAGGACAGCTTCCCCATGATGAAGATGGCGCGGGAGCTGGTGGAAGGGCTGAGCGGGTTGACGGAAGGTTGATGTGTGGCCGGTGCGGCTGCAAAACGGGGGCAGTAAAAATGATCAAGATATGCTTTGTGATTCCTGAGAGCTTCGGAAAAAAGATAGAGGCCATTAAAAAACTTCTGTCCGATGAATTTCCGAATATAAATGCTGAGTTTTTGATTTACGAGGATTATAAGCTGGCATTCAAAAAAATTGAATGCGTACAGACCAGGTATGATACCATTTTGTACGGAGGGCCTTCCGCATACCGCCATGCCCAGGCGCTTATACGGCAGGAGACTCACTGGGATTATTTCCCTCGTATGGGAAGCACGATTCTGCGTGCCATCATAGAGGCGGTGGCCCACAAATGGGATATTACCAGGCTGTCCATCGATGTGTATGACCGCTCTGCCATCGAGGAAATATTTCTTGAATGCGGAATCGACGTGGGACGGACAAAGCTGCGCATTTTCTGCGGTGACTCGCTGGATAAGGATTATGCGCAGCAGGCGATTGAATTTCACAAGGATAGCCTGAACCGATGCGGCGCCAGCGGGTGTATCACATCCCTCTCTCCGGTGACCTACGAATTTGACCGTCTGGGTATTCCGTATATTGCGGCGATCCCTACGCTTAATTCCATGCGAAATAAGCTTCTGGAGATTCAGCAGTACCACCGGGCGCGCAGACAGGCATTTGGTCAGATCACGGTCTTGTATGTGAATATCAATTTTCCGCCGGAGCACTCCGTGCTGTTGGGGGATGAGTACAGCTTTATGTTGGAGAAAATGAAGATTACCAAGGAAATTTACCGTTACGCGGACCAGATTGCGGCCTCGGTCTCTCAGGATTCACTGTACAATTATGTGTTGTTTTCTACCTGTGGCTATGTGGAGAAAGAAACTAACTATTACCAGAATTTTGATCTTTTGGACTGGCTGCAGCGGGTGACGGTATATTCGGTATCCATTGGAATCGGCAGTGGAGAGAGCGTGGCCCAGGCCAGACACAACGCCTTTCGCGGCATGTTGAAGGCGCAAAAGCACAAGGAAAATGCGGCTTATATTATTTTAAGCGAGGAAGAGCCTATCGGACCGTTTTTTGGGGAGAGCAGACTTAGGGAACCTAAAATCGACAGACATTATGCTTACATTGCAGAAAGGGCCGGAATTAGCGTTAACACATTCGATAACTTTTATAAGTGGTATCAAAAGCATGAACTGGAATATTTCACTTCTCAGGAGCTGGCTGATGGATTGAAGATCAACAAACGAAGTGCCGACAGATTGATTGAAAAATTGGTTGATGCAGGGATTGTTTCGATTGAGGGGCTGCGGATGAACCATGACAGCGGTAGACCCGCCAGGGTCATGCGGATACGGGCAGAAATGCTGCGTTTGAAATGATGAAATCAAGTGAAGAGACTGTCAAATCATAGTGAATGGTTTGGCAGTTTTTTTATGTCAGGCAGAATCTCCCCCTCCTGTTTTGGACACCTTTAAGTCATTTTAAGGTCATAAGACAGCCACTATAATGGAGTCATAGCAATAGAAACGGAAAACGTTCTGTTAGATTAAAGGAGGAAAGGTAAACATGGATATTCAGAAAATTATGAACAATCCGGGGCTCTGGGTGGTGTGCAGCGTAATGGTAATCGTGATCGTAGTTCAGGGCATTTTGTTTTTCCGCACTGGAAGCGCGGAGGCGAAACGGCTGGGGATTCCAAAGGAAAAGGTCACCAAGGCAATTCGTGCAGCGGTGATCACCGCCCTGGGGCCTACACTCTCATCCGCGATTGTACTTCTGTCTCTGGTAGTAGTGATTGGCGGTCCCATGGCCTGGATGAGGCTGAACGATGTCGGGGCGGCCCGCACGGAAATGGCGGTGGTATCTATGTCTCAGGCGATATTGCCGGAAAATGCCTCGGAACTTACTGCATTGACCTTTGCCTCCTGGGGACAGGCAATAAACAATGTGGGATGGATGATTGTGGCTCTGCTGACAACCAGCCGCATGGGCTGGGCGGTTGATAAGATGAACCGAAAATTCAGCCCGAAGGTAGTAAAAGCCGTGATGTTCGGCGCTGGAGTAGGGCTCTTTGCCTATCTGGTGTCAAATAATGTGATTGGAAAAAAAAGTCCTTATTGGGTTGCATCCCTGGTTGCGGGCCTGTCTATATTTGTGATTAACCGATATCTGGGAAAATATCAGAGACTTCAGGAGTTTTCGCTGGGTATTGCAATGATATTGGGAATGGTGGCCGGTTCCTGTACCACAGGACTGGCCGCGTGATAAGAAGGGGGATAAGAATATGGATTTTAATAAACGGGTCGTCAGAATCGGTACCATTACAGTGGCGTGCGCAATTATTGCCAATTTTCTTCCGGTAATGTATCTCTGGATCGTATGTGGGGAGCTTCCCACAGGCAGCCAGCTTGCCAGTATTTTCAGCATGATATTTGCTGCCTCGGCGGTAAGCTGGATTGTCCAGCCTCTTTCTTATTATGGAAGTCTGGGAACTGTGGGCACATATATTTCCTGGATCGCAGGGTCCGCCGCGGATATCCGCGTGCCTTCGGTCAACATGGCACAGAGGGTGACTGAGACGGAGGCCAACACCCCGGAAGGTGACGCAATCGGGGCTATGGCCCTGGCTTCCTCAGTGTTTGTAACTGTTACTGTGATCAGTATTTTTGCGATTGTGGGAGGTCAGGTTATCCCGTTGCTGCCTGAGACAATCACAGGCTCATTCACCTATATGCAGGCCTCCTTGTTTGCAGCTGTTTTTGTGAATATGGCGGTAAAAAATCTTAAACCCAGCCTGGCTACCCTGATCATTGGAACGGTATGCTGCTATATTCTGCCCAAAGCGGGGTTGTCAAGCGCCTGGCTCACGCTGATTGTGGTGGTTTCCGGCATGATCTGCGCCAATATTGCACAATCCGCGTCGTCAAAGAAAAAATGATGGGGAGCCCGGCAAGGTTCGGGCCTCCAGGTTAAAGGAGATCAATTATGTTGGACATTAAAATCATTAATGGAACCGTTTTCAATGGGGTGTCGGAAGAGGGCTTCCGGGCGGACATAGGCATTCTGGGTGAAAAGATTGTGGAGATTGGAAATCTTGTGGATGCGCCTGCGAGGGAGATCATTGACGCCCAGGGCAAGGCTGTGTGTCCGGGTTTTGTGGATGTGCATACACATTCCGATATGTCCCTGATTTATGATCACATGGGCAGCAGCAAGGTTTATGACGGCGTTACCACGGATGTGATCGGAAACTGCGGTATCGGCGTGGCTCCTGTCTGCGAGGAGCGGAAAAAAGAACTGATTACCTATCTGGGAACCCGGCTGATCGGCACCATCCCGGTACGGCTGGAGCTGCCTTGGAATACTATGGAAGAATATCTGGACACAATGGATCAGCATCATCCGGCCATCAATGTGGTGCCTCTGGTATCTCACGGCGCGATTCGCATTAATGAAATGGGATTTGCGAAGGAAAATCCCACAGAGCGGCAGTTGGCCCGAATGAGGGAACAGGTGCGCATTGCCATGGAAGCGGGATGCGCGGGCCTGTCCAGTGGGCTGATGTATATGCCGGGAGAGTACAGTACGGTGGAGGAGCTTGGGGAATTGTCCAGGGCGGTGGCTCCCTTTGACAGCTTTTACGTTTCCCATATCCGCAACGAGGGAGATACAATTTTTGAGGCCCTGGATGAAGCGATCGCGGTGGCAAAATGGGGCGGCACGGCGCTGCATATATCTCACTTAAAACTGGCCGGTTCCGGAGTGTGGGGTAAGACGGATCAGGTATTTGAGAAGATCGATAAGGCCAGGAGGGAGGGGGTGGAGGTGACTTTCGATGTGTATCCCTACGCTTGCGGCTGCACATCGCTGGGAACGTGTATGCCGCCATGGACTTTTGAGGGTGGCACCAGCAATATGCTGGAACGGATTAAGGACAGTGGGAACCGCAGCCGGATTATTCAGGAAATCCGTGACGGTCTGCCCAAGTGGCAGAACCCGGTGAAAACCGTGGGGGACTGGAACCGCATTACGTTCGCCTCTGCGGATACTGAGGAGGGAAAAGCTGCGCTAATCGGAAAGACCATAGCTCAGGTCTGTGGGGAGATGGGCTGCGATCCCTACGAGCTGATTTTCGACACTCTGATCCGTGAGAACGGCCGCGTGCAGATTTTACCGGCAATGATGGACCAGGATGATGTGGACAAAATTGTTTCTCACCCGGATTCCATGATCGGTTCCGATGGGATGAGCCTTTCTACAGAGGGAATTCTGTCAACGGGAAATCCGCATCCCAGGGCATTCGGTACCCACGGACATGTGCTGGCCTATTATGTGCGGGAGCGGAAACTTCTAAGTCTGGGCGCGGCCATCCGGAAGATGACCTCCATGCCCGCTCATCGGTTGAGGCTACAGGAGCGGGGGGAGCTAAAGATGGGATATTTTGCAGACATTACGGTGTTTGACCCGGAGACGGTACAGGATATGGCTACTTACGTGAAGCCCAAGCAGTACACAAGGGGAATCCATACGGTGATTGTAAACGGCCGGATCGCGCTGAGAGACGGCGTGCAGACCGGTGAAGCGGCTGGACGGACGCTGAGAAAGCAGAGGAAGTGAGAACGGATATGTCAATCGAGATGAACCCTCATGTGGTAAATTATATGACCAAATCATACGCTAATGCGGGTAATATGCGCTGTATTCTGGATTGCTCTCTAGGTGTCCATTATGGGGAGCTGCCACAGAACATTCTCTTATCCCTTGCTTCGGTGAGCGGGGATATGATTAAGCATTATCCTCATGATGAGGAGATAATATGGAGTTTGATCGCTAAATTTTCTCCGGTTGCAGAGCTATCGCCCAAGAATATATGTATTGGAAATGGTTCTTATGATCTGCTCTGCAATCTGAACACATTGTACCTGGACAATTCCAGGACAGTGTTGTGCTATGCGCCCCAATTCTCCGCCTATGTGGATCATGTGCACTGCATAGGCGCCCAGTACCGGGCCTTTGCGCTGAAGGAAGCGGATAATTACCGGTTTTCAGCAGATGCGTTTATCAATTTTATGGAGCAGAACGCGGGAAGTATGGTATGCATTGAAAATCCCAACAATCCCACAGGGCAGATTATTCCCATCGATCAGATTGACCGAATCGCATCCGCGGCGGAACGGTTGCAGATGGCGGTGGTGGTGGATGAGGCCTACGGCGATTATATGCCTCTGGAGAATTCCGCAGTGTGTCTGGTTCGGAATCACAGGCACCTGATGGTCACAAGGAGTTTTTCGAAGGGGTATGGTATGGCGGGTATCCGCATGGGCTACGGAATCGGTTCGCCGGAGGTGGTGGAGCAGCTTCAAAAGCTGATATCACCTTTTAACTGTAATAGTCTTGCCAGACATCTGAGTATGGAAATGCTCAAAGACAAGTCTTATGCGGAACGTCTCATGGAGACGACCGCGAGGAGTAAGCATTTGATACAGGAGAAAATCAGCAGATTCCGGCATCTCAAACTGGCCCATACTAGTCCATCCACACCCATTATGCTGATGATCACAGAGCGGAATGTGGATCTGAGTAAGATTCTGGCTCAGGCAGGGGTCAGCTCGGTCAGCGGAGAAGCTTACGACTATATTGACAAAAATGCGGTGCGACTAGTGATCTGCCGGGATGTTTCTTTGCTGCTACAAATTCTTGATCAAGTGGACAATGAACTTGACTGCCGGGAAAAATAAACGGTACAATGGTTTTACAGGACCGTGATAGAAAAAGGATACTGACCGCCAGTCGAAAGACGACCGGAGTACATAAATAATATGGCGAGAAGCCGGTAAAATGGAGGTAACAAACATGAAGAACTATCCACTGAATGTCGAAACACCCAAATCCCTTTCTTATGTGAAGCGAAACATACCCAATGTCACGGTCGAACAGCGGGAGCGTGCGCTGAAAGCCACCCACTACAATGAATTTGCATTTCCGGCGGGAATGCTGACCGTGGATATGCTTTCCGACTCCGGCACCACCGCAATGACGGATATGCAGTGGAGCGCTATGTTCCTGGGAGACGAATCCTACGGGCGCAACAAGGGTTACTATGTTCTGATGGACGCGTTTCGCGATGTGTTTGAGCGCGGGGATGACCAAAAGCGCGTCCTTGATCTGGTCCGCACGGGCTGCGACGATATTGATAAAATGATGGACGAGATGTACCTGTGCGAGTATGAGGGCGGCCTGTTCAACGGCGGTTCGGCTCAGATGGAGCGCCCCAACACATTTATCCTGCCCCAGGGGCGGGCTGCTGAGAGTGTGCTCTTCGCTATGGTTTCCAAGATTCTGAACGACCGCCATCCGGGGAAGAACTTCACCATCCCTTCCAACGGCCATTTCGACACTACGGAGGGCAATATCAAACAGATGGGTTCCACTCCCAGAAATCTGTTTGACAAGGAACTGCTCTGGGAGGTGCCGGAAGGTGGAACCTACGAGAAAAATCCCTTTAAGGGAAATATGGATACCGCCAAACTGGAAGCCCTAATCCAGGAGTTAGGACCGGAAAATGTGCCGTTGGTGTATACTACCATCACAAACAACACAGTTTGCGGACAGCCTGTATCGATGGCCAACATGCGTGAATCCAGTTCTATTGCACACAAATATGGAATTCCCTTTATGCTGGATGCCGCCCGTTGGGCGGAGAACTGCTACTTTATCAAGGTCAATGAGGAGGGGTATGCGGACAAATCTATTTTTGAGATTGCCAGAGAAATGTTCTCCTACTGCGATGGTTTTACCGCCAGCCTGAAAAAGGATGGGCACGCCAACATGGGCGGAGTGCTGGCATTCCGGGATAAAGGGTATTTCTGGAAGAATTTTTCCGATTTTGATGAGAACGGAAATGTGACTACGGATGTGGGAATTCTGCTGAAGGTAAAACAGATTTCCTGCTATGGAAACGATTCCTATGGTGGTATGAGCGGCCGGGATATCATGGCCCTGGCCTGCGGACTTTACGAGTGCGGACGCTTCGAGTACCTGGAGGAGCGGGTTAAGCAGTGCGAGTATCTGGCCCAGGGCTTTTACAAGGCGGGCGTGCCGGTTGTGCTTCCCGCGGGCGGGCACGGTGTATACATCAACATGGACCGGTTCTTTGACGGAAAGCGGGGGCATGAGAGCTTCGCAGGCGCGGGTTTCAGTCTGGAACTGATCCGCCGTTACGGAATCCGGGTGTCCGAGCTGGGAGATTTCAGCATGGAATATGATTTAAAGACGCCTGAACAGCAGAAGGAAGTTTGCAATGTGGTGCGTTTTGCTGTTAACAGAAGCCAGCTCTCCAAAGAGCATCTGGACTATGTAATTGCCGCTGTAGCGGAGCTGTATAAGGATCGGGACAGTATCCCTAATATGAGAATCACCATGGGGCACAAGCTGCCCATGCGCCACTTCCATGCCTTCCTTGAGCCATACGCTCTTAAAGCATGAGTTACGATTTATAATAATTGAGTGTAGGTGATTTGGATTAAAAACGCTGTTGTGCAAGGCGGTTAAACCGTCTGTGCAGCAGCGTTTATTTAATATTTATTTATACAGACAGTAAACGCCAAACATTGACAATTCCACGATTTTCTGTTAAATTACTAACTAAGAGAATATATCGATTTATGCAGGGAGCTATAGATTAAAATATAGGGTGTTTAATCTATAGCTCTTTTGCGGATATGGAGGAGTGGAGACATGAAATACATCGTGAAACGAATCCTGCAGATGATCCCCTCGGTGCTGCTGGTGCTTCTGATCACATTTACGCTGTCCCGCATCGTGCCCGGCGACCCGGCGCGCATGATGGCGGGGGAGCAGGCGCCGGAGGAGGCGGTGGAGCGGATCCGCGAGGAGATGGGGCTCAACGATCCCATTCCCAAGCAGTTTGTGGACTACGTCGGGGACGTGCTGCACGGGGATCTGGGCACGGCCTGGCACACCGGAAAGCCGGTTACATACGATTTCGCCATGCGTTTCCCGGCGTCGCTGGAGCTGGCGCTGTGCGCTCTCATGCTGGCGGTGCTGATCGGTATTCCGGTGGGCATCTACGCCGCGTCCAAGAAGGATTCGGCCGCGGACCATGTGTCCCGGGTGGTGACGCTTTTGGGAACCAGCGTGCCGGTGTTCTGGCTGGGATTCATGCTGATCTATCTGCTTTACGCCAAATACGACCTGATTCCCGCGCCCATCGGACGGATATCAGACAATATTTATCCGCCCACTCAGATCACGGGCCTTTATCTGCTGGACAGCCTGCTGACCGGGGACATGATCGCGTTCAAGAGCGCGCTCTCCCATATCCTGCTGCCCGCCATCTGCTTGAGCTTCGGCTCCCTGGCGGTGATCTCCCGCATGACCCGCAGCAACATGATCGAGGTGCTGAACCTGGACTACATCCGCACGGCCCGCTCCAAGGGCATCAAGGAGCGCCAGGTGGTGGGTAAGCACGGCTTCCGCAACATCATGGTGCCCGTGATGACCGTGATCGGCGCCCAGTTGGGCGGCCTGATCGGAAACGCCGTGGTGGTGGAGACCATTTTCAACTGGCCGGGCGTGGGCAGCTATATCACCCAGTCCATTTTACAGACGGACTACGCGCCGGTGCAGGCGTTTACGGTGGTCAGCGTGCTCATTTACATGGCGATCAACCTGATACTGGACATCCTGTACGCGGTGGTTGACCCGAGAATTACATACAATTAGGAGGAAGAAGGATGAGTGAGCAGAAGAATATCGGTATAGACAGGCCCTCCTTTCTTCAAAGGCTGATGAAACAGAAGATGGCGCTGGTGGGCGGGATCGTGATCCTGCTCTGGCTGCTGATCGGCCTGGTATCGTTTTTTTACACCCCCTACGGGCCCAACGAGGTCAGCATGGGGGAAAAGCTTCTGGCCCCCGGCGCCGGACATCTGATGGGAACGGACAATTTTGGGCGTGATATTTTGAGCCGGATGATGTGCGGGGCGCGCATCTCCCTGCTGCTGGGTTTTGTGGCAGTCTGCATTTCCCTTTGCGTGGGGATTCCGCTGGGAGCCTTTTCCGGGTACTACGAGGGGACGGCCGGGAACCTGATCATGCGCGTGATGGACTCTTTGCAGGCCTTCCCCATGCTGATCCTGGTGATGTCCATCTCCGTGGCCCTGGGGCGCAACAGCTTCAGCGCCATGCTGGCCGTGGGCATCGCGGGTATCCCCAACTTTGCCCGTCTGATGTACGCCCAGACCCTTTCTGTTAAGCAGAGCGCCTTCATCGAGGGCGAGCACGCCATCGGGCTTCCGCGGCGGCAGATTCTGGCGCGTCACATCCTTCCTAACTGTATCACACCGATCCTGGTGCGCCTGTCCCTGAGCTTAGGCAGCGCGATTCTGACGGTTTCCAGCTTGAGCTTCCTGGGAATCGGCGTGCAGCCGCCCACGCCGGAGTGGGGCTATATGATCTCCGACGCCCGCGGCTACATCCTCACCGGCGAGTGGTGGATGATCTTTTTCCCTGGCCTGGCCATCGCCAGCCTGGTGCTGTCCTTTAACCTGTTCGGCGACGGCCTGCGGGACGCCCTGGACTACCGGACCCAGTAAGGTTGTTTGACTCCGTGATATGAAGCGGGGCAGAACATAGAGTTTAGAAAGAATATGAAATGGAGGAGAACGATTTATGAAGAAGAAATTACTGGCGGTATTGACCGCTGCCGTGATGGCCGCTTCCCTTGCGGGCTGCGGAACCAACGCCAACGCAAACAATCCCAACGCCACAAGCGCGGCGGGCACAGCGGCCGGTGAGACCGGCGAGACAGCGGCGGGAGCGGAGTCCCAGGCCGGAGGAAGCGACGCGGCGGGCGCGGGCGGCAAGGTGCTGACCCTGGCATACGCCGAGGGCGGCAAGACCCTGAACCCCACCCAGGGGACGGATTCCACCTCCGCTGAGTTCATCAACGCGGCTTACGACCAGCTGGTGACTTACGGAAGCGTTACCAACGATCAGGGCTATGAGATGGCCGACACCAGCGATATCAAGCCTTCCCTGGCCAAGAGCTGGGAGGTGTCGGATGACGGCCTGACCTATGTGATCCACTTAGACGAGAGCGCCAAGTTCGCCAACGGCGACCCGGTGAACGCCGACGCGGTGATCTATTCCTTTAACCGCATCAAGGATTCCAACTACACGGGCTTTTTGTATTCCCTGGCCAATATCGAGACCATGGAGAAAAACGATGATCTCACCATTACCTTCAAGCTGTCCAAGCCCTGCACCATATTCTTCAATCTGCTGCAGATGCACATTTTCTCCGTCGTGAACCCCAACCAGCTGACGGGGATGTCCGAGGAGGAGATCGACACGTTCCTGACCACCAACACCGTGGGCTCCGGAGCATTTGACATTGAGAAGTGGGATGCCACTACGGAGGTGATCTTAAACGCCCGCGCCGACTACTGGAAGGGTAAAGTGGACCTGGACAAGGTGATTGTGAAGATCATTCCCGAGCCGTCCAACCGCGTGCTGCTGGCGGACAAGGGCGACGTGGATATCGCCAGAGTGATCCCGCCCAAGGATTTGGCGAAGCTGGAGGGCAACACGGACCTGGATATCCGCGTATACGAGAGCGTTTCCATCGTGTACCTGTCCCTGAACACCCAGAAGGCGCCCCTGGACAACGTGAAGGTGCGCCAGGCGTTAAACTATGCGGTTCCCTACGACGTGATCGTGAACGACGTGATGAGCGGCAAGGCCAAGAAGCTGGACTATGTGATCCCCAGCGCCATGCCGGGCCACATCACGGATACCACCGGAGCCTACACCGAGGACCTGGACAAGGCCAAAGAGCTGCTGGCCGAGGCGGGATACGCCGACGGCTTTGACATGAAGCTGGTGATCAGCACCGGAAACCAGGACTATGAGGACACCGCGATCCTGGTTCAGGCCGAGCTGGCGAAGATCGGCGTAAACTTAAGCATCGAGAAGATGGAGCGCGCCCAGTATCTGGAAGCGACCAGAAGCCACAACTTCGATATGGCGATCTCCAGCTACTCCTCCTTTGTGAACGACCCGGGTTATTTCTTCGGAAACTGCCTGTACTCTCAGGGCGAGTACAACTACGGCTCCTACAAGAGCGACGAGGTTGACGCCATCTGGGATAAGGCCGAGTCCTCCAACGACTTGAACGAGCGGTATGAGCTGTACACCGGGGCTCAGAAGATCGTGGCGGAGGATGCCCCCTGGGTGCCGCTGTACGAGAAGTCGAACATTTATGTGCTGAACAAGAATGTCAAGAGCTTTATGTATTATCCGGATGGAGCCGTGCGTTTCGCGTCGATTTCCAAATAACGGAATATAAAAACAGATTTGAGGGTTAAGTATGGAGCCGATTTTAAAAGTAAAGGATTTACATACAGAGATAACGACCAATTACGGGACGTTTGAGGCGGTGAGCGGCGTCAGCTTCGAGCTGGGAAAAGGCGAGACGCTGGGGCTGGTGGGGGAGTCCGGCTGCGGTAAGAGCCTGACCTCCTTATCCATCACCGGCCTTTTGGGGCCCAAGGTCCGCGTGGCCACGGGGGAGGCCGTTTTCGAGGGGAGAGATATTTTCAAGCTCTCCCCCAAGGAGATGCGCCAGCTGCGGGGCGGGAAGATTTCCATGATTTTCCAGGAACCCATGACGGCTTTAAATCCCCTGTTCACGGTGGGAAACCAGATGGTGGAGATGATGCTGCCCCATATGAAAATCACCAAGAAGGAAGCGCTGAAGCGCTCTGTGGAGCTGCTTACCGATATGGGAATCGAGCGGCCGGAGCAGGTGGTGAAATCCTACCCCTTTGAGCTGTCCGGCGGTATGCTGCAGCGCGTGATGATCGCCATGAGCCTGTCCTGCAATCCCAAGATTCTCATCGCGGATGAGCCCACCACGGCTCTGGATGTGACGATCCAGGCCCAGATCCTCAAATTGATGAATGAACTGAAACACAAGTACGACACCTCTATTATCCTGATCACCCACAACCTGGGCGTGGTGGCCCAGATTTGCGACCGGGTGGCGGTGATGTATTTCGGGAGAATCATGGAGACGGCTCCGGTGAAGCGGCTGTTTGAGCAGCCGCTCCACCCCTACACCCAGGGGCTGTTCCTGTGCATTCCCAAGCTGGATCAGGACGAGGATTTTCTCAGCACCATTCCCGGCATGGTGCCTGCGCTGACGGAAAAGACGGAGGGGTGCGCCTTTGCGCCCCGATGTCCGCGGTGCACGGACCGGTGCCGCAGGGAGGAACCGGAGCTGGTGGAAGTGGAAGAAGGGCATTTTTGCAGATGCTGGGGCGTTCTGGAGGATAAGGCATGAGCAGACTGTTGGAAGTAAAAAATCTGAGCAAATTTTATACGAGCAAACAGGGCTTTTTCGGAGCCAAGTCCGAGACCGTCAAGGCGGTCAATCAGATCAATTTTTACATTGACGAGCAGGAGACCCTGGGGATTGTGGGGGAGTCCGGCTGCGGCAAGTCCACCACAGGGCGGGCCGTGCTGCGGCTCCATGAACCCACGGAGGGGGAGATCCTGTACCGGGGAAAGGATATCTGCAAGCTGAGCCAGGAGGAGATGAGGCCTTACCGGCAGAAGATGCAGATCGTGTTCCAGAACGCAAACTCGGCTCTGGATCCCAGATGGACGGTGGAGCAGTCCCTGGCGGAGCCCATCCGGCTCCATTACCCTGATATCAGCCAGAAGGAGCTGGACCAGCGGATCGACCGGCTGATGGAGGAGGTGGGCTTTGCGCCCATGTACAAGAAGAAATATCCCCACGAGTTCTCCGGCGGCCAGCGCCAGCGCATCGGCATCGCCAAGGCGATTTCCGTGAGCCCGGAGTTCGTGGTCTGCGACGAGCCGGTGTCCGCGCTGGACGTGAGCGTGCAGGCCCAGGTGCTGAACCTGATGAAGAAATTGCAGAGGGAGCGGAAGCTGTCCTATATGTTCATCTCCCACGATCTTTCGGTAATCCGGTTTATCAGCGACCGTGTGGGCGTGATGTACGCGGGGCGGCTGGTGGAGATCGCAGAGACGAAGGAGTTTTTTGAGAATGCCCTGCACCCGTATTCCAGGGTGCTGATGGCGGCCGTGCCCAAGCCCGTGGTGATGGACGACAAGGACGAGCTGTACCGGGGGATTGGAACCATCGCCAAGGCGTCGCGGGAGGGCTGCCCGTTCTGCACCCGGTGCGCCCACGCCACCGACCGCTGCCGCGCCCAGATGCCGGAGCAGAGGGAGGCGGCGCCCGGACATTTCGTGTCGTGCCATCTGTATGATCAATCATGAAAGAAAGCTATAAAATAGGAAGGAGCTGTTGTGAAAGCAGGTGATAGCCTGCCGGAGCAGCAGCTCCGTTTTTGTGCCTGAAAATAGAAAAACGGACTCCGGGGAGTCCGCTATCTATAGTATAAATAATGATTCCAATCAATAATTAAACAATTTAAGCCGATGCTGATCATTAAGCCAGCGCGTCAACTGACGACTGCGTTATAGGCGGAGCAGGGGGCTGGATCGATCACCGGTTATGGAGACGGGACGCCCTCCTTTTTTGCGGCCTGATTGTTAGAAGCTTTTGATAATTTCCGCGTTCATAGATTTCACAATCGCTACGGCCAGCTGTACGGTGGCCTCGAAATCATAGTAGGAGGTGATTCCGTAGTGGGAGTGGATGTAGCGCACCGGGACGCCCACCACGATTACCGGGATGCCGTCCAGGGCGGTGCTCACCATGGCGCCGTTGTTGCCGCCGCCCTCGCGGACGGAGGCCTGGATGGCCAGGCCCTGCTTCTCGGCCAGATCCAGGGCGTAGCGCTGGTATCTGGGGTTGCAGATGATGGATTTATCCATGAAGCGGATCATGGGGCCCTTTTTCAGCGCGGTCTGGATGGCGTAGGGTTCGGTGAAGGTGTCGTCTGCCGGGCAGCCCTCAAAGCAGATGGCGATCTGGGGACGGACCTGGTTTACAGCCACCTTCACGCCCCGCTCGCCCACTTCCTCCTGGGAGGAGAGCACGCCCACGACGTCCACCTCCAGCTCCTCGTCCTGCAGGCGGTGCATGGCCTCGATCAGGGCGGCGCAGCCGATGCGGCAGTCGAAGCCCTTGCCGATCATCACGTCGTGTTCCTCGTCGTACTGGAACTGCACGTCGGACACGATGGGCTCGCCGATGCGGATTTTAAATACCTCGGCGGCCTCCTGAGCGCTGGTGGCGCCCACATCGATGATGTAGTCGGAGATGGCCGGAGCCGCCGCCTGGGTGCGCTCCGCCGCGGTCTTAAAGTGAACCGGCTTGGAGGCGATCAGGCCCGGCAGATAGCGTCCCTCCGCGTTTCGCACCAGAACCTTGGAGGAGGGCAGGCTGTCCATATTCCAGCCGCCTAAGGAAACGAAGCGCAGGGTGCCGTTGGGGCGAATGGAGTGAACCATGAAGCCAACCTCATCGCAGTGGGCGTCCAGCATGAATACAGGGCCTCCCTTTGACGGCTTGTTGGGGCGGATGTAGATGTTGCGCAGACAGTCGTCGGTTACCTGGGCGATGTCGCCGCAGTGCTTTTTCGCCACGTCGAAAACGGCGTCCTCAAAGCCTGAGGGGCCGAAGGCGTTGGAGAGATCAGCGATCAGCTCCATGCTCTTGGGGTTAATATTTGTGTTCATCAGAATTCTCCTGTCAGTCTTTTAGATTTCTGCCTTGGGCAGGTCCAGCTTGTCCAGCTCGGTGAGGAAGTCCGCCATGTAGTCCGCGAAGGTGCGCAGCATCTCCTGGCCCCACTCCACGGTGGCCAGATGGGGTTCATCCTTGCCGTACCAGCCGTTGCCGCTGTAGTTGTGCATCTCTCTGGGGAACACCACGGTCGCGCCCTTGAAATCAACGGATCCCCAGCCGGTGGTTTTCATGTTGGGGGCAACGTCGTCGATCAGGTCCATGGGCTCGTTTATGTAGTCGTAATCGATCAGGGAGGGATCCACGCCCATCACGCCCGCGGTCTCCTCGGCGCCGCCGTGTCCGCCCTTCCACTCGGGGCGAAGCTCTCCGGCCATCAGCCACCAGTTCAAGTTGGCCAGCCAGGCTCCGCGGCGGTGAAGCTGCATGCCCACGGTCTCGATGGCCTTGTTGTTGCCGCCGTGTCCGTTTAAGATCACGAACTTGCGGAAGCCGTAGCGGAACAGGGAGTCGGTGACCTTGGTCAGAATCATGATCAGGCCGTCGGTGCCCAGGGTGATGGTTCCGGTGCAGCCCATGATGGTGTTGGTGGCGCCGTAGGGGATGGTGGGCGCGATCATCACGTCGGATTTCTCCTCCAGCAGCTCCACGATCTTGTCCGGAATCAGGGTGTCGGTGCCCAGAGGCATGTGTTTGCCGTGGTTTTCGATGCTGCCTACGGGGATCACGACGGTCTGGCTCCTGGTCAGATATTCTTCCACCTTTTTGCAGGTCACATTTGCTAAGCGCATAGTATTTCCTCCTAAAAATGATATTAAATTGAAAAGTTCTAAAAAGGAGTATAGTTCCATTTACGGGTAATGTCAATAAGCGCGTGAACGCCGCAGTGCCAATATTTTCCGGCATAAATGGAGGCGGGAGGGCGCAATTCTCATTGACAAACGGTTAATGAAAGTCTAAAATGTATACTTATAACCTTTGTTCGTTTAAGGCTGAATTAAAGACATTTCTGCACGCCACAAAAGCGGTACAAAAGAGAACTACAGGAGGTATCTATGTTAAAGTATCTGGTAAAACGAATTGGTACGGCTGTCGTCACGCTGTTTGTGGCCGCCACCATTACTTTTTTTGTCATGAACCTGGTACCGGGCGATCCGTTTATGAGTGAAAAAGCTCCCACTGCCGCGGCAAAGGCTGCCATGGAAGCCAAGTACGGCCTGGACAAGCCGCTGGTCGTACAGTACGGAAATTATCTGAAAAATCTCCTTCACGGCGATTTCGGCGTCAGCTATGTGCAGGCGAAGAACAAACCTATTATGGACATTATCAAGCAGGCCTTCCCCATCTCCGCCAAGATCGGCGCAATCGCCGTGGTGGTCGCCACGGTGATCGGTATACCATTGGGGTGTCTCTCGGCGCTGCGGAGGGAGAAGTGGCAGGATAATGTGATCCGGGTGGTATCCACTGTGGGCATCGCGGTCCCTGGCTTTGTGGTCGCCACCTCGTTTATGATTCTGTTTGCCGTGAAGCTGAAACTGGTACCGGCCTCGGGCCTGTCCACCGCGGCCTCCTACGTGCTGCCCGTGGTCACGCTGGCGCTGTCCCCATGCAGCTATATCGCCCGCCTTATGCGCTCCAGTATGCTGGACGTGATCGGCCAGGACTATATCCGCACAGCCAGGGCCAAAGGAATGAGCGAGTTTATCACCACCTTTAAGCATGCGCTGCGCAATTCCCTGATCCCCGTCATTACATATATGGGCCCCATGATCGCCAATGTCCTGACCGGCGGCTTCGTGGTGGAAAAGATCTTTAACATTCCCGGGCTGGGACGGTACTTTGTAAAGTCCATTGAGAGCCGTGACTACACGATTATTATGGGAGTTACGATCTTCTATGCGGCAATTCTGATTCTGATGACCTTGATCTGCGACATTATCTACAAACTCGTAGATCCGAGAATTAAGCTGGATGCATAGGAGGGTGTGAACGTGGATAAACAGAAGATTTTACACAGATTAGGTTTGAGCGCGCTGCCGGAACTCTCGGATGCGGATTTCGCGCCGGTTTCCAAGGAGGAGCAGGAACAGATCACATCCATGCAGGAGGCGGTCAGCTATTGGAAGGATGCCTGGAGGCGTCTGAAGAAGAATAAAATCGCCATGGTAGCCCTGGTGATCATCGGCTTGCTGGTGCTATTTGCCGTGGTGGGCCCGTACCTCAGCCCCTACACCTACAGCCAGCAGATTCGCGGCGATGAGAATATGTTCCCCTGCCTGAAACACCCCTTTGGCACGGATAAGCTGGGCCGGGACCTCTTGGTGCGCACTATGATCGGAACCCGTATCTCTCTGCTGATCGGGATCGTCTCCGCCCTCATCGTGCTGGTGATCGGCTCCGTGTACGGCGCGATCTCAGGACTGGTAGGCGGCACCACCGACAACATTATGATGCGTATCGTGGATATCCTCAATGCGCTGCCCACCATACTGATGGTAATCGCCATCAAAATGGTAATTGAAGAGCCCCTGAACACACTGATCAACAGCAACGCGTTCTTTAAACCCCTGCAAACCCTGGGTTCGGGAATCATTGCTATCTTTATCGTCTACGGCCTGCTGTACTGGGTGGGCGCGGCGCGAATCGTCCGCGGCCAGGTACTGCAGCTAAAGGAAATGGAATATGTAAACGCCGCGGTGGCGCTGGGAGCGAACAACAAGCGCCTGATCATGAAGCATCTGCTCCCCAACTGCGTGGGCCAGCTGATCGTTACCACCATGCTGCAGATACCGTCCGCGATCTTTACCGAGGCGTTCCTGAGCTTTTTAGGCATCGGCGTTTCCATGCCCATGGCCAGTCTGGGCTCCCTCTGCTCCGACGGACTGAACGGAATTATTTCCTATCCGTACCGCGAGTTCTTCCCGGCAATCGTGATCAGCGTGATCATCCTGGCCTTCAACCTGTTCGGTGACGGCCTCAGAGATGCGCTTGACCCAAGGCTGAAGAAATAGGAGGTTTACAGCACATGCAAGACAACAATAATTTAGTAGAAGTAAAGAACCTGGAAGTCAGCTTTTTCACCTACGCGGGCGAGGTGAAGGCGGTCCGGGGCATCAGCTATAATCTGAAGCCGGGCGAGGTGATGGGCATCGTGGGCGAGTCGGGCAGCGGCAAATCCGTTTCCTCCTACGGCCTGATGGGCATTATCCCGGAGCCGGGCAGGGTGATCGGCGGCCAGATCCTCTTTGAGGGGCAGGACGTCACCGCCATGAGCGAGAAGGAGCTGCTGAAGATCCGCGGCAGGGATATCAGCATGATATTCCAGGACCCCATGACCTCCTTAAACCCGCTGTTTACCATCGGCAACCAGATTGAGGAGTCCCTGAAAAAGCATACAAGCATGAACAAGGACGAGCGCCAGAAGCGCATGGTGGACCTGCTGACCCTGGTGGGAATCAACCAGCCGGAGAAACGGCTGAAGCAGTACCCGCACGAATTTTCCGGCGGTATGCGCCAGCGCGTGATGATCGCCATGGCCCTGGCCTGCGATCCCAAGCTGCTGATCGCGGACGAGCCCACCACGGCTCTGGACGTGACGATCCAGGCGCAGATTCTGGAGCTGCTCAAGGAGCTTAAGAACAAAATCCATATGGGAATCGTGTTCATCACCCACGACCTGGGCGTTGTCTCCGACATCTGCGACAGCATCAGCGTGATGTATGCGGGCACCATTGTGGAGAGCGGCAGCAGCGATCAGATTTTCTATGAACCCAGACATCCGTATACCTGGGGCCTGCTGGCCTCTGTGCCGAAGATCGACACGGACGAGCACCAGCGCCTGATTCCCATCGAGGGCAACCCGGTAGACCTGATCAACCCGCCGGCGGGCTGCCCCTTCGCTCCCCGGTGCAAGCATTGCATGAAGATTTGTATCGACCAGGCTCCGCCGCAGTGCCAGGTGGAGGAGGGCCACATGGCCGCCTGCTGGCTGCCGGTGAAGGAAGCACGGGAAGAGGAGGTGTAGGCGATGGCGGACGACAAGAACATTTTGATCGAGGTGCACAACCTCAAGAAGTATTTTCCTGTGAAAACCGGTTTTATGAAGATGAACCACGTGAAGGCTGTGGACGATGTGAGCTTTTACATCGAGAAGGGCGAGACGCTGGGCCTGGTAGGCGAGAGCGGCTGCGGCAAGACCACACTGGGACGCACCATCCTGCGCCTGCACGAGCCCACGGAGGGAAAGATTCTCTACAAGGGCGAGGATATCACCCATGCGCACATGCTGCCCTACCGCAGAAAGATGCAGATTATTTTCCAGGACCCCTACGCCTCCCTGGACCCGCGTATGACCGTGGGCGATATCATCGGGGAGGCCCTGGATATCCATAAAATGTACAGCTCCAAGACAGAGCGCAGGGACAAGATCAACACCCTGCTGGACATTGTGGGGCTGAACACCGAGCACGCCAACCGCTTCGCCCACGAGTTCTCCGGCGGACAGCGCCAGAGAATCGGCATCGCCAGGGCTCTGGCTGTGGACCCGGAGTTCATCGTGTGCGATGAACCTATTTCCGCCCTGGATGTTTCCATCCAGGCTCAGGTGGTGAATATGCTGGAGGATTTGCAGGCGGACCGGGGCTTTACCTATCTGTTTATCGCCCACGACCTGTCGGTGGTCAAACACATCAGCAACCGCATCGGCGTGATGTATCTGGGCCATATGGTGGAGCTGGCAAGGAGCAATGAGCTTTACCGCAGACCGCTTCACCCTTACACCCAAACGCTGCTGTCCGCCATTCCCATTGCGGACCCCAAAGCCAGCCGGGCCAAACAGCGGATTATCCTGCAGGGAGATATTCCCAGCCCCATGAATCCGCCCAGCGGCTGCACCTTCCGCACGCGCTGCCCCTACGCTACCGAGGAGTGCGCCCAGAGCGCGCCGGAATTTAAGGAGTGGGAGCCGGGGCATTTTGCGGCCTGTCACCACCTGGACAAAATTAATTAGGTAATAGCTGACTCGTGTCAGTATTATAGAAGCAATCTAAGATCAAAAAGGAGGAGATAAGAGAATGATGAAAAAAACAATGTTCAAAAAGGCAGCGGCAGCTGTCCTGTGCACTGCGATGGTTGTCTCGCTGGCAGCCTGCGGCGGCGGTTCCGGAACCAAGGAGACCGCGGCGGCCGGTTCTTCTGAGGCGGCTGGCTCTGAGGCCGGCTCTGCGGCAGAGGGGACAGGGGAGAAGGCGGAGTTTGAGATCAACGTTCAGAATGGTTCCGAGCCCGGCACCTTAGACCCCAACGCGCTGAATTCCAACGACTCTATGACCACCGCGCTTCATATGTTCGAGGGACTTGCCAAGTACGCCAAGGGCGGCGAGGGCGTGGAGCTGGGACAGGCAAAGGATTACACGGTGAGCGACGACGGACTGGTTTACACCTTTAATCTGCGCGACGATATTTTCTGGACCGACGGCCAGCCGGTAGTGGCGGGAGACTTTGTGTACTCCTGGCAGAGACTGGTAAGCGGCGGTTATGATAACAGCTACTTCATCGATATGGTTAAGAACGCCGTTGAGATTCAGAACGGCAAGGCGGACAAGTCCGAGCTGGGCGTTAAAGCCATCGACGATAAGACGCTGGAAGTTACCCTGAAGAATCCCTGCCCCTACTTTATCGAGGTGGTGGCCGCAGCCGTTACCAGCCCGGTAAGACAGGATGTGATTGAGGCCAACGGCGAGATGTGGTATGACAATCCCGAGACCTACGTCAGCAACGGCGCATACAAGCTGTCCGAGTGGTCCCATCAGGAGAAGATCGTGATGGTAGCCAACGACAAATATTATGACTATGCCAACCTGGGCCCGTCCAAGATCAACTGGATGCTGATGGACGACGACAATGCGATTCTGGCCGCATTTGAGAGCGGAGACCTTGCTTACGCCTCCACGTTCCCCACTGAGGAGCTGGACCGTCTGAAGGACAACGGTATGTTCCAGGTGGCGCCTGTTGCCGGAACCTACTATATTGAAGTAAACGCTGAGGGCAAGGGCATGATTCCGGAGCTGCAGGATCCCAAGGTCCGCCGCGCTCTGGCTCTGGCCATCGACCGCACCTACATCACCGATATGGTGACCAAGAGAGGCGAGGTTCCCGCTGACACCTTCCTTCCCGCCGGATTTGTGGACGAGGACGGCAAGGACTACTATGATTCCGCTGACAAATTCTGGGATAACTCTACCTACGAGGCTAACTGCGAGGAGGCCAAGAAGCTTATGGCCGAGGCAGGATACCCGGATGGTGCAGGTTTCCCGACCATCAGCTACACCATCAACAACAACACCGCCCATGCGGCCATCGCAGAGTATCTGCAGAACGTGTGGAAGGAAGTGCTGGGCATTGACTGCACCATCGACTCTCAGGAGTTTGCGGTATTCCTGGATTTGAGAAGCTCCGGCGACTATGCCCTGGCCCGCGCAGGCTGGACTGTGGACTACATGGATCCCGCTTCCCTGATGGAGCTGTGGATCACCACCAGCGGCAACAACGACGCTCACTTCTACAATGACCAGTATGATTCCTACATCAGCGCCGCCGCGCACACCACCAGCCAGAACGAGCGCTTTGAGAACTTCCACAAAGCTGAGAAGATCCTGGAAGAGCAGCTGCCGATCATCCCGCTGTACTACTACAGCGAGCCGTATCTGATGGATGCCACCAAGTACGATGGTTTCTTCTCCTACCTGGCTATGCCGATGTTCAAGTATACTGTTCAGAAGTAATAAAATAAAAATTAGTTCGCAAAACGCCCCGGATTATTCCGGGGCGTTTGTTGTAGAGAGGGTGTGTCTGGGGAAATGCTTCAGGGCCTGATCGGACCTACGCCTGGAGCAGGAAGTCGATGCAGTCCGAGATATGGTCAAATACCCGGGACGCGGCCTGCTTTACGGTTTCGTTTCCGGTGGTCACGGAGAAGCCGTGGAACGCGCGGATCATATCCAGGTCGTTCATCTCGTCTCCGATCACGCAGACCCGGGAGCCCGGGTGCAGCCGTCCAAGGGTCCGAACGCCCTCGGTCTTGCTGATGCCCGGCGCGGTGACATCGATGGCGCCGCCGTTATAGTGGAACGCGAGGCGGCCTTCGTACGCCCCGGTGAGGTAATGGTACAGGTTTTCCGAGTCCTGAGGGTCGTAACCCCGCAGAAACATGGAGATGATCTCACCGTCCTGCTCCACCGCTTCCCGGGAAAACTGGGGAAGCCCCTCGGTGTTGTGCGCCTGGGAGGAGGCCAGGTCCGGGTGCAGGAAGAGGCGGCTGTGCTTGTGAAGGCTGGCGATGCCGTACAGCGCCGTGGAGCGGCGCTCCATATCCTCCACCAGCTCCAGGGCTGTCCCGCGCTCGATGGGCTTTTGGAACACAACCTTTAAGTCCTGGTCAAAGATCGCAGCACCGGTGCTGGCGATGATAAAATCCATTTTCATGTCATAGCGGGCAAATTCCTGTTCCAGCATGCTTAAGGAGCGCCCGGTGACCAGCCCGAAGCGGCCGCCGTTGCTGCGGAAGCGCCGGATGGCCTCCTTGTCCTCGCTGCGGATGGTGCCCTGCTTGAAAGTGCCGTCGTAGTCGGATGCCAGATAAATTGTTTGATTCATAGGTGTGTCCTCTGTTTCCTTCAGTGTGTGTGCGGATTCCGCCCGGCGGAATCGTCAAAGTCATATAGAAGTATTCCACGGATTTTCCGATTTGTCAAGAAGCCATTGTGCGATTTGATCCAGCCGCCCGGCGATCTCGGAAAATGGGCGGGACAAGTCCAGCGTTCCCGCGGCAATGATATTTCCGTCGATCTCGCAGAGATCGTCGGGGATAACCGATTCCCTTGTCCTGGCGTAGAGCAGCAGCCCGGCCACAAAACCGGTGCGGTCCCTGTCCAGGTTTCTCACATAGGTGCAGATTTGGTACAGGTTGTCTGAGCGCAGGGTCCGGGAATCGCCGCCGCAGTATGACTGCATGGACTGGGAATAGTATTTGGCGTCGATGATCAGGGTTTTTGGGCCGCTGTGCAGCGTGATGTCCGTGCGCATCCGGGGCAGATGGAGGCCGCTTCCGCCGGTCAGATTCCAGCTGACCGGTTCCGGATTGGGGGAGAGGCCGGGAAAATGCCGCCGGTAATACTCCAGTATGAATTTCTCATAGATCAGGTACATGGGTCGCCCATCCATATAGCCGCCGATCACCCTGCTGCCGTCCGACTTTGTCAGAAGCATATGTTCCAGCACCAGGCGGCAGATTGCGATCAGTGAGCGGCAGGAGCGGTTGTCCGGGCGGCATTTTACCTGGTCCCAGCGGATATCAGCCGGGGAAAGGTCTCTGACGCCGGACAGATAGGGCAGCAGGCGTTTGAGGGAATCCCGGCGGGCGCGGCTCACCTCGCCGGAGCGGCATAGGTACCGGGCGGTGAGCTTGAACACCTGATTGACGGGAATGTCCTCCGAATACTCGTCATACCGGCAATAGAGCTGTCCGCGGGCTGCGGACAGCATCCTGACGGAAGCCTGGACGTCGATGCGCCCCCGGGGGGAGGAGAGGGGATCGTTCCGGAGCAAATAGGAGCGCTCCAGCCCTCGCCGGACCTGGCCGTTCAGCCCACGGGCCAGAATCGCCGCGAAGAGGTCGCAGGCGTTGTCAAAGGGCTCGGACTCCAGACCGGAGAAATCCCGCAGGTCCAGACAGCGGAAGGCGTAGGCCAGCATGTAGTAGATGTTGCGAATAGGGATATTCTCAACCATGGACGGCCTCTTTCAGCCGCCCGGCCCACATCAGGACCTTGTCCGGGGCGTCGAACCAATATTGTTCCAGCAGAGGCAGAAGCTCGTACTTGACGACGGATTCCGCCCAGCGGTCGTCCACCGGACCGGCGGGACAGAAATAGCTGTGACCGATGCAGAATCCCCTGCCCAGGGAATCGTCCTGGTCAATGTCCTGGTTCAGCTCCTTCACCGCCTCCACCAGGCGTATCAGCTTCTGGCTCCCCGCCGCCTCCAGCTTGCCGCGAAAGGTGGGAAAATCCAGCGCCGGGGCCATACTGTAGAAGGCGAAACGCCGTCTTAGCGCGTAGTCCATGATGGCCAGGCTGCGGTCCGCGGTGTTCATGGTGCCGATGATGTACAGGTTTTTGGGGACGGAGAACAGCTCGTCCGAGTACAGGGGGCGCAGGGACTGACCGCGCTTGTCCTTCTCGATGAGCATGAGCAGCTCGCCGAAGATTTTGCTCAGGTTGCCCCGGTTGATCTCATCGATGATGAAAAAGTAAGGGGTATCCTCGCTGTCCTCCTCCGCCTCCTTGCAGAACCGGTAGAAGGGGCCCTGGGCCAGAGAGAAACCGGAGCCGTCGGGCCGGTAGCCCAGCATGAAATCCTCGTAGCTGTAGCTCTGGTGGAACTGGACCATCATAACGCGGTCCGGGTTGATCTCATTCATCAGTGAGTAGGCCAGCCGCCTGGCGGCAAAGGTCTTTCCCACGCCGGGAGGGCCCTGGAGAATCACGTTCTTTTTCAGCCTGATTAAGTCCGCCAGCTCGTCGTACTGGGATTCATCGAGGAATACGTCCTTTAAGAAGTCATCCCGGCCGTACTCGGGATAAGCGCTGAGCGCCCTGCCGTCCTCCTCGTCCCCTCGTTCCTCAAAGAGGTCGTTCAGACGGCGGACCAGATCGGTGTAGGGGGTGATCTCGGTCAGGGTTTTTCTGGGTCCGCTGCCCTGCGGGTAATCCCACTGCCCCTTGTGGGTCCAGCGGACCCTGCGGAAAGAGCTGTATTCCCCTCGGCTCTCGTTGTAATCATATCCAGATTTCACTACGCCGCGGCCGATGATTTTGTGGAGCCCCTGTTTGACAAAGACCACGTCGCCGGGCTGTATGTCGTGGGTGAATTGCCAGGTGGCGTGCCCGTCGTTGCGGAAGGACCTGGACGGGTCGATGGCGCGGCGCATGGCCTCCCGCATGGCGTTTTTGCTGTCGTATTGGCGGAAGTCCCCGATGTCCCCCCAGCCCATGCCCATGATCCCCTGGTCATAAAATTCTTCCCACATGCAGGCGTTGTCTCCGGGGGCGTAGAGCCAGAAGCGCAGACGGGGCAGACGGAGCTCCGGCTCCTCCTCCAGGTTTTCCTCGCTCACAGGGGCCGTGTTGCGGTAGGTCCCCTCAAAATAGCAGTCCAGCAGGTCCGCCTGTTCCGGAGTGAGCTTGTAGTTGGTGGCGTTGGGAAAGGTCAGGAGGCTGACTGTGCACAGACGGCTGTCCGCCAGCATCATGGAGCGGGTGAAGGGCCGGTCCACGCAGCGGCCGGTCAGCCGCAGCTCCACCCCTATCCCGCTTTTACTTTCAGAGGGGTCCAGGGTGTACTGGTCGTCAAACAGCATGCGCTCCGAGGGCGCGTCGATGGTCACGCCTCTGGCGGCCAGGCCGCCATCAGGTCCGGACACCCAGACGTAGACCCGGTCGCCCTTGGCGATCTGCCGGGAACACTGCTTCACGCTCCAGACGAGCTGATCCTGTTCGGTGACGGCCCGGATTACGTCGTACCGGCGGGGATTGCCCTGGAAGATCCAGGCGCCGGTTTGGGGCGCTGTATTCCGTTGGTTGGTGTCCATTTTACGTACCTCCTGTTGTAAATAGTCTGAACCGGCCGCATTAGATTCGCCTGCCGCGGCGTATTCTCTCTGCATATTATACCATCCTGCGGGGGGAATGTTAAGGTGGATTCAGGCTGAGTTTTGCCGTTGGTCCTGTACGCATGGGAATGCCAATGGGGCAGGGAAAAAGAAGGCGGTGGATTCCCGGCGGATGTGCCCGGGCAGGCCGCCGGAGCCGGGCGCTATTCGGAGTGAGCGAGAAGCTTTTCGAACTTCTTCTCCGAGGGGATCTCATGGGTTAAGAATTTGCCGTCGCGGTACAGGCTGAAGGTGGTAAACGGACAGGGGGCGTCCTGGGCCTGTTTGGCGGTGGAGAGATGGGTTACCAGGATGGGGATGTTTTTGTCCCGGCACATGGCTTCCAAGAGCGGAACGTACTTGGCGGTAAAGGGACATTGGCTGGTGTAGTACAGGGCAAGGCCGCTTTGGGGAACCGGCGGGGCCGCTTGCTTGACCTGGGGCAGAAAATGAGGCCGGCCGACGTTCTCGTGGAAGGAAAGGGCCATCAGCTCAAAGTACGGGTCCGCCGTGTCCACGGTGTGAAATCCCTTGTATTTGAGATATTTGGGGTCGGAGAGGAAGCCCAGCTTTTTTCGGGAGGACAGGGTCACGAGGCCTTGCTTTCCCTGGTCTTTGGCGTCGCGGATGCATTCGTCCAGGAGCAGGTTGGAGTAGCCGTGCCCCTTGAACTGGCCGGATACCCAGAGGCAGTCGATGTACATGTATCCTCCGGCTTCTACGGGCGCCCAGGCGTACTCGGCGGGAATGTACTCGATAAAGCATTTGCCGCGCACGTCGCATTTCAGGAAAACCAACCCCTCGTCAAGGCGCTCCCTGAGCCACGCTTTTTTTGACTGCACCTGGCAGTCCCTGTTGTTGGAAATGGCGCAGCAGATGTGCTCGCTTTCGATATTTTCATGAGTGATCCGTATGAGATCCATAAAAGTCCTCCTTTGAGAAGCCGTGATGAGGACATTATATCAGATAAGGAAATAGAAAGATAGCAGCGGGCCGGCGCTGATTGAGGAGATTCAAAGGATTAAAAAACAGGACTAACCCCTGAGGGAAAGTCCTGTGACAGTTTCGAGATGCCGAACCAGCGCTTCGGGAAGAAGCGCGCCTTCCGGCGGCGGAACAACCAATGAGGCGGGATTACCCGCCTTTTTGTATTGGCGGAGGCCGCCGGATATGCGGACCAGGCTCCAGCCGCCGCGGTTTAGCAGTTTCTCGATTGCTTCGAAATGATTCATCCTGTGCTCCTTTACAGTGAATACGGTTGTCGGGCTCCATAATTGTCCCTGCCGTCCGCTGCAATGCGCATCGGTGAATCATCGATAGTTTTATTATAGCGGAATGAAAGCGGGAGTCAAGGAAAAAATAGAATTAGAAAATAAATTGAAATTGTAGTTGGGGCTCAGGGTGAATTGTAACAAATTATATACAAATACGGGTTGACAAAGCGTTCAATGCATATTATAATGCGTATTATAAAAGATGAATGCGTATTACAATGCGTATTAAAGGCGGAGGCACGGGATGGGAGAGAGTAAAGAAAACATTGTATACCCGGCGATATTCCAAGCGGAGAGCGGCGAAGGGGTCCGCATTACGTTCCCGGATTTTCCGGAGCTGCTGGTGATTGCCGTGGACTGGCAGGAGGGAATGGAGCAGGCCCGCAGGCAGCTGGCTTTGGCGGTGATCGACCGGCTGGACAGCGGCCGTGAGCTTCCGGCCGCGGCGGGACCCGGGGAAGCCGCGGAGGGAGCGGGGACTCTCGGGGACATTTCCGGCGGGGAGCTTATCTACCTCCACATCTGGCTTCCCTATTTCCGCAGCGATATGCGGGAGGTCTATGTGAAAAAGTCGGTGACAATTCCCCAGTGGCTGGACATTCTGGCCAAGAAAAGCGGGATCAGTTTTTCCGCGGCTCTGGTTAGGGGAATTAAGGAGGAGCTGGGAATCCAGGAGAGAAAGGATATTTGATCCGACTAAGAAGATGATGATACGGTGGAAACAGCGGGCTGGCGGACATTATGGTGCGCAGACGCGTATCGCCGGGGCGAAGCGCTCTGGAATTACACACTTCATCGAATCAAAGGAGGAAACAAGATGTCTGAATTTCGCGACAAATGCGCTAACATTGCACTGGGAGGGAGCACAGGGGCTTCGGTAGGAGGAGCCGTGGGCGCCGCCATCGGAGCGCTGGGGGGCCCGGTTACGTCGCTGACCGGGGCCAGAATCGGCGGAGCGCTGGGCTCTCTGGCCGGTATGTTCTGGGATTGAGGGGAGGCGTACGTATGAGACAGGGCTGTAGGGTACTTGACATGAACCGGTGGATAGAAGCGGCGGTGGATCGCGCTGCCGGATCGGAAGATGGAGACGGTTGTAAACGGTATTTAGAAAACGGAGGGGGGAGCCGGGAGACTTTACGGCTCCTGAGCCGCCGGACACAGGGGGAATTTGACGTATGAGGATGAGAGGCTGCTGCACATGCCCGATGCGCCTTGTCTGCACAATTCTGGATGGAAATTTTTGTAAATAGCGGGGGACAAGAAGAATGAATCAGGCTGTACAAAATGTAATTAAAGAGATGGTCGCGGTGTTTGAGCGGACAGGAGATGCATTTGCCTTTGATAGCATCAATCATGAGAAGGTACCCTGTGACGACTATGGGGATAAGCTAATACCGGATGAGCGGGTGAGACGCGACTGGGATGAAGTGACAGAGCTTCTGAACCGGTTTTACCGGATGTGCGGTGAGTCGGGGAGCATGGCGGATTTCTGCTTTGCGTTTGCGGCTTACGGCAATTTCTTTATCCGCAAAGGCTTTTACCTGCGTCTGGGGATGGACGGGTTTGAGCGGCGGGGAGAGTGGTTCGGAGCGGGACAGGAGTACGGTGAATGCCTGCGCTGCCTGTGGAGAGGAATCCGGGATCAGGAGTATATTTGGTTTGAGCGGGCTCTGGGGTTAAAAAGCGACGCGGCGGTGGCGTCCATGTACCTGTTTGTCCGCCACGCGGCGGAATTCAGCCGGAACATCACAGCAGGCGGAATACCGGATGAAAAGCAGGAGGAGGCCATGTGGGAGTGCTACGAGTCCCTGCCCGCGGATTACCAGGAGTATGTTTTGGGGCAGGGTGACGCACACCAGGAGACGTTTAACCTGGCGGCGGATGAGAACTGGCTCCCATACATTAATTTTAGTTCCGTGAAGGAGTACTTGATTTCCTACATCCTGACATTTTACCGGGGGATAATGGAAGCGTTGGAGCTGGATTCACGGAATATGGATAACGCGGGCGTATATGCGGCTTTGTCGCGGAAATTTCAGATCCCGCAGTTGATTGATTTCGCGGTGAGCCGCGCCCCGCAGATAAAGCCTATGCTGGCACGGGATTTTAAGACGGTTTTAACACAGCTGTGTGATTTTACCGCGGAATTAATGAGAATGATCGGGGCTGCCGCCCCGGCGTATAAGCAGACCGAAATGTACTTCACAGTTTTTTTTGAAAAGCTGAATGCCTTAGACAGCCTTGATAGCCAGCCCGGAGAGGCGGGGTGGGGGAGCTTTTGCGAACCTATGGCCCTTCCGGGCAGACAGGACCCTCCGGCCCTTCGGAACATGTACCTCAACATACCGGTGGTACTGTCCGAGCAGATCACAGCCCGCTTTTTCCTGAGCCGCTATGATATTTTCAAGAAAAACCGCCAGCTGGAGCAGCAGCTTGCGGAAAACCAACGCCTCAGCCGTGAAAAGCAGGATATGATGGACCACTACGCTCACAGCTGGAAGCACATTTCCTATCCCATGACTGTGAAGCGGGTGGCGGAGGAGCTGAGCCGGACCAACCTGCCCCTGGCCAACCGTCTGTTCAAGGCCTACAACAGCGAGCGGACCCTCCAGGGCGGGCTTCAAATTCTTCAATACTCCATTTCCGACCAGCCGGATGCAATGCGGGAAGCGTTTCGCCAGGGATTCTACTGCGTCGGCGCACAGGTGGGCAAGAGCATCCGCCAGGTCATGGAGGAGAGCGTGGACCTGGTACTGTTCAAGGTGCTGATGGAGGAAGCGGATGGCAGCAGAAGGATCAGCCGCTGCCGATCCAACCTGCAAAAACGGTACAGCCTGGAAGCTCTGAGGGAGCGGTATACCCGCTGCTATATTCTGGGGGAAGGCCGGCAGGAGAGTGTGCTGGACTGGTTTGACGCCAATGTATTTCCCCTGGAAATCTCCGTGGACGCCCTCTGGCAGGAAATCCGGGTCAAGGAAGATGAATTTTCCGATTTTCAGTTGAGCGAACTGTTTGTGGAGCTGTTCACCAACGTGCTGACCCATGGCACGGACTGGTGCAGGGTCAGTCTGGAGAGCGGGGAACAATCCATGGACGTTTCCGTGACCAATGCGCTGGGCGAGGAGAATCACGGCACTTGCCTGGGGTTGAAAACTCTGGGAACGATTGTGGATAAGATCAACTGGGGAACCAAGGTTGTGGGGATAACATCCGGGATTTCGGCGGACAATGTGTACGGCGTGAAGATTGCGTTTGACCGTAAGGTCATGTACAGAAGGGGGAGACGATAATGCGGTTTCTGTGGGTGGAAGATTTCAACGAGGACAAGGGCGACCGGGCTGCTTTGGAGACGCGCTGGAAGGAGTATTTCGGCCTGGACGAGGTGATCATAAAGGAGGATTTAAAGAGCGCCCTTGAATATCTGGACGACCGGGAAAATTTTGCGGATTTCGACGGGGTTTTGCTGGACATCCGTTTCCCCTCGGGGGGAGAGGGGATTTACGAGCAGTATTTTTCCGGGATCATTACACCGAAGTTGTACCGGGATTACCTGGAGGAAGGCACCGGCATCCTCCTGTATCTGGCGCTGGCCCTGCGCTACAGCTACAACCAGGAGCGGATCGCCTTTGTCTCCGGCAATGTGGACGAGGGAAACGCCATGCGACCCCTGACCATCATGATCAATATTCTCATAAAATTCCAGTGTGCATCGTTGTCTGAGATGGATTGTGAAGAGTACAGGTCCCAGGAGGATATTCTGGCGGAGTATTACCTGGAAAACGTGCTGCGCTACAGAGTCCCCAGGCTGAAGGACGGAAGCATTGACTGGGATGCCGCCGGCCCTGTCCTCTGGGACAATCTGACGGACCGGGAAAGTGCAGACGCAATTTTGGAAAGGCTGGAAAATGTGCAGCGCGAGATCAGGGCGCTGTCCGACGGACGGGCGGAAGCCGGAAGCCTGAAATATTCCAGCGTGTGCCGCCAGTTCAGCGAATGTGGACTCGTCCTGCCGCGGGCCTTTGAGAAGCCTTTTAAGGCAAAGGATGAAAAAAGCTGGAGCTTTTATAAATGGAAGCAGGGGATCGAGACGCCCTACTATGTGATCAGAAGCGGGCTTGTGGAGATGTGCCGTCTGCTGCGGAAGAATTTTACCCCCGCCCAGGGGGCAGAAGGCGCGGCCACGCTGACGGAACCGTTCTGGCGCCGGGCCCAGGCGGGGTGGTGGAAATATATCTGGCGCAAGACAAATGAGGAGGACGTAGACGGCGGCCAGTCCGAAGCGCAGTTTATCCGGGAGCACAGGGCTGCCTGGGAACGGGGCATGGGCGACCTTTTGACCGCGATCCGGGACATGCTGCCGGCTATGAGCGCCTCCGCCGGGGAAGCCACCTTGAACGCCCAGGCTGAGGCGGCGGTGCGGGAGGTTCTGCGCTATGTGGACGGCATGGGCGATCTGCGGCCCCAGCCCCAAACAAGAGATTTGGACGCCTGCTGCCTGACCATGAAGCTGGCCAGAAACTGGGCCAGCCATCAGGGAATCAGGGGAATGACCATTGAAAGCTGCGGTTTTCTGCTGGCGCTTTGTCTGCGGGGGTATTTTGATATTTCAAAGCTTCCGGAACATGACCGCAGGGTTTATCTGGCCAGGGAGGAGGAAGTGTTAAGTCTGCTTGGCTCCGGGAAGCCGTTGCCGGACCGTGAGACCGCAGCGCGGCTGCTGGACCAGAGCTTTTCCCTGCTGCTGGCTAAAAATCAGGCTGTGTACGAGGCCGGGCGCAGTTGGAACGATACGCCTGTATACAAAATTATTTCCGGCCTTGGCCATCAGGAGAGCAAATGCCGAGACAGCGTGTCCATGGATGAGATTTATCTCCTGTTCTGGCAGCTGATGTTCAGAGGCATGCCGTTTGACCTTCCCACCGGCCTGGAAGCCTTTCTCAAATATACCGCCGTCCCTGTCCGGCAGGCGGCGGAGCGCCTGGCCGGGGAAGCGAAAAACGGGATATAACGGACCGCGGGCTTTTTGCGGGCAATTGTTTACCTTAATGTAATTTACAAGTATAAATTCCTCCATTTAACAAATACTATTCCCAGAATCGGTAAGTACAGTAAATGGAGGAATTTTAATATGAAAGCTACAGGTATTGTCAGAAGAATTGATGATCTGGGGAGGGTGGTAATACCCAAGGAGATCCGCCGCACATTGAGACTGAGAGAGGGCACGCCGCTGGAGATATTTACAGACCGCGAGGGGGAGATTATATTAAAGAAGTATTCCCCCATGGTGGAGCTCACCGCCTTTGCCGGGCAGTACGCCGAGGCGATGTCCCAGTCCACCGGCCTGCTGGTGTGCATCACAGACCGGGACCAGGTGATCGCAGTTTCCGGCGGCGCCAAGAAGGAGCTTCTGCAGAAGAACATCAGCCGCCAGCTGGAGGCAGCCATCAACGGCAGAGCCGCCAGCGTGGCCACACGGGAGGAAAAAGCGTACATCCCCCTGGTGGACGAGGAGCCTGAGGGAATCACGGCCCAGGTGATTGCGCCCATTATATGCGAGGGGGATGCCATCGGCTCCGTTGTGATCATGAGCCGCGAGCCGCGCGCCAAGTTCGGAGATATGGAAATGAAGCTGGCAGCCACGGCCGCGGGCTTCTTAGGCCGCCAGATGGAAAGTTGACGGGAAGAGCAGCGCGGACGGGATACCGGCGATCGCCGGTGCCTGGCCGCCGCCTGCCAGCCAGGCCTCAAAGTAGTTCTGGATAACGGTGAACGGCGCCGGGCCGATATCCAACAGGAACGTGTTGAAGGCCAGTTCCGTATAGCGGTCACCGAGCTGATTCCTGGCTTTCGCCTGCATGTTGGCGATCTCCAGGTAGCCCACATAGTATTCCAGGTAATTGGCCGGGTTCTCTGCCACGTCGTAGTAGATGGTGGCGATAATGGAGGAGTCGTTGATCTGGAAGTACTGCTCCAGGTACTCCTGAACCTGGTTTAAATCCCAGCCCTCGTAATGGATGTTGATGTCCAGCATGGCGTACAGGGCCAGGGTGAAGGCGCTGTTGTGCTGCAAGAGCCGGCCAAGCTCCGGGCTGAGGCCGTTGTCAAGGCTGTAGGAGTTGTATTCCACATAGGTGGCCCAGCCCTCGCTGTAGCTGGTAAAACTCAAAAGCTTGCGCAGCTCGCAGGTGTTGTGCTTGTTAAAATACTGCGTCTGGTACATATGGCCCGGATAGCCCTCGTGGGCCAGGGTGGAGTAGAGATTCTTCTGGCTGTTGGTGCTGCCGCCGTTGATATAAATACTGTTGTCCTCCGGGCGATCCAGGGGCACGGTCAGATAGAACGCAGGACTTAAAGTGCCTTCCAGTGCTTTGGGAACCTGCTTGATGGTGTAAGAGCAGTCGTCGATGGGAGGATAATCCCGGGCACACTGCTCTTTTAAATCCTCCAAAATCTGGTTGGGATCAGTCAGCTTGAAGGAGTAGGAATACATCTGGTCGGCCAGGGACGGGTCCTTGGTCAGAAGAGCGTTCATGGCCTTCAAATCCTTTAACATCTGAGCGCCCATGGCGGATTTCAACTCCCCGATGGTGGGGTAAGAGGTGCCGGTGCTGGATTTTACCATGTATTCATAGTAGCGCTTCCCCTCGGGCAGGTAGCAGAGGCCCTTGTCGTTTCCGCCCGTGCCCTTCAGGGCGGTGAGCCGGTCGACCAGCAGCTTGTAGGCGGGCACAAAGTGTTCATTGATCATCTGGTGGTTGCGGGATATGTAGTCCTGCTTTTCCTGGTCGGTCAGACCGGGCAGGGAATCCAGCCGCTCGGCAAAGGTGTCGGCCATAAAGCTGTGGTCCGCGTCCAGCAGATAGGCGTCGCAGGAGCTTAAGATGCGGTCGATGGCCGCGTCGCACAGCCCCAGCCCGGCCTCTGTTTTCTGCTGCTCAAAGGCGGCGATTTCCCCGTAGTAGGAGTCGATGGTAGAGAGCAGCTGCAAATAGTCCTCCACGTCCTGCCTGGTGTAAAATGCGTACTCGGACAGCAGGATGGGCAGCTGGGCCTGGACGCCCAGGGAGGAGGACAGCGGCTGGTCGTAGAGCTCCAGGCCCTTGGCGGTGAGCTGGGTGGTCAGGTAGGCTTTTAAAATCCGGTAGGTCAAAAGCTGGTCCTGGCGCAGCAGCCTGCTGTCCAGGTTCTCAAGTGTCACCAGCAGCTTCTCGGTCTCGGCGGCAGCGTTCCGGCTCTGCTCCAGAGAGATGCCGCCGAAGGTTTTGGGGTAATCCGTGATGCCGTAAGCCGCCGGGTCCGCCAGGGTGTAGTGCAGGGAGATCAGGCTGCCGTCCACCTCGTCGAGAAAGAGCTGGTGCATCATTTTGTCGAAGTCGCTTTGAGCGGTGAGGGTTTTGGCGTCAAAGTGCTCGAACGGCTCTTCTGATGATGAAGAGGCTAAGGGCGGGGAAGAGCTGCCTCCGGAAGCCGGGCAGCCGGTTGTCAGCAGCGAGACCAGCAAAAGCGAGACCAAAAGGAAACGGTGAAGCGAATATTTATGGTTCATAGAAATTGTGTAGCCCTCCTTTATATAGATTGCAGGTTCAAGACAAACTATAAGATTCTATAACTATATGTGCGTTGGGGCGTTTATATGAGGACCTTTTGCAATTAATTGTATCTGCAAGATAACGATTGCATAAATATTTGAGAAAATTACAAAAAATAACAAGTTTTCTCCCGAAATAAAAAAATAAGCAAGGTTTTGGAAGCTTGCCGCCAAATGTGAAATATAAATAGAAATTTATGGCCGGAAAAACAAGAATGCCGATTTAAAGTAAAAAATATGCACAAATATCCTGTTAAAATATTTACAATATAGACAAAATAAACATTATGAGAAGTGGGCGTATTGACATGCGGACTTTTTCTGCTATAATTAAAAATGTGTTAATTCTTTATGACAACGTTATCATGAGAAAGGCGGAAATGTAAAAAAATGGAAAAGATTAATGGGATAACGGACATTGAAGGCACAGAATTTCCGGCCGGACGGAGGACTAGAGTGGTGGTGGGAGTGGATTCGCCGCTTCAGGCTCAGCATTTTGTCCAGGGAATCGTGATGATTCATCCGGGCGGGGCGGTGCCGGAGCACGATCACGAGACGGAGGAGACGTATACAATCCTTTCCGGGACAGGGGAAATGATGGTTGACGGGGAAATTCAGGCCGTCAAAGAAAACGATGTCATATACATGAAGCCCTATGTCAAGCACGGTCTGAGAAATACGGGGACTGATGAGATGAAGATGATGTTTGTCTACGCGCCCAAGATGGTGGCCGCCCACTGGGATCAGGAGCAAAAGGGCGAGCTGTAGGCGCAGAAGGGACAGGCAGGAGGAAAAAGCATGTCGAAATTTATGACCAGAGAAGCGGCGGTGGCCCTGATAAAGGACGGGGATACGGTAGCGCTGACCGGCAGCGGCGGCGGTGTGATGGAACCCTACGCAACACTGGAGGCTCTTGAGAGCCGTTTCCTGGAAACGGGAAGCCCCAATGGGATCACCCTGGTTCATGCCTCCGGGATCGGCAACAAGAAAGAGGCGGGAATCACCAGGTTTGCCCACAAGGGCATGGTGAAGCGGGTGATCGGCGGTCACTGGGGCTGGTCGCCGGAGATGCAGCAGATGGCTGTGAACGGTGAGATTGAAGCGTATAACTTCTCTCAGGGCGTGATCTGCCACCTGTTCCGCGAGATCGGCGCTCAGCGCCCGGGACTTCTCACAAAGGTGGGAAAGTACACCTTTGTCGATCCCAGAAACGGCGGCGGCAAGCTCAATGACGTCACCAGGGAGGATTTGGTCCGGTTGATGGAGATCGACGGGGACGAGTATCTGTTCTACAAGACGTTTCCCATCAATGTGGCGATTATCCGCGGTACCTGCGCGGATGAGGACGGCAATGTGAGCATGGAGCAGGAGCCGGCGATGCTGGACGTGCTGCTGGCGGCCCAGGCGGCCCACAACAGCGGCGGCATTGTGATCGCTCAGGTGAAATATCCGGCTGCAAAGGGGAGCTTAAACAGTAAGAAGATCAAAATCCCCGGCGTCTATGTGGACGCGGTGGTGGTGGACCCGGGCCAATGGCAGACCGGGGAAGGGGAGTACAACCCCTCCTTCAGCGGGGACATCGTCCTGCCGGTGGACGCGTTAAAGCCCCTGCCTCTGAACCACAGAAAGGTTGTGGCCCGGCGGGCGTTTATGGAGCTGGAAGAGAACGCGGTGATTAATCTGGGATTCGGGATGCCCGACGGCGTGGCCAGCGTGGCGGCTGAGGAAGGCTTCTCCCACAAGCTGACCATGACCATTGAGCAGGGGATTTACGGAGGGGTTCCCGCCGCGGGAGCCATCTTCGGAGTTGCCAGCAACCCTGTGGCGGTAATTGACGAGGGAGCCCAGTTCGACTTTTACAGCGGCCACGGCCTGGATATGACATTCCTTGGGCTGGCCCAGGCCGATGCCGGCGGAAATGTGAATGTGAGCCGGTTTGGCACAACCATCGCCGGCAGCGGCGGATTCATCGATATTTCTCAGAGCGCGCGCAAGGTGGTGTTCTGCGGCACATTTACGGCCGGCGGATTGAAGGTGGAGATTCGGGACGGGGCCGTCAAGATCCTTCAGGAGGGAAGAAACAGAAAGTTTATCAACCAGGTGGAACACCTTACCTACAGCACAAAATACGCCCAGGAGGCCAACCAGAAGGTTATTTACGTAACGGAGCGGGCGGTGTTTGAGTTCCGGGACGGAAAGCTGGTGCTGACGGAGATCGCGCCGGGGATCGATCTGGAGCAGGATATTCTGGAAAAGATGGATTTCGTACCGGAGATTTCGCCGGACTTAAAGCAGATGGATTTCAGACTGTTCCGGGAGGAACGGATGGAATGTAAATAAGAGGATTGAGAATGACTCTAAGGAGGAAGAGTGATGAGCGAAGAAATCAGACTGGAAGTGAAGGACGGCTGGGCGCAGCTGGTGGTTGACCGGCCCAAGCAGTTCAACGCCTTCAATACCGGGATCGTGGAGGAGATGGACCGGCTGCTGGATCAGGTGGAGGCGGACAAGAATATCCGCTGTCTGGTCATTACCGGCTCTGGCGAAAAGTCCTTTATTTCCGGGGCGGACATCGGGCAGATGGGAAGCGACGGCTACACGCCGGCGGACGCCCACTACCTGATCACCTGCGGCTACAAGGTGTACAACCGGGTGGAGAGCCTGAACATTCCGGTGATCGCGGCGGTAAACGGCTACTGTCTGGGCGGCGGCCTGGAGCTGGCCATGTGCTGCGACATCCGCATCTGCAGCGCCAACGCCAAGTTCGCGCTGCCGGAGATCAATCTGGGAATTATCCCCGGATGGGGAGGGACCATCCGGCTGCCGAGGATCATCGGAGAGGGACGGGCCAAGGACATGATCTACCGCGGTAAACGGATCGATTCCGCCACCGCGCTGAATTACGGGCTGATCACCGAGGTGTACGAGGATGTGGCGGCTTTGCGGGCGGGAGCGGAGTCCCTGGCTGTGGAGCTGGCTTCCAAAGCGCCGATCACCATGGAGATGGACAAAAAGATGGTCAACCGATCCATGTTCACCCACAACGATCTGCTGGATTCCCTGTGCCTGTCCTACTGCTTTACCACGTTGGATTCCAGGGAAGGGATTTCAGCCTTTCTGGAGAAGCGGCCCGCCAAGTTTGAGGGGCGCTGAGAAAAAGGGAGAGCGATATGAAACAGTTTCCATTAGAACATAAGATCGCCGTGGTCACAGGCTGCGCAGGCGGAATCGGGGCGGGAATCGCTCTGGGCCTGGCCGAAGCGGGTGCCGATATCGTGGGGGTGGATATTCAGAATCTGGAAGAAACCGCAAACCGCGTGAGGGAGACCGGCCGGGTGTTTTACACCTTCGAGGTGGATTTATCCGACCGGGAAGCCATCGACGCGGCCTGGAAAAAGATTTTGGAAACAGCCGGAGGGGTGGACGTTCTGGTGAACAACGCGGGCATGCAGTTCCGGCAGAACGCCTACGAGTATCCGCTGGACGTGTTCGACAAGGTGATCGCCGTCAACCTGCGGGCCGGATATCAGCTGGCGCAGCTGGCGGCCAACCATTACCGCGCGGAGAAAAAACGGGGAAAGATCATCAATCTGGCCTCCCTGTTCTCCACCTTCGGCGGAGTGAATGTCAGCGGCTACACCTGCAGCAAGCATGGCGTGGTGGGGATGACCAGAGCCCTCTCCAATGAGTTTGCGGCCGACGGAATCTGCGTGAACGCCCTTGCGCCCGGCTACATTGCGACGGAGCTCACGAAATCAATCTGGAGCGATCCGGAAAAGAGCAGGCCCATGGACGAGCGCATTCCCATGGGGCGCTGGGGAAAAACGGAGGATTTTGCCGGTCCGGCGGTGTTTTTGGCCTCGGAGGCCTCGGATTACGTCTCGGGGATCGTGCTGCCCGTTGACGGGGGCTATTCGGCCCGGTAAATATAAAAGCGTTTCGTTTCTATTTCATTACAATACAAAAAACTATATGAAAGCAGGAGGGAGTACATGAAAAAATTAGTTTCAATGATCTTAGTGGGTGCCAGTGTGTTATCGTTATGTGCATGCGGAGGCGGATCTTCCACCCCGGCTACAACACAGGCTCCGGCCGACACAACCGCTGCGCCGGCGGATTCCAAGGCAGAGGAGACAACGGCCGCTGGGGCGGACGCCGCAGCTTCCGGCGAGAGCTACACGTTCCGCTGCTCCACCAACCATGCGGAGAGCTTCTGTACCTCCGTGGGTCTGGCCAGATTTGCGGAACTGGTGAAAGAGAGAACCGGCGGAAGAATCAACATCGAGGTTTACTACGACGCGGTTCTGGGCGATGAGAAATCCGCCATCGAGCAGGTTCAGTACGGCGGCCTGGAGTTCGCCCGCGTGAACATCAGCCCCCTGGCCGAGTTTGTGGACGGCTTCAACGCGCTGATGATGCCCTATATCTACACCAGCAACGAGCACTTCTGGAAGGTCCATGAGGGCGAGATTGGCATGGGAATGCTGAAGGGCGAGGATATGACCAAGGCCGGTATGTACGGGTTGACCTACTACGACGGCGGGACCCGCTGCTTCTACAACTCCAAGAAGGAAATCCACACCCCGGCCGATATGAAGGGATTGACCATCCGCGTGCAGGAATCCAGCCTGATGATGGGTATGATCGAGGCTCTGAGCGCCAGCCCGCAGCCCATGCCCTTCGGCGATGTTTATTCCGGATTGCAGACCGGCGTAATCGACGGAGCGGAGAACTCGATTGCCCAGTATCTGGAAATGTCTCATTACGAGGTAGCTCCTTATCTGTCCCTTGACAACCACGTTCGCGCCGCCGACTGCCTGATCATGAGCGAAAAGACAAGAGCCATGCTCAGCGCCGAGGATATGGAAATTATCGAGACCGCGGCTCTGGAGTCCTGGGATTACCAGAGAGAACTGTGGGCTGAGGCCGAGACCGCAGCGCTTGAGCAGCTGAAGGATTCCGGCGTTACCGTTACCGAGCTGAGCGCTGAGGAGTACCAGCAGTTTGTGGATGCGTGCGCAAGCATGGTGAGCGAGTACGAGGGCGGAAAATATCAGCCGATCCTGGACCAGATCGCAGCATTAGCAGATTAAGACAGTCAACGAAAATAGAACAGACTAATTTTACAAAGACACTGCGCCGCTTTTTCAGGGCGGCGCGGAAGTGGTGAAATGAAACGGAAGCGATATAAGTCTGTATCGGAGAGTACGGCCGGCTTGTAATGAAATCCGGCTGTACTTTTTTAAAGGAAAGAATCGGGGAAAGGAGGCGTAAAACAGATGAAAACCCAGAGCATCCAGGTCAGGGGAAGGGAAATGCGGCTGCTGACCTGCCATACCGCGGTGGTGGGCAGCGGGGCGGCGGGATATGCCGCGGCCAACCGCCTGTACGAGGCAGGGCAGAGAGATATCGTCATGCTGACGGAAGGCGTGAACAAGGGGACCTCCAGAAATACGGGGTCCGATAAACAGACCTATTACAAGCTGAGCCTTTGCGGCGGCACGGCGGACTCTGTGGAGGAGATGGCACGGACCTACTTTGAAGGCCGTGGTATGGACGGGGATCTGGCCCTGTGCGAAGCCGCGTTCAGCCCCCGCTGCTTCTACTATCTGTGTGAGGCGGGGGTGCCCTTTCCTCACAATGCGTTTGGAGAGTACAGCGGATACAAGACCGACCACGACCCGGCCATGCGGGCCACATCGGCGGGGCCGCTGACCTCCAGGTTTATGACGGAATGCCTGGAACGGCGGGCAAAGGAACACGGGATCACCGTGTACGACAACTGGCTGGTGATCGCCATTTTGGTCAAGGAAAACCAGTGCGTGGGCCTGATGGCTTTGAGCCGCCGGAGCGGGGAGTACCTGCTGGTCAACGCGGCCAACGTGGTCTACGCCACCGGAGGCCCGGCGGGGATTTACAAAAATTCCGTGTACCCGTCCAGCCAGAGCGGCGCCACGGGCATCGCCCTGGAGGCGGGAGCGGCGGCCAAAAACCTGACGGAATGGCAGTATGGGATCGCCTCCCTGAAGTTCCGCTGGAACCTGTCGGGCACGTACCAGCAGGTGCTGCCCCGGTACGTTTCCACGGATATGGAAGGGAACGACCAGCGGGAATTTCTGGAGGGAGAGTTCGACAGCCCTGAGAGCCTGCTGAACGCGGTGTTCCTGAAGGGTTACCAGTGGCCCTTTGACCCGGCTAAGGTAAAAAACCAGGGATCTTCCATGATCGATATGCTGGTATACCGGGAGACCGAGGAGAGAAAGCGCAGGGTGTTTCTGGACTACCGCAGGAACCCGGCCAGCTTAAACCGCCTGGGCCAGGACTGGCTGAAAGCGCTGGGGGACCCGGCGGCCTCCTATCTGGCGCAGTCGGGGGCGGCGCAGGAAACGCCCATCGGCCGGCTGCTGCACATGAATCCCAAGGCGGTGGAGCTGTACCGGTCCCACAACATTGATCTGGAGACGGAGATGCTGGAGATCGGCGTCTGCGCCCAGCACAACAACGGCGGCCTGGCCGGGGATATGTGGTGGGAGAGCAATCTGTCCCATTTCTTCCCGGTAGGCGAGGTAAACGGTTCCCACGGCGTTCACCGCCCCGGGGGCAGCGCCCTCAACTCCGGACAGGTGGGCGCACTGCGGGCAAGCATCCGGATATCAAAGGTCTACCGCCAGGGCCCCATGGAAATACGGGATTTTCTCCGGGCCGTGGGGGAGCAGGTGGAAGCGAAAATGCGGCTGGCGGAGCAGTTTGCCGGCCCGGCTGAGGGCGGGCTCTCCCCGGTTCAGGTGAAGGAGGAGATCGGCAGCGTGATGTCCGCCGGCGCGGCCCACATACGGGCGGCCGACCAGATTTCGCGGACGCAGGAGCGGTTGAGGGAGATCCGCAGCCGGCTGTTGGAACGGTTATCTGTAAAAAATCCCCAGGAATTAGCCCAGGCATTTCAAACTTATGACACACTGATCAGCGCCGAAGCATTGACGGCAGCCATAAATCATTATATAAAGGAGGGAGGGGAGAGCAGAGGCTCTTACCTGATAAAACAAAACGGGGCGGATGAGAACTTTTTGGACGGCCCGGATCCCTTTGGGGACAGCGTGCAGGAACTCCGTCTGAAGGACGGGAAATTCCAGGTCCGCTGGCGTCCGGTCAGGCCGATCCCCCCACGGGATTTATGGTTTGAAAATGTGTGGAAGGAGTATGAAGCGTATGGCAACTCTTAAAGATGTAGCGCAGAAGGCGGGGGTGTCCGTCAGCACGGTGTCCAGAGTATTCAGCGGCACCGCGTTCGTTGAGGAAGGGACAAAGGCACGGGTTTTGGGGGTGGCGGAGGAGTTAAACTATTACCCCAACGCCCTGGGGCGCTTTTTGAAAAAACGCCAGACCAGGAACATCGGGGTGCTGATTCCCGATATCCGCAATCCCATTTTCCCGGTTCTGGTCCGGGCCATGGAGGACAAGGCGGAGGCTTCCGGATACACGATCTGCCTGTGCAACACCGATGAGAGCGCGGCCAAGGAAGAAAAATATATGAAGGTTCTCCAGTCCGTCTGGGTGGACGGAATTGTGGTTGCCACCGGAGGCCTGTGCGATAAATGGAACAATATCGAAGGTTTTTTTAATCGGAATGTGCCGGTTGTCAGCCTGATCCGTAAGGTCAATGACCAGATGGACCTGATCGCCTCCGACCATAGGGGCGGTATGAAGCAGGCCATCGATTATCTGATCAATCAGGGCCGTAAAAAAATCGCTGTCTGCAAGGGGCCGGACAATATACTGGCGTACAGTGAACGTCAGGCGGCGTACCGGGAGCGGATGGAGGCGCTGGGCCTGTACGACGAGCGCAGGGTGATCGACATTATGCCCTACCAGAGTCCTACGGACAGCAAGGAAAACGCGGGCTTAAAGCTGCGGGAATACCTGGACCAGGGCGTTGAGACGGACGCGATCATCGCGGCCAACGACGTTGCGGCCATGCAGTGTATCTGGGCGATCACGGAGCGGGGGCTCAAGGTCCCGGAGGATATCGCTGTGATCGGTTTTGACAACGTTGACATCAGCTGTATGACCACGCCGCCGCTGACCACGGTGGCGCAGCCGCTGTACGATATGGGGGAGAAGGCCATTGACCTTCTGATCCAGAAAATCGAGGACCCCAAGACCAGCACGATGGTGCAGACCATCCGGTTCGCAAACCAGCTGATAGTCCGTCAGACTACATAAGGAGAGACAAGGGAGCGGTTATGATCAGCGGAAGGACAAACTACTACGCAATTTTGGGAAATCCCATTGAACAGGCGCTGTCGCCCATTATACAGAACGCGGCGTTTGAGGCGCAGGGAAAGGACGCGGTCTTTCTGGGCTGCCGGGTGGAGCCAGGGAAGCTGGAGCAGGCCGTGCAGGGAGCCAGGGCCCTTAATTTTTCGGGTCTGGCGGTAACGATGCCATTTAAGCGGGAGATCATCCCGTACCTGGACTGGATTTCCCCCAAGGCCAAGGCGCTGGACGCTGTGAACGTTGTGGCGGTGGAGGATGGGCGGTACTGCGGCTACAACACCGACGGGGACGGCTTTGTGCAGGACCTTGCGGCCAGGGGAGTACCCCTGGAAGGCAGGGAGGTCCTTCTGTTGGGCGCGGGTGGAGCGGGCAGGGGAATCGCCCTTTCCCTCCTGGAAGCAGGCGTGAAAAAGCTTTATATCTGCAATCTGTACGAGGATGAGGCGCGGGGCGTTATGGAGATGCTGTCGGCCTTCGGTTACGGCGGGGCGGAGTACGTGCCCTTTGAGCCGGAGGCGGTCGGAGCCGTCTGCGAGAACGTTTGCCTGATCGCGAACACCACCTGCCTGGGGATGGGGGAGCGTCCCTCTCCCCATGTGGATCTGATTCCCTGGGAAGAGATTGACCGGGAAACGGTGTTCGCGGATATCGTACATAAACCGTTAAAGACACAGCTTCTCAGAACGGCTGAGGAACGGGGACACCGGATTGTGACTGGGGACGGTATGCTGCTCTATCAGGGGATCCTGGCCTACAGGCTTCTCACTGGCGAGGAAGCGCCGGAACGCTCCATGAGGGAGAAACTGGACCAATGGCTTGCCATGGAGCAAGGAGGTTGAATCAATGAAGAAGATAAGAGAGATTTTAGTTGGCTTATTTAATATCATATTTAAGGTATTGTTTGAATACTCGAAGTACGTGCTGATCGCCATTGTAGCAATTGTCAGCGCCCAGGTTGTGGCGCGCAACCTGTTTAAGGGAAGCATCATGTGGTCCCAGGAGGTGTCGCTGCTGCTGATCGTGTGGATGACGTTTCTGTCCATGGCCATCGGCTCCGAGAAGAACCTGCACATAGGGGTGGAGCTGTTCTACTCGTTTTTTCCCAAGCCGATCCAGAAGCTCTGCGACGGGATTAACAACGTAATCGTGTTAACCATAGGGGCATTTCTGGGTATATATGGGACGCGCCTGGTAATGAGCACCATGAGTTCCACGCTGGCGGCGACCAAATGGCCGGCCGGCGTTCTGTATCTGATGATTCCGGTGGGCGGCTGGTGTATGTTTTTCTTCAAGCTGCTGGACTGCTTCGGCTGGAAAAAATACAAGAAAACCGACCTGGACGATACTGCCGAGGCGGCTGAGGAGGAGGAGACCGTATGAATGTGAATATAGAGGCGGCTATCGCCATTTTGATGATTTCGTTTTTTGTACTGGTGATTATCCGCCTTCCGGTGACCTTTGCGCTGATCATCTCCACGGCCCTGACCATGCTGTACTGTAAGATTCCGCTGATGACCATGGTGCAGCAGATGTCCAAAGCCGTAAACTCGTTTTCACTGCTGGCAATCCCCTTTTTTATCCTGATGGGTGAGATCATGGGAGCGGGAGGCATATCGTCCCGGCTTCTGGAATTTGCCAACGTATGCGTGGGCCATCTGCGCGGGGGCCTGGCCCATGTGAACATTCTGGCCTCCATGTTCTTCGGGGGTATCTCCGGGTCCGCGGTGGCGGACGTGTCCTCCCTGGGCACCCTGGAAATCCCCATGATGGAGAAGGCGGGCTATGACCGGCCCTTCGCGACCGCGGTCACCGTATCCAGCGCCTGCCAGGGACTGATTATCCCGCCCAGCCACAACATGGTTCTGTACTCCATGGCGGCCGGCGGTATCTCCGTGGGACGGCTGTTCTGGGCGGGGTACGCGCCCGGCATACTGCTGGGAATCTGCCTGATGATTCTCTGCTGGTTCATGTCCATCAAGCGGAATTATCCCAAGGGCGAGAGGGTGCCGCTGCGCCACGCCATCAAGGTGACAAGAGAAGCGTTCTTTGCAATTTTTGCCATGGTAATCATCGTGGGAGGCGTTTCCTGCGGCCTGTTTACGGCCACGGAGTCCGCGGCTATCGCCTGCATTTACTCCTTCCTGGTATCCATGTTCATTTACAAGGAGTTGAAATTCCACCATATGCCCAAGGTGCTCGCCAACACGGTGAAAACCCTGGCAATGGTGTACAGCCTGATTGCGGCGGCCGGCGCGTTCAGCTGGATTCTGGCCTATCTGAGGATTCCGGCCAGAGTGACGGACCTGCTGCTGGGCATAAGCGACAATAAGTTCGTGGTCTTAATCCTGATCAACCTGATTCTGCTGTTTTTGGGCTGTATCATGGATATGGCGCCCCTGGTGCTGATTATGACCCCCATTCTGCTTCCCGTTGTACAGAAGTTCGGCATGACGCCCATCCAGTTCGGCATCGTGCTGATGCTGAACCTGGGAATCGGCCTGTGCACGCCGCCTGTCGGCTCGTGCCTGTTCGCGGGGTGCGCCATCGGCAAGATCAGTATCGAGGAGACGACCAAGGCCCTGCTGCCAATGTACGTGGTTATGGTTGTGGCCCTGCTGCTGATCACCTTTATTCCGGCTATCACTATGACCCTTCCGAATATCGTAATGCCGTAGGCGGACGGGTCTATCAATAACAAGTTAGGTAGGTATCAACGTGGAGAGACAAAAAGTAGCCCTGGTGACAGGGGCAAGCAGAGGAATCGGGCTGGCAATTGCCATACAGCTGGGGCTGGACGGCTTTCAGATCGCGGCGGTTGCCACCCGTGAAGAGCAATATTACCCGGAGGCCGCGGCCAGGCTTGAAAAAGCCGGCGTGGACTACAGATGGTTCGCCGGAAATATCGGCTCCGGGGAGGACCGGAAACGCATCGTCGGCCAGGTGGTGGCAACGTTCGGAAGGATCGACGTGCTGGTAAACAACGCGGGGGTCGCGCCCAATGTGCGGGCGGACCTGCTGGATATGTCCGAGGAGAGCTATGACCGGGTGATGGAGATCAACGCCAAAGGGACGATGTTTATGACCCAGGCGGTGGCCAGGCAGATGATGGCCCAGGAGAGGCAGGGAGCAAAGCGCGGGACAATCATCAACGTGTCCTCCTGCTCCTGCGAGGTGGTATCCTTAAACCGGGGTGAATACTGCATCTCAAAAGCCGGTATATCCATGGTGACGAAGCTGTTTGCCGCCCGCCTGGCCCCGGAGAGCATTCTGGTGTTCGAGGTGCGCCCCGGCGTGATCGCAACGGATATGACCAGCGCGGTGGAAGATAAATATAATCATCTCATCGAGACGGGGGTGTTCCCCATCGCCAGATGGGGAAAGCCGGAGGACGTGGCGGACGCGGTATCCGTGTTCGCCGGAGACAAGTTCCTCTACAGCACGGGAAGCTATATTGACGTGGACGGAGGATTCCACATCCGGCAGCTCTGATGATCGGAGGCATAGATATGGGTAAACGAATGAGCGCCCGTGAAGCGGCCGGTTTAATCCGGGACAATTCCTGCGTGTGGCTGGCCGGCGGCGGGGGCGGAGTCAACGATCCCTGTCATTTTCTGGGAGAGCTGGAAGCGCTCTTTCTGGAGACAGGGCATCCGGGAAATATGACCTTGTGTCACAGCGCCGGCATGGGTGACAAGCAGGGAGGCGGCGCCGACCATTTTGCCCATCCGGGGATGGTCAGAAAGGTGGTGGGAAGCCACTGGACCTGGTCGGTGCGCATGCAGGAGCTGGCGGCCAACGAGCAGATCGAGGCCTATGTGCTGCCCCAGGGCGTAATGTCCCAGATGACCAGGGACATTGCGGGCGGCAGGCCGGGCCTGATCAGCCGCATCGGTCTGGGGACCTTTGTGGACCCGCGGGTGGAGGGCGGCTGCATGAACCTCCGCTCAAAGGAACAGCTGTCCCAGTTGATGGAGATCGACGGAAAGGAATATCTTCTTTATAAGTCGTTTCCCATCGACGTGGCCGTGATCCGCGGGTCCACCGCCGACGAGGACGGAAATATCAGCTACGAGCAGGAGGGGATCGTGCCGGAGGCGCTGTCCGCGGCCCAGGCGGCCAAAAATTCTGGCGGCATTGTGATCGCCCAGGTCAAGCGGATGGTGGCGCGCGGCACCATAAAGCCCTTGCAGGTGAAGGTGCCGGGGGTGCTGGTGGACGCTGTGGTGGTGGACCCGCAGCAGCGCCAGTCTCTTCTCACGGATTATGATCCGTCCCTGACAGGGGAGTACCGGGTGGTGACCGAGGAGCAGACCGGCCGGATGCCCTTGACGGAGCGCAAGGTGATCGCCAGGCGCGCGGCGGATGAGCTGGGAGAAAACGATATCTGCAACCTGGGCTTTGGCATGCCGGACGGGGTTGCGGCCGTGGTGAAGGAGGAGCGGGGAAAGCCGCCGCTTCTCTCCGTGGAGCAGGGAATCATTGGGGGAATTCCCCAGGGCGGAAGCAATTTCGGCCTGGTCCGAAACCCGGCGGCTATTTTGGACCAGCCATACCAGTTTGACTGGTACGACGGGGGTGGCCTGGATGTGACGGTGCTCTCCTTTGCGCAATTTGACCAGCATGGAAATGTCAATGTCAGCAAGTTCGGCGGCAGGATCAACGGCGTGGGCGGTTTTGTAAATATTTCCCAGGGAGCTAAAAAGGTCGTGTTTGTGGGAACCTTTACGGCCGGCGGATTCCGCGCCCAGGTAGATGCGGGTCTAATCAGGATTACAAGCGAGGGGAGAAGCAAAAAGCTGGTGTCCCAGGTGGAACAGATCAGCTTTAGCGGCAGCTACGCCAGGGAGAACGGCCAGAAGGTGGTGTTTGTGACGGAGCGGGCCGTATTCGAGCTGACTCCGGCAGGCGTAAAGCTGACCGAGATCGCCCCGGGCGTTGACCTGAAGCGGGATATATTGGATCAGATGGAGTTTGTGCCGGTGATGGACGGAGAGATCAGGATGATGCCGGCAAGGTATTTTGAAGCGTAAAGAGGAGGGCAAGGAATGAAGCAGCTGCAGCTGATAGAGGTGGAAAAGACGGTTGAATCCATACCCATGGGACAGAAGGCGTATTTTTCCAAAACGGTGACGGAGGGGGATGTGGCGCTGTTCGCGGGGATCACGGGCGCGTTTGAGCCTCTGAGCATGAACCAGGAATTTGCCGAAAAAACGCCGTATTTAAACCGCATGGTGCAGACCATGCTGCTGGCGACCTATACCTGGCCCGTGTCCACGCAGATCGCCTCCCCGGGCGCGGTGACCATCGCCCAGGAGTCCACATTTTTAAAGCCTGTGAGGATCGGCGATACCATCACGGCGGTGGGCGAGGTGACTCAGAAGATTATGGAGAAGAAAATCGTGATCGTCCGCACGACCTGTTACAACCAGAACGACGAGATGGTGATGGACGGATCGGTTGTGGAGTTGATGCGCGTGCATTAGGAGGGAGACGGCAATGGCAATCATGCAGTTTGAGCAAAAGACCGTGGATACGTTAAAAATTGGCGATTTCTCGCTGTTCACCAAAACGGTGAGCGAGACGGATATCACGCTGTTCGCCGGGATTTCCGCTGATTTCGCCCCGGTCCACATGAATGAGCAGTATGCAGAGCAGACGCGTTTTAAGGGCCGGACCGCCCATCCCATGCTGATGGGCGCAATGGCGGGCGGGGCAATTTACCGCCTGCTGTCGCCCAGCTCCGTCTGTGTCAGGCGGGAGTTTGAGGTGATCACGCCCGTGTACGCAGGCGAGACGGTGACGATCCGGGCGGAGATCGTGTCGGTGGACCGGGAACGCAGGCAGGCCACGGTGGAGTTCGAGTGCTACAATGTGAGGGAGGAACTGGTGCTGCGGGGCAGCTCCCTGGAGGCCCTGGATTTGGTGGAAGGAGAGCAGGTGAGAGGATGAGTCTGGAAGGAATCGTATTAAAACAGATGGATGATATCAAGGTGGGCGACGTGGCCTATTTTTCAAAAACAGTGACGGAAGCGGATATCATGATGTTCGCCCAGCTCTCCGGCGATTACGCCCCCCAGCACGTCAGCGCCGAGTTCGGCAAGACCATGATGTACAAGTCCAGAATCGCCCACGGAATGCTGACCGCCGGCCTGATCTGCCCGGTGCTCACCAGGCTGTGCGGCGACGGGTCGGTGACCTATTCCCAGGAGATCAAGTTTAAATCCGCCGTGCTCCTTAACGACACGGTGACGGTCCGCGGCGAGGTGGTGGAATTGATTCCGGAGGAAAATAAAGTGAAAATCGACGTGGTTTGCCGGAAGCAGGGGACTGGCCCCCAGGACCGGCCGCTGATATTGGCTTCTTTTGTTCAGAAATTAGAGGTAACTTCGCTGGATTCATAGATTCAGCAGGAAAGGAGAAATTTTCATGAAAGTTGGAATTGCATGTGAATCATCGTCATTTCTGCTGAAGGAAGCGGTGAAGAGACATATCGTCAGCCTTGGATACGAGGTGGTGGATGTGGGTCAGCAGACGGAGGAGGACAACGTACTGTACTTTGAGGCCGCGGCTAACCTGGCCAGGCTGATCCAGAGCGGTGAGTGTGAGCGCGGGATCGCGATCTGCGGCACCGGCGCGGGCATCAGCATGGTATGCAACAAGTTTAAGGGCGTGTACTGCGTTGCCTGCGAGAGCGTGTTTACGGCGGAGAAAATTTCCCTGATCAACAATGCCAATGTGCTGGCCATGGGAGGACGTGTTGTCAGCTGGGATATGGGAAGCGAGATGGCGGAAAAATTCCTTGCCGGCAAGTGGTGCGAGGGCTTTGCCGAGCAGCGCAGGCTGAACAACGAGAAGGGTTACGCCGTGCTGCGGGAAATCGAAGGAGGTATGTGATATGGCCGTGCATTTATTGCCAAAGGAGACCAGGGGATACCACTCGCCGGAGAGCCTGGGCCTGGTGTACTGCTCAGCGGAGCGGGTGGAAATCGCCGGCACGGAGCTCTTAAAGAGCGGGGATGAGGAGCTGTGCCTGGTCTGCATCGCAGGGAAAGCATTTTACCAGTGCGAAGGGGAGAGCGGGGAGGCGGTGCTCTGCGACATGCTGTACGTGCCCGTCCGGTCGGAGCTCATTCTATCAGGGGACGGGGCCGTGTTTATGCGCTTTGGGGCCCCCTGCAGTGAACGGTATGAGTTTAAACATATCTCCTTCTCGGAGGTGAACGGGGACGACCGGCACAAGGTTTACGGCAAAGCGGAGAACGGGACCCTGCGGGATGTGTGGAATTTTATCGACGAAAAATTTGCTTCAGGCCGTTTCCTGACCGGCATCTGCTTCGGCCGGGACGGCGGATGGACCGCGTGGCCGCCCCACGAGCACGGGGCGGAGCGCGAGGAGGTTTACGTGTATTTTGATATGGGGGACAGCTTTGGGATTCAGTGTGTATATAATGAGCTGGATCAGGCGGAAGCCCATGTGGTGCAGGAGGGCCATCTGATTGCGATTCCCGAGGGGTACCACCCCAACTGCGGCTGCCCCTGCGGCGGCATCCGCTATGTGTACTGTATGGTTTCCGTCAAGGAGGGGGACCGCGATTTCATGAATCTGCGCACGCAGAAATTATATGGGGACCGTCTGGAATAGGGCGGCTGTGAAGGAGAAGCTGATGATCAATACTGCATCCATTATCAATGTGCCGTTTTTAAATATGAAGGAGGACCTGGACGCAATGGTGGCCGGGGGAGTCCGCTACTTCCATATCGACCTGATGGACGGGCACTATGTGCCGAATCTGTGCATGCCCATCAAGCTGATCCGGGAGCTGAAGGACGCGTACCCTCAGGTGGTGATGGACGTCCATGTGATGGTCACGGACCCCTGCGCTTATATTGAGCGGTTGAAGGAGGCCGGGGCGGACTATGTGGCGTTTCACACCGACAGCACGAATTTTGTCCGCAGAACCATCAATGAGATCCACAGGGCCGGTATGAAGGCCGGCATTGTCATAAACCCGTCTCAGCGCATCGACCACATCACGCCCTACGCGGAGTATGTGGACATGGTGATGCTCATGGCCGTGGAGCCGGGCTTCGCGGGCCAGCCCCTGCTGGAGGGCAGTATGGAGCGCTTGCAGGAGATTGCCGATCTGCGCAGGCGGTATAACTGCAATTTCCTGATTTCCGTGGACGGGGGAATCGACCACGACCGCAGCGTCCGCTGCAGGGAGATAGGCGTGGACATGATTGTGGGGACGGTACACAACATTTTTAAACAGCCGGACGGACTGACGAGCGCGTGCCTGCGGTTCGAGCGGGAGTTCGGCGGTATGGGGGCGGGTGAGTGATTCCTGCCTCCAACGTGGGAGCCCGGTTTGCCGGGCTCCCGTGTGATTTTTTGGCGCGATGACCGCCGCTGCATTCTGTCCCGGACTACGCCTCAAACGCCTGCTTCATCAGCTCCAGCACGCAGTCCTCGATATCCGTCCGCTGGGGATGCTTTAAGGACAACAGGCCGATTTCCTGGGTGATGGGAGGGGTCAGGTGGATGGCGGTGAGGTCCATGTCCGCGCTGGCGAACATATGGGGGATGATGGACAGGGCCAGCCCCTTTTTGACAAATTGCATGATCGTGTTGCAGCTCTTGAAGCTGATGATGTTCTGGCATTCTATGCGGTTGGCGGTGAAGCTGGCGTCGATGATCCCGCGCACAATGGAGGGGTTCCCGTACAGGGCCATGCTCTGGCCGTTCAGAAGCTGCATGTCCAGGGTATAGCCGCTTTCAGCCGACAGCCGGCTGAACGGGTGGTTTGGGGGCGCGATGAGCACCAGTTCCTCCTGCGCAACGGGATAGTAGGTGTAATACTGCTGGTAATCCATTGGTATGGAGTAGGCCGGGGAGAAGATGCTGAAATTGATCATGCGCCGTTTGAGCATCTCGGGCGAGTCCACCACCGGCATCTCCTGAAGCTTCAGCTCGTAGTCGGGGAACCGCTCCTTAAAGCGCGGATAGATATAGGTAAAAAGCGTGGCGGCACGCATGGAGGGCATGCCCAGGGTGACGATCCGCTCAGAGAGGGATTGCTGCTGCCGGGCCTCGCACATGGCGGCGTTGTAGATGTACATGATTTTCTGGAAGCCGTCCAACAGGACCCGGCCCTCAGGCGTGGGGATGTACTGATTGTTTTCCCGCAGAAACAGCGCGAATCCAGCCTCCTTCTCGATTTTTGTCAGCTGCTGGCTCAGGGCGGACTGAGAGATAAAGCATTTTTTTGCAGCCAGATATATTTTTTTCTCCTGCTCCAGTGCGAGCATGTATTGCATCTGTTCAATCGTCATGGTTCCTCCTGGGTAACCCCGGCCCTTTTTTGTCCGACAAAAAGAGGGGGGAAATATGAAAAAATATAAGGTATTCTTATAATACTATTAAATAATCGGGTTTGCAATCACATAAAAAAGAAAATATAATAGTAAATAATTTATAATTTTTATAAATTAAATAAACTTTTTAGCTGCTGCACACAATGTCGTGATATCAAGGGGGAATTGTGTGCAATTTTTGTACCAAAAAGGAGGAAATTCATGAAAAAGAGGTGTTTGTTTTTAGCAGCAATGACAATGGCTCTGGTTTTGTCCGCCTGTGGCGGAAAGACGGCCGACAGCGGGACCACCGCCGGGACGGCGGCTTCCGGGGAGAGCACATCCGCGGAGAGCGGCGGCGCTGAGGAGGCTTCCGGCAAGGATACGATGACCATCGGCTGCTACGGCGCGACCCAGTCCATGTTCCCGGGCAATGACAGCAAGCTTCCCGGCGCGCAGATTCACGTGAACCTGTACGATACGCTTCTGACCATGGACCAGGACGGCAATATCCAGCCGCTGCTGGCCGAGAGCTGGGAGCAGGTGGACGAGCTGACCTACCGGTTCCAGCTGAAGAAGGGGGTAAAGTTCCACAACGGCGAGGAGCTGAAGGCCAGCGACGTGGTGTTCAGCCTGGCTACTCTGTGCGACACCGCGGGAACCAAGAGCAATACCGCCCAGTTCGATCCGTCCGGCTTTAAGGCGGAGGGGGATTACACGGTGGTCCTGACCACCAAACAGCCCTTCTCCCCGTTCCTGGCGATTCTCTGCCACCCCACCATCAGCATTTTCAATGAGAAATTCTATCAGGAGCACAGCGCTGCGGGCGATCTGGACCTGGTGGAATGCGGAACCGGCCCCTTTACCCTCAAGGAGTGGAATGAGGGAGAGAACATCGTGCTGGAGCGTTTCGACGACTATTTCGGCGGACCGGCCAAAATGAAGAGCCTGAATTTCCGCTACATCCCGGAGGCCAGCACGCGCCTGATGGAGCTGGAGTCGGGGGGAATCGACCTCATGCAGGAGGTGCCCGGCGTGTCGGTGCCCGACATTGAGGGAAACCCGGATATTAAGCTGTGGACCTGCAGCGGCGTGAACACCAGCTATCTTGGCGTAAACTTCGACAAATGGCCCGATACCAAGGTCCGTCAGGCGATCGGACATTCCATCGACCGGGTTCAGCTGTGCAAAATCTGTCTGATGGATGCTGCGGAGCCCCTGGACCGCTATGTTCCGCCCACGGTTCCCGGCTCCTACGACGCAGGCACTTACGAGTACGATCCGGAGCTCAGCAAAAAGCTGCTGGCTGAGGCCGGTTATCCCGACGGGATCACCCTGGAGCTGTCCTACTATTCCAGCTCGGACAACCGCAGGATGGGCGAGTTCCTTCAGGGCATGATGGAGAAAGCTGGCATCACCCTGGCGCTCAACGAGATGGACAGCTCGGCCTACACGCCGTTTTTGAACTCCCGCCAGCAGGAGGCGGCGATTCTGACCACGGTGTGCACGCTGCGCGATCCCTACCAGACCCTCAGCAAGCTCTACTCCAGCTCCCTGGGCGAGGGCGGAAACCGCGTGAACTACGACAATCCGGAGTTTGACGCCATGCTGGATGCAGCCTGCGCAGAGACGGATATGGACAAGCGCAATGAGATGTACGCGGAAGTCCAGCAGTACCTTCAGGACCGGGCGGTGTATATTCCGCTGTACAACATGAAGGTTCAGACCGCGACCACCGCGAAAATCCGCGGCTTTGAGCTGACATACCCCACCAACTACCAGCGCTACAACAACTGCTATTTTGTGGATTAACTGTTAATTGATCTTTCATAAGGAGAATGAAAATAATGGATGTGATTCACCACGAACCGCACGGCCGTGCCAGCCGTGTGGTGGAATTTAACAATGTGCTGTATTTTGAGATTCATGCTCCCGCCGACGCCATGAAGCGGGAGATGACCATGTACGAGCAGGCCTCCGCTCTGCTGAGCCGCTACGATGAGCTTCTGGCCCAGTTCGGGTCGGACAAGCGCCATGTGCTGCGGGCGGAGATCATCCTGCGCAACGCTTCGGACCTGGACGAGTTCAACCGGGCGTGGAGCCAGTGGGTGGAGGACGGATATCAGCCGGCCCGCCTCACCCACACCGGGCTGATTCTGCCGGAGCCGGTGCTTTTGGGAATCGTGATCACGGCGGCAAAAATCACGGCTTAGAGAAAGGGCGCATATGGGGTACATAGAAAAACGGGATATTCTGGAATATCAGTTTCTGTCGGGCCTGTGTGTGTCGCCGGGCGGAGGAAACGCGGTGTTCAAGGTCAGCCAAGCGTGCGAGGCTGAGAACAATTATAAGGTCCGTCTGTGCCGGGTGAGCGCCGCGGCCGGCGGCGCCCCGCCCTCTGGGGAAGTATTCCTGGAGGGCACCGAGGGCGCGGGGGATTTCTGCTTTTTGGACGAGGAGCATTTAATATTTTCCGCGCTGAAGGGGGAGGACCGGGAACGGGCGGCGGGGGGAGAGTTCCTCACCGTGTTTTATACCATGGACTTGAACACCGGCCTGGTTGAAGAGCGGTTTCGCGTCCCCTTAAAGAACGCCTCGATCCGGTCGGCCGGGCCTGGAAGGTTTCTGCTGACGGCCGTGGGGATCAAGGACAGGCCGGATGTGGAGCACATGGCCGAAGCCGAAAAGCAGAAGGCGCTGGCAAAGCTGAGGGATGAGCGCGACTTTATCGTGTGCGACGAGCTTCCCTTTATGTCCGACGGCCAGGGTTATATAAACGGCCAGCGCCGGAGGCTGTACCTGTACAGCGAGGCGGATCAGAGCTTGTCCGCGGTGACGGAGCCGTTGTTTGAGACGTCCCAGTACGCCGTGGACCCGGAGGGCAGGTATATCGCTTACAGCGGAGTGTGCTACGACCGCTTTTATGTGAGATCACACGGAATCTACCTGTACGAGATCGCCACAGGGGCCAACAGAACGCTGCTGGCTCCGGGCTCCTTCCAGATTATGGGTTTAGAGTTCCTGGACGGGCGGCTGGCGGTCGCGGCCGCGCCCTGGAACGGGGAGGGCGCGTTCCCCAACCACAGCCTGTACACCCTCTCCCTGGAGGGCGGGAACCTGGAGCCGGGATATTTTCACCGGAATGAGGACTTCGGCTGCAAGACGTGCGGGGACTGCAAGTCCGGTAAAATGCGCACGGTCCAGTCCCAGGACGGAGCGCTGTACTACATCGCCACCAGGGGAACGGGGGCGTTTATCAACTGCTGGAAGCCGGGCGGGCCTCCTTCGCGCCTGAGCGAGGAGGAGTTTCTCCCCGACAGCCTGGCCGTATGCGGCGAGGCCGTCTGGGCCATCGGCTCCCGGGGCGGTTTGCAGGAAATTTACCGCAGAGACGGGGCGGGGGTGTGGGAGCGCCTGACCGGCATAAACGACGCAGCGCTGAAAGACAAGGTCATCTCCCATCCCAGAAAATACACAATTACCGACCGGGACGGCTTTGAGATCAACGGCTTTGTCATGGAACCGGCGGACTACGATCCCGACAAGTCCTATCCGGGTATTCTGGAGATACACGGGGGACCGCGGGCGGCCTTTACCCACGGATTCTTCCACGAGATGCAGTATTTGGCGGGAAAGGGCTATTTCGTCTTTTTCTGTAACCCCAGAGGCTCGGCCGGAGGCGGCGAGGACTTCGCCGACATCAAAGGGCGTCGGGGGACGGTGGACTACGATGACCTGATGGAGTGGACGGATTTTGTGCTGAGTGAGTACAAGGCCATCGACCGGAAGCGCCTGGGCGTGATGGGCGGGTCCTACGGGGGATATATGACCAACTGGATCATTTCCCACACCAAACGGTTTGCCGCGGCGGTGTCCATGCGCTCCATCGCGGACTTGACAGGCAGCTACGGGGCCACGGATTACGGCGCCTGGGGAACGCCCGGCGTGTACGGAGGGACGCCCTGGGCCAACGACGAGCGCCTGCGCGGCCAGTCGCCGATCACGTTCGCCGTGAATGTCGAGACGCCCACGCTGTTTCTGCATTCCTTTGAGGACCACAGGTGCAACGTGGCCGGGGCTATGCAGATGTACACCGCGCTGCAGTTAAAGGGCGTCCCCACCCGCATGTGTCTGTTTCAGAACGAGTGCCACGAGCTGTCACGCTCCGGCAGGCCCAGGAGCCGCCTGCGCAGGCTGGAGGAGATCGCGGCCTGGATGGACAAATATTTGAAGGTGTAAAAATAATAACATATAAGGAGAACAAGAACATGAGCCACGAACCGGTAAAAGAACGCCAGATTAAAATTATGAAGGAGGGAGGCGCCACCAGAGGTCCTATTGTGATGGACTGGGATATGTTAAAGGAGGTGGAGGACTTCCTGAAGGATCATCCGGACAGCTTTAAGGCCTGGGTGGCAAGAGGAATTTTGTATTTTAACGAGGATTTTGAGAAAGCCATCGAAAGCCTTTCCCACGCCCTGGCGATCGACCCGTTTAACGGGGACCAGTATTACAACAGGGGGCGCAAGTTCCTCTCCCAGGACCGCTATCCCCAGGCGCTGGCCGACTTGACCATGTCCACCAGACTGGACGACAGCGACGCGTGGAAATGGCATTTCAGAGGGGTGGCTTACTATTTCCTGGATCAGTTTGAGCAGGCCATCGAGTGCTTCGAGCGGGGGATTGAGTGGCACGTGAAGAACGGCACCAACAACACGCCTCCGGAGAAGGACTGGATTTTCATGGCCTACCTGCACATGGGAGACAAGGAGAAGGCCTTTGAGGCAATCGCGGACATGAACGCGGACACGCTGGTGGAGCCGGGCGATCTGATGTACCTGAAGCGCTGTCTGCTCTACAAGGGAGAGACCTCCATCGACGATTTCGACAAGGACGTGGACCGCTCCATGGCAAAACGGATCATCACGGAGCTCTACGGCGCGGTGGTATATTGCCATTACCTGGCCGGGGACGACAAGCGCGCAGCCGGGTATCTGAAGGAAATTCTGGACGTGGACGAGGATCATCACGCCTTTGGCTATAAGATGGCTCTGATCGACAAGGCTACCTGGGCGAAGGATCTTCTGTAATATCATAAAAAAGAGAGAGTGCAGCCTATGATTAAGTATATTACAAGGCGTCTGGCGGCCCTGATTCCGGTTCTTCTGGGTGTGACGCTGATTGTGTTCACACTGTTATATTTCACTCCCGGGGACCCCGCCCTTGTGATGCTTGGGGATGAGGCGACGCCGGAGGCCATTGAACAGGTCCACGAGCAGCTGGGGTGGAACGATCCCTTCTGGGTCCGCTATTTCAACTATGTTGTGGACCTGGTTCACGGGGATATGGGAACGTCCTATCTGAACAACCGGCCGGTATTTGAACTTCTGATTGAGCGCATGCCCAAAACCATAACGCTGGCCTGCACATCCGCCGTGGTGGCGGTCACCCTGGGAATTTTGCTCGGGGTGATCGCCGCGGTCCGGCAGAATTCAATCTTCGACAATCTCAGCATGCTTCTGGCGCTGGCGGGAGTCTCCATGCCGCATTTCTGGCAGGGGCTTCTGCTCATGCTGCTGTTCGGCGTCAAGCTGGGGTGGCTGCCGATCTCGGGCTGGGGGACCACCGCCAACCTGGTGCTGCCGTCCCTGACCATCGGGCTGGGGTCAATGGCCATCATCGCCCGCATGACCCGCTCCAGCATGCTGGAGGTCATCAATCAGGACTACATCAATTTTGCCAAAGCCAAGGGGCAGAAAAAGGGCGCGATCATTTTGGGGCACGGACTGCGCAACGCGCTGATCCCCATTATCACCACCATTGCCCTGCAATTTGGCAATATGTTAGGCGGGTCTGTGATCACAGAGACTATTTTCGCCATCCCCGGGGTGGGCAAGCTGATGGTGGATTCCATCCGCAGCGGCAATTTTCCGGTGGTCCAGGGCGGAGTCCTGCTGATCGCGTTTATTTACTGTATCAACAATCTGCTGGTGGATGTGATCTATGCCCTGGTCGATCCGCGAGTCAAGACAAGTCTCAGCAATGAGAGGTAGGTTATATGCAGAATAGACAGTTAAATGAAATGAAAGGTGAAAGCTACCTCGCCTCGGCCTGGAGGGAATTTCGGAAAAACAGGAGCGCGGTTCTGGGAATTGTCGTGCTGGCGCTGATTGTGATTATGGCGGTGGGAGCCGGAGTGATCGCACCCTACGACCCCTTTGAACAGAATTACGGCGAGGCTCTCCAGTGGCCTACCATGCAGCATTTCTTCGGCACGGACGAGTTCGGCCGCGACATCTTTTCACGGGTTCTCTACGGGGCCAGAATTTCCCTGCTGGTGGGCGTGGTGTCGGTGGCTATCGCGTGTATTTTCGGCAGCCTTCTGGGCGCCAGCGCCGGATATTTCGCAGGCGCTTACGATGCGGTGGTGATGCGCTGCATGGACGTTTTGCTGGCCATTCCCAGCCTGCTGCTGAACATTTCCATCATATCCGCGCTGGGCGCAGGCGTTTTCAACATGATGCTGGCCGTGGGCATATCCAATATCCCCAGGTACTGCAGGATTATGAGGGCTTCGGTTCTCCAGATTAAAAATATGGAGTATGTGGAGGCCGCCAGGACGGCGGGGGCGTCCGACGCGCGGATCATCGCCCAGCACATTATTCCCAACTGCCTTGCGCCGATTATCGTCCAGGCCACGCTGAGCGTGGGCTCCGCGATCATCGCCTGCGCGGGCTTGAGCTTTATCGGGGTGGGTATCTCCGCTCCCACGCCGGAGTGGGGGGCCATGCTCTCCAACGGACGGGATTTTCTGCGGGGCTACTCTTATATCACGCTGTTCCCCGGGCTGGCGATCATGATCACGGTGCTGGCGCTGAACCTGATGGGGGACGGCCTCAGAGACGCCTTTGATCCCAAGCTGAGACGGTAAAGGAGACTTGAGATATGGATGACAAACGAATAGAGCAAGCCGGCGCCGGGGAAGCGGCGCTCTCCATCAGCGGACTGCGCACTGCGCTTAAGACAAAGGACGGGGTGCTGTATCCGGTGGACGGTGTGGACCTTGAAATTCCCAAGGGAAAGATCGTGGGCCTGGTGGGGGAGAGCGGCTGCGGTAAGAGTATGATGGCCAATTCCATTATGAATCTCCTGCCGAAAAACGGATATGTGGAGGAGGGCAGCATCCTTTTTAAGGGAATGGACCTGGCCTCCTGCCATGAGAAAGAAAAGCGGAAGCTTTACGGGGACAGGATCACGCTGATTTTCCAGGACCCAATGACCAGCTTAAATCCCGTTCTGCGAGTGGGAAAGCAGGTGGAGGAGGTGCTGCGCCTCCACAAGCCGGTCTCCCACGAGGAGGCAAAAAAGCAGGTGATCGAGATGTTTTACAGCCTGGGAATCCCGGAGCCGGAGCGGCGCTACAGCAGCTTCCCGCACCAGCTCAGCGGCGGACTGCGCCAGCGTGTGATGATCAGCGCGGCGATGGTGTGCCGCCCCGACGTGCTGATCGCCGACGAGCCCACCACAGCTCTGGACGTGACCATCGAGGCGCAGATTTTAAAGCTGATGAAGCGGCTCCAGCGGGAGGAGGGGGCAGCGGTGCTGCTGATCACCCATGATCTGGGCGTTGTGGCGGAGGTGTGCGACTTAGTCTACGTGATGTACGGAGGGAAGATCGTGGAGTCCGCCCCGGTGCGGGAGCTGTTCCACAATCCGGTCCATCCGTACACACGGGGACTGCTGGGGTCCCTGCCCAGCAGAAACCAGGGGAGGCATTTAAAGAGCATCCCGGGCATGGTGCCCACGCTGAACCAGATGCCCGCGGGCTGCCGGTTCGCCCCGCGCTGCGAGTTCGCGCAAGCGTGCTGCCGGGACAAGGCCCCGGAGATGGAGCGGGCGGGGGAGGGACACTACGCCGCCTGCTGGATCAACGGAAAGGAGGGGGAACATGGATGACTCCCGGGAAATCCTGCTGAAGGGGCAGGGACTTGTGAAGGAATTTAAAATGGGCAAAAGCACGGTCCACGCCGTGGCGGACGTTGATATTGAGATCAGAAGCGGGGAAACGCTGAGTCTGGTGGGGGAGAGCGGCTGCGGCAAGAGCACGCTGGGACGCCTGCTCCTGGGGCTTCTGAAGCCGGAGCGCGGGGAGATTTGGTTTGACGGCCGTGAGCTGGTGTCCATGAAGCGCGGGGAGTTTCAGAAGATCAGGCGGGATATCCAGTGCATTTTCCAGGACCCGTATTCCAGCCTGGACCCCAGGCTTTCCGTGGCCAACTCCATCGCGGAGCCGCTTCTGATCAACCGCGTGGGGACGCGGGAGGAGTGCCAGCGCAGGGTGGACGAGCTGCTGGGGATTGTGGGAATACCGGTGGAGTACAAGAACCGTTTCCCCCATCAGTTCAGCGGCGGGCAGAGGCAGAGGATCGGGATCGCCAGGGCGCTGGCCTTAAATCCCAGGCTGATTGTCTGCGACGAGCCGGTGTCGGCCCTGGACGTGTCCATACAGGCCCAGATTCTGAACCTTCTGACGGAGCTTCAGGAGAAAATGGGGCTGACCTACCTGTTCATTTCCCACGATCTCAACGTGGTGCGCTGCATCTCGGACAGGGTGTACATCATGTATCTGGGAGCCATCTGCGAGTACGGCCGGGCGCAGGAGATTTTCGCCCATCCCAGGCATCCCTACACGCATTTTCTGCTCAGCGCCGTGCCAGTGGTGGATCCGGACGACAGAAGAGAGGACAAGGAGATCATATCAGGCGAGATTCCCAGTCCGGTGAATCCTCCCTCAGGGTGTAAATTTCATACCAGGTGTCCGTACGCGGACGAGCTGTGCTCACAGTCCGTGCCGGAGTTTCGGACGGAGGGGGGACAGAGCTTCGCGTGCCACCATCCTTTAGGCGGGAGCTAATCCCGCCTTTTTTGCGCCATGTCCGCGCCCGAAGCCCGCTTGTAGGAAAATGGGGTTTGTGCTATGATAGATGGGATGGAAGTCTGAGAATTTTGAGAAGGATGGGTGAGCGTCATGCAGTTGGACAAATCTAGTTTTACGATACCGAATGCGAGGAATAAGGCTCTGGAGGAGCTGATTCATGAAAACGCTACCAGCGTCTCTTATCCTGCAAAACGCGTGTTTCTGGAGCCGGGGATGGAGCCACAGGGCGTATATTATATCGCGGAGGGGCGCACCAGGCACTATATGATGGGGGCCGACGGCACGGAGAAGATACTGTATACCCTGTCGGCGGGCTGGTTCTACGGCGAAACGCCGGTTTCACTTCAGGAACCCACCGGGCTGTTTTCCCAGGCGGAGGTCAATACCAAGATTTATATCATTCCCCTGCACACCTATGAGCATCTGCTGGATACCAATAAGATGTTCCGGGATGCCATTATGGAGAATATCTTAAACAAGATGCTGATCATGCGCCATGAAATTGAGAATCTGACCTTCAATTCCTGCAAGGACCGCTTGAAACGGCTGTTCTGCTCAACCGCGGACCCGGACAAGCTGATCGACGGCGGCTGGTACAACCTGAAGGTGTACTACACCCAGTACGAGCTGAGCACCATCATCGGCGGCGCCAGGGTTACGATCAGCAAGCTGATCAATGAGCTGTGCGACGAGGGGTTCATACGCATGCTGAACCGGAATATCCAGGTCAACGCGGAGAAGTACCGGGTGTTTATGGAGAGATATTAGCTGAATAATATGGGAATTGTAAATTAATGGAATTAAAAAAGGAAAATAAAGGAAAAGGCTTGCGCTTTTGAGGCGCGGGCCTTTTGATTTTTTCAGTATCGTGTATCTGATCGCGGCCGCGCGCGCCCTCCCTTTTTATGTGGTTTGAATTGATGAACTTCAGATGAAATTAAACAAAAAAATAAGCCTATTAATAAAAGAAACTGACAAAATAACGCACATCCGATTTGAATAGAAAATCGACTTTCAAAATCGCGAATAGTCTCGAAATTTATGTAACAAAGTATACATTGAATCCATTTTATCATTGTAAGCAATCAAGTAGAAAGCTTGTGATAAATGTGCAAAAATAAGGTCATCAAATAAAAACTCCATACAAAATGGACAACAAAAAACAAGAAGGAAGGTAATGTTATTATGATGAATTTACAAGGTTCCTGGGTGGCAATGCCCACACCGTTCACAGAGGACAACAAAATCGATTTCAAGGGCTTTGAGACCCTGATTAACCGCCAGATCAAATACGGCACGTCCCAGCTGTTTATCCTTGGCTCCGCGGGCGAGGTTACGCTGCTGTCCCAGGAGGAGAAGGAAGCCATCGTCAAGGAAGTTATTCAGATGACAAAGGGCAGGATTCCCGTGTTCTTCAGCGCCGCGTCCTTCACCACGGACGCCAGCGTGGCTTTTGCACAGTACTGTGAGAAGCAGGGAGCGGACGGCGTTGTGTTCACGGTTCCGCCCTACGTGCTGATCAACCAGACCGCGGCGCACATCCATCTGGACACCTGCATGAGCGCGGTGGACATTCCCTGCGGTATCTATAACAATCCCTCGCGGCTGGGCGTTCAGGTGATGCCGGAGACCATCAAGAAGCTGTCCGACGCCCACAGCAACTTTGTGGTGGATAAAGAGGCCCTTCCCAGCGTGGAGCAGCTGGTGCAGGTTCAGAGGCTGTGCCAGGGCAAGGTGAAGATCATGTGCTGTGATTTCCCGAAATATTCCATCGTGCTGCCCACGCTGGCGGTGGGCGGAACCGGGACGGCCAATATCGGCGGAAACATTATCCCCGAGGAGGCGGCCCTGTACTCCCGCACCTGGACCGACATGAAGATCATCGAGGAGTGCCGCGAGGGCTACTTTAAGTGGTTCCCGCTGCTGCAGGCCCTGTACACCTTCTCCAACCCTGTGGTGATCAAAGCGGCCCTGAACATTCTGGGCCTGCCGGGCGGACATTTGAGAAAGCCCTATCAGGATTTCGGCGGACAGAAGCTGGCGGACCTGGAGAAGCTGATGGGCGAGATGGGCGTCATCGACAAATACGGCGTCAAGAGATAAGAGCGGACGACAGGAGGTCATTCCATGGCAGAAAAATTAATCGTAATCGGAGGAACGGCGGCGGGGCTCAGCGCCGCCTCCAAGGCAAAACGCATGAAACCGGAACTGGAGATCCAGGTGTTTGAGAGGACCGGCTATATCAGCTACGGGGCTTGCGGCCTGCCCTATTTCGTGGGCGGAATGATTGAGCAGCCCAATGATCTGGTGGCGGTCAACGCTGAGACAATGAAAAATAAGCGGGGGATTCCCACCTGGATTCACCATGAGGTGACCTCCATCAACCGAGGGGAAAAGACGGTGACGGTGCGGAATCTGGACACGGACCTGCAGAGCGTGCATCCCTACGACAAGCTGGTGATCGCCACCGGAGCGTCCCCGGCGGTGCCGCCTATCCCGGGAATCCGCTCCGAGGGAGTGTATTATCTCAGAACCGTGGAGGATGGAATCCGCCTGAAAGCGACGGTGCAGCGCAAGGCGAAGAGCGCCGTGATCGTCGGCGGGGGCTTTATCGGCCTGGAGCTGGCCGAGGAGTTGACACTGTCAGGGGTCAGTGTTACGATTTTCGAGCAGCTTCCCAGACTGCTGCCGTTTTTAGACCCCGCGTTTTCCCAGAGCGTGCTGGAAAACCTGGAGCGGCGGGGCGTGACTGTGCACACGGGAACCGGAGTGGCTGAAATTCTCACGGAGGACGGCAGGGCGCGCTGGGTGCGCACGCCCCAGGGGGACACCCTTGAGACTGACTTTGTGCTGGTTTCCGCCGGGGTGAAGCCCGCCACGGAGCTGGCCGCCCAGGCCGGGCTTGCGCTGGGGTTAAAGGGCGCTATCGCGGTGGACGATGAGATGCGCACCAGCGACCCGGATATCTGGGCCTGCGGCGACTGCGTGCAGATGAAGCAGCTGATCACCGGAAAGCCGGTCTACGTGCCCCTGGGCACCACGGCCAACAAGCAGGGGCGCGTTGCGGGCGCAAATGTGGCCGGAGGACATGACACCTTCAGGGGCGTTCTGGGGTCCATGGTGACCAAGGTGTTCGAGCAGTACATTGCGGCCACGGGACTTTCCCTGGAGCAGGCGGAGGAGGCCGGGTATGAGGCGGTTTCCACCATCATCACCAAGATGGACCGGGCTTCCTACTATCCCGGCGGCCGGGACAACCAAATCTGCCTGGTTTTCGACAGAAAGACGGGACGCCTGCTGGGGGCCCAGGGCATCGGCAGCGAGAGCATTGCCGGGCGGATCAATGTGCTTGCCACCGCGATCACCTGCGTTATGACCGTGGAAGAGGTGAATGAGCTGGATCTGGTCTACGCTCCGCCCGTGGCTCCGGTCTATGATCCGATTCTGATCGCGGCCAGCCAGGCGGTGAAAAAAGTGGAAAAGCAGGTGAAATGATGGGACAGGTTTACGAGGTTACGGTAAAAGCAGGGGAGGACATCAAAAGGGTTGTGTCGGATTACGTCCTGGAGCAGAACTGGGAGAACGTCTACATTACCGGCGCTGTGGGTTCGGTGATCGACATGGCCTACACCACGCCTGTCCGGGATCAGCTGCCCTTAGTGACAGCCTCCGAACCGGCGGACGGAGCCGCGGAGGTGGTGTCGCTGACAGGAGAGGTGATGAAGCGGGAGAAAATGGACCCGGCGCTGCAAAGCGTGTACAAGGACAAGGAATCCCCGCTGTTTGTGCACATCCACATCAGCTGCGCGCACCGGGACGGCATCGTCCGGGGCGGCGGCCTGGCGGCCGGCAGAGCGTTCCGCTCGCTGCGCATTTTTATGACCCCGCTGGGGTAGGAGAGATCAGGGCGGACACGGTCCGCTGTAGCAAACGACTAAGAGGAGGAATTTAGAAATGAAGAAAAATTGGTTGGCACTCGTACTTGCAGGTGCAATGGCATTTTCACTGACCGCGTGCGGCGGTTCTTCCGGCGCGGCCACCACGGCCGCCAATGCGGACACGGCGGCAAAGGCGGAGGAAGGGGGACAGGACTCCCAGGCGGGAAAAGAGGAGCAGGCCGGAGGCGGGATTGAAAAGCCGTCCTCACCGCTGCGCTATTCCCTGGGAACCAGCTCCTCCGGCGGCAATTTTTATCTGGTGGGCGGCGGGATCGCCACGATTCTCAACAACAGCCTGCCGGACTATTTTGTGATCACCTCCGAGGAGACGGGAGGCTCCACCGCCAATCTGACCATGATCCAGAACGGCGAGATGGAGGTGGGAATCGCCATGACCTCCTCCCTGGCCGAGGCCAAGGAGGGCACCGCAGAGTGGACGGGAGGCCCCATGGATAAGGTGAGGGGAATGGTCGCCCTTTACCCGTCCTACATGACCATGTACGCCCTTTCCTCCTCGGGTATCAAGACCCTCAGCGATTTTGACGGCAAGATCGTAGGCCTGGGCTCCAAGGGCGCCGCCATGGACAGCGTGCTGCGCGCCGCGTTTGACAAGATGGGCGTGAAGCCGTCCTCCATCTATAACGACGGACACGGCGCGACCGCCTCCGCGGTTGCGGACGGCCAGGTAGACGCGGCTGTGCTGTTCTCCTTCCCGCCCTTTGCCGCGATCTCCGAGCTGGAGGCGACCCAGGAGCTGACCTTCATTGGCCTGACCCCCGAGGAGCAGAAGCAGCTGACCGACATGTACCCCTTCTACACCGCGGCCACCATGCCGGCGGGCTCCTACAAGGGCGCGACCGAGGACGTTCTCACCGTGACCGAGTGGAATATGCTGGTGTGCAGCAGCGAGGTGCCGGAGGACTATATCTATCTGATGACCAAGACCTTGCTGGAGAATAATCCCCAGCTTATGGAAATTCACAAGAGCCTGGAATACTGCACGGCTGAGAATGTTTTGAACTACAATGTGCCGCTTCACGCCGGCACGGTGCGTTACCTGCAGGAAGTGGGAATCAATGTGCCGGACGAGCTGATTCCGCCGGAATACCAGAAATAATTCCGGTATCCCACATTAAAGGAGGAACTTGATGGATAAGAAATTTACATATCAGAAGGCGATCACTGCCATCTGCGCGCTGGTGTCCCTCTTCGCCGTGGTCATTCACGTGGGGAACTACACCACGTTTACCATGCCCAGCATTCTGTTTTACGCCTGGCATCTGCTGATCGGCCTTGTGCTCATTTTCCTGTATAAACCCCTGGGCGGCGCGAAGGAGCTGCCGCCCGGGCTGCGGGCCCTGTGCCGCGCGGCGGACTGGATCCTGATCGCGCTGACCGCGGTGGTAAGCTTTTACGTGATCCTGAACTTTGAAACCTACACCACCACCATGCAGAACAACATGATGACAAAGGAGCTGTATGTGTTCGGAATCCTGATCACGCTGCTGGTGCTGGAGGCGGGGCGGAGAATGCTGGGAAACGTGCTGCCGATTATCGCCATCGTGGCCATCATCTATGCGCTGACGGGCGACAAGATTCCCGGACTGTTCGGACACCGCGGTTACAGCATGCAGCGCGTTGTGCTGGCGATTTTCAGCGACAGAGGCGTGTACGGCACGCCCATCGGGACCTCCGCCACCAATGTGTACCTGTTCCTGCTGTTTGCGGCCTTTCTGTCGGTGTCGGGGGCGGATATTATATTCCAGAACATCGCCATCGCGGCGGCCGGCAGAAAGCGCGGCGGCCCGGCAAAAATGGCGGTGATCGCCAGCGCGTTTTTCGGAACCATTTCCGGAAGCTGCGTGGCCAACGTGGTGAGCACCGGCGCGTTTACGATCCCACTGATGAAGCGCAACGGGTATCCCAAGAAATTCGCCGGGGCGGTGGAGGCGGTCGCGTCCACCGGCGGCCAGATCATGCCTCCCATCATGGGGGCCGCGGCCTTCGTGCTGTCGGATGTGGCGGGCGTTTCCTATGCGGAGGTCTGTATCGCGGCCATCCTTCCGGCGCTGATGTATTACGTCTGCCTGATTAAAATGGTGGATCTGGAAGCGGTAAAGCATAATCTGGCCGGTCTGAGCGAGGACGAGGTGCCTGATTTGAAGGAATCCCTGGCCAGAGGCATGAAGCTGTTCATCCCGGTAGGGGTGCTGCTGTTCATGATGCTGGGCCTGAAAACCACGCCCATGAAGGCCGCCATCTATGCCACGGCCGCGATTCTTGTCATGGGCTTCCTGGATTCCAGGGACCGGATGACCTTAAAGGCTGTTGTGGGCGGCGCCGTGGCGGCCGGAAAATCCCTTTGTTCCGTGGTTGCGGCCTGCTCCACTGCGGGAATCGTGGTGGCGGTGTTCTCCCTGACCGGGCTGGGACTTAAATTCTCCAATTTTATCGTGCAGCTGGGAAGCAACTCCCTGATCCCCAGCCTGATCCTGGCTATGCTGGTGTGCGCGATCCTGGGAATGGGACTGCCGACCACGGCCGCGTATATTGTCTGCGCCACAGCCATCGCGCCGGCCCTGACGGGGCTGGGACTTCCGATTCTGGCGGCGCACCTGTTCCTTTTGTACTTCGCCTCCATCTCCGCCATTACGCCTCCGGTGGCGGTGGCCTCCTACGCGGCGGCCGGTATAGCGGAGGAAAATCCCATCAAGGTGGGATTGCAGGCGGTGAAGCTGGGAATCACGGGCTTTATTCTTCCCTTCGCTTTCGCGCTGAACCCGGATTACATCACCTTCGGGTGGAATCTGCAGACGCTTCTGACCTGGATTTCAGGCATGGTAGTATGCTATTCCCTGGCCGTCATGCTGCAGGGGTATGTGGAGGAAAAGATCACCGTGCCGGAGCGGCTTGCCTATCTGGGGGTGATTGTGCTGGCGATCACGCCATACATGCTGAACTCGCTGATTGGATTCGTACTGTTCGCCGCGCTTTACGGCTTCCGGAAATGGAAGGCCAAACGCGCGCCGCAGCTGGCTTCCTCTTAGTATTTTGCAACATAGATCAGAGTATGGGCTCCGGAAAAATAATCCGGGGCCCGTATTCATTTAGGATAGAGAAATTTGATGAGACAGAAAATGAATTATGTTGTATTCAATTTCCCGATATGTTAAAATGAGGGGGTATAATTGAACGGAGTACAGAGGATAGACGGATGATGACCTTCGGAAATAAGCCGTAGGGGGAACTATGATGTGAGTACACTGGAAGTGTTGACATTGGTGCTCGTGATTTTCGCGGCGCTGACTTACATAGACAATCATCAGAATCGAAAATGAGCTATCCTCTATTGCCGTAGAGGATAGCTCGCAACTATAAATTGCACAGATATCCGAAGCGCAATCATCGGGCCTCAACTGTCCTTTGATTACTTCTGAGTAAATTATACATGGGGTACTTGAATTTTTCAAGTACCCCTTTCAATTTTTAGTCGGACTTTTAACCTTGGGCGGGCGGTGGGATTTTGCCGGAAAGCTTTGTTTTAAGGGAAAAAATGGCTGAATTCGTGGGCCATGTCTTGACGAACAACCGTGGAAAGATTATACTTAAAGCTATTGAAGTCAGGGCACGCCGCCGTTTCCGGACGGTCCACCGCAGGAGGGACAAGCTGGGGAGGGCGGCATTTGCCCCGGGAAATGAGGGAATGAAACCATGTGTCAGAATTGTAAAAAGCCATATTATATTACCACGGCCATCGCCTACGCCTCCGGCAAGCCCCACATCGGCAACACCTACGAGATCGTGCTGGCCGACAGCATCGCGCGCTATAAGAGGGCCCAGGGCTATGATGTGTTCTTCCAGACCGGAACGGACGAGCACGGCCAGAAAATCGAGGAGAAGGCCCAGGCTGCGGGCGTGACGCCCAAGGAGTTTGTGGACGGGGCCGCTGCTGAGATTAAGCGGATCTGGGATTTGATGAACACCTCCTACGACAAGTTCATCCGCACCACGGACGGGGACCACGAGGCCCAGGTGCAGAAGATTTTCAAGCGCCTGTACGACCAGGGCGACATCTACAAGGGCTACTATGAGGGAATGTACTGCACGCCCTGCGAGTCCTTTTTCACCGAGTCCCAGCTGGTGGACGGCAAGTGTCCGGACTGCGGCCGCGAGGTGAAGCCGGCCAAGGAGGAGGCATACTTCTTCCGCATGAGCAAATATGCGCCCAGGCTCATTGAGCATATCAACGCGCATCCAGAGTTCATCCAGCCCGTTTCCAGAAAGAACGAGATGATGAACAACTTCCTGCTGCCCGGGCTTCAGGATCTCTGTGTGTCCAGAACCACCTTCAACTGGGGGATTCCGGTTACCTTTGATCCCAAGCACGTGACCTATGTGTGGCTGGACGCGCTGACCAACTATATCACCGGCATCGGCTACGACTGCGACGGCAATAGCACCGACCAGTTTAAGAAATATTGGCCCGCGGACCTGCATCTGATCGGCAAGGATATCATCCGCTTCCACACCATTTACTGGCCCATCTTCCTGATGGCCCTGGGCGTGGAGCTGCCTAAGCAGGTGTTCGGCCATCCCTGGCTGCTCCAGGGCGACGGCAAGATGAGCAAGTCCAAGGGAAATGTGCTCTACGCGGATACCCTGGTGGACTTCTTCGGCGTGGACGCGGTGCGCTATTTTGTGCTCCACGAGATGCCCTTTGACAACGACGGCGTGATCTCCTGGGAGCTGATGGTGGAGCGGATGAATTCCGATCTGGCCAATATCCTGGGCAACCTGGTGAACCGCACCATCTCCATGAGCAACAAGTATTTTGACGGAATCGTGGCGGACAAGGCCGCGGCCGAGGACGTGGATGCGGACTTAAAGGCCACGGTGCTGGAGGCTGTGAAGAAGGCGGAAGCCAAGATGGAGCAGCTGCGCGTGGCAGATGCCATCACGGAGATTTTCAACATTTTCCGCAGAAGCAACAAGTATATCGACGAGACCACTCCCTGGGCCCTGGCCAAGGACGAGGCGAAGAAGGACCGCCTGTCCACCGTGCTCTACAACCTGTCGGAGGCCATCGCCATCGGCGCTTCCCTGCTGGAGCCCTTTATGCCGGAAACCTCCGGAAAGATTCTGGCGCAGCTCAACACAACCAAGCGGGAGCTCTCCCAGATGGATGCGTTCGGCCTGTACGCTTCCGGCACCAAGGTGACGGACAAGCCGGAGATTCTGTTCGCCCGCATGGATATCAAGGAAGTGCTGGCCAAGGTGGAGGAGATGAACGCCGCAGCGGCGCCCGCCCCGGAGCCCAAGGCTGAGGAGGCTGCAGAGGGCATCGATCTGGAAGCCAAGCCGGAGATCACCTACGACGATTTTGCCAAGCTGCAGTTCCAGGTGGGCGAGATCATCGCCTGCGAGGCTGTGCCCAAGTCCAAAAAGCTGCTCTGCTCCCAGGTGAAGGTGGGGAGCCAGGTGCGGCAGATTATAAGCGGCATCAAGGCTTACTACTCCCCCGAGGAGATGGTCGGCAAAAAGGTGATGGTGGTGACCAACTTAAAGCCCGCCAAGCTGGCCGGTATGCTGTCCGAGGGTATGCTGCTGTGCGCCGAGGATGCCGAGGGCAATCTGGCGCTGATGAAGCCGGAGAAGGATATGCCCGCGGGAGCGGAGATCTGCTGATCACGGCGCTGCGCGGAATAGATGAGATGGACCCGGGTCGCGGGCTCCGGGATTATCCCGGCGCCGGCTCCCGGGCCTTTTGTTTGAATGCGATGGGACGCTGGCGCAGCATGCGGGCGATTGTTGAATGCAATAGGCCGTTGGCGCGTTCCGGGGGGATCGCCCGCCGGCCGCGGTGGGAGGGCGCCGGCCGTCTTTCGGTTTGAATCGCGCTAAAAAGTTAAAAAATGGGGATTGCCGCCCTTTTTTACCCTTAAAAACGGCTGAAAGTGGGGGAAAACTTGCATTTTTCCGCGTTTTGCAGTATGATAAAGAAACGCATACAACATAATGTGGGGTACAAAGGATGAACGGAAGAGTCAGAAGGAGACGGTATTCCAGGAGGCCGTTTAACGGGCTGACAGGAAATCAGTTGAAATTGATCGGGGTGCTTGCCATGTTCGCAGACCATATCGGGGCTGTGGTGATCCAGTGCGGGATTCTGCACGGCAGGGATCCGTTGGCGTGCAGCGCGATCATCGCCACTGCCTCCGGGCAAAAGTGGCTGCTGGTGGGCAAAATCTGCCGCTACGCGGGCAGGATGGCCTTCCCGATCTTCGCCTTTTTGCTGGTGGAGGGCTTTTGCCATTCCAGGAACAGGGTGAATTACGCCCTGCGCATCGGCCTTCTGGCGGTGATATCCGAGATCCCCTTTGACCTGGCTATTTACAATACGTGGTATTATCCGGGCTACCAGAACGTGGTGTTCACCCTCCTGATCGGAATACTGGTGATGGCGGGCCTGGAGTATCTGGACAACCTTTTTTTGCAGCTTGCGGCGGTAGCCGGGGGCTGCGCCCTGGCCTGGGTGGTCAAGTCGGATTACAGCGTGCTGGGCGTGCTTCTCATCAGCGGCCTGTACTGGTTCCGTCACAACGATATAGCCCAGCTGGTCTGCGGCGTGGCGCTGTCCGCTGCCGAGAGCCTGAACTATTACTGTATTTCCGCGCTGGCCTACGTGCCCATTGTGCTGTACAACGGCAGGCGGGGAGCGCAGGAATTTAAGTATTTCTTTTATGTGGCGTATCCGGCGCATCTTTTGGCGCTGTTTCTGCTGTCCGGATGGATCACAGGGAAAATAGGAGTATAGAGATGATTTTTGACACACATGCGCATTATGACGACGATGCCTTTGACAGCGACCGAGGGGAACTGCTGGAGGGCTTAAAGGCGGCCGGGGTGATGGCCGTGACTAATATAGGCGCCAGCTTGTCCAGCAGCAGGACTACGCTTGAGCTGGCGGCCCGGTACCCGTGGATGTACGCGGCCGTCGGCGTCCACCCCAGCGATACGGCGGAGCTGTCCGAGGAGGGCATCGGCTGGCTGCGGGAGGCCGCGGCCGGTGAGAAGGTGGTGGCCGTCGGCGAGATCGGCCTGGACTATTACTGGGAGGAGCCGGGTCACGAGATTCAGAAAAAGTGGTTTTCACGGCAGCTGGCCATGGCCGGCGAGCTGAAGCTCCCGGTGGTGATACACAGCCGGGATGCGGCCAAGGACACGCTGGATATCATGAAAGCGGAGTGCGCCCGGGAGAACGGCGGCGTGATCCACTGCTTCTCTTATGCCAGGGAGATGGCCAGGGAGTACCTGGATATGGGCTTTTACCTGGGGATCGGCGGCGTTGTAACCTTTAACAACGCCAAGAAGCTGAAGGAGGTGGTGGAGTACGCGCCCCTGTCCCGGATTGTGCTGGAGACGGACTGCCCGTACCTTTCACCGTCGCCCAACCGCGGGAAGCGCAACTCCTCCCTGAATCTGCCCTACGTGGCGGAGGAGATCGCCAGGATCAAAGGCGTGAGCCGGGATGAGGTGGAGGCCGTTACCTGGGAGAACGCCCTGAAGCTCTACGGGATCAAATTATAGAATGTAAATAAAAGGAAAAAACTGCCGCGCATATGATTTGGAATAATCATGTGCGCGGCAGCTTTTTCCTGTTCTTTAAATGGCGCTTCTATTCTTTTACGGCGATCAAAATTCCCGCGGAGATCACCGCCGCCCCGATCACGAACCCGGTGGTGATCTGTTCGTTTAGCAGCAGCACGCCCATGACCGCGGAGGTCAGAGGCTGCAGTGGGTAGAGCATGGAGCAGGTGCCGGCGCTCAGCAGCTGGAGGGACTTGTTCCACAGCGTGTGGGCCAGGGCCGTGCAGATCACCGCCAGGTAGATCAGGGACAGCACGGCCGGGAGCGTGAACCGGCAGGGGGTTGTGGACAATTCCCAGATGGAGGCCGGAATATTGAAGCAGAGCGCGATGGCCATGCCCACGAAGGCGATCTGGATGGGGTCGTATTTGCCAGCCACCTTGCGCACCATCACCGAGGACAGGGACCAGAATACCACGGAACAGACGGAAGCGAGGAGGCCCAGGACGTTGAAGCTTCCGCCCCCGCCGCCCAGGATGGCGTAGACGCCGGCCACGGACACTGCGATGCCGGCAATCCGGCGGGGGGATACCCGCTCCTTCAGGATGATGGCCGCCATCAGCGGGATGAACACAGGGTTCAGGGCGTTGATCAGGGAGGCCAGGGAGGCGTCCAGCAGGCTGGTGCCCACCAGCTGGCAGGCGATGGATACAAAGTATCCCACTCCGCCGATGATGATAAAATATTTCCAGTCCTGGCGCTCGATCTGTTTCATGCCCTTTTTCTTCAGGATGACGAACAGAAGAACCACGGACAGGGCGTAACGCCCCAGCAGGACCGTGATGGGCGGGACCACGGCCAGCGCGTACTTTGACACTACGTAAAGGCTGCCCCAGATCATAAAGGTGATCACCAGACAGAGATAACCCAGTTGTTTCCGATTCATTTTCTCTACCATTCTTTCTTGTGAAATTTCCTGTAAATTCCGGCGGCCTTTCCCGTGGCCGCACGCCACTCATCATAGCACAATTTTTTCCAACACACAATATGCCGGAAACGCGATTTGCGGGCAGGCCTGAAAACCGGCGGCCCCAGGGGTCCGGCGGCCGGACGGCTGCGATCTCATCGGGCGGGCTTTCGCGCATTCCGGCGGACTGCCCGGGTTTGGTCAATATAGTGCAATTCGTTTCGCTATCACAGTGAAAATTATTGAACTTGATAAACAACTGAAATTTATAGATAATAAAGCCAGGTAAAAACATATGAATATTAGACAAAAATACGAATTGAAAATGCTGTCGGTTGATGGAAGTGTCAACATGACAAAGGTGGCGGACATGTTTTCCATCAACCTCAGAACGGTGCGCTACGACATCGGGATTTTGAACGAGTTCCTGCTGCGGGAGCTGGGACGGGAGTGCATTTTTGTGACCAACAAGACAGCCCAGGTGGACGGGGACGTGAAGGAGAAGCTGGCCGGCCTGGCCGAGCTGGGGGTGAAGGACTTTTACACGGACCGCCTCACCGGCGAGGAGCGGATGCTGTTAATCGTGTTCGACCTTTGCTGGTCCAACGGCTACAGCACGATCCAGGACATTGCGGACAAATATTTTGTCAGCCGTACCACGGTGAACGCCGACATGGTGGCGGTCAAGGAGTATTGCCGCAAGAACGGCATAAGCCTGATCAGCCAACGGGGAAAAGGGCTCTGTATCGAGGCGGACGAGGTGAGGCGGCGGAAATATCTCTCCAAGGTAATCCGGGATTTCACGGCCCTGACCGGGGACCGCGCGGAGTGCGACCAGTCCATTTACTCCCAGTGGTTTGAGGAGGACGGCCTGGACAAGATCAAGGCCATTGTCACGGATGTGGAGGAAGCGTTCGCCACTTACCTGGACGACATTGCCTACGAGGCCTTAGCGATCCACATCGCCCTGTCCATCAAGCGTTTCCGCCTGGACGAGGAGTACGGTGAACCCAGGGCCGCGGACCAGATTGAGCAGGACAGCCTGCAGTATCAGATGGCCTTTGACATTGTGCGGCGCGTGAACGAGTGTTTTCACATCAGGCTGCCGGACGCGGAGATTTACTATGTGGCGGTCCACATGGGCGCCAAGTCCAGCGCGATCACCAGGCAGGAGACCAGCGGGGACGTGCTGCTGGAATACTACTGTATCAAGCTGATCGCCGGCGTCAGCAAGCGCATCGACTGCGATCTGACAAACGACGACCGCCTGTACGAGTTCCTGATCCAGCACATCAGCGCCTGCACGTACCGGAAGAAAAACGGTATGCTGCTGGAAAATCCGCTGAAGGAGGAGCTGATCCACAATTACCCGGAGCTGTACGAAGCCGTCAAGACCACATTTCCGACCCTGGGGGAGCCGGGCATCATCGTGCCCACAGACGACGAGATCGCCTATATTCTGCTCCATTTTGCGGCGGCGATCAACCGGAGGAACCAGAACGCCGGGCGTCTGGTGAACATTGTCGTGGTCTGCGCCACGGGAATCGGCACCGCGGAGCTGGTGGTCACCGGGCTCAACCGTAACTTCAAGCTCAATATCAAGGGCACGGTGGCCAGGCACCAGCTGGAAAAGTTCCTGAAAAAGGAGGACGTGGACCTGATTATCACCACGGTCCCCTTGCAGACCAGAAAAACCTTTGTGAAGGTCAGCCCGCTGCTGAAGCGGGAAGATGTGGTCCGGGTCAGCAAGCAGCTGCTGGACATGGGATTTAATATTGAGCGGTCCGTGATCGCGCGGGAAGGGGAGAGCGTTACGGCCATACGGCTCCGGGAGCTGTTGGACCAGTACGCCGCCAAAGAGGATGAGGAGATTTTGCTGAGGGAGATCGGCAGAATCGCGCAACACAAAAATTTTAACAGGGTTGAGGGAAAATATATGCTGAGCGAGTTGATCAATGAAGCGAGCATCCGTGTGGATGTAGAGTGCGCCACCTGGGAGGAGGCGGTGAGGGAGTCGGGAAGAATCCTGGTGGAGAACGGGGATATCACGGAGGAGTACATACAGGCGGTTATCGACAATGTAAATGAGGTAGGCCCGTACATTGTCATCACCAAAGGGGTGGCCCTTCCCCATGCCACCAACAAAATCGGGGTAAAGCACACGGCGATGTCCTTCATCAGCCTGAAAACCCCGGTGAATTTCGGGAGCAAGGCCAATGACCCGGTGAAATATGTGTTTATGCTGGCGACCATCGACGCCAATTCCCATCTGGGGGCGCTCCAGGATTTGGCGGAATTTCTGGGAAGAAAGGAGTTTATAGAAACCCTGGGGACGGCCAGGGACGCCGGCAGCATCGTATCGTATATCAAAGAAAACGAAACTAATAACCAGGAGGGATGAGGATATGAGAACTAGAAACTGTTTAATTATGTGCCGTACAGGCATGGGCAGCTCCATGATGCTTAAGATTAAGGTGGACAAGCTGATCGACAGGAACGGCTATCCCATGGATGTGACCCACGACGCGTTCAGCGGCTTTGCTGGCCAGCAGAATGTGGACATTATCATCACCATGGAGGATTTGATCGAGGAATTCAAAAATTCCAAGGCTTACGTGATCGGGGTGAAGGACATCATGGACATGGACTTTCTGGAGCGGGAGCTGAACAAGTATTTTGAGCTGGAAAAGGCGAAGGGAAACGATTAACATATTACGATTCGCGGCATTTACATTCAGAAAAAAGGGGGATTAAGAAATGGCAGTATTGCAATTTGTGGTTTATGACATATTAGGTGAAGCGTCGCTTCTGATCGGACTCATGGCGATGGTCGGCCTGCTGATCCAGAAGAAACCCGCTGAGAAGGTGATCGCGGGAACCATCAAGACGATTGTGGGTTTCCTGATCTTTGGCATCGGTTCCTCGGCAGCCCAGGGAGCGCTAAACGGGTTTCAGTCCCTGTTTGTGACGGCCTTCGGCCTGGAGGGCGTGACACCGATCTCCGAGGCCATCACAGCCCAGGCGCAGACGCTGTTTCCCATGGTAATCGCGCTGATCATGGTGGGCGGCTTTGTCTGCAACCTGATCATCGCCAAGCTCACCAGGTTTAAGTACATTTTCCTGACCGGCGGACACAGCCTGTTCCTCTCCGCCCTGCTGGCGATCCTGCTGAAGGCCCTGGGCCTGTCCGACGTGGCGGCGATTCTGACCGGTTCCGTGATCCACGGCTTTGCGGCGGCCCTGTACCCGGCTATTGCCCAGAAATCCATGAACGCTGTGACCGGCACCGACGAGATCGCAATCGGCCACTACTGCACCCTGGCCTACGCGTTTTCCGGCTGGCTGGGAAGCAAGGTGGGCAATCCCGAGGACAGCACGGAGAAGATCAAGCTGCCCGGATGGCTGGCCATGTTCAAAGACTATATTGTTTCCGTTTCCCTGTCCATCGGCGTGATCTACTACATCGCAGCGGCGGTGGCGGGCAGGGAGGCCGTCGAGGCCATCTCCGGCGGTACCCACTGGCTGATTTTCCCGCTTATGCAGACCCTGACCTTTACCGGCGGCCTCTATGTGATCATTACCGGCGTGCGCCTGTTCCTGGGTGAGATCGTTCCTGCCTTCGTGGGTATCTCCGAGAAGTTTATCCCCGGCGCGAAACCGGCTCTGGACTGCCCGGTTGTGTTCCCCTACGCTCCCACTGCCACGGTGCTGGGCTTCATCTCCGCCTATGCGGCGGGCCTGATCTGTATGTTTATCATGGCGGCTCTCCACACGGTGGTAATGATCCCGGTGGCGATCCCGTTCTTCTTCATCGGAGCGACCGCCGGCGTGTTCGGAAACGCCAGGGGCGGCTGGAAGGGCTGCGTGCTGGGCGCGTTTGTCACCGGCGTGCTGATCTCCGTGGGACCGGCGCTGATCTACCCGATTATGCAGAGCGTGGGCCTGTCCGGCACCAGCTTCCCGGAGACGGACTTCAACCTGATCGGTATTTTCTTTAACTTTATCGGCAAGGCCCTTGGCAAGTGGTAATGGAGGAGCGTAGAACCATGACAGATTTAAAGCAGTTGAAACTGACGGCAAACCACAACCGCAGGCGGATTGTGGAGATGGTCTACCGGGCCGGCGTGGGCCACGTGGGCGGAGCGCTCTCCGTGATCGATCTGCTCACGGCCATTTACGAGCGTGAGGTGGACTTCGGCGCGGAGAAGCGCGTCAGGGTGGTGCTGTCCAAGGGGCACGCCACGCCTGCGCTGTACGCGGAGCTGGCGCAGAAGGGAATCATCGACGAGAAGGATTTTCCCACGTTCCGGCAGATCAATTCCAAGCTTCAGGGTCATCCCTACACCTGCGACATTCCACAGGTGGACGCCACCACGGGCCTGCTGGGCCAGGGCTTTTCCATGGCCCTGGGCATGGCCCTGGTGAAAAAACGCGAACAGGACCCGCACAAGGTGTACGCCATCGCGGGGGACGGCGAGACCCAGGAGGGGCAGATTTGGGAAGCTCTGATGATGGCCGCCCACTACAAGCTGGACAACCTGGTGTACATTTTCGACTATAACAAGCTTTCCTCCGGGCATCCCACCAACGAGGTGATCAACCTGGAACCCCTGGCGGACAAGCTGGCGGCCTTCAACTACCACGTGATCGTGATCGACGGAAACGACATGGGGCAGGTGGTGGACGCCATCGAGGAGGCCAAATCCGTGATCGGAAGGCCCGTGGCCATTATAGCCAACACGGTCAAGGGCAAGGGCGTCGGCTTTATGGAGAATGTGCCCAAGTGGCATTCCAGCGGCCTGACGGACGCGGAGTACGAGAGCGCGATGAAGGATTTGAACGCCAGGGAGGAGGAAATCTGCAATGAGCTATGATACAATCACCCTCAGAGAGCTGGTGGGCGGCGTGCTGGTGGAAGCCGGCAGGAAGAACGAAGGGATCTATGTCATTGACAGCGATCTGGCCAAGTCCACCACCACCAACCAGTTTGAGGAGGTTTTCCCGGAGCGCTTTGTGGAGACGGGGATTGCGGAGCAGAACGCCATGTCCATTGCCGCGGGTATCGCGACCGAGGGACGGATCCCATTTTATGTAAATTTTGCGATCTTCGTGTCCGGGACCTGCTGGACCCAGCTTCGGCAGATATGCTACGCCAACTTGAATGTGAAGATGATCGCCACCCATCCCGGCATGGACGGCGGCTACGACGGAGCCACCCACCACGCCAATGAGGATTTGGCGCTCATGCGGGCGCTGCCCAACTTGAAAATTCTGGTGCCCTCCAACCCGGATGAGCTGAAGGAGGCGGTGGAGATCGCCGTCCGCCATCAGGGGCCGGTGTATATCCGCTGCGTGCGGGATTCCGTGCCTAAGCTGCCGGCGAAAGAGAAGGCGCAGATGGGCAGAGCAATGGTCGTGGAGGACGAGGGCGACGAGTTCGCCCTGATCTACGAGGGATCGGCCGCGGACCTGGCATTTAAGAGCTTTGCGGCCTGCCGGGAAGCCGGGGGGAAGGGAAAGCTGATCAATATCTTCTCCGTAAAGCCGGCGGACAGCGAGCTGATCCGCAGGGTCGCGGGCACGGTGGGAAGAATCGTGACCATTGAGAACCATTCTGTGATCGGCGGGCTGGGCGGCCTGGTTGCGGAGACGGTCTGCGACATGCCAAACCACGCGCCGGTGCTGCGGGTGGGAGTGGAGGACGTATTCACGGAATCCGGGCCCTCCGGGCTGGTCAAGGAGAAGTATGGACTGACTGTGGAGCATGTGTTAAAGAAATTGGGATATTAACGCAGCGTTGGGGCTGCCGTGCTGACGATTGAAAAATCGCAGCGCGGCAGCCGCATTTTGGTTATTGACCCATCCGCGGTAAAATGGGATCAGCGGCGGCGCCCAAGGGGAGCGCCGCCGTGTTTGGGGCCATGGGTTCCCTTGTCTTTTAACCCGCCGTGTGTTAGTATAACCCCAGGGAACAGGAACAGGAGGAATAATACGATGACGCCCCAGGAATTTTTGGACATACTGTCAAGAGCTGCAATACTGAAAACCACAACCCGCCATTGCTTTTCCGGGGATGACCGCAGGGAAAGCGTGGCCGACCACAGCTGGCGGATCGCTTTGATGGCCATGCTGCTGTCCGGCGAGCCGGAATTTGAGGGCACGGACATGAACCGGGTAATCCGCATGTGCCTGATCCACGACCTGGGGGAGTCCTTTACCGGAGATATTCCCAGCTTTGAAAAGACCGACGCGGACGCCGAGAGCGAGGACGCCCTGTTTTTGGACTGGGCGGGTTCCTTCCCGGACGCGCAGCGCCGCGAATGGCTGGAGCTTCTGGACGAGATGGGAAAGCTGCAGACCAAAGAGGCGAAATTATACAAGGCCCTTGACAAGCTGGAGGCCATTATTTCCCACAATGAGTCGGACCTCTCCACCTGGCTGCCGCTGGAGTACGAATTGCAGCTGACGTACGGCCAGGAAAATATACAATTTTCAGAGTATCTGAAATCGTTGAGAACGTGCATCGACGTGTGGACTCAAAATAAAATAAAGGGCCGGACAGCCATAAAACAGGAACCTTTTAATTGACTTTTCTCCCCTGATGGGCTACCATAACCTTAAAAGAAAAAATAAGGAAAACCATATGCAGAACAAATTGGGCAACCCCAAAGAAACGATTGAAATCATACAGAAATATCAGTTTGTGTTTCAGAAAAAATTCGGCCAGAATTTTCTCATCGATCCCCATGTGCTGGACAAGATTATCACCGCCGCGGGCATCGGGGCGGAGGATTGCGTGTTGGAGATCGGGCCGGGGATCGGCACCATGACCCAGTACCTGGCCGAACACGCCCGACAGGTGGTGGCGGTGGAGATTGACAGCAACCTGATCCCCATTCTGGGGGAAACGCTGGAGGCTTACCGCAACGTCACGGTGATCAACGACGATATTCTCAAGGTGGATATCAACAAGCTGGTGGACGAGTACAACGGCGGAAAACCCATCAAGGTGGTGGCGAATCTGCCCTACTATATCACCACCCCCATTATCATGGGCCTGTTTGAGAGCGGCGTGCCCATCGACAACATTACGGTGATGGTACAGAAGGAGGTGGCCGACCGCATGCAGGTGGGGCCGGGCTCCAAGGACTACGGGGCGCTGTCCCTGGCTGTCCAGTACTACGCCAGCCCCTATATCGTGGCCAACGTGCCGCCCAACTGCTTTATCCCCAGGCCCAACGTGGGGTCCGCGGTGATCCGGCTGACCCGCTACAAGGAGCCGCCGGTGGCGGTGTCCGATCCGGCGCTGATGTTTAAGCTGATCCGGGCCTCGTTCAACCAGCGGCGGAAAACCCTGCAGAACGGGCTCAACAATTCGCCTGAGCTCTCCTATACCAGGGAGATGATCACCGAGGCCATCGCCAGCCTGGGAGTGCCGGCGTCCGTGCGGGGGGAAGCGCTGACGCTGGAGCAGTTTGCGAAGCTGGCCAATTATTTTACGGAACATTTTTAAAGCAGATAAAACATGGAAATACTCTGGATAGATTAATATAGCCGCGTTTGCGGCAAAGGTCTGCCGGGCAGAGAAGGAAAATCGAAGATTTTGGAAAGGAAGAGAGCAAAGATGAAGAAGAAAACAGGAAAAGTCATTGCGGTGGGCGCAGCCGCGGCCGCAGCGGGAGTGCTGCTGAAGAAGATGCGGGACGAGCAGAAGAAACAGGAGTCGTCCAGAATCGAGTCCATCGAGGAGGCGGTGATGAACAACCGCGACTACGGTGAGAAGCGCGCGTACCTGGTGGGCGGAGGACTGGCCACCATGGCCGCGGCCGCCTATCTGATCAGGGACTGCAAGTTCCTGGGCGAGCGCATCACCATCTACGAGGGCATGCACATTCTGGGGGGCAGCAACGACGGCATCGGCGATCCGGAGCACGGCTTTGTGTGCCGCGGAGGCCGTATGCTCAACGAGGAGACCTATGAGAATTTCTGGGAGCTGTTTTCCTCAATCCCCTCCATCCGCCAGCCGGGGCGCAGCGTGACCGAGGAGATTCTGAACTTTGACCACGCCCACCCCACCTGCGCCAAAGCCAGACTGGTGGACAGGGACGGAAAGATTCTCGACGTGAAGAGCATGGGCTTCAACCAGGCCGACCGCAACGCGCTGTTGAAGCTGCTGCTGACCGACGAGAAGAAGCTGGACAACCTGACCATTCAGGACTGGTTCAAGGAGACGCCCCATATGTTCACAACCAATTTCTGGCATATGTGGCAGACTACCTTTGCGTTCCAGAAGTGGAGCAGCCTGTACGAGTTCCGCCGTTACATGAACCGTATGATCTTTGAGTTCAGCCGCATCGAGACGCTGGAGGGCGTGACCAGGACGCCGTTAAACCAGTACGACAGCGTGATCCGCCCGCTGGAGGCGTACCTGCGCAGCAACGGCGTGGTCTTTAAGGAGAACACCGAGGTGACGGACATCGACTTTGCCGAGGGCGCCGGAATCACCGCCAAGACCCTGTACCTGAAGAGCTGCAACCCGAACGCGGCCGAGGGCGAGCCGGAAGTGATCAATTCCACAGTCACCTTAAACGACGGCGACCTCTGTATCATGACCAACGCCTGCATGACCGACAGCGCGACCCTGGGCGACCTGCACACAGCGGCCCCCGCGCCCGTCAAAAAGCCGATCTCCGGCGAGCTGTGGGCGAAGGTGGCGGCGAAGAAGCCGGAGTTAGGCAACCCGGAGCCGTTCTTCTCCAAGCCTCATGAGACCAACTGGCTCAGCTTTACCGTGACCTGCAAGGGCGACCAGCTCTTAAAGGTAATTGAGAACTTCACCGGAAACGTACCCGGCAGCGGCGCCCTGATGACCTTCAAGGATTCCAGCTGGCTGATGAGCAGCGTGGTGGCGGCGCAGCCCCACTTTGTGAACCAGCCCATGGACGAGACGATTTTCTGGGGGTACGGTCTGTACACCGAAGCCATCGGCGACTATGTGAAGAAGCCCATGAAGGACTGCACCGGCGAGGAGCTGTTAAACGAGTACCTGCATCACCTGCATATCCCGGAGGACCAGATTGCGGAGCTGATGAAAACCGTGGTCAACGTGATCCCCTGCTATATGCCTTATGTGGACGCGCAGTTTGAGCCCCGCAAATACACCGACCGTCCGCCGGTCGTGCCCACCGGCTCCACCAACTTTGCCATGGTCAGCCAGTTTGTGGAGATTCCGGACGACATGGTGTTCACCGAGGAGTATTCCGTGCGCGCGGCCAGAACCGCCGTGTACACGCTGATGGACGTGAACAAGCCCATCTGCCCGGTGACGCCCTACAACCGCGATCCCAAGATTCTGCTGAAGGCGCTGAAAAAGGCGTATATGTAGGATTTGTTATCCCGGAGTTTGACATCCTGGCTGTGCCGGGATGAGAAGAAAGCGCGCTGAGAGTGCCGCGCAAGGCCGGACAGGGCTTCCGTTTCCCCATGGGGCCCGCCGGAGCGGCGCTCTTTTGGCGCGCTTTGGCCATTGCGGGACAGGCATGAGACAAAGGAGGAACACCAGTGATTTTTATCGGAGGAATCAGCCAGGGGCAGAAGATACTGGACTATGTGAAAACCGTGATCTGCGACCGCTGCGGCCGCTACGGCCGGTATGAGGTGGTGATGACCTACATGTATTTCAGCTTTTTCTTTATCCCGCTGTTTAAATGGAACCGCAGGTATTACGTGAAAATGTCCTGCTGCGGCACGGTCTATGAGCTGGACCCGGAGGTGGGAAGGATTCTGGCCCGGGGCGGCCAGGTGGACATCACCCGGAAGGACTTAACCCTGGTGCAGGAGGGGAACGGCAGATACGACAACGGGTTCGGCAGCCAGGTCAGGAAATGCCAAAACTGCGGCTACGAGACCCAGGAGGACTTTGAGTTTTGTCCGAAGTGCGGGACGCGGTTTTAGGGGGAGCGCGCGAAACACGGCATATGCCGCGCCCGTCATGAAAAAAGCACACGGCAGCAATGAAGGCGTTGCTGTCCGTGTGCTTTGTGCTGTTTTGGGACGTCGTCAGCGGCTGTATGACCTGCTACAGCTCTTCCCCGTTGCTCTCTATCACCTTCTGATACCAGTAAAAGCTCTTTTTGGGAATCCGCTTAAAGTCGTGATCCTTATCCACATAGACGAAGCCGTACCGCTTTCCGAAGCCCTCTCTGGTGGAGTATAAGTCGATTGCGGACCAGGTGAGGTAGCCGATGATCTCAACCCCTTCCTCCACCATCTCCTTCATGCGCAGGATGTGGTCCCGCAGATAGCTGATCCGGTAGTCGTCCTGTATGGTTCCGTCCGCCTCCAACACGTCCCGGTAGCCCAGTCCGTTTTCCAGAATGAGAATGGGCAGCTGGTACCGGTGGTGGTAATCCTTGACAAAATGCTTGAATCCATAGGGATCGATATTCCATTTCCACTCGGTCTGCTTTAAGTATGGGTTGACGGCTTTTAAGTTGGATTTCACCAGAAGCTTGTCCCGGCCCTCGTCCCTGATAATGCTGCTGTGGTAATAGGTGAGGGAGAGAAAATCCGGCTCCGCCTGGGCGATGGTTTCCAAATCTCCCGGCAGAATCACGTTGTCCAGATTCAGGCTTTCCAGAGATTTCATGTATGTGCCGGAATACTGTCCCCGGGCGTAGATATCCCCATAGTTATAGCCAACCATGTATTTATAGGTTTCGCAGGCCTCCACGTCCTCCACCCGGCAGGTGGCGGGATAGGGGCAGATGTTGCCCACGTTTCCTCCGGTCTTTGCCTCCGGGTCGGTCTCATGGATCAGCTTGGTTGCTCTGGCGTAGGCCAGGTTCATGTGGTGCTCCGCGGTGAAGGACTCCTGCCGGTCCTTGCACGGATATCCGATCATATACATGGTATCGAACATCAGCAGGTTCTGCTCGTTAAAGGGAACCCAGTATTTTACCCTGCCCTTGAAGGCGCTTACCACGGTTTTCACATATTTGAGGTAATCCTCCACGCATTCCCGGGAGAGAAAGCCCTTGTATTTTTCCACCAGGTGATAGGGCAGATCGTAGGCGTAGAGCGTGACTACCGGCTGAATGTGGTATTTTTCCAGCTCGTCCAGTACCCGGCTGTAAAAATCCAGTCCCTCCTGGTTGGGCTCCTGGTCGTCCCCGTTCGGGAAGATTCTGGTCCAGGCGATGGTAAAACGGTAGATGCCAAATCCCATTTCGCCCAGGAAGGCGATGTCCTCCTTGTAGTGCTCATAGTGGTTGACCGCCTGCTTGAACTCCTCAAAACCGGCCTCCGGATTGGCGCCGGGGATCACCCGCACGTCCGCGATGGACACTCCTTTGTTTCCCTTGTTCCATCCTCCCTCAAACTGTTGGGCGTTGGTGGAGCTGCCCCACAAAAAATCCTTCTGAAACATATGTCTGTTTTCCTCCATTCGTTATAATGCGGCGGCCATGGCCCGGACGGAAGGGCCGGACTTCAACCGTTCTCCCGGTTCCAGGAGGACGCTGGTTCCCCGTTCTGCCGCGATTCCATCCGCCTGCAGCTGTCCGTCCAGAACCGTGACAAAGGCCCATGTGCCCCACGTGTTTTCAAAATCTGTTCCCTCCAATAGCAGGGTTCTGTATTTGGCTTCCCTGATTTCTCCGCGGTAATGCGAGGCGGAGGATTTGAACCCGGTTTTCACCGCCTCCAACGCCTTTTTCAGGTGCAGGGGCCGCTCGTTTCCCTGGCTGTCCCTTCGCCCGTAATCGTAAAAACGGTAGGTAAAATCCACATTTTCCTGAATCTCGTACACCAGGGAGCCCGCTCCCAGGGCGTGAAGTGTTCCCGCGTCCACGAAAACATAATCTCCCTTTTTGACCGGCAGATGATCGATGATATCCGGGAAACGCCCTTCACCGGAAAGCCGCGTCAGCTCCTCCTTGCTTCGGCAGCGGCAGCCGTTCACAATCTCCCCGCGATCCGGTTCTTCCAGAAAATACCAGGACTCGGTTTTCCCGAAGGGCCATTGCTCCAGGTCGGCGGCGCACCGGTCGTCCGGGTGTACCTGCACGCTGAGATCTTCTTTGGCGTCCACCAGGGCGATCAGCAGCGGGTATTCGTCGTAGGACAGTCCCAGCGCCTGCTTCCGGCTCTGATAATATTCATACAGACTCCTCCCGGCCCACGGCCCGTTTAAAATCCGGTTGCTTTTCTCTCTCCTGCACTGAACCGTGTAGAGCTGGCCGATATTTTTCATCCCCTCGTGCCGGACATAGGGGAAGAGGCGTTCTCCTCCCCATATGGTCTCGGCGGGAATGGGCTCCAGAGCCATCATGAGATGCCCTTCTTTTTTAACAGCAGCGCCTGCTTCAGGACGTTTTTGCCATTGCAGGTTCCGTAATCCGCCGAGTTGATGACCTCCACGGGTATTCCCAGCTTTCTGCCCTTTTCCACCATAGCGCCTTCCATAAACCGGATCTGCGGGCCCATGAGCACCACGTCCGCCTTCGCCATGTTTTCATCCGCGATATCCGTGGACACCGCCCAGATTTTGCTCTCAAAATTCAGTTCCTTCGCCACCTTCTGCATCTTCGTCACCAGAAGGCTGGTGGACATTCCCGCTGAGCAAACCAGCAAAATATTCATCATAATCAAATACCTCCTTCTACCGGTACTCTGTCTCCAGGTCCCGGAATACAAAACCATTGTTTTTTCTTGTCCCGGCAAACCACAGCCCGGATTTCTTGATATGGCGCGCCAAATTGTCCTCTAAGTCAATCTCCACCAGCCCGTAACGGTTTTTAAAGGCGTTTAACGGCGACACGCAGTCCGTGAAGGCCCAGAGCATATATCCCTTGCAGTTGCTGCCCTCATTCACGGCTTTTAACAGCCATGCCAGATGCTCCGCGATGTAGTCGATCCGGTAGTCGTCGCAGATCGTGCCGGAGGCGTCGCGGAAGCGATCCTCCCCCTCCACGCCCATGCCGTTTTCGGAGACCAGCCATTCGATGTTGCCGTACTCTGTTTTCATGCGCATTGCCATGTCGTACATGATTTTCGGGTAAATCTCCCAGCCCCGGTGCGGGTTCATCCGCTTTCCCGGAAGGTCGAACGGCTCGAAATAGCGGCAGGGGTGAAAGGGAAGCTCCGGGTTCCAGGCGCTTTCCCTGGCCTTCACCCTCATGGGAAAATACAGGTTCAGCCCCACATTGTCGCAGACGCCGTCCCGAATCAGCTCCAGCTCCTCCTCGCGGTACTCAAACATGCAGTCCTGGGAGCGGAGAATATCCATCAGCTCAGCCGGTATTTCTCCCTTCACCGCAGGGTCCAGAAACATGCGGTTGTAGAATAGATCGTACATCCGGGCGGCTTTTTGGTCGTGGGGGGCGTCGGAGCGGGGATAGGCGTACTCGATATTGATCACCACCCCGATCTTCCCGTTCAGAGCCAGCTTCCGGTATTCCCTCACCGCCAGGGCGGTGGCCAGGATTTTGTGGTAGCTCCACTGCATGGCCAGCCGGGTGTCCTGGTGGAAGGGATAGCGAAGCCCGTCCAGAATTGTTCTGGTCTGTACCACAATGGGCTCGTTGAAGGTGAAAAACTGCTCCACTCTGTCGCCGTAACGCTCAAATACGGCCCGGGCGTATTTCACATAGAGGTCGACTACATGGCGGCTTCCCCAGCCTCCGTAGGTTCGAAACAGCTCTCCCGGCACGTCGAAATGCTCCAGGCAGATCATGGGCTTGACGCCCCGGGCGATCAGTCCGTCGATCACCCGGTCGTAGAAGGCCGCGCCCTCCGGGTCCACCTGCCCAGTCTCATAGTCCCCTATAAAGCGGGACCAGTCGATGGAGGTACGGTAGGCGTCCAGGCCGCAATCCTTCATCAGGCGGATGTCCTCCTCGTAGCGGTGGTAGAAATCCGTGGCGTTTTTGGGGCCGCGGCATTCGTGCCACAGCTCCGGCGTGGCGCGGTACCAGACGTCGATATAGGTGTCGTGCCCTTCCTTTTTTCCGGACCAGCCCTCTGTCTGCCAGGACGAGGACGCCGCGCCCAGCAGGAAGTCTTTGGGAATCGTATAAAATTTTTCTGCCATCAATTAATCCTCCAGGGAAGCGACCAGGTCGGCCAGATCGTCCACGCTCTCCTCCTCGGCCAGACGTTCCTCCTCGAGCTTTTTCTTATCCCATATTTTCAGGAAGGGATAGTAGATCACCATGGTGGCCAGCAGGTTCACGACCTGTACCAGAACGGCCCGGAAGTCTCCACCTGTGGCGAGGAAGCCGGAGAGGAACATGGGCACCGTCCAGGGAACCGCCACGCCTGCCGGGAACGAGCACAGCCCCAGAGCCATGGCTCCGTATGTAATGCTGCCTACCGCGATGGGAGCCAGAATAAAGGGGATGATCATAATCGGGTTCATGATAATGGGAAGTCCGAACATAATCGGCTCCGCGATGTTGAAAATGGAGGGAGCGATAGCCAGCTTTCCCAAGGATTTAATCTGCTTGGACTTGGCCATGAACAGCATGAGGATCACAAGTCCCATGACGGTCAGACCGCCGGCGTTGGTAAAGCAATCGTAAAACTGCTTGGTCACGATGTTGGGGAGCGGCAGCCCGGCCTCGAACGCGGAACGGTTTGCCTCCATGGCGGGCAGGAGAATGGAGTCCATCACTCCGAACACCACCCGGCTTCCGTGAATACCAGTGGACCAGAATAAGTGAATGCCGAATACGGTGGCCAGCATGCCGCCGAAGGACAGGCCTACCTGGGACAGAGGCGTGGCGATAAATCTCGATACAAAACCGAAGATGGTCTCAAAGCTTGTGCTCTCAAACAGAACCCGGACCAGCCAGCCCACGGTCAGAATCACCATGGCCGGAGTGATGGCTGCGAAGGATTTTGCCACTGCGGGCGGAACGCTGTCGGGCATCTTGATAACCCAGTTTTTGCGGATGATGTAGGCGTACACCTCGGCGCTGAAAATAGCCATGAAAATGCCCACCACCAGGCCGCCTGCGGACAAGTAGGTGTTGGTCTGGATCACCCGTCCCAGGTTCAGGGTGACGTCCCCCATCACCGCGTTGGATACGTCGAATACCGGCACCAGGGAGAGAAAACCCGCCATGGATACGATGGCCGAGGACAGGCCGTCCACCTCCCGCTGTTTGGCGATCTGGTAGGAGATGGAGCCGACGGCCACCAGAGTCAGGATGTCAAAGGTTGCCCGGCAGGGATAGGCCAGCTTTGCCACAAAGCCCTCCCCGAAGATACCGTTTACAAAATCCGCATACCCGGCTATGGGAATGTTGGCCAGAAGCATAAAGATGGAACCCACGATGACCAAAGGCATGGTCACCGCCAGGCCGTCCCTCAAAGCCCTCAAGTACCGCATGGAAGCGATTTTGTTCGCCACCGGCATCACCCGCTTCTCCAAAAAATCCATCATTTTATTCATTTTTTTACTCCCCCTGTTTCATCAGCTTATGTAATATTCTGTATACCTCGATCAGCTCCCGGGCCTGCTCCATGGCCATCATGGCCATGGTCAAATGATCCTGGGCGTGAACCAGAATAATGTTCACCTCCACCGGCGTCCCCTGTGCCTCCTGCTGGATCATGTCGATCTGGCACTGGTGGGCCGTGCGCATCTCCCGCTCCGCCTCCTTCAAATGCTGCTCCGCCTGATCAAAATCAAATTTTTTCGCGGCCTCCTGGGCCATGACGGAAGCCGATTTCGAGTTCCCGGCGTTCATGATCAGCTGAAAGGCGATCTCATAATTTTTTTCATCCATCGATCTGTTCAACCTCTTTCTCCACTTGATTTAAAACTCTGATAAATTCATCGTAGTCCCGCTTTTTGACGAGCTCCCTGATGTAGCGCTCCTCCAAAAGAAAATTGGACGTCACCTGGTAAAACTTCTGCAGATCCTTGTTCTTGCCCTCCTCGATCAGCACCAGAAACACCACCTGTACCTCCTGATCGCCCCAGAGCACCGGATGGTCCAGTATGGCTACGCAGACAAAGGTTTCTCTGCTCATGGCCTGGTAGGGATGAGGCATGGCGACCCGGTTGCCGAACTCGGTTTTTGCCAGCCGCTCCCGGAGCATAACCGACTCGTACAGCTCCTCCGGAACCTCCCGGACGGATCGCACATACCGGCACAATTCCCCCAGGACCTCCTCTTTGGAGCCGCCGCCCACATGGGGGAGGAACAGATCCCTGGAGTAATACCGCTTCGCCGTCCCCTCCCTGTGCGCGGACAAAGCCTTCTTTGCCTGCCGGATATCCTCCGACTCGAGGAAGTATTTGACCTCCAGAATCGGCACCGGTATCTTCACCGGGATGGGCACTGTGGTAAACACGTAATCAATCTCCTTAAAGTCCACCCGGTCGATTTTATTGACCTCACAGGTCTCAATGCGGTTTAAATACTCCCCCAGCTCCCGCTTGTATTTGTAGCGCAAAAGCTCCGCGCTGCCTTTCCCCGAGGAACAGACTAACAGGATGTTCTTTCTGACAATCTGGGTTTTCTGACGCTCCAGAGCCAGGGCAAAGGGAAGGGCGAAATAGGCCACCTCGTCCTCGCTCAGCTTCTTCCCGTAAGTCCGGCTGATCACGCTGACCGCCTGTCTGGCCATGGCGTAGGCCATGGGAAAGTGCTCCATGATATTTTCCCGGATGGGATTTTCCAGCGCCATATCGTACTCAATCCTGATTTTCAGCGGAACCAGATGCTGGCACAGCGACATCTTGAGCTCCAGGTCGTCCCGGAAATCATATTGGAAGGCGCCGTAAACGGTTTTGATCATCTCCTCGGCCAGGGTGGAAATTTCCGGGGTGATCACCAGGTTTTCACCCTCCTCCTCACCGCCCTCATAGCTCATCTTTCCGGCCAAATGGATGGTCACGTAGCCCACCTCGGACTCCGAAAACTCAGTGTTTGATTGTTCATTCAGCCGGCGGACCAGCTCTTGCGCGATTAAAAATTCCTTGCGCTTTTTCAGGGCTTCCAGCTGTTTTTCTTCAAAGGGAACGTAGCAGTCCTCCCGCACCCGCTCCATGGCCACGTACAGATGGACAATCAGGTTCTGGAATGCCACATCCGACAGGCTGAAATCAAATTCCTTCAGGCATCTGGCCGTGCAGGCCGCGATCCGGTTCAGCTCCTGCTTTTCACCGTCACCCGGCTCCAGCATACAGGCCAGACGGCCCTGCTTCCCGTGATGGGCGATACAGAGGCGGAGGTCGAATTCCTTTCCCTCCACCCGGATTCCGTAATATGGCTTGCGCTTCAGGGACAGATGATAATCTCCCAGAATCCGTTCCGCCTCCTTCAAATCCGCGGCCAAGGTTTTCTTTGAAACATAGAGCTGGTCGCTCAGATCGTCCATTTTCACGTAATCGTCCGCCTCAAGAAGGCAGCCGAGGAGGTATTCGATGCGTTCCTCCGAGGTATTGGGAAGCTGGCGGACAGCAGAACCGGCGGAACAGGATTCCAGAAAATTTTGGAATAAACCCGGCTCATCAATTCTCAGCCGGTAGCCCAGCCGTGATTTCGCCTCGATGGAGCCGCCATGGCCCAAAAGATCATCCGCCAGGGATTTCATCAAATTTCTGACGGTTTTTTCGCTGACGTTTAAACCGGCGCCCAACCTCTCCGCGGTGACGTAGCCGTCGGTGTTCAGCAGCTTCAAAAGCGTTTCCTGTCTCTGATCTCTCATCGATTGTCCCCCTTCCCATGTCCCGGCTTCCTTACAAGTCTCATTATAGCACCGGCCGGAAAACACCTCCATCACCAATGTGGCCGCAATGATTGCGGTAAATTCTTCCACCCTGGGTCTGCTGCCGCGATGTGCCGCCAGCCCGCCGGTTCCAATAAAAAATACAGGGCGTTTACCCTGTATTTATAGCGTATCCAGATATTTTTCATTTTGCAGCGCCGTGTCCCAGTTTTCATAGTAATTTTTTACATAGATAAAGGAAAAAAGACAGTCCAGAACATAGTGCACGGCCGTTTGAGAGCTGTATGTGGTCAATTTCTGCACCAGGCTTCGTTTTTCCTTGGTGCCGGTCCTCACAATGTAGGAGGCGTAGCCGCACAGCGTGGATTCCCCCTCCGAGGTAATCAGGATAATGGGGACCATCCGTTTTTTCAGCGCCTTGGCCACCCGGATCACATTCCGGCTCTCCCCCGAATGGGAAATGAGGATAGCGCAGTGGCTGGGATCAGAATTGACGGCCTGATAGGATTGCTGGGTGACGCCCATCTCAATCCGGACCTGCCTTCTGATCCTCATCATCTTATTTTTAAATTCAAAGGCCGCACAGAGCGAATCCCCTTCCCCGTAGACGTCCACTACGGAGCTTTTCATGATACAGCGGACGATATTCTCCATTCTTCCATAGTGGAAGGACTCGCGGGTGCTTCGTATGCTGTCCAGGCTGATCTCAGCCAGCTTTTTGGCGATCTCCTCCATGGAGTCCTCCGGCTGAAAGGGCACGTTCACATCGACCAGATAATTCAGCTTTTCCTGGCTGTGCAGCTCGCCGGACAGCTTGACCTTGAAGTCCGTAAAGCCCTTGGCACCGATCTTCCGGCACAGCCGGGTGATGGTCGCGGGGGAGCTGTAGGAAGCCAGGGCGAGCTGTCGGATATTCATTTCCACCACGCTTTCCGGGTGCTCCAGGATGTACCGGGCCAGCTCCCGCTCTACCTCCGAGAAGCTGTTGTTGTATTGCAGTTTTCCAATGATCATAAGGCGCCTCCGCCTTCAGTGTATCATCGATGCCGGAAATATTCAATTAGTTGCCCTGCTTTTCCTCAATCTCCCGGAGCATATCGACCCGATGCCCATGCCTTCCGCCCTCGAACTCCGCCGAGAGCCAGACGTCCACGATCATCTTGGCCAGCTCGATCCCTATGACCCTGGCGCCGAAGGCTAGAATGTTGGTGTCGTTGTGCTTGCGGGACAGCCCGGCGGAGTAAGGCTCGCTGCACACCACGGCCCGGATGCCACGGACCTTGTTGGCGGCCAGGGAGATTCCCACGCCGGTACCGCAGATCAGGATGCCCCGGTCCACCTCGCCGGCAGCCACGGCGTTTGCCACCATTTCCCCGTATACCGGGTAGTCGCAGCGCTCGGGGCTGCCGGTTCCGTAGTCGGTCACCAGATGGCCCTTCTGCTTTAAATATTCTTTGATCTCGTTTTTCATTTCCAGGGCCACATGGTCATTTCCAATTCCAATTTTCATCCTGCGCCTCCTCACGCCAGCTTTTTCAAGCGGTCGATAATAATGTCGTATTCCTCAGCCTTGCCGAACAGGGAGGAGGTTCCGAGCACAAATCCATCCACACCCATTTTCGACAGCTCCGCGATCTTTTCCGGGGAAATGGCGCCGTCCGCCATGAGCTTGAAGCCGTATTCGTCCTTGAACTCCGCCAGGTTCCGAATCTTCCCGTTCACAAAATCCAGATATGTTTGTCCGGCAAAGCCCGGATTGACGGTCATGACCAGAATATAGTCCACCAAAGGCAGAAGCTCAATCACCGACTCGATGCTTGTCCCCGGATTGATGGCGATTCCCGGGGCGATGCCCATGTTCCGGATACGGGTCAGGGTTCTGGCGATGTGGCGGTCCGTCTCAGGGTGCACATAGATAATGTCGGCCCCCGCGCTTCCGAACACCTCCACGGCGGTTTCAGGGTGATCTACCATCAGGTGTACGTCCACCTTCTTTCCGGTATTTTGCCGGATGCATTTTAAATCTTCCAGACCCATGGCGTAGTTGGGCACAAAGCTTCCGTCCATCACGTCCACGTGAAAGATATCCGCCTCCGTCTCGTTCAACCGGAGCACCTCGGTCTGCAGGGAATTATAGTCCGCGCACATCATGGACGGACAAAGGATTGGTTTCATAGGGGTTCTCCTCCTCCTTGTTCTGTGATGGACACATTATAGGAAGTTGAGAGGAGATTGAAAACGAGAAAGGGGAAAAGAAAAAATTTGTTTCAGAGATTTTGGAGATGGCGGGGAGAAATGGGGGACATTGTTTCATGAAGGCGTGAGTATCCGGTTCGTTGGCCGGAAGAAGGAAGGGAGGCATGGCCGAGGCGGCGGGCGTATGGAGACCGTGTATACCTATTTTGAACCTCGTGTTGGAAACGAAATGGACATGAGGTCTGCGGAGGATTGGAATAACGCGTTCTGCTGAAGGAGTGGAATGTGCGTAAATTCGCACTTGACAGCATTTTAACGCAGTGCTATGCTAATTGCTAATAGGGAGCTTGTGAAGCAGGCTGAGAGGAAGTAATCGAACTTCGACCGATCGAACCTGATGGGTAATTCCAGCGTAGGGATATAGTGTGATTTGCAGTTTACGTTGCAGAAATCAAAATCCAGGCTGAAGAGGTCTGGATTTTTTGCTTGGATGCGGCCGGCAGAGGCCGCGTCGAAACTGCGGCTCATCCTCCCCGGCAGGGTCTCCACCGGCCGACAGCGGTCCCGAGCTGTCCGAGAGCTCCCTGGCAAACCAAGAAGAGGAGAGAAAAAACATGAAAATCAATTCCAAGAAACTGGCCGTAAGCGCCATGCTGACGGCCGTGGCCGTGGCGCTGTCCACCTTTGCTATCCCCATCGGGGCGTCAAAATGTTTCCCCATCCAGCATCTGTGCAACGTGATTGCAGGTGTGTTCCTGGGACCGTGGTATGGCGTGGGCATGGCCTTCTGCACTTCATTGATCCGCAACCTCATGGGTACGGGAAGCCTCTTGGCGTTCCCCGGCAGTATGGTGGGGGCATATCTGGGCGGCGTGCTCTATCAGCGCAGCCGCAAGCTGTTCCTGGCCTACGCGGGCGAGGTATTCGGCACCGGAGTGCTGGGCGCCGTCCTGTGCTATCCCGTGGCGTCCCTGATCATGGGCAAGGAGGTGGCCTTGTTCTTCTATGTGATCCCATTCCTGTCCAGCACCCTGTGCGGGACCGTGATCGCCGCGTTTATGATCGGCGTTCTCTGCAAATCAGGGGCGTTTTTGTACCTGAGCCATATTCTGGAGGAGGATGGGGCGGCTGTGAGCGGGAAGGCTACGGTGAGGCCGCGATAATCCCAGGGAAGCTCTAAAAACGAAGCTTTAAAAGCGTAAAAATGCACAAATTACATCGGAAAAAATCTGCAAAAGTGCTGAAAAAATGCAATGCCTCTTGCGCTTTTTCCAAAAAGGTGTATAGTAAAGATAGAAATTAAAGCGCATTAACTTTTGGAGAAAAGAGGGGACTACATGGGAGAGAAGCAGCAGGTCAGCCTGGAGGATGTGGCGCGGTACTGCGGGTTGTCTACCGTGACGGTTTCCAGAGTCTTGAATCACTCGCCCAGCGTGCGGGAGTACAATCAGAGGAAGGTGATGGAAGCCATTGAAGCGCTGGGGTACATACCAAACGCGGCGGCCCGGACCCTGGCCCGGGGAACCACCGGGATCATCGGCATGATCACGCCGGGGCTGCAGGACCCGTTTTTCAGCCAGCTTGTCCAGGAGGTGAACAACGGCCTGATCAGCCATAATTTATTTCTGGCTATCTCCATCACCGCCAATCAGGGCTGCGACTACATACTGCAGCAGCAGCGGGTGGACGGCATGATGCTTCTGGCGCCCGGAATGGAGGATGAGTTTGTCCCCAGATTGAAGAGCCAGAAGGTGCCCTTTGTGGTGCTGGACAGTCAGAAACGGGATGCGGATTACAGCTGCATTCTGGTGGACAATTTCGACGGCGGCTATCAGGTGGGCCGGCATTTTCTGGGCCTGGGCCATCGGAGGGTCGGCTTTATCGGCGGCCCCAGGGAATTGCTGAACAGCTCGGAGCGGGAACACGGGCTTCAGGCCGCTCTGGCGGAGGAAGGGCTGTCCGTGGTCTGTTCGGAGCGGGGACAGTTCTGCTTTGCGGACGGCTACCGGATCATGACGGCATGGATTGAGCGCGGCGTGGCGCCTCCGGCGATTTTCGCCGCGGACTGCAACCTGGCTCTGGGCGTGATCACGGCGCTGCGGGAGCACGGTTACCGGGTGCCCCAGGACGTTTCGGTCTGTGGATTCGACGATGAACCCATGGCCCAGGAGTATATTCCGGCCCTCACCATTGTGGCGCAGCCGGTTTCAGCGCTGGCGGAGTGCGCCATTGAACAGCTGATGATCTGGATCAGCGGCCAGCGGCCGGAGCAGCTGATCTACCGCCTGAAGCCCAGGCTGGTGGTGCGGGAATCCACGGCTCCCCGGCATGAGAACTGACCGGGACAGCGATACGATGTGAACGGACCGCATGTGGCGGCCTGCAAGCCGCAGCGCGATCATTAACCATACGGCGGCAGGCGGCGTCCCTGAGAAGCGGATGCCGGCCCTGCTGCATTGAGAGAAAATAGCAGACAGCTATTTATTTTTAAGACCTAAAAGTTAATACGCTTTAATTTTTGAAAACAAGCCATGAATGAAAGCCAGGCGACAGCCAAGCGGAGGATCAACAGCCGCCTGACATAGACAGGGAGGAAGAGAACATGTCGGAGACGCAAGGATTAAAAATAGCAATTATCGGTTCGGGAAGCACCTACACCCCGGAGCTGATCGACGGATTTATCCGGCTTCGGAAAACGCTGCCGGTCCGGCAGTTTATGTTTATGGATATCGACGACCGGAAACGCACCATTGTGGGGGAGTTGTGCATCCGAATGCTGCAGGAGGAGAAAATGGACTCCGAGGCCGTTCTGACCGACGATCTGGACGAAGCCGTCCGGGACGCGGATTACGTGATCACCCAGCTTCGGGTGGGAAAGCTTCCGGCCAGGATTTTGGATGAGACTATACCGCCCAAATACGGCCTGCTGGGCCAGGAGACCACGGGGATCGGCGGTTTTATGAAGGCCCAGAGAACCATCCCGGTGATGTGCCACATCGCGGACCGGGTGAAGGAGCTGGCGCCGGGGGCGTTTATCATCAACTTCACGAACCCGTCGGGGATCATCACCGAGGCGGTGATGAAACACGGCTTTAACCGGATCATCGGACTCTGCAACGTGCCCATCAACATGACCTCCAGCGTGCGGGAGCAGATTCCGGACGGGGAGCTTTCCATGGATTACGTGGGCTTAAACCACTTAAGCTGGATCTACCACATTGAGCAGGATGGCCGGGATATCACCCAGGAGGCGATCCGCCAGGGCGTTAAGAGCGAGCGCATGAACAACATACCGCCCTCGGACCTGGACCGGGAGATTACCGCGGTGGCTGGCGCCGTCTATTCACCCTACCTGGAGTATTTTTACGACCGCGATCACAAGAAAAAGCACAATCTGGAGAGCGGGAAATGCCGGGGGGAGGAGTGCGTTGAGATAGAGGAACAGCTGCTTGCCCTGTACGCTGAGAAAACCCTGTGCCGGAAGCCGGAGCTGTTAAATAAGCGGGGCGGCCACCGGTATTCGGAGGTGGCGGTGAATCTGGTTCACGATCTGTACAACAATACGGGGAATGTGAATATTGTCAACGTGAGGAACGGGGACACCCTGGATTTCCTGGAGCCGGACGACGTGATCGAGGTGGCCTGCGCCATTGACCGGGACGGCGCTCATCCGCTGCCCCTGCGGAAAATCACCAACACGCACATTCGGACGATGATGGAGACGGTGAAGGAATACGAGCGCCAGACGGTGATCGCGGGGCTTACGGGGGACCGGACGGCCGCGCTGCGGGCCATGGTGGTTCATCCGCTGATGGGGGATTACACTACATCTAAAAAGTGCCTGAACGAAATGTTGGATGCCAATGAGGCCTATCTGCCGCAATATAAATTTTAGTTGGGAGGGAGTCAGGTGAAGAAAAAGAAACGGCTCACAAGGGATGACCTGGAACTGATGATAATGGCGGCGCCCACGCTGGTCTGGTTTCTGCTGTTCTCGTTTCTGCCCATGCTGGGAGTTCTGATCGCGTTTAAGAATTTTCATATATCCGGGGGCGGATTTATCGACAGCTTCTTAAAGAGCCCGTGGGTGGGATTCAAGAATTTCGAGTTCCTCTTTTCCACCAACGAGGCATTTACCATCACCCGGAACACGCTGCTGTACAATCTCTGCTTTATTGTGCTGGACGTGGCGATGCCGGTCACATTCGCGCTGATGCTTCACGAGATTCGCAGCCGCAGGGCCGCCAAGACCTACCAGACCATCCTGTTTCTCCCCTATTTCCTTTCATGGGTGGTAGTCGGCAGCTTCCTGTACGCGTTTTTAAGCCCGGATAAGGGGATTATCAACCATATGATCACCCAGTCCGGCGGAACTCCGGTGAGCTGGTATACCAATACCAAGCCGTGGCCGTTTTTGATTGTATTCATCCGTACCTGGAAGGAAATGGGATACGGCACGGTGATCTATCTGGCCAGCCTGGCAGGCATCGACACGACCTTCTACGAGGCGGCCGTCATAGACGGGGCCACCAAGTGGCAGCAGGTGAAATACATCACGCTGCCGCTGCTGCGCTCCATCGTGGTGATCATGATGATCATGGCCACCGGAAAGATTTTCAACGCGTCCTTTGGCCTGTTTTACCAGATCCCCAGGGATTCCGGGGCGCTCTACAGCGTGACCAACGTGATCGACACCTATGTGTACCACGCCATGATGGGCATGGGCGAGATCGGCATGAGCGCGGCCGCGGCCCTGTTCCAATCGGTGATGGGCATGATCATGCTGCTGGGCTCCAACTGGCTGGTGTCCAAGGTTGACAATGAGAACGCGCTGTTCTAGGGAGGTGTGCTTATGAAAGCAAATACAACTGAAATCCAGGACGGGGAGACAAAGTTTAACCACATCGGAAGAGGCGCAAATACGGTGTTTAACATTGTGTTTATCCTGCTCTCGATCCTGTGCCTGGCTCCGCTGGTGTTCGTGATCATTATCTCGTTCAGCTCCGAGCACTCCGTGATGGTCAACGGCTACAGCTTCCGCCCTGACGAGTGGTCCACCGGGGCCTATGAATTTGTGTTCCAGAGCGGAGGCCAGGTCATGCACTCCCTGGGGATGTCGGCGCTTGTAACCGTTACCGGCGTGGCCGTGGGAATGGCGCTGACCAGCACCTACGCCTATGTGCTGAGCCGCAAGACCTTCCGCTACCGGAAGCTGTTTACCGGCATCCTGGTGGCCACTATGTTTTTCAACGGCGGCCTGGTATCCACCTATATGGTGGTGGCCAATTTCCTGCACCTGAAAAATAACTTCCTGGCCCTGGTGCTGCCGATGGCGGTGACGCCCTTCAATATCATTGTGCTGCGGACGTTTTTCGCCACCAGCGTGCCCGACGCGCTGATCGAGTCCGCGAAAATAGACGGGGCGTCCCAGTTCAAGATATTTACGGACGTCGTGCTGCCCATCTCTCTTCCGGGATTGGCCACGGTAGCGCTGTTTTTGACGCTCACCTACTGGAACGACTGGAAGAACGCCCTGCTCTACATCGACAGCAAGAACCTGTACCCGCTCCAGTATCTGCTCATGAAAATTGAGCGGAACATCGAGTTTATCGCGCAGAACGCGGGCAGGGGCAGCATGGGATTAGATTCGGCCCTGTCCCGGCTTCCCAGCGAGACCGCCAAGATGGCCATCGTGGTGATCGCCACGCTGCCCATCGCCTGTGCCTATCCGTTTTTCCAGAGGTATTTTGTCAGTGGACTGACCGTGGGGTCGGTTAAAGAATAAAAGGAGGAAAAAATTATGAAAAAAGCATTATCAACCGCTCTCTGTGGGTGTATGGCCGCTGCTCTGGCGCTCACCGGATGTTCGACGGGGGCTTCCGGCGGCGCAGCGGGGGGAGACAAGGAAGACGTAACCCTGCTGTGGTATACGGAGGGCGACCAGCCCGATGACCTGCAGATGGTCCTGGACAAAGTGAATCCGATCCTGAAGGAGAAGATTGGCGCCACCGTTGACATCCGCTTTATCTCCAACGCGGATTACGATGAGAAAATGACGTCGGTGATCAACTCCGGAGAACCTTACGACATCTGTTTTACCTGCGACTGGGCCAACAGCTACGCGATCAATGCCAGAAAGGGCGCTTACCTGGACTTAAAACCCTATCTGGACGGGGATAACAAGGCGTTGAAGGAGGCGGTGGACAGCCGGTTCTGGGACGGCGTCACCGTGGACGGAAAAATCTTCGGCGTGCCGGCCAACAAAGAGCTGCCCTATGCTCCCGTGTGGGCCTTCACCAAGGAGCTGGTGGACAAATACAATCTGGACATTGACAGCGTCAGCGACCTGGCTTCCCTGGAACCGCTGTTAAAGACCATCAAGGAAAATGAACCGGAGATCATTCCGCTTCCGCTGCGGGCCAGCGATATCCCGGGAATTATCGACCACTACGACATTCCGGCGTCCCGGGAGCTGCCCGCCTACGTGCGCTATGACGACGAGAGCCGCAAGGTGGTCAATCCCTTTGAGCAGGAGGATGTGCTGAACAATCTGCACACCATCCGCGATTATTTTGAAAAGGGCTATGTCAACCAGGATGCGGCCACCAACAAGCAGAAGCTGAAAAACCGTCTGATCTACGTGGGCTGGTACTGCCCTGGCGCGGAGCAGATTTGGGGCAACCAGGCCGGTTACGAGGTGGTGTGCAGACCCCGCTATGACAACTATTATTCCACTACCTCCTGCATCGGCTCCCTCCAGGCGGTTTCCGCCAACAGCAAGCACCCGGCTGAGGCGGTGAAGTTCCTGGAACTGCTGAACACGGATCCGGAGATCAAGAACCTGCTGACCTACGGAATCGAAGGCGTTCACTATGAGAAAACCTCCGACACGTCCATCAAGCTTTTGGACGCGTCCAGCAAGTACACCACCGATTATTACACGCTGGGAAATGAGCTGATCATGTACACCGTGGACCCCCAGGACCGCGATCTTTGGGATCAGTACCGGTCGTTCAACGACTCTTCCAAGCCGTCCGTGCTGGTGGGCTTTAGCTTTAACAATGAGAATGTCAAGACGGAGTACGCCTCGGTGATGAACATCACCGCCCAATACCTGCCCCAGCTGTTCACCGGCTCGGCCGCGGATGTGGACCAGACGGTGGCGGAGATGAACAAAAAGCTCTATGACGCCGGGCTTCAGAAGATCATCGACGATATGCAGAAACAGATTGACGAGTGGGCGGCAGCGCAGAAATAAAATATGTTCGACAATATGCGGCCGCGCAATTTGGATTTCACTCCGGATTGCGCGGCCGGAATTTATAAGCAATCTACACAAAATGCAAAAGTTTGAAAAAGAGTATTGACAATTTCCTCCAACCTGGCTATAATTAGGCACAAGTTAAACCGATGAGCGAGAGTAAGTAAGATGTTACAGCTATGCGCAGAGAGCTTCCGGCTGGTGTGAGGGAGCGTTAGCTTAAGATCTGAATGGACTTGCGAGGGCGGCTGGAAACCGGAGGCATTGCAACCGGGAGTATGGTCTGACGGGTATCCCACCGTTACCAGGGAGAACGCATGATGGTGCGTTACAGAGCGGGCGTATAGGTCCTGTTCCCGGCACAGCATCAGGTTTGTTTTGATAAACCCGATGTTTTTTATTTTCCAGGGACGGATGACGCCAATCAGGGTGGTACCGCAGAAGTTTAAAAGCTTTTGTCCCTGCTGACTACGAGTGTAGCGGCAGGCGGCAAAGGCTTTTTTTGTTGGGTGCGATGGGCTGCGGGCTGAGCCTGCGGCGGATTGCCGGCCGGAAAGGAGCAGAGAAATGATACCTGATTGTGAAGAGATTTTGAGACTGGCGCGGGATTACGACACGATTCCCGTCTGCCGCGAGATTTACGCGGATGTGGTGACGCCGATCACGCTTCTCAGGCGCATTGCGGGAAGGAGCAAACGATTTTTCCTGCTGGAGAGCGTGGAGGGCGGCGAGAAATGGGGCCGCTATTCATTCCTCGGCTGCGATCCGGTGCTGCGGGTCACGTTGAAAAACGGGAAGGCGGTTACCGAGGAGGCAGACGGCGGAAGGACGGAGAACGAAACAGACCGGCCCTACGACGTGCTGCGGGACCTCTTAAAGACAAGGCGTTCCCCGAAGATCAAAGGAATGCCGCCCTTTACCGGCGGGTTTGTGGGATATTTCGCCTACGCCATGATCGGATATGCGGAGCCCACCTTGAAGATCAGCCGCGGGGAGGAACAGGATTTCGACCTGATGCTGTTCGACAAAGTGATCGCCTACGACCACCTGAAACAGAAGATCGCGGTGGTGGTCAACATGGACACCGGCGACAAGACGCCGGAAACGCTGCTGCGGGCCTACGGAACGGCCTGCGGGCAGATCGAAGCCATCGTGCGCATGATCCGCGACGGCAGCCCGCTGCCGGAGAGCGCCCCGGGCAGAGCGGAGGGCTTTGCCAGCAGCTTTTCCAAAGAGGAATACTGCCGCAGGGTGGAGAAAACAAAGGAGTATATCAGAAGCGGAGATATTTTCCAGGCGGTGATTTCCAGGCAGTTTACCAGGGAAGCCTGTTAAACGCTTACCGGGTGCTGCGGACCACAAACCCGTCCCCCTACATGGTGTTTATGGGGATCGACGGGGAGGAGATCATCAGCGCCTCGCCGGAAACGCTGGTGCGGCTCCAGGACGGGCGGCTGACCACCTTCCCGGTGGCCGGGTCCAGACCCAGAGGGGCTACTGAGGAGGAGGACCGGGAGCTGGAACGGGAGCTTCTGGCCGACGAGAAGGAATTGGCGGAGCACAACATGCTGGTGGATTTGGGCCGGAACGATATCGGGCGAATCGCCCGGTTCGGCACCGTGGAGGTGACGGAGTATCAGATGGTCCACCGGTATTCGCGGATCATGCATATCTGCTCCCAGGTGGAGGGGGATATCCGGCCGGATTGCGACGGCTGTTCCGCGGTGGAGGCGCTGCTGCCCGCGGGGACCCTGTCCGGGGCGCCGAAGATCCGGGCCTGCCAGATCATTGAGGAGCTGGAGGAAGCGCCCAGGGGCATATACGGCGGGGCGTTGGGATATCTGGACTTCACCGGAAATCTGGACACCTGCATCGCCATCCGCATGGCCGTGAGCCGGGGCGGACGGGTGACGGTTCAGGCCGGCGGGGGAATTGTGGCCGACAGCGTGCCGGAGCGGGAGTACGAGGAATCGGCAAATAAGGCGGGGGCGGTGATAAACGCCATCCTAAGAGGAAACGAGGTGAATGAGGAGTGATCCTGTTAATCGACAATTACGACAGCTTTTCCTACAATCTGGTCCAGATGCTGGGACGGATCAGGCCGGATATCCGGGTGGTGCGCAACGACGCGGTGACAATCGACGACATCCGGGCCATGAGGCCGGACCACCTGGTGCTCTCGCCGGGGCCGGGATATCCCGCAAAGGCGGGGATTTTGGAGCAGGCGGTGCGGGAGCTGGCGGGGGAACTGCCGATCCTGGGCGTGTGCCTGGGCCATCAGGGAATCTGCGAGGCCTTCGGCGGCCGGATCATCAGGGCCGAAAACCTCATGCACGGGAAACAGAGTCTGATCCAAAGGATGGACGTAGGCTCCCGGAACGGGGAGTGCCCGCTGTTTCACGGACTGCCCCGGCAATTTGCGGCGGCCCGGTATCACTCGCTGGTGGCGGAGCCGTCCAGCCTTCCGGAGGAGCTGGAGGCGGTGGCCGAGGACGTAGAGGGACATGAAATTATGGCGGTACGCCACCGGAAGCACCAGGTGTACGGGCTGCAGTTCCACCCGGAGTCCATTTTGACACCGGAGGGAAGTAAAATATTGGAAAATTTTCTTGAGATCGCATAGAGGAGGACGAAATATGATTCAGAAGGCAATTCACCAGTTGGTAGAGGGACAGAACCTGGATTACAACGGGGCAAAGGAAGTGATGGACGAGATCATGAGCGGGGACGCTACCCAGGCGCAGATATCCGCTTTTCTGACGGCGCTGCGGATGAAGGGGGAGACCATCGACGAGATCACCGCCTGCGCTGCGGTGATGCGCGAGAAGGCGGTGCGGCTGAACCCGCCGTTCCCGGTGATGGACATTGTGGGCACGGGAGGCGACGAGGTGGGAACCTTTAATATTTCCACCACCAGCGCATTTATCGCGGCCGCGGGCGGCGTGAAGGTGGCAAAGCACGGGAACCGCAGCGTGTCCAGCAAGAGCGGAGCTGCGGATGTGCTGGAAAAGCTGGGGGCATGCCTGTCGCTGAACGCGGAACAGGCGGAGCAGGTATTGGAGGAGACCGGCATGTGCTTTCTGTTCGCGCCTGCCTACCACGCTTCCATGAAATATGCGGCTCCGGTCAGACGCGAGATCGGAATCCGCAGCATCTTCAATATCCTGGGCCCGCTGGCCAATCCGGCCAACGCCTCCATGCAGCTGCTGGGCGTGTACGACGCCGCTCTGGTGGAGCCCCTGGCCCAGGTTCTGGCCAATCTGGGCGTGACCCGGGGAATGGTGGTGTGCGGCGGCGACGGCCTGGACGAGGCCACGCTGACCGGTCCAACCCACGTGTGTGAGATTCGCTTTGGAAAATTGACGGCCTACGATATTGCGCCGGAACAGTTCGGCCTGAAGCGCTGCGCGCTGAAGGAGCTGATCGGCGGAACGCCTGAGGAGAACGCCGAGATCACCAAGGGGATTTTGTCCGGCAGCCTGACCGGCCCCAAGCGGGACGTGGCGGTGCTCAACGCGGCGCTGAGCATGTACCTGGGAATCGACGACTGCACCATCGCTGGCTGCGTCAAGACGGCCCAGGATCTGATCGACTCCGGCGCGGCCATGATGAAGATGGTGGCGTTCGTGAAGGCGACCCAGAAGGCTGTGGGCGGGGAGGAAGGAAAGGTGAAGGCTTCATGATTCTGGAACAGATTGCGGCGTCCACCAGAAAACGGGTGGAGCAGGAGAAGATGGAGCGCCCGCCGGAACAGGTGAAGCGTCAGGCTCTGGACGCGGTTAAACGGGAACGGGAGACGGCGGAGCGGGAACAGGCGGCGGAGGGGGAGGCCGCCGCGCCGGGCGCAGGACGGAGATTGCCCGGGGCGGGCTTAAACCCCTTTGAGGCAGCCCTGAGAAAGCCGGGGATGTCCTTTATCTGCGAGGTCAAGAAGGCTTCCCCCTCAAAGGGCGTCATCGCGGAGGAGTTTCACTACAAGGAGATCGCGGCCGAGTACGAGCGGGCCGGGGCCGACGCGGTCTCCGTGCTGACGGAGCCGGAGTATTTCCAGGGCTGCAGCATGTATTTGGAAGAAATCCACCGCCAGGTGAAGCTGCCCCTGCTGCGCAAGGATTTTGTGGTCGACGAGTATCAGATTTACGATGCCAAGCTTTTGGGCGCCTCGGCGGTGCTGCTCATCTGCTCCCTGCTGAAGGGGGATAAGCTGAAGCGCTTCCACAGCCTGTGCGGCGAGCTGGGGCTGGCGGCGCTGGTGGAAGCCCACGACGATGAGGAGGTGTCCATGGCGGCGGAGGCCGGAGCCCGGATCATCGGCATCAACAACCGGAATTTAAAGACCTTTGAGGTAGATTTCTCCAACGCCCTGCGCCTGCGCAGGCTGGTGCCCCGGGAGACCGTGTTTGTGGCGGAGAGCGGTATCCGCACCGCGGAGGATATCCGCCGCCTGGCCGAGGCCAGGGTGGACGCGGTGCTGATCGGAGAGACGTTAATGCGGGCCGGGGATAAGGCCGCGATGCTAAAGGAGCTGCGCCGGGGAAGCGTTTTATAGAAAAAAGGGCGGGGCCCGGGAACAGAGAGGAAGGTTCATGAACGATGGCAACACAGGCTGCCGCATAAAAATCTGCGGCCTCAGCCGTATTCGGGATATCGAGGCGGTCAACCGGGTCCGGCCGGACTATGTCGGGTTTGTCTTTGCGCAGAGCAGAAGGCAGGTGGGCGCCACCTGGGCCGCGGCGCTCAGGCGGGCGCTGGATAGCCGGATTCCGGCGGTGGGCGTGTTTGTCAACGCGCCGGTGGCCGAGGTGGTCCGGCTGGCGGACAGCGGCACCATCCAGGCAATTCAGCTCCACGGGGACGAGGACGAGGCATATATCCGGGAGCTGAAGGGGCGGAGCAGCGCACCTGTGATCAAAGCTGTGCGGGTGCGCGGCGGGGAGGATATTCTGCGGGCCGAACGGCTGCCCTGCGATTACCTGCTGCTGGACACCTACACGAAGGGACAGTACGGCGGCAGTGGCCGGGTATTCGACTGGGGACTGATCCCGCCGTTAAAAAAGCCGTTCTTCCTGGCAGGAGGCATCTGCCTGGAGAACGTGCCGGAAGCGCTGGCCTGCCGCCCCTACTGCCTGGATGTCAGCAGCGCGGTGGAGACGGAGGGGCGCAAGGACCCGGAGAAAATCCGCCGCATGGTGGAGGCGGTGCATCGGCGCCGGGCGTGACACGGACGGAGCGCGCGGCCGCCGGGCGGTATTCAATCAAAAACAGGATAAAGGAGTATCGACATGTCAAAAGGAAAATTTGGGATTCACGGCGGGCAGTTCATCCCGGAAACGCTGATGAGCGCCGTGGCCGAGCTGGAAGCGGCATATGAGCACTATAAAAATGATCCGCAGTTTGTGGCGGAGCTGGATCAGCTTCTGAGAGAATACTGCGGCCGCCCGTCACGCCTGTATTACGCAGAGAAGATGACAAAGGACCTGGGCGGAGCCAAAATCTACCTCAAGCGCGAGGACTTGAACCACACCGGCTCCCACAAGATCAACAACGCCATGGGCCAGGTGCTGCTGGCGAAAAAGATGGGCAAGACCCGGGTGATCGCGGAGACGGGAGCGGGACAGCACGGTGTGGCGACGGCCACCGCAGCGGCCCTTCTGGGCCTGGAGTGCGAGGTTTTCATGGGCAAGGAGGACACGGACCGCCAGGCTTTAAACGTGTTCCGCATGGAGCTTTTGGGCGCCAAGGTGCACCCGGTGACCAGCGGCACCCAGACCTTAAAGGACGCGGTGAACGAGACGCTGCGGGAGTGGACCAGCCGGATCGCGGACACCCACTACGTGATCGGCTCCGTCATGGGCCCCCACCCCTTCCCGGTGATGGTGCGGGATTTCCAGAGCGTGATCAGCCGGGAGATCAAGGAGCAGCTGCGCGAAAAGGAGGGGCGGCTGCCGGACATGGTGATCGCCTGCGTGGGCGGCGGCAGCAACGCCATGGGCGCGTTCTACGAATTTATCCAGGATGAGACGGTGCAGCTGGTGGGCTGCGAGGCGGCCGGGCGCGGCGTGAATACGGACCGCACGGCGGCGACCATCGCCACGGGCAGCGAGGGCATTTTCCACGGAATGAAGTCCTACTTCTGCCAGGATGAGTACGGGCAGATTGCGCCGGTGTACTCCATCTCCGCCGGCCTGGACTACCCGGGCATCGGGCCGGAGCACGCCTATCTCCACGATATCGGCCGGGCAAAGTACGTGCCGGTGACCGACGACGAGGCGGTGGACTCCTTTGAGTATCTCTCCAGGATGGAGGGCATCATCCCGGCGGTGGAGAGCGCCCATGCGGTTTCCTACGCCCGCAGGATCGCCCCGTCCATGGGAAAGGATCAGATTATTGTGGTGAACCTCTCGGGAAGAGGGGACAAGGACGTGGCGGCCATCGCCAGATACAGGGGGGTTGAGATTTATGAATAGAGTGCAGGCAGTATTTGCAAAAAAAGCGTTTATCCCGTTTGTGACGGCGGGCGATCCGAATCTGGACGCGACGGAGCGGCTGATTGTGGCCATGGCGGAGGCGGGGGCCGACCTCATCGAAATCGGAATCCCCTTCTCAGACCCGGTGGCCGAGGGCATTGTAATTCAGGAGGCCGACATGCGCGCCCTTGCGGCGGGAACCACCACGGACAAGATTTTTGAGATGGTAAAGCGCGTGCGGACAAAGACCGATGTGCCGCTGGCCTTCATGACCTACATCAACCCGGTATTTGTGTACGGCACGGACCGGTTTGTGAAAAAGGCGGTGGAAATCGGCGTGGACGCGCTGATCGTGCCGGATATGCCCTTTGAGGAGCGGGAAGAGCTGCTGCCCGCCTGCCGGGCCCACGGCATGACGCTGATCTACCTGGTGGCCCCCACCTCCAGCGAGCGCGTGCAGGCCATTGCCCGGGAGACGGAAGGCTTTGTGTACTGCGTTTCCTCCCTGGGCGTGACCGGCGTGAGAAGCGAGATCACCACCGATGTGGGGGGCATGGTGAAAATGGTCAAGCAGGCGAAGGACGTGCCCTGCGCGGTGGGCTTTGGCATCTCCACGCCGGAGCAGGCCCGGCGCATGGCCGCTGTGGCGGACGGCGTGATCGTGGGCAGCGCCATTGTGAAGCTGGTGGCGAAGTACGGGGCGGACTGCGTGGAGCCGGTGAGCCGGTATGTGGCGGAGATGAAGGCCGCCGTGACGGAGGCGCAGTAGCGTGTTTTCAGATAAAAATGGTGTTCGTGACCTGGTCCGGACACCATTTTTTTGTTGGATGCAATGGGCCTTTTATTTCCCGGGAGCTTCCATTAAAATAAAATGAGAGAAAAAATGAACCATTTGCGCGTTCAGCGCCTCTATATAGCAGGTGCACCGAAAACGGCGGCCCGGCACAGAGCCAATGCGCCGGGAGGCCGGACGGAAAGGAGGAATGGCTGTGAAGGAGAACGGCGGAGATGAACAACTGGTCCGCAGGATGATTGCGGACGACCGGGAGGCGTTTGACCTTCTGATGGAGCGGTACTATCCCAGGACTCTCCGCATGGCGTATCTGATTTCCGGAAGCTATGCAGACAGCGAGGACATTGTACAGGAGACCTTTATCCAGGTCTATCTGAACCGCAGGCGAATCCGCGAGCCGCAGTATTTTGAGCGCTGGCTCTACAAAACCCTGACCCGGGAGGCGTGGCGCGTATGCCGCAAAAGTAAACGAGAACAGCCGGTGGAGGAGGTCTTTGGGGAAAATACCCCGTCGGGAACCTCCGCGCTGGAGGAAGTGATGAAAAACGCCAGGGACAGGGAGTTGTACGAGGCCGTGGGGCGGCTTCCGGCCAAGCAGAGGACAGCGGTGGTCCTGTACTATTTCAACGGCATGACCACCAGGGAGATCGCCTCGGTGATGGGCTGTCTGGAAGGAACGGTAAAATCAAGACTGTATACAGCGAGAACCCAATTAAAACAGGTGCTGGAAAGCGACCGGCGGATGCTGGGAGAGGAGGCGGCCTTATGAGACAAGATTTACCCAAATGCAGAACAGGCGGGGAGGAAACGGACGAGCGCATTCGCCAGGCACTCACCCGGCGGGCGGAAGCGGTCCAGGCGTCCCCGGAGGATTCCCGCAGGATGATCAGGGCTGTGCATCAGAAGATAGAGGAGGATAACAGAATGAGAAAATGGAGTGCAAAAAAGATTGTGATTGTGGCGGCGGCCGTGTGTATGTTTGGCACTATCACGGCGGTGGCGGCGGGGAAGATCGCCGGCATTTCCGGGAGCAGCGACTGGAACGATGCGGTGTACCAATACAGCCAGGTTGCGGATGTGGAGAAAAAGATCGGATTTGAGGCAAAGATCCCCGAGACATTCGCCAACGGATACGATTTTTCTTCGGCGCTTCCGGGAGACCAGGCATCCAGAGATGCGCAGGGGAACGTGGTGGAGAGCATAAACGATATGTCGGTGGGATACAAGAAAAGCGGCATGGCGGATATCACCCTGATTGTAGCTCCGGCAAGGCTAAGCGATATTCCGCCCAGCGGGGACAGCACCTTTGCCCACGGGGACGTTACGCTGTATTACACGCTCACGGAAAACCTGTTCGTGCCGCCGGATTACCAGGTATCCGAGGAGGAGCAGGCGCTGGCGGATGCGGGAAAGCTCAATATCGGGTATGGCAGCGCTCAGGTGGAGCGGACAAAAAGCAACATGATCTACTGGGAGGACGGCGGCGTATGCTACACCATCATCTCCTTTGACAACACCATGACAGCCGAGGAATTTGCCGGGATGGCCGGAGAAATCATCGATCTGAAGTAGAAAATGCTGCCCTCAATCAAACAGTGGCTTTCCCCGCCTGCGGGCCGGGAAGGCCACTGTTTAATTGTGCGTTATCCATTGATACAGGCATCCACAAAGCTGGCAAACAGGCGGCCCGCCGCCTCGTCCTTGTCAAAGAGGAACTCCGGGTGCCACTGTACCGCCACCAGATAGGGATAGCCGGACATCTCCGCCGCTTCGATCAGGCCATCCCTGGATCTGGCGGAGACGGTCAGGCCGGGAGCCAGAGCGCGCACGGCCTGGTGATGCATGCTGTTCACCGCGATCTGCGCCTTGCCGCCTGCGATCTGTGCCATGCGGGTGCCGGGCACGATGTCCACCATATGGCTGGCTGTGGTGTAGTAATACGGCTGGCGGTGGGCGATGGGGAAATCGGACTGGTACTGGCTGGGCAGATCCTGATAAATGGTGCCGCCGAGGAACACGTTGATCTCCTGGATGCCGCGGCAGATTCCCAGAATCGGTTTTCTGGCCTTCAGCGCCTGGTTGAACAGCATTTGCTCCATGGCGTCTCTGGCCGGGGACACGTTGCCGCAATTCAGATGGGTGTCCTCTCCGAACAGGAACGGGTGAAGGTCGGGGCCGCCGGAGAACAGGAAGCCGTCGCAGGTCTCCACATACTGGGCGATCTCCTCCTCGGAGCGTTCCAGGGGCAGCACGATGGGGAGCCCTCCGGCTGCTGCAACCGCGCGCAGATAGGTGGGGCGTACGCTGATGTCGTCATTCTCCGTGTTGTGTGACGGCGTGACGGCGATAAGTGGTTTTTTCATAATAGTCTCTACCTCCGATTGGATGAATACGGCCGCGGCCGCGGACCATTGCAGGCAATGAAAAGAGCCCCTTCCCTGAGGAAGAGGCCCTTATGTAGCCTATTAGCCCTCGCTGATTGCTCCGGTGGGGCAGGTTCCAGCGCAGGTACCGCAGTCGATGCAGGTATCAGCGTCGATTACGTACTGGCTATCGCCCTCGGAAATAGCGCCTACGGGACATTCTGCTGCACAGCTTCCGCAGCTAACACAAGAATCATTGATAACATATGCCATTGGTAATTACCTCCTTAATATTATGAGCATCTCCGGAAAATTTCTCACTGTAGTGGAGTCCGAACAGGCCCTTTGTACATTGTTCTTATATTTTATACTATAATCTATAATTATTCAAGAGGAAAATGCAGGGGACAATGTTTAAAATTATGAGCAATTCCGGCTGTCCCGCATGCCCCTGAGAATGACTTGCCTGGCCGCGGCCGCCCGGTCGGGGGGTAGGGGTTCGGTGCCCTCTAACGGGTAGGTGATTCCCAGGGATTTGTACTTCGCCTTCCCCATATCGTGGTAGGGCAGCACGTCCAGGGCCTTGATGTTTTTTAACGTTCCCAGGTACTGTCCCAGGCGGTAGAGATATGTCTCGCTGTCCGTGATTCCCGGGACCACCACGTGGCGGATCCACACCGGGATGCGCTTCTGCTCCAGGTACCGGGCGAAGGCCAGAATATTCTCCTGGGGCTGGCCGCACAGCCTGACGTGCTCCTGCGGGTCAATGTGCTTGATGTCCAGCAGCACCAGGTCGGTGACTTCAGCCAGACGGTCGAATTTCTCCCGCACGCCGCCGGAATCCGGCCGGAAGGTGATACCCGAGGTGTCCAGGCAGGTGTGGATGCCCCGCTTTTTCGCGGCCTCAAACAGCTCGGTCACAAAGCCGATCTGCATTAACGGTTCCCCGCCGCTGACCGTGATTCCGCCCTTCCGGTAGAAGTGCCGGGCATTTTCGTACTGGCCTAAGAGCTGATCCACCGTCATGGGGGTTCCGCCTTTGGGGTCCCAGGTATCAGGGTTGTGGCAGTACAGGCAGCGCATGGGACAGCCGCTCAGAAAGATCACCATGCGGATGCCGGGGCCGTCCACGGTGCCAAAACTTTCGATTGAATGAACGCGTCCGATCATAAAAACGCAGCCTCCTCTCACATTTGCCGGGCAGTGCCCGCGCCCTGTTGCAGTTTAACTTAAGTCCGGGGACATTGCGCCCCCGGACTCAGAATAGGATTGAATCAGATCGCGCCGTGGAAGGTTCTGGAAATCACCTCGTCCTGCTGATCCTTAGTCAGTTTGTTGAAGTTCACGGCATAGCCGGAAACGCGCACGGTCAGCTGGGGGTATTTCTCAGGGTGCGCTTGGGCGTCTAACAAGGTGTCCTTGCTGAACACGTTGACATTTAAGTGGTGGCCGCCCTCCTGGGCGTAGCCGTCCAGCAGCGTTACCAGGTTATCGATCTGTGAATCACTTGCTTTTACCATATTGAAGTCCTCTCTTTCTTGTAAAATCCATGGTTAAAGGGTCCGTTATCTAACAGGGGCCGGTTGGAGCCCGGCCCCGGGGCCGTTGGCAGGGAGATATCAGGCGTCCTCGCTGTCCGTCTCCGCGTCCAGGCCGCCGAACAGGTTGCCGCCCACTCCGCAGGAAGCGCAGCCGTCCAGCTCCACCTCCAGGTCGCCCATGAATACCTGGTCGTCCTTCCCCAGGGCGCCCGGGATGATGGAAAAGGTGTTGGAGATGCCGTCCTGGGCATCCCGGAAGGGCAGCTTGGCCACGGAAGCCAGGGAAGCCACCGCGCCGTGGGTATCCCGGTGATGCATGGGGTTGGCGCCAGGGGCAAAGGGCTGGCCCGCCTTGCGGCCGTCCGGGGTTGCGCCGGTGTTCTTTCCGTACACCACGTTGGAGGTGATGGTCAGGATAGAGGTGGTGGGGATACCGCCGCGGTAGGTGTGGTTGCCCTTGATAAAGCTCATGAAGGTGTGCACCAGCTCAGCCGCGATCTGATCCACGCGGTCGTCATTGTTGCCGTATTTGGGGAATTCGCCCTCCACCTCGTAGTCCACGGCCACGCCCTGCTCGTTGCGGATGGGCTTTACCTTGGCGTACTTGATGGCGGATAAGGAGTCGGCCACCACGGACAGGCCGGCGATGCCGGTGGCGAACCAGCGGGTCACCTTCTTGTCGTGCAGGGCCATCTGCAGGCGCTCGTAGCTGTACTTGTCGTGGTTGTAGTGGATAATGTTCAGGGCGTTCACGTAAACCTTAGCCAGCCACTTCATCATATCCTTATATTTGTCCATGACCTCGTCGTAGTCCAGATACTCGGAGGTGATGGGGCGGAACTTGGGCCCTACCTGCTTGCCGCTGATCTCATCCACGCCGCCGTTGATGGCGTAGAGCAGGCACTTGGCCAGGTTGGCCCTGGCTCCGAAGAACTGCATCTCCTTGCCCACCCGCATGCTGGATACGCAGCAGGCGATGGCGTAATCGTCGCCGTGGGTCACCCGCATCAGGTCGTCGTTCTCATACTGGATGGAGGAGGACTCGATGGAGGTCTTGGCGCAGAAGCGCTTGAAATTCATGGGCAGTCTGGTGGACCAGAGCACGGTCAGGTTGGGCTCCGGGGCTGTGCCCAGGTTCTGCAGGGTGTGCAGGTAGCGGTAGGACATCTTTGTGACCATGTGGCGCCCGTCGATGCCCACGCCGCCGATGGACTCGGTCACCCAGGTGGGATCGCCTGAGAACAGCTCGTTGTACTCGGGCGTTCTGGCAAATTTGATCAGGCGAAGCTTCATGATAAAGTGATCCACAAACTCCTGAATCTGCTTTTCCGTGTAGGTTCCGGCCTTTAAGTCGCGCTCCGCGTAAATGTCGATGAAGGTGGAGGTGCGTCCGAGGGACATGGCGGCTCCGTTCTGCTCCTTGACCGCGGCCAGGTAGCCGAAGTAGGTCCACTGGATGGCTTCCTTCACATCCATTGCCGGGCGGGAGAGATCGTAGCCGTAGATGCGGCCCAGCTCCTTTAAGTCCTCCAAAGCGCGAATCTGCTCGGACAGCTCCTCGCGCTCGCGGATTACGTCGGAGTACATGATGGTGCGGGTGGAGTCCTTCTCCTCCTTTTTCTCCGCGATCAGGATGTCCACTCCGTAGAGCGCGATGCGGCGGTAATCGCCGATGATGCGGCCGCGGCCGTAGGCATCCGGCAGCCCTGTAATGATGTGGCTGGAACGGCAGGCCCGCATCTCGGGCGTGTAGGCGTCAAACACGCCGGCGTTGTGGGTTTTCCGGTGCTTGGTGAAAAATTCCACGATCTCCGGGTCCACCTCGTAGCCGTTATCCTGGCAGGCCTTCACCGCCATGCGGATGCCGCCGTAGGGCTGAAGCGCCCGCTTAAAGGGCTTGTCTGTCTGAAAGCCCACAATGGTTTCTTTTTCTTTATCTAAATATCCGGGACCATGGGACGTGATGGTGGAAATGATCTTGGTGTCCATATCCAGCACACCGCCGGCCTCCAGCTCTTTTGCGGACAGCTCCATCACCTGATCCCAGAGGGCTTTGGTACTGTCGGTGGGGCCTTCCAGAAACGTGTCGTCGCCGTCGTAGGGCGTATAGTTTTTCTGGATAAAATCGCGCACATTAATTTCGCGTTCCCATACGCCGCTGTTAAATGTGTTCCATTCTGTTCTCATAGATTTTTCCCTCCTGTAAAACGTATTGTCTCCAATACCTGCTGCCGCCATTCGGTTGTTACGCTGACAGTGTACTATAAGGTGTGATATTTTGCTGTTGCTTTTGCAACACTTATTATATTATGCACATTGTATACACGTCAAGGGCTTTAACTGATAATATTTTTTAACTAACGGTGATAATTTGGGGTTATATGAAAAAAATGTAAAGAAACCGCGAACAACGTAGAAATGGGGATAACAACCGCTCTCAGGCTGCGCCGGCGGCCCACTGCATTTAAAAAATCCCGGACTCTGAAGTCCGGGAAGCAAAAAACCAATATTTAACAATAAAGGATGAGGGCGATCATCTCGACAGGTTCGGGGCCGGCGGCTTCGATGCCGTGGCCCTGCCCGGGAGGCGTGTGAGCCACGTCGCCTGGGGCGAGGGTCACAATGGTTCCGTTGTCGTTGTAACGCGCGGTTCCTTTCAGAATATAGTATGTTTCCGACTCGGCCGTGTGGATGTGGTATCCGATGGCGGAGCCGGGATATACCGTGGTGTGCGCGAATACCCGGCCTTTGTGGTAAAGCTCGTCGGGGCCGTTTAGCAGGCTGCGCACCGTGATTTCACCGCGGCCGTCAAAGGGGGCGGGTTTTCGCTCTTTTATTAGATCGCAATTATTTCGTACCATGTCGTCTCCTTATGATTTTGTGTCAAATTCCTTTGCTTCATTGATCTTCGGGCTGAATTTCCGGCCAAGTTCCATCCATTCCTGCAGGCCGAACATATTAAACAGGGCGATGGGGCGGTTGTCCACATCATCACGGTCCGTGATAAAGCTGTCGCCGCCTGTCTCAAGGCAGGTTTTTGAGAAATCCTCCATACCCTTGATGGCGCCCCACTGCGCGCAGTGTACCGTGATCAGGTTGTAACCCCAATCCACCAGCTGTTTGTAGGTGACTTTGGGGCTGGCTCCGGCGGAGGCCATGCCGAACATTTTCCAGCCGGGCACTCTGCGGCCGATTTCCTCGATCGCCTCCAGCGTCTGTGTGCCCTCAACCAGCGTAATCTGTGCGCCGGCTTCCACCGAGGCCACGGCCCGCTCGATGGCCGCTTCTTTTCCCAGTATTTGATAGGCATCGGTGCGGGCGATGAGAAGGCAGTCCGTGTCTTTTAACGCGTAGGAGGCGGCCTTTACTTTTCCGATATAATCTTCAAGGGGGATGACCTCCTTCCCCTGAAGATGTCCGCAGCGCTTGGGAAAGGTTTGATCCTCCATATGTACGGCCATAGCGCCGGCGCGGGCGATTTTTCGGCAGGTATGGATGACGTTCAGTTCATTGCCGAAGCCGGTGTCAATATCCACGATCATGGGAAGCGGGCAGGAAGCCGAGATACGGCCCACTGCATCGGCGAGCTCCTGGAGGGAAACCAGGCCGATATCAGGCAGTCCGCAGTAGCTTGCGGCCAGCTCTCCTCCGCTTAAGCACATGGCCTTAAAGCCCGCCTGCTCTGTGATTTTAGCAGAAAGGCAGTCATACACGCAGGGGGCAAACACAGGGCCTTCCTCCAGCAGCTGTTTCAATGTAACTCGTTCCATAAAAATCCTCCTTCTGAATGTGCATTTGTAAAATGTATTATAACTTGATGATAAACAAATAAAATAAAAATGTCAACAGACAAAAAATAAAAAAGTGCCCCTGCAACGAAAAATAGGTTAAAAGATACATTGAAAATAAAAAAACAGGCACAAAAATATTGAAAATGTTCATAAAAAGCAGGGGGACTTTACAAAAAAGTAAAATATGTATAATCAGCTATTGACAAAAAATAAATAAATGTATATCATGGAATTATGAAAAAACTTGGGAGGTGTTCGATGATGGATACAAAAAAACCGGTTCAGGTGAAGGTGGAAAATCAGGTCATGCAAATCTGTCTCAATCGGCCTGAAGATGAAAACCGGATCAACCGGGAAGCGATGCAAATGATTGAACAGGCACTAAAACGGGCGGACGAGGATGCGGATATCCGGGTCGTAGTGCTCAGGGGCGATCGCCGGAATTTTTGTTCAGGTGGCAGGGTGGAGGCTGGATGTTCCCAGGAGGAGAAGGACCGGTACTCCGAAGCCATACGGAATATGCAGAGAAAGCTGACGGAGATCAGGGTGCCCGTTATTGCGGCGGTGGAGGGAGACTGCGTGGCCGGAGGAAATGACCTTTTGGCTTCATCCGACATTGCCATTGCCAGAAAAGGCGTAAAATTCGGCTTTCCCGAGATACTGCACGGCGGCTTTCCGGTGATGGTTATGATCAATACCATTGATGTAATCCCCAAAAAGCGTCTGCTTCCGGCTTTTTACGGAGGAGAGCTGTTTGGAACCGACGAGGCTCTGGCCTATGGCCTGGTCACAGCCGTTGTGGAGGCGGAGTCCTTTGAGGATGAGCTTCAGCGCTACATTGATATGATTGTATCTAAACCTGCCCGGCAGATTGAGATGGGCAGAAGAGCCTACTATAAAATGTGTCCCATGAGCTACGAGGAGCGGGTGGAGTATGGCGTGGACACGTTGGACGCAGTTCTGAAGGAACAGGATCGATATGGAGCGTAACACGATAATCTCCACCGTGGGCGTGGACAACCCGGATAACAGGGCGATTCAGGCGCAGATACGGCGGTACGCCGAAGGCCTGGGCTGCCGGTATCTTTGGATCCCCCGCGGCGGCGATGAGGCGGATGTGGATTACACAGATGTTCAGGCGCTGATTGTGGGAGATGATCCTTCGGATATCCCGTCCGGGGACCGTCCGCTGCCGGATATTCCCCTGGTTGTGCGCAGCGGCGGAAGCTGGACGGAAGCGGATCAGCTGCGGGCGCGGAAGCAGGGCGTTGAACTTGCGGTGTCAAAGCCATGCGGGGAAATGGCGCAGGCTGAACTTGCCCTGTCATTGATCCTGGCCCTCAAGCGCAAGGTAATCCGGCACCACCAGCAGGTGATGGAGGGAAAATACATCCGTCACGCAGCGTCCGCCGCGGTGGGCTCCACAGTGGGAATCCTGGGGGTGGAGAATGGAGGAAGGGAACTGGCCGGACTTTTAGCCGCAATGGGCTGCGAGGTGCTGGTTTGGCAGCCGGAGTCCGGGGAATCCGGGGCACAATTATACGGCGCGGCCGGTCTGGAGGCGCTGTGCCGGAAGGCGGACATTGTAAGCGTTCACTTGTCTTTGGGCAAAGCGGAAAAATGTATCATTGGCCATAGGGCGCTGGGATGGATGAAGTCCACTGCGGTGCTGATCAGCGTGGGGGACAGCGGGCTGATCGACATGGACGCGCTCTGTCAGGCGCTGAGGGATAAACGGATCGAAGCCGCTGCGCTGGATACGCTGGACCGAACGGTGATTGAAGGGGATAATCCCTTTGCGGCGTTGAGAAATATCATATTGACGCCGGGAATCGGGAGATACACGCGGGAGGAACTGGTTAAATCCGGCTGCCGGGCGGTGCGGACAGCCAACGAACTGCTCGCACGGGCAGGCGGAACGTAAAAGAACAAAACAGTTAAAAATAAGGAGAGGGAAAATGAAAAAAATTAAGAGTGTGATGGCATTAACAATGGCGGCAATGATCCTGACCATGGGCTGCGCAGCTAAAACAGATACCGGCGGAGCCACGACAGCGGGCACGGCGGACAAAACAGAAGCATCGGCGCCGGCGGATACCGGGGAAAAGGGGGAGGATGTGCTGGTTCTGAAGCTGGGGGTCCCCGCTCCCGCGGGCACAGTGCAGCCCAACACGGCGGAGCTGTGGGCGGACAAGCTGGAGGCAGCTTCCGGAGGGAAAATGACCATCGAGGTGCTGGCCGGCGGCGTTCTGGGAAACACGGCTGCCCATTATTCGCAGCTGCAACAGGGGACGCTGGATTTCTTCCTCACAGGCTTTGACACGGCCACCGTGCTGAAGGAGGGCTCTGATTTCAGCGTATGCGTGGTGCCCTTCCTGTTCGAAGATTTGGACCATTACCACAAGTTCCTGGATTCCGATATATTGAAAAACATGGTTGAAAAGGTGGAGACTGCCAACGGCATCAAGTATATGGGGCCCATCAGCGATCAGGCGCCCAGGTCGCTGACCACCACCAACACGCCGGTGAAGGTGCCGGCGGATCTGAAAAACATGAAGATCCGCACTCCGGAATCCCCTGCGATCACAAAGATGCTGACCGCGTGGGGAGCCAATCCCATGGTAGTCAGCGGAGGAGAGCTATTCCAGGCGCTTCAGACCGGCATGGTGGACGGCCAGGATAACGATCTGGTTAACTCCTACTCATCCGGCTTCTCGGAGGTGCAGAAGTACTATATGAATCTGGACTATATCTACTCGGATATGGTGATCTGGATGTCCGATATCAGCTGGAACAAATTGACGCCCGAACAGCAGGGCTGGCTGACCCAGTCGCTGGAGGAGACGTTCAAGGAGGCATCTGACACTCTGTGGAGCACCACATATGAGGAATGCCTGAAAAAGTTCCAGGAGGAGGGCGTGACCTACATCGAGGTGGACCGGGAGGCGTTCGTGAAGGCAGCGGAGGAAATCGCCGAAAAATTTGACGGTGATCTCTTTAGCGCCGGACTTTACGACCAGATTAAAGGGCTGAAGTAGCAGGGAGGTAACAATGGTTGAGAGGGTAGAGAGCAAAATCGCGAAGGCGCTGATGTATATGATCGCAATCGGGTTGTTTAGCCTTACCGTGCTGGCTGTTTTGCAGGTCGTAACCCGGTATTTTGTGGATGTGACGATTATTTGGATTGAGGAGGTATCGATCTATATTCTGTCCTGGATGGCCGCTGCCGGGGTTCCCTGGATGTGGCTGAAGGAGGGGCATATCCGAATGGACGTTCTGAACGTGTATCTGCCGAAAAAAGTGCTGTACGGAATGGACCTGTTTATCAACCTGATGGGAATTGTCATGGGGATCGCCCTGGTGCGGACAGGTTTAATTACCATCGGCGTCAACAAGGGCTACACCCTCTCGATTATTGGGATTGATGAAGGCTTCCGGTATTATCCGCTGGTGTTTTGCGGGGTGCTTTTCGCGGTCTGCGCGGCTCTGAAGCTGGCGGATCAGATTCGGGGAAAAGGGGGAGAAGAGGCGTGATTACAAAGGTACTAATTCTGTTTGGAATAATGTTTTTGTTCCTGCTGCTGCGCTTTCCGGTGTTTCTGGCCTTGGGGCTGGCTGCAACAGGGGTCGCGCTCCTGTTCCCGGGCACGGTGCCGGTAGCGGTGATCGGCCAGGGACTGCTGTCCGGCCTGAACAACTATAATTTTGCTGCGATTATGTTTTACTTCCTGTTAGGAGAAATCATGAACGGCGGAGGTATGAGCAACCGCCTGATCAAATTCGGCACCGCGATCATCGGACATATCAGGGGCAGCCTGAGCCATCTGAATATACTGGCATCGATGATCTTCGCAGGCGTATCGGGGTCTGCGGTGGCTGATACCGCTGCCATCGGATCGCTGTTGATTCCGGCGATGAAGAAGGACGGGTACAGCGCGGGTTACGCCGCGGCCGTAACCGCCTCTTCCTCCACCATTGGCCCCATTATCCCGCCCTCAGGGGGGCTGGTGCTCATGGGAATTTATCTGTCCGTTTCCATCAACCGCTTGTTTCTGGGCGGCATGGTGCCGGGAATACTGATGGGAATCGCCCTGCTGATCGTGTCATTTATCACCTCGTGGAGGCGGAATTATCCCAAGACGGCCTGGCGCGGCTGGAGATACGCGTTTCATGTGTTCAGGGAATCGTTTTTTGCATTTCTGCTTCCGGTGATCGTGGTGTTCTGCCTGGTGGCGGGCATCGGCACCGTAGTTGAGATCGGGGCCCTGGCGGTGGGCTGCGCCGTCATTATCAGCGCATTTATCTATCACGAGCTGAACTTAAAACAATTTATCCAGGCGCTCTGCCGCGCTGCGGAAAATGCGGCCAAGGTGCTGTGCATCCTGGCCTGCGCCGGAGTGTTTACCTGGATTATCAGCTCTATGGGAATGGCGGCGGCCTTGGCGAAATTTATCACCAGCTTTACCACCAATCCCACGGTGGTGCTGATTATCTGTATGCTGATTCTACTGTTTTTCGGCTGTATTCTGGAGGTTAATGTGATCCAGATGGTGATCATTCCCACCATGGTTCCCATTATACGCGCAGTGGGCATCGACCCCATCCAGTTCGGCGTGCTGGCCATGCTGGTGACGATGATGGGGCTGATCACGCCGCCTGTGGGCAGCCTGATCTACATTACGGCCGGGATTGCGGAGGAAAGCCCTCTAAAGGTGATCAAGGAGCTGACGCCGTTTACGCTGGCGCTGGTAGCGCTGGTGACGCTGCTGATTTTCTTCCCGGGCCTGGTGACCGCGTTTCCCAACTGGGTTATGAGCTGAAGCAATGGTTTGAGAGAGATTTGAGGAGGTAGGAAATGGAATATCAGGGAAAATACGTGCCGCTGGGCAACAGTGGGTTAAAGGTATCGCAGATCGCCTTTGGATGCGGGTTCCGGGGAACGCCCTCCGAGCGGGATGCGGTGTACGTGATCACCCGGGCCATTGAGCACGGCATCAACTTTATTGACTGCGCGAATATTTACACCATTGCGGACAATGAAAAATCGGAGATCGCGCTGGGAAAAGCGCTGGAGGGAAGGCGCGACAAGGCCATTATCACGTCAAAGGTGGGCAGCTGGGTGAAAAAGGACGATCAGGGCCCCAACGGATACGGCGGCTCCCGCTATCATATCCTGCGGGAGGTGGATAACTCGCTGAAACGCCTTAAGACAGACCATATCGACGTATATCTGTTGCATCAGCCGGATCCGACCACACCGCCGGAGGAAACCATGCGGGCCATGGAAACGCTCTGCCAGCAGGGGAAAATCCGTTATGTGGGCGTCTGCAACTACGATGCCTGGCAGGTGGTGACGGCGCTGGACGCCCAGCATCGCATCAACGCCCAGCCTTTAATCGCAATGCAGAATCCGTACAATCTTCTGAACCGCACGCTGGAGGAGGAGGCGTTTCCCATGGCGGCCCATTTCGGCGTGGGAATTATGGCCTACGGGTCGCTGGCCAGCGGCCTGCTGGGCGGGAGATATGTGCCGGGGCGTCCCATGCCGCCCCAATCCTTCTGGGCCAGGTCGCCGCTGTACCGGGAATATTATCCCCATCTGTTCTGCGGTCAGGTGGTAAAGGTGGTAGAGGCCGTAAAGAAAATCAGCGTGAAATACGGCGTATCCATGGCTCAGATCGCAACGGCTTGGGTTCTGGTGCACCCCGAGGTGAGCTGCGTGGTGGCCGGGGCCAACACATGGGAAGATTTTGAGGATTCGATTCTGGCGGCCAGCCTGCGGCTGGATCCGGCGGATATCAAGGAGCTGGACCGCGTTTCATACGGTATGCGGGAAAACTTTACTCTGCCCCATGTCACTGCGGTTATGGAAAGGATAAGAGGGGAATGATTGCTTCGGATATGGCGGGAACTATTGAATTGACTTCTATTTTCCATTACAATAATATCAGGCGTGTAAATCAGGAGCAGATAAAGGAGATAGAAGCGATGATATGTAATGGAAACAGGATTAAACTGATGAGGCTGGCCAACTGCCTGTCACTGCAGCAGCTGGCGGATGCAATGAGCGCTAATTCCGTCCCCATTACCCGCGCGGCCATATCGCACTATGAAACGGGAAAAACAGCGCCCGGAGAGACCACGATTAATATCCTGGCTAAGGAGTTGGGCACGATACCGGCATTTTTCTACAAACAGGACTGGGAGGATTTCCAGCTGAGAATCTTCCAGGAGCTGAATCTGATTCCCTCCCGCCAGCAGGAGCTGTACGCGTTTATCCAGGTGGAAATCGAGCGCCATCTTGAAATTGACTATGCCCTTGGAATCCGGTCCTCATTCGAAGTGCCGGACCCCAGGAAGCTGCGGGCGGATCAATACGCCCAGCTGGAGGAGTACATAGAGACGGTTCGCAAAAAATGGGGGATTGGAATTAATCCTATTTCCAGCGTGTGCTCCATTCTGGAAGCCCAGGGATGGTATCTGATTTCGTCCACCCAGCAGTTCGGCAGCCTGGACATCGGCGGCTATGAGATTTCCGCCCGCATTCCGTTTTTGCTGTACCATCCCAACTATTTTGTGGACGACTTCCGCTATTCTGTTTTGCAGCAGGTGGGCTACTTTTATCTTCAGGGCGGCGACAAGGCGGAGACAGAGCGGCTGGTACAGCGCTTTGCCAGGGGTATTTTGTTTTCCCGGGAGCAGGCGGTTCTGGAATTCGGCCAAAAACGAACGAAAATCTCCGCAAAAGAGCTGTCCATGGTCAAGCAAAAATACGGGATTTCAAAGCGCATTCTCATGATACGGCTTCACGAGCTGGGAATCATCGACGATGAATGCTATGAGAATTTTGATACCCATCTGCGGCAGCACAGCTTTTTAAAGCGAGAGAAGGCAGTGGGGGATGTGCTGCATTTTTACGAGGTGCCCACTGCCTATGACATCAAGGCGTTGAGGGCCCAGGCCGAAGGAATACTGCCGGAGGAGACGGTGGAGTATTTCATGGCCATTCAGAACCGCTGATGCCTCCGCTGTAACGGCTGTAAAAGCGAAAAAAATAAAGGATTTACCGCTTGCAGCTTGCCAAAATCCCGGAAAGGTATTATATTGTAAGTGCCAGATAACCCCGGGAGCCATTTTATGGCATTTTTATGGGAACGATGTCGGCGAAAATTATACGAAACGTATCGTTTAAGGAGGTAATTCACATGGCAATCGATAAAGATATGCTGATTGGCGATCTCATTCAGGTAGATGAGAGCATCGCTCCGATCCTGATGAGAGCAGGCATGCACTGCCTGGGCTGCCCGGCTTCTCAGGGCGAGTCCCTGGAGGAGGCCTGCATGGTGCACGGCATTAACTGCGACACTCTGGTAAGCCAGATCAATGAGATTCTGGCCTCCAAGGCGTGAGCCGGAAATTAACGTGATATAAAAAGGAGGCTTCCACGGTGTGACCGTATGGCGGGCCTCCTTTTTAGTGATTACCCGGCGCAATACCCGGGAGCGGCCTGCGGGAGCTTGCCGAACGCGGCTGGGGTACGGCGCCGCGCTTTTGCTCCCATCCTCCTGGGGACGCAGAGCCGGCGGCGGATTCCGGTATCAGACTGTTGGAAATTATGAAATTTTACCAATCCTTGGTTGACAACTGGAGTCTATCATAGTAATATATTAGTATATTGGTAAAGAAACGTAACTATACCCAACTAATTTTGTAAAACAACACAAAGCAGGAGGAAAAGCAAATGGACATGACATTGCGTTGGTTCGGTGAGGGAGCGGATTCCGTATCCCTGGAGCAGATCCGTCAGATTCCCGGGGTGAAGGGCGTGATCACCACCCTGTACGACATCCCGGCCGGGGAGGCCTGGCCGATGGAGCGCATTCTTCAGATGAAGGAGCAGGTGGAGGCCGGGGGCCTGAAGGTATTGGGCATCGAGAGCGTGAACATCCACGACGCCATCAAGGTGGGCATCCCGGAGCGGGAGCAGTACATTGCCAACTACATCACCACCCTGGAGCGCCTGGGACAGGCCGATATCCATGTGGTTTGCTATAACTTTATGCCTGTGTTCGACTGGACCCGCTCCGATCTGGCTAAGGTGCGCCCGGACGGCTCCACGGTTCTGGCCTACGACCAGAAGGAGATCGACAAGCTGGATCCCGAGCACATGTTCGAGTCCATGGGCGAGAAGTCCAACGGCTTCGAGCTGCCCGGTTGGGAGCCGGAGCGCATGGCCCGCATCAAGGAGCTGTTCGAGCTGTACAAGGATGTGACCGCGGACGTGCTGTTCGACAACCTGGTGTATTTCCTGAAAGCGATTCAGCCTGTGTGCGAGAAATACGACATTAAAATGGCCATCCATCCCGACGATCCCGCCTGGCCGGTATTCGGACTTGCCAGAATCATCACCGGCAAGGAGCAGCTGTTAAAGCTGATGAAGGCCGTTGACGCTCCCTTTAACGGCGTCACCCTGTGCACCGGTTCCCTGGGGAGCAACCCGGACAACGATATCCCGGACATCATCCGCTCCCTGAAGGGCCGCATCCACTTCGCCCATGTGCGCAACCTGCAGTACAACGCGCCCGGCGATTTCCAGGAGGCCGCCCACCTCTCCGCCGACGGAAGCATGGATATGTACGCCATCATGAAGGCGCTGTATGAGATCGGTTTTGACGGCATCGTGCGCCCGGATCACGGGAGAGCGATCTGGGGCGAGGTGTCCATGCCGGGCTACGGCCTGTATGACCGCGCGCTGGGCGCCTGCTACTTGAACGGACTCTGGGAAGCCATCGAAAAGCAGAACCGGAATTGACGGTGGGAGGAAATGTCATGAAAATGAATCTTAAGGCCCTTGAAAACCGGGAATTCTGGGACAAGGCGGGCGTGAAGCTGCCGGAGTTTTCCATTGAAGCCATGCGCGCGCAGACCCGCGAGAACCCGGTGTGGGTGCATTTCGGCGCCGGAAATATTTTCCGCGCCTTCATCGCCAGGCTTCAGCAGAGGCTGCTGAACGAGGGGAAGGAAACCTGCGGCATCATAGCGGTGGACACCTTTGATTACGATATACTGGACAAGATTTATGAGCCCTTTGACAACCTGACCATGCTGGTCCTGATGAACGCGGACGGCCGCCTGGACAAGGAGGTGATCGCCAGCATCGCCGAGGGGCTTAAGGGCGACAGCGGCGACGGCAGGGATTATCCGCGCCTGAAGGAGATTTTCCGCAAGCCCAGCCTGCAGATGATCAGCTTTACCATCACGGAGAAGGGCTACGCCTTAAAGAACCTGGACGGCAGCTATTTCCCGGTTGTGGCGGAGGATATTCAGAGCGGACCCGAGAGGCCCAGGCACGCCATGAGCGTGGTGGCGGCCCTGCTCTACGAGCGCTTTAAGGCGGGCGCGCTGCCCTTGGCAGTGGTGAGCATGGACAACTGCTCGCACAACGGCGAGAAGCTGCGCTCCAGTGTGCTGACCGTGGCCAGGGAATGGCAAAAGGCCGGCTTGGTGGAGGCGGAATTCGTGTCCTATCTGGAGAACGAGGATCAGGTGGCCTTCCCCTGGTCCATGATCGACAAAATCACCCCGCGGCCGGCCGACCAGGTGAAGGCTGCGCTGGAGGAGTCCGGCCTGGAGGACATGGCACCCATCGTCACCAGCCGGGGCACCTATATCGCCCCCTACGTCAACGCGGAGACGCCGGAATATCTGGTGATTGAGGACAAATTTCCGGCCGGCCGCCCTGCGCTTGAAGCCGCGGGCGTGTACATGACGGACCGGGATACGGTGAACAACACGGAGCGGATGAAGGTGACGACCTGCTTAAATCCGCTGCACACGGCGCTGGCAGTCTACGGCTGCCTGCTGGGCTACACCTCCATCGCCTCTGAGATGCAGGATGCCCAGCTGAAAAAGCTGGTGGAAAAGATCGGATATGAGGAGGGGATGCCGGTGGTGGTAAACCCGGGCATCATCGATCCCATGGACTTTATCCATGAGGTGATCGATCTGCGTCTGCCCAACCCCTATATTCCCGACATGCCCCAGCGCATTGCCACGGACACCTCCCAGAAGGTGGCGATCCGTTTTGGCGAGACAATTAAAGCTTATATGGAGCGGCCGGAGCTTGATCCGGCGTCCCTGACCTATATACCGCTGGCGCTGGCCGGCTGGTGCCGCTACCTGCTGGCGGTGGACGACGAGGGCCGGGCCATGGAGCTGAGCTCCGACCCGATGCTGGCGCAGCTGACCGAAAGGCTGGCGGGAATCCGCCTGGGCGGCGGGGCTTCCTGCCAGGAAAGCCTGAAGGAGATTCTTGCGAACCCGGCGATTTTCGGCGTGAACCTGTACGAGGCCGGGCTGGGCGGCAAGGTGGAGTCCATGTTTGCGGAGCTGAGTGCAGGGCCAGGGGCCGTACGCAGCACGCTGGTCAAGTATTTGGGGTGAGGGACAGAATACCGAAGAGATAAGGAGATTCTGCGTATGAAAATCGAGGCCAGACAGGCAGGCGAGACTGCGAAGGAATATGCGTACCGCGTATTAAAGGAAAATATCACCACGCTGGAGCTGGAACCGGGCAGCACGCTCAACGACATGGAGATATCACAGATGATCGGCATCAGCCGCACTCCGGTCCGCGAGGCCATTATCAAGCTCAAGGAGGAATCGGATATCATAGAGATTTTCCCCCAGCGCGGGATGCGCATAGCGCTGATTGACACGGATATTGTGCAGGAAGTGCGTTTCCTGCGCATGACCCTGGAAAAGGCGATGGTGGAGCTGGCCTGTGACATGGCTCGGGAGGAAGATTTTGTGTGGCTGGAGGAGAACCTCACGCTGCAGGAATTTTACCTGAAAAACAACATGATCCAAAAGCTTTTGGAATTGGACAACGCCCTGCACCGCAAGATGTTTTCGATCTGCCGCAAGGACCTGATTTACCGCATGAGCCAGGGACTTTCCATCCATTACGACCGCGTCCGGAACATGGAGGCCACGACCATCCACGGACACAAGACCGTGGAGGATCACCGGAACCTGGTCAAAGCCATCCGGGACAAGGACAAGGAGCTGGCCAAGAGGATCATGGAGGAGCATCTGGACAGATGGCTGATGAACGAGCAGACACTGCGCAAGCAGTACCCGCAATACTTCAAAGTGTGATTTGACAAATATGATAAAAATTTAACAATAAAACGCGATTAATAGTGCGAATTATCCTAATGGTAGTTCGCGCTATTTTTAATTGGTGGATTATATGCACAATTTGAAAATTGACAATGAAAAAATAGTTGTGCATATTTTGATTTGCCTATTGACATATGCGGCGATATATGGTAAATTAAAGTCACTTAGTAATATATTAGTATATTTCTACAACAAAAGGGTGGAACATGTGTTACTGAAAGGAGAAGAAAGAAAATGAAAAAAAGCAAATGGATCGCAATGTTGGTGGGAGGCGCCATGATTTGTTCGCTGGCAGCCTGCGGAGGACAGAGCAGCTCTGCTCCGGCGTCTACGGCAGCTCCGACTGAGAAAACAGCCGACACCACGGCCGCAGAGGCGGGAGATACCGCGGCGGCAGCGGAGAGCACGGGCGAGGGCAAGGGTTATGTGATTGGCTTCAGCAACTCTTACAACGGCAATACATACCGTCAGGCCATGGAGGGCTACTTAAAGGAAGCCGCCGAGGAGTTAAAAAAGACCGGGGAGGTCAGCGAGGTGATCTTCGCCGAGTCCAACCAGAACAACAGCACCCAGGTGCAGCAGATTGAGAACTTTATTCTCCAGGGCGTGGACGCGATCATCATCGATCCCGGTTCCGCCACCGCGTTAAACGGCGCAATCCAGGAGGCTTCCGACGCCGGAATCCCCTGCATCATTATCAACGACGGCCCGGTCAGCTCCGAGGCTGAGCTGTGCTACCAGATCAACTTCGATACCATCGCGCAGATGGGCTATCTGACCGAGTATGTCTGCGAGGCCATCGGCGGCAAGGGCAACATCATCGAGCTGCGCGGAACTGCCGGAAGCGAGTTTGACAACATCGCGCATGAGGGCGTTTTAAAGGTTCTGGAGAAATATCCGGACATCAAGGTTGTCTCTGAGATCTACACCGACTGGACAGGCTCCAAGGCTCAGTCCGAGCTGGCCAGCGTACTGCCCACACTGGACAAGGTGGACGGCGTTGTAACCCAGGGCGGTGACTCCTACGCTGCCGTGCAGGCATTCCAGTCCGCAGGCCTGGAGCTGCCGGTGATCGGCGGTGACAACAGAGGCTATTTCCTGAAATGGTGGGCCAACGAGGCTCCGGAAGGCTATGACACCGTGTCCGTTTCCTCCAACCCCTGGGACGGCGCCACCGGTTTATATGTAGCCGTTGACATTCTGGACGGCAAGGACGTGCCCAAGGAAATGATTCACCCCTTCGGTATCGTGACCAAGGACGAGGTGAAGGATTACGCGGATGTGGCCGACGAGGCGATCTGCTGTCCGACCTTTGACAGAGATTGGGTGAGAGAAAATCTTTATAAGTAATAAAGTCGCTGCTTGATCAATCTGAACGGACAGGGGCCGGCTGCTGCAGATAGGCAGCTGCCGGCCTTTTGAGTTGAGGTAATGGACTGCAGGCATGGGCGGGCGGTCCGGGTTCGAAAACCGATTATAAAAGAAAGGGCGAAACGGGAGATGGAAAATAACAACTATATCGAGATGATTGAGGCGATTCGGGACCACGCGCAGGTGGTGGATCTGTCCTACACGATGGAAATGAATATGCCGTTCTGGCCGACACAGCCGAAGTATGAGGCTGCGGTTGTGGAGACCTACGAGGAGGGGGGAGAGTCCTTTCACCAGGGCATCCGCATTTCCGAGCACACCGGCACTCACATCGACGCGCCGAAGCATTTTATCCCGGGAGGCCGGCCGGTGGATGAGCTGGACCCCAGGACCGTTATGGGCCGCGGCGTCACCATCCACGCGGAAAATATCGAGCCCTGCGGCCTGCTGCCCCTGGAGCAGATCAAGGCTTTTGAGGCGGAAAACGGCGTGATCAGGGCCGGGGACATCGTGATGCTCCGCTTCGGCTGGGAGGATAAATACGCCATTGCGCCGGAGGACAAGGGCTTTCTGAAGGACTGGCCCGGCCTTTCCGGGGAAGCGGCCCGGTACCTGGCCGATAAACACGTGGCGGCTGTGGGCTGCGATACACTGGCGCTGGACGCCTTCGGCGTTACAAAATACATCTCCCACGAGATTTTGCTGGGGCAGGGGATTCCCATTATGGAAAATCTCTGCAACCTGTCGAAGCTGCCGCCCTTCTGCGCGGTGATCGGCTTGCAGAATAAGTTCAAGAGCGGTTCGGGATCCCCGATCCGGCTGGTGGCGTTTGTACGGTAAAAACTGCGGATGAGAGGATGTGAGGACGTGAAACATAAAGAAAACCAGACTCCCTATATGGAGTTACAGGGGGTGGACCGCTTCTTCGGTATCACCAAGGCGCTCCAGAAGGTGGATCTGCAGATTTACTCCGGCGAGGTGATCGGCCTTGTGGGGCCCAACGGAGCCGGCAAGTCCACCATGATGAAGATTATCACCGGCGTGCTGCCGCCCACGGCGGGCACCATTTTGCTGGAGGGCCAGGCCAGGGAGAAATACTCCACCAGGGACTCCAAGGAGGCGGGCATCGCCTGCGCGTACCAGGATTTGTCCCTCTGTACCAACTTGAGCGTGTACGAGAACTTCGCCATGCTGAACGTGGAGCACAGCCTGATCAGCAAGCCGGGCTGGCGCAGGCAGGCCCAGGCCGAGGCCAAGGAATTGCTGGAGCGGTATTTCCCGGGAAATAACATCGACGTTCAGAAGGCGGTGGAGAAGCTGTCCCTGGCGGAACGGCAGATCGTCGAGATATGCAAGACGCTGATGACGGACAACCTGAAGGTCCTGATTCTGGATGAACCCACCTCCGCGCTGTCTACCGACAAGGCGGGCCAGCTTCACCAGGTGGTGAAGGAGCTCAGCGACAAGGGCGTGGCCGTGATCTACATCTCCCATAAGCTGGATGAGATCAAGCTGGTTTCCGACCGCATTCTGCTGCTGCGCAACGGCCAGAACGCAGGCGCCTGCGATCCCGACGAGATCACCACCCAGGAGCTGATCGGCATGATGGGCGGCGAGATGACCAAGCGGGAGCGGGGAGCCTCCGCGGCCGGGGAGGGCGCGGATGAAAAACGCCTGGTGGATGTGGAGAACCTGACCAATAGCCAGCTCCAGGACATCTGCATGCACGTCAAGGGCGGCGAGATCGTGGGCATCTCCGGCCTGGTGGGCTCCGGCCAGACCGAGCTGTTAAACGCCATTTTCTCCGCCCGCAAGCACCAGGGCAGCCGGAACAAAAACGGCGTGCTCATCGGCGGCACCGTGGCTTATGTCAGCGGCGACCGGGCCAAGGAGGGCGTGTTCCAGCTCTGGGACATTTTCGACAATATCCTGATCGCCAACTTAGACCAGGTAAAGTCCGGGGCTCTGCTGGACCAGAAGAAGTCCGAGGGCCTGGCCCAGCACTGGTACGACAAGCTGAAGTTCCGGGCCGAGGGCATCCACAGCCCTATCATGTCCCTGTCCGGCGGCAACCAGCAGAAGGCGCTGATCGCCCGGGGAATCGCCTCCGGCGCGGATGTGATCATCTTAAACGATCCCACCGCCGGCGTTGACATCGAGACAAAGCAGGAGATTTACAATCTGCTGGAGGAGGCCAAGAACGAGGGCCGGGGAATTATCATGTACAGCACCGAGGACTCGGAGATTGAGATTTGCGACCGCGCCTACATCATGCATGAGGGCGCCATCACCGAGGAGCTGGTGGGCGAAAATATCACGGTTCCCAACATCGTCAAGGCGTCCTTCAAGGATGTGGCGAAAAAGCAGGCGAAGGAGGAGAAGCAGCGCGGAAAGCTGGCCGCTGTGGGCAGCTCACGGATTCTGCTTCCCGTGCTCACCATGGTATTCATGATTCTGGCCAACGCCTACATGAACCCCAACATCCTGTCCTATTTCGGCATGCGCACCCTGATCGGCTCCGCGGTCCCGCTGGTATTCGCGGCGCTGGGACAGATGTTTATCGTGGTTTCCGGCGACATCGACATGGGCAACGGCTACTCCATCGGCCTGGTAAACGTGCTGATCGCCGTGATCCTGACGGCCAACCCGCTGGTGGGCGTGATCAGCCTGCTGCTGTTTATCGCGGCTTACGTGCTGATGGGCGCGCTGATCCATGTGCGCAACATCCCGGCCATCGTGGTGACCCTGGGCGCGCAGTTTATCTGGCTTGGCATCGCGCTGGTGCTCTGTCCCACGCCCGGCGGCTCCTGCCCGGACTGGCTGATCGGCTTTTACAAATATAAGCTGCCGGTAATCCCCATGCCAGTGCTGATCGCGGCTGTGGCGGCGGCAATTTCCTGGTACATCCTCTACCGCGCCAAATACGGTATGATTTTGCGGGGGATCGGCAACAACCCCACCGCTATCGAGCGCTCCGGCTGGTCCTATCTGGCGGCCAAGATGACCAACTACGGGCTGTCCGCCGTGATGGTGATCCTGTCCGGCATGACCTTTACGGCCGTTTGCCTGGGCGCTGATGCCAACAGCGCAGCGTCCTACTGTATGCTGAGCATCGCCACCGTGATTTTGGGCGGCTGCGAGATGAGCGGCGGCGTGGTGGAACCGGTTGGCGTGGTTGTGGGCGGAATCGCGATGTCCTTTATCACCGCGCTTCTCACCTCCATGAAGGTGGATTCCAACTTCCAGACCGCAGTGACAGGCGTTATCTTAATTCTGGTCCTGGCAATCAAGCTGATTACCCATAAGAAGGAGGCAGCAGGCAAATGAAGAAATTTGTAGAAAAGTATACCTTTATATGGCCGCTTCTGGGCTCTTTGATCCTGTGGGCGCTGATCGGCGCGGTTTCAGGCCGGTTTACGGCAAATCAGCTGTTTTCCTGCGCCAGACTGGCCTCCTTTGCCCTTTTGCTGGCCCTGGGCCAGATGGTGGTGGTCACCAGTGGCGAGGGAGCCATCGACCTGTCCCAGGTCTATATTCTGACTCTCTGCGCCTATATGTCCTGCAACCTGATGAACGTCAATCCGGTGCTGGGCTTTGTGGCGGCCATAGCGGTGGGAGCGGTCTGCGGCTTTGTCAACGGCTGCATCAACATTTATCTCAAGGTGCCGGCTATGATTACCACGCTGGCTACCGGCTACATTATATTTACCATTATCCTCATCGGCGCGCCTCACATGACCACGCTGCCCTACGCGGGTCTGGTGTCGTTTATCAACATGAACTTCGGCGGATTTTCCATGCTGACCGTGATCTGCATCGCAGTGGCGGCGGTACTGGCCGTGCTGCTGTACAAGACCAAATACGGCAAGCAGCTCCACGCGGTGGGCCAGAAGCGCCTGGCGGCCCGGTATTCCGGGATCGCGGTGGGGCGCGTGGTGATCACGGCCTTCACCCTGGGCGGAGCGCTCTGCGGCCTGGCCGGAGTTCTGTGCGGAGCCTTTATCGGCGGCGCATTCCAGGATATGGGCTCCACCTACTTCCTGCCCTCCATCGCGGCGGCGTTTGTAGGCGGGACGGCGGCTGCCGGCGGCCGTTCCAACGTGCTGGGCGTGTGCCTGGGCGCGCTGATGATGTCCTTTATGACCACATTCTTAAATGCGGCCAGTTTATCACCGGGTATGCAGAGGCTGATCCAGGGCGCGTTCCTGGTATTGATCCTGGTGGCCTCGGTCTCCAACGCAGTAAAAAAGAAATGACATAGCCGCCCGCCGCATCCGCGCAGTCCGCAGAGCCGGGCAATGGGCCGCTATAAAGCAAGCATGACAGAATGGTTAGGAAGGAAGGCATTGCAATGAAAGCAATTCAAATTGAAAAACCGGAAGTATTAAAGATTATTGATATGGAAAAGCCTGTGATCACGGAGCAGGACAATGTGCTGGTGAAGATGACGGCCGCGGGAATCTGCGGCTCCGACGTGGGGATTTACCACGGCACCAACGCCGCGGCCACCTATCCCAGAGTGATCGGCCACGAGATGGTGGGCGTGATCGAGCAGGTGGGCCCGGGCGTCACCCGGGTAAAGCCTGGGGACCGGGTGATCGTGGACCAGGTGAAGAGCTGCGGTCACTGCTACGCCTGCCGCAAGGGCCGGGGGAACGTTTGCGGCAGCCTGGAGGTGAGGGGCGTACATATTGACGGAGGCTACCGCGAGTACATGGCTGTGCCGGAGGATGCCTGCTACCTTCTGCCGGAGGGCCTCTCCGACGTGGAGGCGGTCATGATCGAGCCCACCACCATCGCCATTCAGAGCTGCGCGAGAGCGGAGCTCTGCCAGGAGGATACGCTGCTGATCTACGGCTGCGGCGCGCTGGGAAGCTCCATTTTAAAGATTGCCAGGCTCAGCGGCGCCACCATCATTGTCACGGACGTGGTGGAGGAGAAGCTGCAGGAGGCGAAGAAGAACGGAGCCCACTACACCATCAACTCCACGAAGGAGGATTTGGAGCAGCGGGTACGGGAGCTGACCGACGGCTACGGCGTGACTGTTTCCATTGACGCGGCCTGCCTCAAAACCTCCCTGCTGACACTGCTCAAGGTGACGGGAAATGCAGGGCGCGTGATCACCATGGGCTTCTCGGTGGCCCCCACCGAGGTGAACCAGTTCCTGATCACCTCCAAGGAGCTGGATGTGCGCGGCTCCAGGCTGCAGAACAAGAAGTTCGGCGAGGCCATCGAGCTGATCCGTGAGGGCAAGCTGGACTTAAAGGGGACCATCTCCCACACCTATCCGTACCTGGAAGCCCAGAAGGCCTTTGACTTTGTGGACACCAAGGACCCCTCCATCCGCAAGATCGTGCTGACATTCGACTGACTTGAGAATGAACCATAAAAATACATCCCGGCAGGTCCGTAAACCAGCCGGGATGTATTTTTGACTGCATTAAATTTTCTGGAGATCCTGGAGCGCCTTGTCCGCGATGATCACCTCGTAGTGCTCTCTGAAGTAGGCCTCGCTGGCGTACTCGTTGGACAGCTTCATGGCGTATTCCGCCAGGATATTGCAGCTCCTGGAAAATTCCAGGTCGCCGCCGCCCTTGCGCTTCATGACCAGGTAATACTGGCGCGTGCCGGGCTTCTTAAAGAGGGTGTTGGGGCCGGAATAGAGTCCGCCGACCGCCCGGGCCGCCTCGCAGATCCGGTCCAGATTCTCGAAGCGGAAAATCCTGATGGCGTCGGCGCTGCGGCCGTCCGCGGAAGCCTTGCCGCCGGTCTCGCCGTCCTGCAGGCTCCTGGCCGGAGACGACCCGGCGGTGGTTTCTGTATAGTCCATATCCCCGGCGCCTTCCAGCAGCTGGCCTGCCAGCTGGGAGAGCAGGGATTCTGTATCCTCGTCGGAGGGCGGTGAGAACTTGGCAAAGCGGGTATCCAGTTCCTCGGGATCCTCAATCTTGGTGATAACCAGCATGATACTCTCGCCGGACAAGGGGATCGCCTCCACCATGAGCGGGATGTCGTCGGCTTCAAATCCGACTTCGTTGGAGGCCTTCTGGATCATCTCCCGGAACAGCTTCCGGGCTTTCTCCGTTCCGTAGGCCAGTTCTACCAGATTCAAATTCCGCACGCTTAAATCAAAGCTCGTGAGGGTGCAGCGGATCTGATTCTCATTTATTCGTTCTATCTTCAATCGGGATCACTTCCTGTTCTGTATCAATCTCGGGTGCCATAGGCACAGTCATTAGTTAGACTCCCACACTTTAAATATACTACAGAACAGGGGGAAATATCAATTAAAATATTTGAATTTAATGAAATTTTAAGGGAAACTGCCGCCCTTTGCCGCCGGTTGAAGGGCGTGGGTTCAAAGGGCTGCGCGCTTCGCAGGGCGCGCAAGCGGCAAAAGAGGCTGCCATGGATATCGGCGGTAAATTCTGACAGCCGCGGGGTTCAGGTAAAAACAGGAATTAAAATAAAAAAATGCCGGAAGGTTACAGCAACATATTGACATTATGTAGATTAAATGCTACTATAACCAAACAAGAGATGGTATTGACACAGAGGAGGGGTGACGGCGGACACCGTTCTGTTTGGCAAATACCGTCTGGATCGTGTAATCGGGAAGGGCCGGACAGGGACCGTATGGTTGGCAGTCCATCTGGGCCTGGAAGAATACCGGGCTATCAAGCAGGTTTCCAAAGCGGCCGTGGAGTATGAAGCGTTCCGCAGGGAAGCCCTGATCCTGAAGAGCCTGCGGCATCCTGCCATTCCGATCGTCTACGATCTGGAAGAAGATCAAAATTTCTTATACCTCATTCAAGAGTATATAAAAGGAGAATCTTTGTATGCCCTGATTCAAAATCGGGGTGTCATGAGAGAGGCGGAGGCAGTCCACTATGGAGTGCAGATATGCGCCTTAGTAAAGTTCCTGCATTTCGCAGGAGAAAAACCCATTTTATTCCTGGATTTACAACCTAAAAACCTGATAATATGCGGCGGCGTCGTGAAAATCATCGATTTCGGACAAGCGGCCTTTTCCGGGCACTGCGCGGATCAGTCTGCGCGCTACGGGACGGTCGGCTGCGCTGCGCCTGAACAGTATACTTCTGACCAGATTCTGGATACCAGGACGGATGTCTATGCCATTGGTGCTGTCCTCTCCTACATGGTGAGCGGAAAACCCGGGATGGCGCAGGGCGTGGAGAGCGGTGTGTCCGACGGCCTCAGAGCAATTATCAGGAGATGTATGGAAACGGACCGGGAAAAACGTTTCCGCTCGGCCGGAGAGCTGCAGCGGCGGCTGGAGGGACTTCCCGCAGCCGGGCAATATCGTCAGAACCGCACGGAAAAAACAATACCATCTCTTGCAATCGCTGTTGTGGGAAGCCGGGAGGGAACCGGCGCTACCCATACGGCGCTCGCCCTGTGCGGATATTTGAAACGTGCCGGATTCCGGGCTGTCTATGAGGAGCGCAATGTCACAGGGCACATCCGGCGCCTGGCGGAGCATTACGGCAGCAGAGCGGACGATCAGGGCTTCTTTCGCATCCGCGGACTTAAGCTGAAGCCCTGGTACGGCGGCGCGGTGAGCCTGGAGGAACCGGGGGCCGGGATTGTGGTCCGGGACTACGGAACCGACTGGCAGGCGCTGTGCGCCGGCGCGCAGGCGGAGCCTGTGGCCGTGATTATGGTGGCCGGCGCCAGCCTGTGGGAGCGGGAGGACTGTCTGAGAATGCTTGAGGCGCTGCGCCCCCTCTGGGACGCGGGGCGCTTTGAGTCGGCGGCCCTCATTGTGCGCAATCCCGTGGGGGCGCGGTATTTTCGGCGCGGCCCGGGCGGCCTGCCGCCGGGGACAAGGCGGTTTGCGGAGCCGGTTTTTGGCGATCCGTTTTGTCCCGGAGCGCAGGGCGGGGAATTTTTGAAGGAACTGTGGGACGCCATAGCCGGCGGGCGGACCGGAAAAAGGAGCTGGCTGAAGCGATGCCTCGTTGGAAGAAAGGCATTTTTCGCCGCCGAAGGCAAAACCGGGGACAGTGCAGGGCCATCGGCGTCATCGGAGCCGGGCGGGGGACAGGGGTGACACACCTGTGCGTGCTGATGGCAAATTATCTGACCGGAGCCGGACAGAGAAGGACGGCGGTCATTGAGTGGAACGATCACGGAGATTTTGAGCGGATGGGGAAGATCTGCGCGAGACGGGAGACCGTGGCCGGAGAGAAGGAAGTAAACGTGTTTAAGGCCCTGGGCGTTACGTACTTTGGCCGGGGAGACGCCCGCACCTTCGCGGGCTGTATGAATGGACCATATGACGATATTATCGTCGATTTTGGCAGAGCGACGCCGGCGGCGCGTGCCGAGTGGCTTCGCTGTCAGGTCAGGATGACGGTGGTGTCGTTCAGCGAATGGCAGATGGAGGAGGCATCCGGGATGATGGAACAGGGAGGGCTGACGGGCGGAAGCTGGATTTACCTGGCTGCCTTTGGCAGCGAATGGACCAGAAGAGAAGTGGAGCGGCAGTTGGGAGTCCCGGTGTTCCGGATTCCGTTTTCAGCGGATGCGTTTCGGATCGACAGAAGCCTTATGCGGTGGTTCGAGGGGATTTTGTAGCCGCGGTCCCGGCAAGGCGGCGGCAATGAGAATGAAAAGCGCCGGGAGTATGCGCGCTGCGGCAGCAGATGGGATAATATGTCACGATTTACCTCCGTCAGGGCGGCGCGCCGCAAACGGCGTGGTTAGGAGGATCTGTTACAGATGATAAGGAATAGAGAGTATGCGGACCGGAAGGAACTGCAGAGGACATACCTGGATGGGCTGAGACGTTACAAACGCAGAGGCATTCCGATTATCATCGATGGTGAAGAGTGCCCGGAAACAGACTGGGAACGGATTTTTGAGATGAGCGAGGACGGAGGCTTTTACATGGGCGACTACGTGGGGGCCGAGCAGGGCTGCCTGCGGGAGATCCGTTTCGACAAGGTGTATCTCTGCGACCCTCCGGAGCACGCAAAGGCTAGGGGTGGGAGCAGACGGAGACGGCAGAGCTGAGAGGACGCAGCGGGGTGAAGGGGCACGGCGCGAGGTGACGGGCGCGGGCCCAGGACAACAGCGCGGCCACGCCCCACGGCCGGAATGGCGGGACAGGCGCGGGGACAGCGGAGAATGGCAGTCGTTAAGGCGGGGCCGTCTCAGCCTGAGCTGTCCAAAGCGCCGGGCTTTGGGCCGGGGCGGGGGGAGCGCCGTGACGGTCGGAGCGCTGAGAGGCGCGCGGCGGCACACTGTGCGGCGTCCTGCCGCGCAGCCCATCTTGCGAATTGTAAGCAAATCGTTTGTGCTATTTGATGAATGTTATGATATAATATTCAAAGTGAGCGAAATGAGGCATGCGGACTGCGTTCGGGTGCCTCATTTCCCAACGAAAAATAAGTTTACCATTTACAATTCGGAGGACCCGCTGCATGAAGGAAAAAAAGAGAGGCTGCGGCTGCGCCGTGACGGCCGTTATTGTCGTTTTGATCCTGCTGACGGCCGGCGCGCTGGTGGGCTGGTATCTGCTGGGAAAGTACAAGCCCAGCAATGAGCTGGCGGACAAGGGCAAACTGTTCGGGATCAAGAGCGGACAGGTGGCGCTGGTGCTTGACAACGAGCTTCAGGATACAAAGGGAATCTACGAGGACAATCAGGTTTACCTGCCGGTGGGGTGGGTGAACGAATATCTGAACCAGCGCTTTTACTGGGACGAGAACGAGGAGCTTCTGGTGTACGCGCTGCCGGAATCAATCGTCTACGCGGATGCGCAGACCATGGGAAATTCCGGGCCCCTGCTGAAGGTGAAGGAGGACGGCGCATACCTGTCCCTGGGGCTGGTGGCCAACTACACGGATATCAGGACAGAGTCCTTTGATACAAGCCAGATCAAGCGCGTGTTCATCGACACTCTCTGGAACCCGGTGCCCAAAGCCCAGGCGAAGCGTGCCGGAAAACTGAGAACCAAGGGCGGCGTCAAGAGCCCCATCGTCACGGAAGTGGACAAGGGCGACCAGCTGACCGTCCTGGAGGCCATGGAAAAATGGAGCAAGGTGCGCACGGCGGACGGCTATATGGGCTACATTGAGAACCGGAGGCTGGAGGAGCAGGAGGCGGAGACGCCGGTCAGCACGTTTGAGGCTCCGGTGTACACCAGCATTTCCCTGGACGAGCCGGTGATTCTGGCCTTCCATCAGGTGTTCTCCCAGGAGGCCAACAACAAATTCGAAGAGCTGATTGCGGACGCCAAGGGCGTCAATGTGGTGGTGCCGTCCTGGTTTGTGATGACGGACAACAAGGGCAATTACTCGTCCATCGCCAGCCGGGATTACGTGGAAAAGGCCCACGCCAGGGGTATACAGGTCTGGGCCATGTTGAACAACGTGAGCACTAAGGAGAGCGCCGCCATCAACACAAAGGAGCTGATGGGCTCCACCTCCAACCGCAAGAAGCTGATCGCCAGCCTGATGGAGGATGCGGACACCTACGGCTTTGACGGCATCAACCTGGATTTCGAGAGCCTGAAAGCCGAGGCAGGCCCCCATTACGTTCAGTTTATCCGCGAGCTTTCGGTGGCCTGCCGGGGAAAGGGACTGGTGCTGTCTGTGGACAACTATGTTCCCTCGGCCTATACCAATTTCTATAACCGCAGGGAGCAGGGCACGGTGGCGGACTATGTGATCATCATGGGCTACGACGAGCACTACGCCGGCGGGGAGGCGGGTTCCGTGGCTTCCATTACTTATGTGGAGAACGGAATCAAGGATACGCTGACCCAGGTGCCCAAGGAGAAGGTGATCAACGGAGTGCCGTTTTACACCAGAGTGTGGACGGTTCAGGGCGGCAAGACCACGTCCAAGGCCTACGGTATTTCCGACGCCAAGCAGTGGGTGGAGGACAATCAGGCGCAGCTGATCTGGGACGAAGCGCTGGGACAGTATTACGCTGAGGTCATAAACGCGGACGGCGAACAGTACATTTGGATGGAGGAGGAGACATCTCTGGGCCTGAAGATCGATTTGATCAGGGAGTACGATCTGGCCGGAGTGGCCTGCTGGAAACTGGGATTTGAGCCGGCGGATATCTGGGACGTGGTGGATCGCGTGAAGGAATAAGATGAGACCGGCGCCAAAAAATGGAACTGGGGGATGGACATGAAGCGCAGAATCAGAATAAAAGGATGGATTGCGGCAGCGGCAGCGGTCAGCGTGCTGGCCGCAGGCTGCGGCGTGCGAACGGACACGCCGGTGGAGAGCGGGGCGAGTGTTCCTCAGGAGACCACGGCCGCGCAGACAAGCGAGGCTGAAAAACCCACTCACCCGGAGCCGGACACCATCGAGCCCTTTCCCACGGAGGCTCCTGAGCCGGAGACTGTGGCGGAAAAGCCCGACCACGCCACGCGGATTGTGCTGATGACCGATATACACTATCTGGCTGGTTCGCTGCGGGACGAGGGAGAGGCGTTTACCTCCATGGTGGATCACGGCGACGGCAAGCTGGTGAATTACGTGGAGGAGATTGTAGATGCGGCCCTGGAGGAGACGATCAGCCAGAATGCTGACGTGCTGATCCTCAGCGGCGACCTCTCTTTAAACGGCGAGGAGGACAGCCACAGGGAGCTGGCGAAAAAGCTTGAAAAGGTGCAGGACGCCGGGATTCCGGTCCTGGTCATCCCGGGCAACCACGATATCAACAACCCGCGGGCAGCCGGGTACCAGGGAAAGGATATCTATCCGGCGGGCGACATAGACCCGGATCAATTTGCGGAAATTTACGGTGAATACGGCTATGATGAGGCGTACAGCAGGGACTCCAATTCCCTCAGCTATACGTATTATCTGGATCAGGATACCTGCCTGCTGATGTTGGACACCTGCCAGTATGAGCCGAGAAATCTGGTGGGAGGCATGATCAAGACCGAGACCTATGAATGGATTGAGGCGCAGCTGGACGAGGCGGAGGAGGCCGGCATGCGCATTTTGCCGGTGGCCCATCACAACCTGCTGGATGAGAGCAAGGTTTACGTGGACGACTGCACCATCGAGCACAGCGACCGCCTGATCGATATGCTGGAGGAGCGCAATATCCCGCTGTTTCTCAGCGGACACTTGCATGTCCAGCATTTTATGCAGCACGACGACATCGGCATTTACGAGGTGGTGACCAGCTCTCTGGCCACGCCGCCCTGCCAGTACGGAGTGCTGGACTACATGAGCGACGAGTCGTTTTCCTACCGCACCAGACAGGTGGACATGGAGCGCTGGGCCAAGCGCCACCACGTGACGGACGAGAACCTGCTGTCCTTTGACACGTACAGCCCGCCCACGCTGAACAAAATCTTCTACAACCAGGCCTACGATGCCATGAAGGACTCCAAGGAGGAGGAGAAGCCCGGCGACCTGTTCGTGAAGCTGACGCTGTCGGAAAAGCAGCAGATGTCCCAGGTGTATGCGGATATCAACGCCGCCTGCTACGCGGGCAAGGCCGTGGATGTTGTGGAGGAGGCCACGGGCCGCCCGGCTTACAAGATGTGGCAGGAATACTGCTATCCCGCCGTGCTGTTCGAGTACCTGGAGTACATTGTGGAGGACGCGGTGAAGGATTACAACGTCCTGGAGGTGGACTGACAGGCGGGGATATATGACCGGAAAACGGAGCCAAAGGGCCGCGTGCGGCAAGGCTGCGATTTCCGGTTCTTTTTTTGCCCGCCGGGTGAATATACTGAATCAAGTAGTTGTGAGCGGAGCGTCATTGGATGAAGCATTCTGCGTGGCAGACCTTCATGGGTATTCTGCTGCTTTTTATTGTTTGTGTAGTGTCCTGGGAAGCCGGCACGCTGGCGGCGGTGGAGAACCGCAAGGCGGATATGCGGGAGGAGAAGCCCCTTGTGGTCATTGATGCCGGGCATGGGGGCTTTGACCCGGGCAAGGTGGGCATCGACGGCCAGCTGGAAAAGGATATCAATCTGAGCATCGCCCTGAGACTGAAGGAGTACCTGGAGGCCTCCGACGTCAACGTGATTCTGACCCGCGACACGGATACCGGGCTCTACCAGTCCGGGGACAGCCGCAAAAAGGTATCGGATATGCGCAGGCGCTGCGATATCATCAACGAGGCCAGGCCCGATCTGGTGGTCAGCATCCACCAGAACAGCTATCACCAGGAAGAGATAAACGGCGGCCAGGTGTTTTACTATAAGACGTCGCAGAACGGAAAGCGGCTGGCGGAGATTCTCCAGAAACGTTTCGACTACGTGCTGGGAGACGCCAACCGGCGTGTGGCTAAGGCCAACGACAATTACTACCTTCTGCTGCATGTGAAGGAGCCCATTGTGATTGTGGAGTGCGGTTTCCTCAGCAACCGCAAGGAGGCCAAGGCCCTGGAGAACGACGAATACCAGGACCGGCTGGCCTGGACCATCCACATGGGAGTGATGGAGTATTTGAATACGGACGAGGGGCATGGAAAGTAGAAAAAATCGGAAATAGGGGCGAAGGAAACGCGCCGGGATCGAGATGGATCGGTCCCGGTATTTTTGCGGCTGAAAATAGATGAAAACAAACATGTATACAAGATGTGAAAAAACTGGATGCAAGTTTTATATCAGGAGAGATTGGCAAAAATATAACAAATAAAGGAAAAGTGCACAAATATTACCTGGTAAATAGGGAGAAAAGAGAAATAAATTAGTATAAAATAACGTTTTAAAGCGAATTGATCGGCATGTTATTGACAATGAAAAAATCGTGTGATAATGTATGTATACAAGTTAAGCGCGATTTGTATCAAAATAGAAGCGCTGTTTGATGGAGGAGGAAATGAAAAATAAAGTAGCGTTTTTAGTGGACAAGGGACAGATTGAGATGGGCGAGCGGGAGTGTCCGGCGCCGGTGGGGGAAGAGGTGCTGATCAAGGTGAGACACTGCGGCATCTGCGGGTCGGACGTTCACAATTATGTGGAGGGAGGGACTGGAAAGCGGATCATCCGCTTCCCGTTTATCCTGGGTCATGAGCTGGCCGGGGAAATCGTGGCCGTGGGAGAGGCGGTAAAGGGACTGAAAGCAGGAGACCGGGTCTGCGTGGAGCCGGGGGTGCCCTGCGGGGTCTGCGAGTTCTGCCGCAAAGGGGAGTACAACCTGTGCCCGGACATGAAGTTTATGGCGGCTTATCCGGTGGAAGGCTCTATGCAGGAGTATCTTACGTTTCCTGAGACAAACTGTTTCAAGCTCCCGGACAATGTATCCACGGTGGAGGGGGCGCTGATCGAACCGCTGGCCGTAGGGCTTTATGCGGCGGAGCAGGCCAATGTGAAGGTGAACGACACGGTGGTGATCCTGGGAATGGGCTGTATCGGCCTGATGACCCTGCTGGCCTGCAAGGCGAGAAATGTGGGCAGGATCATCGCGGTGGACATCTACGACAGCCATCTGAAAACAGCGTCTGAGCTGGGGGCCGACTGTCTGATTAATTCTGAAGCGGAGGATGCGGTGGCTGCGATCGAGAAGCTCACCGGGGGCCGGCTGGCGGATATCACCTTTGAGACGGCGGGACAGGGAGCCACCGCGCTGATGGCTCCGGCCGTGACCAGGCGGGGCGGAACCATCATGTGCGTGGGGAACATTACCAAGCCCACGCCGTACAAGTTCTTCGATATCTCGTGCAAGGAGATCACGCTGAAAACACAGTTCCGCTACCGAAACGTGTTTGCGCTGGCGGTGGACCTGATCGCCTCGGGCAAGGTGGATTTGAGCCCCGTCAGGCCTCAGATATTTCCGTTTGACCAAACGCAGGAGGCGTTCCAGTATGCCATCAACCATGCGGAGAGCACGGTGAAGTGCATGCTTGAAATGTAGAGATAATCACAAAAACACAGAGGGAATCACAAAAAGGAGAGGAGCTACAAAGATGAAGAAGAGAATGTTGGTACCGTTGACGATCGGGTGTGCGGCATTGGCGCTGTTTGGCTGCGGGGGCGGCGCGCAACAGAGCCCGGGAACCCAGGCACAGGCAGGAAATACTGTGGCGGAGAGCGGCGGGGCAGGAGGCGCTTCCGGGGAGACCGCGGCGGGAGGCCAGACGGCCGCTTCCGGGGACACCATCAAGGTGGGCGTGCTCTGGTCGGCTACCGGCGATACCGGCGGCCGCGGCGTTTTCCAGAAGGAAGCCATGGAAATGGCGGCCAGAGAGATCAATGAGGCGGGCGGTATCCTGGGCAGACAGCTGGAGCTGGTGTTCGAGGACGACGGCAGCGACCAGACCACCTCCATCAACATGATGAACAAGATGGTCGCCAACGACGAGATCGCGGCAGTGTTCGGGCCTCACACCTCCACAAACGCCATGGCGGTTTCCGATATTGTGAAGAACGCCGGCATCCCCTATTTCACCGGCGGAACCTCCGTGAAGCTGAAGGACCTGCAAAACGAGTACATGTTCAAGGTGCGCTGCAACGACGGCCTTGTGGTGGAATCAGCCATGAACTTTGCCACCGGGGAGCTGGGAGCCAAGAAGATCGGCATTCTCTACATCAACGACGAGTTCGGCGTGGGCGGAAGAGACATTATGGTGAAATACTGTGAGGACAACGGCCTGGAGTACGTGGAGGCGAACCACAACGGCACGGATCAGGACCTGACCTCCCAGATCATGCAGATGAAGCAGGAGAATGTGGACGTCCTCATCGGCTGGTCCTCCAACGTCTGCCCGATTCTTGCCAGACAGACCACGGAGCTGGGATTTGACAAGCCGGTGATCATGAACGCGGCCTTTGCAGGCCAGGATGTGCTGGACTCCCTTCCGGCGGAATCCACGGACGGCAAGTATGCGGCCACGGACTTCACGGCCGAGGACCCGGACGATGAGGTTAAGAGCTTTGTGGACAAGTTTAAGACAGCTTACGGCAAGGTGCCGGTGGGCGACCGGGACGCCGCATACTACGGCGGACTCTATATGTTCAAGGCCGCGGTGGAGAAGGCCGGTACCACAGACCGGGAGGCCGTCAAGGAGGCTATGTATCAGATTAAGGATATCGAGGCTCCCTTCGGAAAGCTGACCGCGGACGAGAACGGCTGCCTGGTTCATCAGTGCGATATCGTTCAGGCCCAGAAGCAGGACGATGGAAAGTGCGTGCTGGTATTGGTGGATAAGGTGCGCGAGGAAGGGTTCAACTGATACGATTGAGTGGATATGACAGGGCTGCCTGCACGGTCCGTACCGGCAGACGGCCCTTCGGCTTGATGAGGAGGAAAAATGGGGCAGATCATACTTCAACTGATACTTGCGGGCCTGGCGATGGGGTTCATCTACGCGCTGGTCAGCATCGAGTACACGATTATATGGAACGCATCGGGACTTCTGAACTTTTCTCATGAACGGTTTATTCTGCTGGGGGCGTACATATTCGGAGCCCAGTTCATTATGAATATGAAATTTAACAGCGGGCTGGCGGTGATCGCCGCCCTGGCCACGGCCTTCGTGGTGGGCATGATCGTGTCCTACGTGCTGGTGAGACCGCTTCAGTACCTTCCGTTGGTATTTTCTGTGACCGGAACCATCATGCTTGGCAGGATCATCACGGAGAGCGTGCGGATTATCTGGGGAAACAATCCCATTCCGCTGGCCAACTGGCTTCAGGGCGTGTTCCACGTGGGAACACTGGTCATCAGCAGGACCTATGTGGCGATTATCCTGACCGCCATCGTGCTGGTGGTGGCGCTGCAGCTGTTTTTGAATAAGACAAAGCTGGGGACTGCCATGCGCTGTCTGTCCCAGAACCGCAACGCGGCCAAGCTGATGGGCATCGACGTAGACCTGCTGGCCGCAGTCACCATGGGCGTGTCTACCATGGTCTGCGCGGTCATCGGCATCCTGATCATCCCCCTGTTCCAGATTCGGGGCGACATGACCGGCATGATCGGACTGAAGGGGTTTGCCGCAGGCGTATTCGGAGGGTTCGGATACCTGCCCGGGGGCATCCTGGGAGGAATCCTTATCGGAGTGCTGGAATCTCTGAGCACTCTGGTGATACCGGGCATCTATAAGGATATCGTATCCTTTGTGATCATGATCACGTTCCTGATAATCCGTCCCCAGGGTATCCTCGGGCACAAGGCGTAGGAGGTAGAAATGAGCAGAAAGAATAAAATTGTGTTTTTGCTGGCTCTTCTGCTGGCTGCGGCTGTGGCGCCGTTGATTGTCACGGACAATTATAACAGAGGAGTCTTTACCATTGTACTAATCAACGTCGTCTCCGTCCTGGGACTGAATTTCATCACCGGCCTCACCGGGCAGATGAACCTGGGAACCGCGGGCATCATGGCCATCGGCGCCTATACCTCGGCCCTGCTGACTGTGAAAATGGGCTTCTCGCCCTGGATCACCCTGCTGATCTCCGCCGGAATGGGACTGGCCATCGGCTTCGGGCTGGGCTACCCGTCCCTCCGGGTTCAGGGCGTGTATTTGGCCCTGACCACCATCGGTTTCTCGGAGGTGGTGCGTATGCTGCTGAGCAACTTCCAGTGGACCAACGGTATCCGCGGCGTCCATGGGATTCCGGCCCTGAGCCTGCCGGGACTTAACGGACAGAATCCCCTGGCCAGGTATTACATTTACTTAGGCTTTGTGGTGCTGGCCACCATCGCTGCCTTTCGGATCGCCAATTCCAAGTATGGCCGGCTGTTTAAGGCCATCCGGGACAACTACGAGGCGGTCCAGGCCTGCGGCGTCAACATCGCTTACCCGAAGATCATGGCCTTTACACTGGCTGCGGTGTACGGCTGCATCGCAGGTTCCCTGTACGCGCTGCACATGGGATTCATTTCCCCCACTGTCTACACCTTTGACTACTCCACCACCTTTGTTGTGATGATGATTCTGGGGGGCATCGGCTCCGTACCCGGCTGCGTCCTGGGGGCGGTTATCTGCACCATTCTTCCGGAAAAGCTGCGTTTTCTGGGCAACTGGTATTGGATTGTATTCAGCGCCATTATTTTGCTCATCATTCTGTTCCGGCCCTACGGAATCATCAGCCTGTTCAACCGGAAAAAGCACGCGCCGGAAGCGGAGAAAGGAAAGTAAGCTATGGATACAGTATTACAGGTAAGGGGGCTCACTAAGAAATTTTCCGGCCTGACCGCGGTAAACGACCTGTCCTTTGATGTGAAAAAACGCACCATTCACTCGCTGATCGGCCCCAACGGTTCCGGCAAGAGCACCACCATCAACATGATCACCGGGGCTCTGCCCATCACGTCCGGGACCATTGTCTACAACGGGGAGACGGTCAGCGGGCTTCCCATGCACGAGGTGGCCTTAAAGGGCGTGGGCAGAACTTTTCAGAATTTAAAGCTGTTCACCTCCATGACGGTTAAGGAGAACCTGATGGTGGGTATGCACGCCCAGCTGAAAACCGGTTTTTTTAAGTTCCTATTAAGTCCCGGCGCGGCGGAGCGGGAGGAACGGGCCGCGGAGCAGAAGGCGCTGGAGGTGATCGATTATCTGGGACTCTATAACCAGAGGGACGAGATTGTTAAAAACCTTCCCTACGGCCAGCAGAAGCTGACGGAGCTGGGCCGTTCGATTATGACCTCCCCCAGGCTTCTGTTCCTGGACGAGCCTGCGGCGGGCTTAAACCCCAGCGAGCGGGTGAAGTTTATCGACGTGCTGTTAAAGGTGTTCGAGGACGGAATCGACCTGTTTCTGATCGAGCACAACATGGACGTGGTGATGAGCATCTCCAACTACATTACGGTGATCAACTTCGGCAAGAAGATTGCGGAGGGGACGCCTGCGCAGATTCAGAACAACGACGACGTGATCACGGCGTATTTAGGCGATAAATACAAGAAAAAAAGCGGGGGTTGAATATGCTGAAGGTTGAAGGGATCGATGTCTTTTACGGCAAGGTACAGGCATTGTACGATATTAATTTTGAAGTGAACCGCGGGGAGACTGTGTCCATCATAGGCTCCAACGGCGCAGGTAAATCCACGCTGATGAAAACAATCATGGGGCTGAATCGGACGGCCAAAGGGACCATTGAGTTTTGTTCCCAGCGCATCAGCAACCTGCCAACCAACAAGGTGGTGAAAAAGGGGCTGATCTACATACCGGAGGGGCGGGAGGTATTTCCCAAGATGAGTATTCTGGACAATCTGAAAATGGGGGCTTACTCCAAACGCTACAGCGCGGCCCAGATGCGGGCCAAGCTGGAGGAGATGTTCGCCATCTATCCGCGCCTGCAGGAGCGCCAGGACCAGATGGCCGGCTCGCTCTCCGGCGGCGAGCAGCAGATGCTGGCCATCGCCAGGGGATTGATGAGCTCGCCGGAGATGATCATGTTCGACGAGCCGTCTCTGGGGCTGGCGCCGGTGATTGTGGATGAGATGTTCGACACGATCCAGAGGATCAGGGAAATGTTGAAAATCCCGATTATCATTGTAGAACAGAACGCTTTTATGGCCATGAAATCCTCGGACCGCACCTACGTGATGGAGGTGGGGCACATCGTCTGTTCCGGCAGAAGCCAGGAGCTTCTGGATTCCCCGGACATCAAGAAAGCGTATTTGGGCGCATAGGAGAGGTGTAATTATGAACGAGAAGAAAAAGGCGGCGCAGCTGCGAAGGGATGTGCTGGAGATGCTCTACACATGCCAGTCCGGCCATCCGGGGGGCTCGCTTTCCTGCATTGAGATTCTGACAACGCTGTTTTACGGCACCATGAGGGGGCGCAGCCCCGAAGATCCGGAAAACCCGGACCGGGACCGGTTTGTATTGAGCAAGGGGCACGCCTGCCCTGTGCTCTACGCCATCTTGGCGGACCAGGAATATTTTCCCAGGGAGGATTTGAGGCACCTGCGGCAGATTGACAGCCATCTTCAGGGGCACCCGGATTTCACAAAAACTCCGGGGGTGGACATGAACACCGGCTCGCTGGGACAGGGGGCTTCCCTGGCCATGGGGCTGGCCCTGGCGGCGAAGCACGGAGGCAGAAGCTGCCGCGTGTACGCGCTTTTGGGGGACGGGGAGTGCCAGGAGGGACTGGTCTGGGAGGCGGCTATGGCAGCGTCCCACTACAGGCTGGACAACCTGACCTTCCTGCTGGACAACAACGGATTGCAGCTGGACGGGGAGACAAAACAGGTGATGAGTCTGGGGGATGTGGCAGAAAAGTTCGCGGCCTTCGGATTCCAATGCCATACCGTGGACGGGCATAATACGGCGGAGCTGGCAGAGGCCCTGGCTGCGCCTGCGGAGGGCAGGCCGAAATTGATCTGCTGTAATACGGTGAAGGGAAAGGGCGTTTCCTTTATGGAGAACAACGCCGACTGGCACGGTAAGCCCATGACGGAGGAGCAGTTCCGTCAGGCGATCAGGGAGGTGGAGGCCGAGTATGAGTAAATCACTGAGAGAGGCTTACGGCGAGGCGCTGGCCTTGCTGGGAAAAAAAGACGAGCGGGTGGTGGTGCTGGATGCGGACTTATCCCACGCCACCCAGACCTGCATATTTGCCCGGGAATACCCGGAGAGGTTCTACAACATGGGCATCGCGGAGGCCAACGCGGTCTGCGCGGCAGCGGCCTTTGCCAATATGGGCTATATTCCTTTTTTCAGCACCTTTGCGGTGTTCGGCGCAGGGCGGGCTTTTGAGCAGATCCGCAATTCTGTAGCCTACGTGAACGCCAACGTAAAGCTGGCGTTCACCCACTCGGGAATTTCCGTAGGAGAGGACGGCGGCAGCCACCAGGCCATCGAGGATATCAGCCTTATGCGCAGCCTGCCCAACATGACGGTGATGGTTCCCTGCGATCCGCTGGAGACGCAGAAGGCGGTATTTGCGGCCGCGCAGATCAACGGTCCCGTGTATATCCGGGTGGGCCGCCCGGTCTGTGAGAATATCACGGCTGCGGATACGCCCTTTATCCCGGGCAGAGCCGCGGTGCTGAAGGACGGCGGGGACTTGTGCCTGGTGGCCTGCGGCCTGGAGGTGCGGGAGGCGCTTGAGAGCGCCCGGATGCTGGAGGCGGAGGGGATCAGCACAGCGGTGGTGGATATGCACACTGTCAAGCCCATTGACCGGGAGGTGATCCTGCATTACGGCAGGACGTGCAGGGCGCTGGTCACGGTGGAGGAACACAGTGTGATCGGAGGTTTAGGCAGCGCGGTGGCGGAGGTGCTCTGCGGCAGCGGCAGCGCCCGGTTCTTAAGGCTCGGCGTTCAGGACAAATTTGGGCGGTCGGGAAAGCCGGAAGATTTGTTCGAGGCCTACGGGCTGTCGGCGGGAAGGATCGCCCGGGCCTGCAGGGACCTGCTGGCGTGAGAACCGGCGGCAGGGGATTGCGGGGGCTTATTTTTCCAGAAACCATATGTAAAATAAGCGGCTTCTGTGATATGATGGAAGAAAATGGCTGCCGGGTTATGAGCGGATATTCCGGCGGCCGCAGAAATCAGAGAGAGACGGAGGGGAAGAATGGGGGACGCGGAAGCCAAAAAGGGCAATACGGATATTTATGAGAGCCTCCGGCGCGATATCATCTCGCTGGAGCTGCATCCCGGTCAGCGTTTGCGGGAGAACGAGCTGGCGGAACAGTTCGGCGTATCCAGAACGCCGGTGCGGTCTGCATTGCAGAGGCTGGAGAGCGAAGGGCTGGTATACACGGTTCCCAAGAGCGGTAATTTCGTGACAAAGATCAATCTGCACAACATATATAACACGATTTACATCCGAAATTCCGTTGACAAGAGTATTTTCCGGGACATGATCGACGTGTTGAAGGACATTGATTTTCAAAAGCTGTCCATCAACCTGGCGAAGCAGAAGGTGATCTGGTCGCTCCACGACGAGTCGCTGGGCAGCAATCTGGAATTTATGAATTATGACGACAGCTTTCACCGCGATCTGTACGCGGTGGTGGGAAAAGAAGAAATCTGGGACATCGTCATGAACAATCAGTATGATTATATCCGCCAGAGGATGTTTTTGAACCGGTACAATCTGACCCACATTGAGGAGAGCATCGGGCAGCACGAGCAGATTTTCCGGCTGCTGAAGGAGCAGAAGCTGAATGAGCTGATCGTGTGCAATGAGAAGCACCTGTATACAGGCGTGAGCGAGGCGTATGATTTTGTGAAAATGGCGCCGGATTATTTTTGCTAGACGGTGAAACGCGCCGGGATCGAAGGCATCGGTCCCGGCGCGTTTGTCCGCAAAATACGCAGCGCTAACAGTAGGTTTCCCTGGTCATTTCGATAAACGCCCTGGCGGGTCCGGAGGGGGGCGTGTCCCCGGAGTAGACTACCACGAAGGTCCAGTAGGCCTCAAAGGCATCGTCCATGTAACAGAATACCGGCTCGTGAGTACAGCGGAACAGCTGGATGTAGCTCTCCGGGAGAAAGGTCACGCCCAGGCCCACACCCGCGAAACGCAGCGCGGTCTGCACGCTGCTGGTGGTCAGAATGATGTCCGGGGTGATGCCGGCCTTCTCCAGAATCCGGTCGGAGATTTGCCGCACCCGCTGGTAGGGGAAGGAGAGGACGAATTTCTCGCCCGCGGCTTCCGCAGGGTTGATGTAAGGGTATTTCTCGCCCTTGCGCGTACAAAGCTTCTGCGTCAGAGGGTGGTTCCTGGCGAAAGCCATCACATAGCGCTCCCGGGCGATCTCCACGTAATTTGCCGTGATGCTTTTGAGGGGCAGGTGCAGCAGGGCCACGTCCAGCTCGTTTCCGCTGATCATGTGTTCCAATACCTGGGAATTTCCCTCGGAGATAGAGACCTCGATGTTGGGGTAGGCGCGGTTGAACAGCGGGATGACCTGCGGCAGCACGTAGGAACCGATGTGAGCGGAGGTGCCCACCTTCAGCCGGCCCATGCGCAGGGAGCTGATATCGCACAGCTCCTGCTCAAAGTCCCGGTAGTCCTTGAGCACCTTCCGGGACATCTGGATATAGCGCTCCCCGGCGAAGGTCGGGGTGAGCCCGCCGGCCCCGCGGATGAAGAGCGGGGTTCCCAGCTGCCCCTCCAGGCGCGTGAGAAAGAGGCTCAGGGCCGGCTGGGTTACATAGAGCTTTTCCGCCGCCTTTGAGATGCTTTTTTCCTTTGCAATGGTCAGAATATATTCCAGCTCACGGGTGTTCATGTCCCGCTCCTTTCTCGGCGCCGCGCAGCGCCCGGGGTTTGGCATATGGTCTCTGAAAATTTATGCCGCGTTTACCGCCGGGCTGTTTGCCGGACGGCGGACTAGACGACGATGTATCCCATGACGCAGCCAAAGCCGATCATCAGCAGACCCACGATCCACAGCGGGAAGAAGCTGAAGCGCATGTGTTCTTTTAAGGACAGGCCGGATACGGCCAGCCCCAGGTAGGTGGAGGCGATGACGGGCGCCAGGGTGAAACAGCTGTCCGCGCCGATACCGAAGGCGATGGCCACGCTCTGGGCCGGTATGCCGTATTTTGCGCATACCTCGATGAGCACGGGCAGTATCCCGTAGTACAGCGGGTCGGGGGACACGGCCAGGCCGATGAAGCCGCCGAAAAATGCAAACACCAGGTGCAGGTGGGCGCATAAAAAGTCTGGCAGGATGTTGATGATCAGCTCGGCCATGGCTACGATCATGCCGGTGTTGTTCAGCACGCCAACCATCACGCCGGCGCTGAGCACGGTGGCCACCAGGGAGATGACCTTGGAGGCGTGGGCGGCCAGCCGGGCTTCCTGGTCCTTGGGGTTGGGGTAATTGACCACCAGCGCCAGAACGCAGCCCATCATGAAAATGGAGTAGTTGGGCAGAGAGGTCTTGAACAGCAGCACAAAAACTGCGACTGTCAGGATTACATTATACCAGAGCAGCTTAGGGCGCTGCAAGGCCAGAACTTCCGGATCCGGGGCGGAATCCGCGGCTTCGCCGGCTGTGAGAACAGCCGCCTTGCCGGCACCGCGCCTGACCTCGATGCGGCTCATCACCACGGCCAGGCCCACGCAGCAGAACCAGCCGAAAATCTGCATGGGCAGATAGGCGTTCCACAGCAGTCCGGAATCCATGGCAAGAGTGACGGACTGGCGGTTCAGCACGCCGCCCCAGGGCACCAGGTTCATCACGGTGATCACGGAACAGCAGACCGCCATGATGGCTGTGATGCGGATATTCAGCTTTTTGCACAGGGGCAGCAGGGCGGGAATGGCGATCAGGTAGGTGGTGGGGCTGTTGCCGTCCAGGTGGCCCAGGGTGGCGATGAGGACCACGACCAGGAAAATCCCCAGCACGTGGCCGTCGGCTATTTTGATCAGCTTCTGAACCAGCTTGTCAAACATGCCCACGTCGGTCATGAGGCCGAAATAGGTGACCACGAACACAAAGAGCGCGGCCATACTCCAGGTGGTGCTGACGCCGTCCTTGATGAATCCGGCGATATCCGCCAGGCCGTAGCCGTTGATCACGGCGCCCAGAATGGGAAGCACCACGAACAGGGTCATTGGGATGGCTTTCCCCTTCAGAAGAAAAAACATTAACAGGCCGATCATCACAAATCCGGTAATTGCTAATAACATAAATCCCCCTCCTTTGTTTTCAGTTGTTCATCAGGTCATTGGCCTTGAGGACAAACCGCCTCAGGCATTGGTTGAATTTCTCCGCTTCATATAAAAACATCAGGTGTCCGCTCTCGTAAAAACAGTTGACTTCGCTGTATCCCCCCACCTCCCCCGCGAATTTTTCCACCATGTCCAGGCCGTAGGCCTCGGACTGGGCGCCGAAAATGGACACGGGCACGGTGATTTCCTTTAAATGCGCCACATTGTTGGTGTGGCTGAAATCGTAGTGCAGCTCCAGGGCGCTCCAGGGCATGGTCTTTCTGCATTCCGCGGTGATCCACTGCTTGTCCTGGTCGCTCATGCCCTCGCGGTTTGAGATGCGGGCGATGAATTTGTCGTAAAATTCCTCCGGATGGTAATACAATGGCAGGTAGGTGTCGAACCAGTTCTGGATGTTATAGTCCCTGCCCCGGTGATGGTTCCAGTCCTCACCGGAGAAGGGGAACAGCGAGCCGTCCATCATGACCAGGCCGTTTAAGCGGTGCTGCTTGTGCTGGCTGGCGTAGGTGACCACCACGGAGGCGGCCAGGGACCAGCCCAGAAGCACCACGCGGTCCAGGTCCAGGTGATCGATCAGCTCCCGGATATCCTGGGCGTGACGTTTTAAGGTGTTGCCGCCGCAGGTTTTGGAGGAATACCCCTGCCCCCGGGGGTCCATAGTGACCACGCGGAATTCCCCGGACAGCGCCCGGGCGTTTTTTTCAAAAAATTTGGTGGTGCAGAGAAAGCCCGGCACCATCAGGATGGGAAGCCCCTGGCCCACATCCTCGAAGTAGATGTGGGCTCCGTCGGAGGCGGTGAAAAAGTTGCGTTCTGTAATTGTCATGTTGCGATCCTTTCCTCGGCCGAATTGCTATGTCTTTATTATATAAAAACTGTACTATAAATCAAATTTATAGATTTTATAAGAAACATAACAAAAAAGTAATGGCTGGGAGGGAGATGAACTGAGTGGGGATGCCGGGAAACGGCGGGATAAGGAAAGAAAGGGGCGCGGATTTGGCAGACTGCGCCTGCAGGGGGCATAAAAAACAGGAAGCCCTGTCTGTATACAGGACTCCCTGGCAAAAAAATAGAGCGCGAGACGGGATTCGAACCCGCGGCCCCCACCTTGGCAAGGTGGTGCTCCACCCCTGAGCCACTCGCGCATGAACAGTTGAACTCAACTGACGAAGGCTATTATAATAAAAAAAGGCGCGGATGTCAACCCATAAAGTTGAAAAAAATTTAAAAAATTACCAAAATTTTTCCAGGCAGGGAAATTGGCGGGCAGCCAGCGGGAACAGAGGGGGAGAATTTTGCTGTTCACCCGCCATGGATTGAAGTATAATGGAATTTGAAGCAAAATTTCAGCCCATAGCGGCAGCGATGAAGGGAAGGCGGAACGGGATGAAAGACGGAGTTAAAAAGATTTTGCTGTGGAGCTTTACGCCGGACGACTGGGAGGTGTGCTGCACGGTGCTGGAGGACTTTTTTGCCGGGGAGGCGGTGGAGATCGAGCGGATGTCCTTTGTGTCCCAAACCAGGGACAGCTACGACGACATCGACCTGGCGCTGGTGACGGCCAGCGAGTGGTATCACTTCGTGAAGCAGCTGGTGCCCAAGAGCGCCCCGGTGATCTGGATCAAACACACCATCGACCAGGAGAATTTCGAGAAGCTGTCCAGGGCGGCCCAGGAGGAGAAGATCAGCGTGGTGGCGGATACGCCCTTTTACGCGGAGCAGAGGCGCAGGATGCTGGTGAGCCTTGGAGTGCGGGAAGCGGCCCTAAAGGTTTGGCATCCGGGGCTGCCGGAGGCGGAGCTGGGGCGGATTGTCCTGATCTTTGAGAAGGCGGGGCTGACCGAGGAGCCGGGCCGGGAGTACATACATTTTTACGGGCGGGGGCTGATCAGCACGGAAACCCTGATTCAGATGGCGGCCGCCCTGAACATGCTCCACCTGCTGGAGACGGATTTTTACCGGAAATACAACCGCTCCACCAAGTACGCCTCCCGTCAGATCAGCGATCTCATCGACATCGGGGATTTCTATGCGGCGGCCCAGAAAAAGGTGGTCAACGGCCTGCTGTATTTTGTGCCAAACGGGCTGATCAGCCATTACAATTTTAACGCCGCGGTGCTGTTGGGGAGCATATCCAGCCAGATGATCGGCAGGACGCTGCCGGAGGTATTTCCCTTTCTGGGGGAGTGGATGGACCGGCTGGAGGAATTTGGCGAGCGGGTGGTGAAGTTCGGCGGCCGGGAGCTGGTGTTCGACCTCTGGCTCACCAGCACCCACGGGATCTACGCGGGCTACATCCTCATATCGGATTACAAGGCTGAGAAGGAGAAGGAGCTGCGCTTAAGAACGCAGATGCTCAAAAAACGTCAGCACGCCAAATACACGGTCTACAATATCAAGGGTGAGAGCGAGGCGATTGAGCGCTGCCGGCAGACTGCCATGAAGTTCGCTCGCTCCAAGGCCAGCGTGCTCATCACAGGGGCTTCCGGCACAGGCAAGGAGCTGTTCGCCAGCGCCATCCACAACGCCTCCAAACGGAGAAACGGCCCGTTTGTGCCAATCAACTGCGGGGCCCTGGTGGAGTCGCTGCTGGAGAGCGAGCTGTTTGGATACGAGAGCGGCGCGTTCACGGGAGCGAAGAAGGAGGGGAAGCAGGGGCTGTTCGAGGTGGCCCACGGGGGCACACTGTTCCTGGATGAGATCGGGGAGATGCCCCTGGGACTTCAGGTTAAGCTACTGCGGGCGCTGCAGGAGCGGGAGGTAGTCCGCGTGGGCGGCCACAACGTGATCCCCGTGGACGTGCGGATCATCGCGGCCACCAACCGGGACTTGAGAACCCTTGTGAAGGAGGGAAAATTCCGCACGGACCTGTATTACCGGCTCAACGTCCTGCCGCTGGAGCTGCCGGGGCTGAACGAACGGCGGGAGGACATTCTGCCGCTGTTCTACGATATACGCAACGACGAGGGATACACCTTTGACCTGGACCAGGAGGCCAGAGCCTGCGTCGTGGCCCACAATTACGAGGGAAATGTGCGGGAGCTGCACAACTGCGTGGAATATCTGGGCAGCCTGGAGCAGGAGCTGGTGAGGTACGAGGATCTTCCATCCTACATGCGGGAGGGGAAACGCCCTGGGCAGGCTGAAAGAAGCGCCGACCCGGAAAACGGCGCGGGCCGGGGGCAGGACCTCGCCCGGGAGGCGCAGCTGGTTCTGGAGGCGGTGAGCAGCCTCAGAGCCGCGGGTAAGGCCGCGGGCCGCCGCAGCATCTGCCTTTACTTAAAGTCTCAGGGTGAGAACCTTTCTGAGATGCGCGTCCGCCGGATTCTGGAAGAGCTTGGCGCCTGCGGGCAGATCACTGTGGGAAGGGGCAGAATGGGCGTTTGGATCAATCCCAATCATACCGATAATCCCATTAATCCCGAATAATGGGATGAAGATGGAAACAGAGCAACGAAAAATTGAGGTTAAACGGCTCTTAAAAAGCTGGCACGTTTTTTGCTTTATACTATTGTATCAAAAGCAAAACGGCCGGCTTTTAGTTTTAATCGCGATTTGACACGGAAATCTCAATTCCGGCGCCTCCGGACCGGGCTGCGGCTGCGGCGTGTTTCGCCCGGCTGCCACTGTCTGGGGGCACGGGACGTATGAAGGAGGAACAACATGAGTGCGGAAAGGCAAGAAAGCAAACTGATACGAAATCTGAGCTTCTGGGATTTGATGGCGATTTCGGTGGGCCAGATCATCGGAGCGGGAATCATGTCGTCAACCGGCGTGGCCATCGGCATGACCGGTACCGGCGTGGTGCTGGCGTTTCTGCTGTCCCCGATCCTGACCATTATCAGCATTTTTCCAATCGCAATTTTGGGCGCCACGGTGCCCACCACAGGCGGACCGTACCGCTATTGCAGCCGTCTGCTGGGGAAAACGCCCGGCATGATCTATCTGCTGCTCCACATCACAATGAACGTGGGCCTGGCCCAATATGCCCTCAGCTTTGCCTCGTATCTGGTCAGCATCACCACGGGCCTGGACCAGCACATGGTGGCTATTGTGATTCTCACATTTTTCTTCATCACCAACCTGGTGGGAACCAAGTCCGCGGCTGTGCTGAATAAGATCATGAGCGTGGCCTTAATCGGCGGACTGCTGCTGTTCATCGGCTTCGGCCTGCCCAAGGCGGACATCAGCTATGTGATTGAACCGTCCCATCTGTTCGCCCACGGCACCTTCGCATTTGTCAGCACGCTGGCGCTGCTGAGCTCGGCCACGGCAGGCGCGCAGGTGGTTGCGGAGCTGGGCGGAGAGACGAAGGATGCGGGGCGCACCATCCCCAAGGCCATGGTTGCCTCCACCTTTGGCGTGGGCGTGTTCTACGTGCTGATCGCCCTGGTTGCGGCCGGCGTCCTGCCTATGGACCAGGTTGCCAACCAGCCTCTGACCCTGGTGGCCAGGGAGACCATGCCCGGCATCGCCTTCTACCTGTTTGTGATCGGCGCGGCTCTGGGCGCAACGGCCACCACCTTGAACGCCACCCTTTCCTGGGTGACAAAACCCCTGCTGGTGGCCTGCGACGACGGCATGCTGCCCAAATCCCTGGGCAACGTGAACAAGCACGGCGTTCCGTGGAAGCTTTTAACCCTGTTCTACCTGGTGGGCCTGATCCCGCTGGCCATGAGGCTGGATATCGCCTTTATTACCAAGTTTACCACCGCCAACTCGCTGCTCTCCAAGCTGTTCGTGTGCTTTGCGCTGTTTTCACTGGCATCCAAGTCCGGGGATCTGCTCAAACGGTCCTCCATCAAGCTCAGCCCGTCCGGGGCCAAGGGGATGGCGGTGCTGGGAATGGTGGTGCTCTGTACCCTGAGCTCATCCCTGCTGTTAAACCTGTCCATTAAGGTGATCGGCTTTTTGGTGGCGCTGGTTGTGATCGTGCTGATCTATGTGCGCACCTTTGCCAGAAATATTCAGATTGAGAACGACCTGCTGGTGGATTATACCAGTGAAAAATAATAAGTCCTGAGGAGGAAATTGAACATGAAATATGATTTTACCACAGTATTAAAGCGTTATGGCTATGGGTCCGGAAAATGGGATGAGATGCGGCGGGTGAATCCCAATGTGGGCGAGGATGTGATCCCATTTTCCGTCGCAGACATGGAGTTTGTGGAGGCGCCGGAGATTGTGGAAGGGCTGAAAGCGTTTCTGGACACCACGGTGCTGGGCTATGCCAACGCCACGGACGACTACAAGGAGGCGGTGTGCGCGTGGATGAAAAACCGCCATGGCTGGGACGCCAAGCCGGAGTGGATTCTGCCCTCCCACGGCGTGGTGGACGCCTTCTTTTCTGCGATCAAATGCTACACAAACGAGGGTGACGGCGTTATGCTATTGACGCCGGTGTATTACCCCATGTATACTGGAATACAGGTGAACAACCGGGTGCTGGTGGACTGCCCGCTGGTGAAGCGCGGGGATACGTATGATATCGACTTTGAGGACTTTGAGAAAAAGGCCCAGGACCCCAACACCAAGCTGCTGATCCTGTGCAGCCCCCACAACCCCTGCGGCCGCGTGTGGAAGAAGGAGGAGCTGGAGCAAATCGGCAGGATCTGCAATGAGAACCACGTGCTGGTGGTGGACGACGAGATCCATCACGACCTGATCATGCCGGGCTACGAGCACTATGTGTATGCCTCCCTCTCCCCGGAGATGGAGCAGAACTGCCTGGTGCTGACAGCGCCCTCCAAGACCTTCAACCTGGCCGGATTACAGACCTCCAACATCTTTGTACCCAACGAAGCGCTGCGGGAGCAGATGATGAGCTTCTTAAAGCGCGGCAGCGCCAACCCCAAGTGCAATATCCTGGGCTACAAGGCGTGCGAGATCGCCTACCGCAGCTGCGGAGCGTGGCTGGATGAGTGTATTGAGGTGATCGCGGAGAACAAGCGGGTGATCACCGCGTTCATGGCCGAGCATTTCCCGCAGATCAAGGTGTGCGAGCTTCAGGCCACCTATCTGCTGTGGATGGACTGGAACGGGCTGGGACTGGATTACAAGGAGCTGGAGCGGATCAACCGTCAGGAGGCGGAGCTGTTCTTCGACGAGGGCTACATTTTCGGAGCCCAGGGCGAAGGCTTTGAGCGCTGGAACCTGGCCTGCCCCACCAGTTATGTGGAGGCGGCGCTGGAGCGGATGAAAGGGGCTTACGGCAAGTACGTAAAATGATTGACTGAAAGGAAGGCGGACTGTTATGAAATTTGAGGTTGGAAAAAAGCTGGAACCATTTTGCTGCGATACCATATGTCGTGATGGAGTCAGCGCGGCGGATTTGACGGAGGGCGTGCCCACCATGTTTCTCTTTCTGCGGTACTATGGCTGCCGCATCTGCCAGCTGGATTTACGCGACCTGGATCGGGGCTACGAATCGGTCCGCCAGGCCGGAGGACGTGTGGTGGTCGTCCTCCAGTCCAAACGTGAGATAATGAAGGCGGCCGCAGAGGAAAAGCCCTTTCCCTACACCGTAATCTGCGACCCGGATCAGAAGCTTTACAAAATGTTTGAGATTCTGCCGGCGGCCGACAAGGATGAGCTCAAAGGCGGAAACGCCCCCCAGAAAACGGCCCGGGCTGCCGAGCTGGGTATGGTGCACGGGGAATTCGAGGGCAACGAGCTTCAGCTCCCCGCCGCAGTGCTGGTGGACGCGGACATGACGGTGCGCTATGCGCACTATGGCGAGAACGCGGCCGATACACCGTCGGTGGAGGAGATTGTGCGGTTGATTGAGGGATTATAAAACGTATTATATAAGAAAAATGGCTCCGCGTGTCTGGGAACAGACATTGCGGGGCCGTTTTTTATGCGCCGGTATTTTCTTCCTGGTTTTGCGTGATGTGCTGAATGACCCCCTCTTTTGCTAATGTGAGGTGCATCTGGTTGATGTGGACCGCTTCTTCCAGGTTGCCGGAAATGATGTGGTCGATCACGGATTTATGTTCGCTGACAGAGTCTGCAAACCGCTCTTCTGAGGTGAGAGAGTAGATGCGAAATTGCTGAATGGGCGTATAAATGCGATTGTAGATGTCAATGACCAGGCTGTTGCCGCTCAGTGAGACGATGAGCTGATGGAGTTTGGTGTCCTCCTCGATATAGGCGTTTATATCGCCGCTCTCATACAAGTCCGTCAGACACTGTATCATGTCGTTTAACCGCTGTACTGTCTCCGGATTCATCTTTTTGCTGGAATGCCGGATGGAATAGCTTTCCAGCATGCTTCGCACATCGTAAATCTCATCGATATCATTGATGGTAAAGCTCTTTACAAATACGCCTTTGTTGGGAAAGTCCACGGCCAAACCCTCATCCACCAGCTGCCGCAGCGCCTCCCGCACAGGAGAGCGGCTCACACCCAGTCTGCGGGCCAGCTCAGGCTCCTGCAGCCAGTAACCCGGAGGGAAAACGCCATTGCAGATATCATTCTTGATAATCTGGTATACCTGACCTTTAATCGTCATAATCGGCTGTTTGCCTGTCGTCATTTCAAACATTTCCTTTCGAAAAAATCTTGTGTTTTTATTATAGTCGCTCAGGAAAGAAAAGTCAAAGAGATAACGAACAGACAAAAGTGTGTTAAAACTCTGAAATATATGCGAAAAAAATATGCAAAAACAATACCCCCCTACGATTGACAGATAAGTATAATCAATTATAATGATGATATAAAGTATGATGTATACATGGTACTTCTTGCGAGCGAGAAGGAGGAGGGAAAATTGGTATCAATCGAAATTCCGTACGACAGGGGGACGCTGGACCTCCATGTGGCGGAAAAAAATTTGGCGGCCGTTATCGCTGCGGATTTGCAGTGCAGCAGTCCTGAGAAGGATGAGGCGGTCTGCGTGGAAGAAGCGCTGTCCGCTCCCATAGGGACAAAAACCCTGCGGGAGTTGGCCGCCGGAAAGCAAAAGGTGGTTGTCGTCACCAGCGATCACACCAGGGCGGTACCCAGCAAAATTACACTTCCGCTTCTGCTGCGGCAGGTGCGGGAAGGAAATCCCCAAGCGGATATCACAATTCTGATTGCCACCGGACTTCACCGGGCACCCACAGAGCAGGAGCTAAGGGGCATGTTCGGGGATGAGATTGTGGATCACGAGCGGATTGTCTCCAATGATGCTTTTGATGAGAAACAGTTTCGCAAGGTGTGCGATCTTCCCTCAGGGGCGGAATTTTATTGTAATAAGCTGGCCCTGGAGTGCGATCTGCTGATAACGGAGGGATTCATTGAACCGCACTTTTTTGCCGGATTTTCCGGGGGGAGAAAAAGTATTTTGCCGGGAATCTGCAATGCGGCGACGGTCAATGAAAATCACAGCTATAAGGCGATATCCAGCCCGTTTTCCAGTACCGGAGTCCTGAAGGATAACCCAATTCACGAAGATATGCTTGTCGCGGCCAGAACGGTCAATGTGCAGTTTATCCTAAACGTTGCGCTGAATGCAAAAAAGCAGATTATTGCTGCGTTCGCCGGAGATCTGGAGCGGGCGCATCAGGAGGGGGTGGCATTTATCAGAAGCCGGTCCCAGCGCCGGGCGGTGACAGGAGATATTGTGGTCACATCAAACGGGGGATATCCGTTGGATCAAAACCTCTATCAAAGCCCCAAGGCTGTGGCTACAGCGGAGGCGTGCGCCGGGGAGGACGGTGTGATTATCATGTGCTGCTCCTGCTGCGACGGCATTGGAGGCACAAACTTTCAGAAGCTGATCACCTTGGGAACACCGGATGAGATTGACGCGTATCTGGCGAAGATTCCGCCCAAGGAGACTATACCGGAACAGTGGTGTGCGCAGATTTATGCCCGTATCCTGAAAAAACATCCTGTAATTCTGGTAACGGACGGCCTGGATCATCAGATGGTGCGCAGGGCGAATATGATTCCGGCCTCGTCGCCGGATGAGGCGCTGGAGATTGCCCGCCGGATTAAAGGAGAGGATGCGCCGGTTGTGGTGATACCGGACGGCGTGGGTGTTCTGGCTGTCAAGGATGAGTCCGAGTAAAAGGGGGGAATCAGGTGAAGATTGCGTTGAAGGTACATGATTCGGACAATGTGGCGACTATTTTTGCCGACGGCGTTTCAGACGGGGCAGAGGTGGAAGTCAGGGATAAAAGGGGAAACAGGGAGTTGGTCACAGTCTGCGGGACTGTACCCTACGGGCATAAAATAGCGGTTGCTCCCATAAAAGAGGGTGAGCTGATCCGAAAATACGGTGAGGAAATCGGAATCGCCACCCGGGATATTGCCAGGGGGGAGTACGTGCACGTCCACAATTTGGACAGCATGAGGGGCCGCGGAGACTGGAATGAAAAGTGAGGAGGCTGTTATGGAGTTTCATGGGTATGTCCGGCCGAACGGAACGGTTGGGGCGCGCAACGATGTGGCGGTAATTCCCAGCGTCACCTGCGCCAACGATGTGGCGTTAGCAATCTGCCGTCAGGTGCAGGGAACAGTGACCTACCTGCATCACCAGGGCTGCTGCCAGCTTCCGCCGGATTTAGAACGGGTGACGGACACGCTGATCAGTCTGGGGTGCAGCCCTAACACATCGGCGGTTTTGATCGTGAGCCTGGGCTGCGAAGGCACGGATTATGAACGGATGGCAGAGGAGATTTCCGCAGTGGGGAAGCGAGTGGAGATCATCTGTATCCAGGAGGCCGGAGGGGTCAGCAGGGCGATTCAGGCCGGCATCGACATTGCCAGGCAGCTGGTTTTGGAGACCTCCGCTTTGCAGCGGGAACCGGTGGATATCTCGCGGGTAGTGATGTCTATCAAATGCGGAGCCTCCGACACAACAAGCGGTATGGCTTCCAACTGTGTGATCGGCTATGTGGCGGACAAGCTTGTTGATCTGGGAGGGACGGTGGTTTTCGGAGAGACCACCGAGTTTATCGGCGGAGAACATTTGCTGGCCAGGAGAGCGGCCTCTCCGGAGACGGCTGAAAAGATTTATGAGATAGTGGAACGGATGGAGCGGCGGGCGAAATCCCTTGGCTGTGATATGCGCAGGGGGCAGCCAACGCCTGGCAATATTGCGGGAGGGCTCTCCAGCATAGAGGAAAAGACGCTGGGAGCAATCGTCAAGTCAGGGACCAGGCCGATCCAGGGGGTCCTGGAATATCCGGAGCGGATAACGAACCAGAAAGGCCTGTGGATCAAGGATTCACCTGGCCGTGAGCCGGAAATTCTCACGGGAATGGCGGCCACGGGCGCCCAGTGTATGTTATTTTCCACAGGGCGCGGAGCGCCTCAGGGATTTCCCAGCATGCCGGTCATCAAGATATGCGGAAACCCCAACACATATGAGCGTATGGAACAGGACATGGATATCAACGCGGGCACCATTATAACGGGAGAGAGAACCATTGAGGAGGTGGGAGAGGAATCGTTCAGGAAGCTGCTGCGCACCCTGAGCGGCGAGCGGACAAAGAACGAGGCGATTCAATATGTGAGTTCCATTGATATTCATTGTCTGGGGCCTGTAATTTAACAGGAGCATTGAGATGAAGCAGAGATAAACGAAGCACTGAGCCTAAAAAGGAGAAGAGGGTATGAGCCAAAAGGAAAAACAAAAACATGATTCCAGCGAACTGGGCGGATTTTATGGGGCGGTAGAGCGGATTGGAAATAAAATTCCCAGCCCGGTATTTATGTTTATTGGATTGTTTATTATCACCTACATTGCGGCGTTTATATTGGGAACCCTGGGAGTTGCCGTGGAAAATCCGGCCACAGGGGAAACTGTGGCAGTGGTAAATCTGCTGACCGCCCAGGGCGTGGCAGAATTTTTGCAGAAAATGGGCAGCGTTTGGATGAACTTCGCACCGCTTCTCACCGTGCCCGTGTGTACCATCGGATTAGCGGTTGCCAGCCGCAGCGGACTGCTGGAAAATTGCCTGAAAACGGCGGGAGCGGTCAAGGGAAAATGGATTGTCACCTTAATCGTAGCGTTTATCGGGGTCAACGCCAACCTGGTGGGAGATGCAGCCTTTGTGATATTCCCGCCGTTAATGGCCATGCTGTTTAAGAGCGTGAAACGCAATCCTCTGGCCGGCCTGTTCCTGGGCTTTGCCAGCGTATCCGTGGGATTCGGCGCCAACCTGCTGATGGGTTCTGCCGACGCTTCCCTGGCAGGACTGACTGAAGCTGCGGCATCGGTTATTGACCCGACTTACACGGCCAACGCGGCCATGGGCTGGTATTTCCTGTTCGCCTCCGCCTTTGTGGTTACGCTGGTGGTGTCCTGGGTTACCATTCATGTGATCGAGCCGAAGCTGGAGCGCACAGGAATGGCGGCTGGACACAGGGACGGCGCGGTGTACGAGGGTTTGAACGCAACTGAGAAGAAGGGCCTGAAAAATGCGCTGATCGCGCTGGTTCTGTTCTTTGTGGCGGTGGCGCTGTGCTGCTTAAAGGGTATGCCCTTCGCGGCACCTGAGGGCGGAACCATCACCACAGGCATGCTGTTTAAGTGTATTCCCGCGTTGATCATGATTATGTTTTTTGTGCCTGGTTTCGTCTATGGTAAAACAGTGGGCACCATCCGCAAATTCGGTGATACCATTCCCATGATGCAGGAGGAAATGAAAACCCTGTCCGGTTTCTTTATTGTCTGCTTTTTTGCCGCGCAGTTTATCTCCATTTTCGGCGCCAGCAACATCGCCTCCATTATTGCAATTATCGGCGGAAATTTCCTGGTGAATCTGGGCCTGCCCAAGGCTGTGCTTCTGGGAGCGTTCGTGATTCTGGTCGGCTTTGTCAACTTGTTTATGACGGGAGCATCCGGCAAATGGGCTCTGATTTCCACCATGTTTGTGCCCATGTTTATGATCGCGGGCCTGAATCCCTCGGCGGTCCAGGTGGCCTACCGCATGGGCGACGGCCTGACCAACAACATTGCCCCCACTCTTCCTTATCTGGCGGTTATTCTGGGGTATGCCCAGCAGTATGAGTCGAGAGCCAAGACCGGAACCGTGATGGCGTATATGCTTCCCTACACGCTGATTACCGGGGCTATATGGATTGTATTTCTGGTAGTGTGGGTAATTGCGGGGCTTCCCATGGGGCCTGGTTACTCTGCGTTGATGTAAGGAAAGAGGATGAGCGTATGATCGACTTCAGAACAGAAGCTGAAAAAATGTTGGACAAGGCCGTTGGGATAAGAAGAGATTTTCACATGCATCCGGAACCCAGCCGGTCAGAGAAGCGCACGGCGGATGTGGTTGCAAGGCATCTGGAAGCCCTGGGCATGGAGGTGCGGAGGGATTACGCCGGGGACCTGCCCAGCGCGGTAGGTTTTTTGCAGGGCGGCCATCCAGGGAAAACGGTGGCCCTCCGGGCGGACATGGATGCGCTGCGGTTTCAGGAAAAGAACGACGTGCCATACCGCTCTGTGACGGACGGGGTGATGCACGCCTGCGGCCACGACTGCCATACCGCCACCCTCATGTGCGCGGCCGAGATACTGGCCCGCCACAGGGAAGAGCTCCACGGAAATGTGAAATTTATTTTTGAACCTGCGGAGGAAGATATCGGCGGCGCACAGTTTATGGTGCGCAACGGGGTTTTGCGGGAGCCCCAGGTAGATGCGGTATTCGGACTTCATGTGGAAAATGCCTATCCGGCCGGAACCATCTGTGTGGCGCACGGGGAAATGCAGGCAGCTTCGGACCGCCTGGTAATTCGGATTCTGGGAAAGAGCGCCCACGGCGCTCATCCCCATAAGGGAATCGATGCGATTTTGATCGCAAGCCATTTCCTGATCGCGGTTCAGACCATGATGGCGCGGGAGAAGGACACGTTTCAGCACGCGATTGTCACCTTCGGGCAGATACAGGGCGGGACGGCGCGGAATATTGTGTGCGACCAGGTGACGCTGAACGGCATCTGCCGCACCTTAAATCCGGAGATGCGGGAATTTTTAAATCAGAGGATCGAGGGATTGTTAAAGGGAATTACTGAGGCCTTTGGGGGAAGCTATGAGCTGGACCGGCAGCGCAGCTACCCGGCGCTCTACTGTACCCCGGAGCTGACGGACTTTGTGGGGCTTTGTGCGCAGGCAGTGATCGGGAGAGACCATGTCCTGGAGATGCCCCACGCGGTGCTGGGCTGTGAATCCTTTTCCTATTATACGCAGGAGGTGCCGGGCTCTTATTTCTGGCTGGGAAGCGGAAATGCGCAAAAGGGAATAACCGCTCCGCTCCACACGGAGTGCTTTGACATTGACGAGCAGTGCATGGTCACCGGAATCGCTATGCACACGGCAATCGCTTACCGGTATCTCAACCATGAAATAAATGAGCCGGGATGATCCGGCCAGGTAGCGGATTCAATATAAAAACAGGGCGAACGCCCTGTTTTTTTGCTTTACTGCTTTATTTTTGACCGGGGATAGTCCCGTCCTCATTTAAAAGCGCCTTTGCCTCCGCCCGCACCGCCGCCGTAACCGCCGGATAGGGCCCGTATTGCAGCAGGTTGTAGGCTGCGGATATGTTGGCCAGGCGGGCGGTGACGCGGGGCGGGAGGCCCTCGCACCAGCCGTAGAGGGCGGCTGCGGTGGAGACGTTGCCGCAGCCGGTGGCGTCCACGATGGGGCCCACGGTCAGGCTGGGCTGGAAACAGGCCTCGCCGTTCTGGATCATGTAGGAGCCGCGCTTGCCCACCCGGAAGAAGCAGGGGGTTCCCAGGGACAGGATGGCCCCGATGGCCGCTTCCTCGCTGTCAACCTGGAACAGGCTCATGGCTTCGGGCAGGTTGAGGGAGTAGATGTCCACCTTGCCGATGGTCTCCAGCACCTTGGGTCTGCGGGCGCTTTCCATGGCGGCGGAGGTGGGAATCTCCCACATGAATCTGGCCTGCTTTCCGCCGGAGCGCACCTCGTTAAGCCGGTCCCAGAGGGGATCGGCCTCCGAGGCCTCCACGTAGATTCCGCGGGTGTCCTCCTTGCAGTGGGCGGCGATATGGGCCGGGTCGATGGCGTCCAGTTTGTCCATCAGGGCCTCCTCCTCTGGGCCGTAGACGGAGACCTCGCTGTGCAGGCCCTGATCCCCGTAGGTGAGCGTGGTGTACCATGTGTGAGGCAGGATGGCGCGCAGCCCCTCGGCGCTGCAGTCGTTGGCCTTCATCCAGTCCCCGTAAAAGCGGTCGAAATCGCTGCCCACATTGGACAGGTACAGGCAGCCGTCGCACCACAGCTTGATGCCGGCCACGCAGAATATGGAGCCGCCCAGGACACGGTCCCTGCGGCTGCCGTCCGCAAACAGGATGTCGTTGATAATGGTCGGACCTACTACAAGATATTTCATAGCTCGTTCACCTTGCCTTTCTCTAAGCGATGCAGTCCAGCTGCCGCTTCAAATCGTTTTCCAAATCCGTACTGTTTTTCAGCTCGTGGAGTATCACGCACTCCGGTGAGTGGACCGCCAGGGCTGAGATCATTTCCTTCATGAGACCCGGGTCCAGGGCGCCGGTTCCCAGCACCAGGTGGTTGTCGTACTCGGAGAGCACGATGCCCACGCCGTACTCCTCCCGCTGGTCCCAGGTCTTTAAGGCGGATATCTCCTGGTAGTACGTCCCGGTGAGCATACCGTTTGTAAAATACTGGGTTTTCTTCAGGCCGCAGTCGGACAGGTGGATGGAACCTGTCTTTCCGGCCAGCTTGGGGTCTAAAATATTGTGCTCCAGCCATTTGACGGCGAAAAGGCGGGGATCATGGCCGTATTCCCGCTGAATTTCGGCCATCTCCGGCGTAATCTCAAGGTCCGGCAGGAAGAAGCGGGCGCCTGTATCATCCGAGCCAAGGGCGTGGAGCAGGTGGTTGATGTCCCAGCCCAGCTTGACCTTGTGGAAGGGGTCGTAGATTTGGCTGTAGAGCATGGCGTAATCTCCGGCGGTCTGCATGCCGTGTTCCAGCCCCCAGCCCGCGTTTTCCAGCTCGATCTGAGGCGTATGGGCGTCTATGAGTCCCCTGTCTGAGAGGGCGTTGAGAAAGTGCTGCAGCATGGAGATCATGGCCTGGCGGATATCCGCCTTGGAGATAGTGAAATCCCACATGCCGTCAATGGGCGCGTAGTCGATCAGATGGAAGGTGTAGCTCTGGGCGCCCAGGGCGGAGGCCAGCTCATATTCCTGGCACCAGCGCTCATACATGTGCTCTCCGGTCAGGTCGCCGTAGTATTCCCGCACCGCGTCCAGCCCTCCGAACCGCTCCTGCAGCTGGCAGAAGCTATGTTTGGTCAAAAAGGAAGTGGGATAAGCCCAGTAGGAGCAGTGGAGGCGCTTGACGCACCCGGCTCGCAGACGGCGGACAAGGGCCTCCTTCTCCTCCGGCGTTTCAAATAATACCTGGGTCCGGTTCCTGACGTCGTCCATGAAAACCTCTATGCCCTCCAGGCCGAACCGGCGGCAGAAGCCGGGGATATCCTCAAGCGCGGCCGGGGACAGACAGCCCTCTTTCAATGTGGTGTAATACTTCATATTCGGTGTGCTCCTTTCACATTAACTTAAATACAATATAACACGTCTTAAATATGGGTTCAATACCTGGAATCACAATAATATGCACAAAAAATGCGGCTTAAAAATGTGCATATTGTAGAAAATAGTTGGGAAAATGGCGTTACTACCTTAATAAGCAAGAAAAACAGTGGAGAAAAACCGGTTGACTTTCGCGATAAGACGTATTATCATGTATTATACAAAAAGAAAATGTAAAGGAGTGGGGATTAATGGAAACTAAGTTGCAAAAGAAGATCGGCCTGGGAACGGCGATCGCCCTGTCGGTGGGAACTACGGTAGGCGCCGGTATTTTTACCTCCATCAGCGAGGTGGCCGCGGCCTCGGGCTGCGCGCTGATCACAATTCTGGCGTTTCTGGTCGGGGGGCTGATCATGATTCCGCAGAACCTGGTAATGGCAGAGATGGCCACCGCGTACCCGGAGGACGGGGGACATTACGTGTACATCAAGCACGCCGGGTGGAAGAGGCTGGCATTTCTCTGCGGCTGGACCACCTTCTGGGGAAATGATACCACGGCCATTGCGGTGGTAGCCCTGGCCGGTGCCCAGTACATCGCTTACCTGGTGCCCATGAGCGCCATCGCCATCAAGCTGTTGGCCGTGGCCGCCATACTGCTGTTTATGGCGATTCACGTGATGTCCGTGGAGGGAGGCGGAAAGCTTCAGACCATCCTGACCGCCGTCAAGCTGTTGCCCTTTGTGCTGCTGATCGGTGTGGGCGCGTTTTATATGAGAGGCGATTATATCAGCACGCCCGCGGTGGCCGGAGCTCCGGTGGGCCTGGCGGCTCTGCTGGCCGGTATCTCCGCAACCAGCTGGTCCTACGACGGCATGGGCGCCTGCTGCTACATGACCGGCGAGATCAAGGATCCCAAGAAAACCATGCCCAGAGCGCTGATCGGTTCCGTGCTGTTCATCATTGTGCTGTACGTGCTGTTGTCCATTGTGATCACCGGAATCATGCCCTTTGGCGCGCTGCAGAGCTCCACGGCTCCGCTGGCCGACGCCGCCGGTATGCTGCCGGGCATCGGCAAGGCCTCCGGTATCTTTGTGGCGGTCGCCGGAACCATCGTCACCATGGCGGCCTGCTCGGGAACCATCATGTTCCAGCCGCGTCTGGAATACCAGATGGCGGTGGACGGGCTGTTCTTTAAGAGCTTTGGCAAGGTGCATCCCAAGTACAGGACCCCGTATTTTTCGATCATGATCCAGTGCCTGATCGCCTGCGTCTTTGTGTTCCTGGGGACCATTTCCGACCTGCTGGGGTATTTCACCTTCGTACTGCTGCTGAAGAACACCCTGACCTTTGTCACCATGTTTGCCCATCACCGCAATCCCCACTACGATCCGCTGTGGAGATGCCCGGCCTGGCTGCTTATGACCCTGGTCTCCATCGGCTCCAGCTTGATCCTGGTGGCCTCCACCTTCCTCTGGGCGCCTATTCCCAGCATGATTGCAGGCGCCATTGCGGTTGCAACCGGAATGCCCGCATACTATATGTGGACTAAGAAAAACGAGTCAAAATCAGCGTAAAAGCCGGCATTTTTCCGCCCTGCATTTGTTTGACAGCACCGAAGGTTCGTGATATCCTAAACTTGTGATGTAACGACAAGTGATAATACGATTAAATACAAGGTGTGGGGCGGTCAGGCTTATGAAAGTATTAAATTCAGATATAGCAATTCCTCTTTACCAGCAGCTGTACGATTTGCTTTTGGATCAGATTCGGAGCGGCATCTATCCGCCCGGAACCAAGATCCCCTCGGAGGAGGAGTTGTGCAAGACCTATGACCTCAGCCGTGTCACGGTGCGCAGCGCCCTGGGACGGCTGGTGGACGACAATATTCTGGTGAAGAAGCACGGAAAGGGAACCTTTGTGGCGACGCCCATATTTACAGAGAGCGCATACGCCAAGGGCAGTTTTACCAGGTCCTGCCAACAGATGGGGGCCACGCCCAGCACCCAGGTGGTTTCCCGCAAGCTGGTGAAGGCCGGGAAGGCCCTGGCAAAGCAGCTGCAGATGGAGGAGGGCGCGAAGGCCATCTGCATTAAGCGGCTCCGGTGTATCAATGAGGTGGCTGCGATATTGGAAGTGGATTATTTTACGGAGGCTTTAGGCTTTATGATGGAGGCCGATGTGGAGACGCGGCCGGTGCTGGACGTGATCAGGGAGAACAGCGGACTGATCGGGCGGCAGTACATCGACACCTTTGAAGTCCATTTCGCCAACCGGGAGCAGGCGGCATGCCTGAAATGTCCGGTGAACACGCCGCTTTTGAAGGTGAGCCAGGTCGTACTCAATGAGATGAGGGGCGTGTTATATTACAACGAGCAGTATATCCGCAGCGACATCTACAAGTACGTCATGGGAAGTTAAATATCAATATGAAAGAGGACAGGATATGAATCAGTTTTTATCATGCTTTAAGGTTGTGAAGCCTGTGATCGGCGTGATCCACACCAAGGGGACGGATGACGGGGACGTGCTGAGACGGGCGAAGGAGGAAATCCGCATTTACCAGGAAAACGGAGTGGACAGTTTTCTGGTGGAGACTTATTTCGGCACCTACTATCAGGTGGAGAAGGTGCTGGACTATGTGGCCGGCGCCAGCTTGGGGATGCCCTACGGCGTCAACTGCCTGAATGTGGACGCCATGGGATTTGAGCTGGCGAAGAAATTTAATTGCGATTATTTGCAGCTGGATTCCGTGGTGGGCCATGTGAAGCCCAGGGACGAGGATTCCCTGGACGCCTTTTTCAAGCTCTACCGCCAGCAGTGCCCGGCCTATGTGATCGGAGGCGTCCGCTTCAAGTACCAGCCGGTGCTGTCCGCGAACTCTGTGGAGGAGGATTTAAAGATCGCCATGACCCGCTGCGACGCCATCTGCGTGACCCAGGATGCCACCGGGCAGGAGACTTCCACGGACAAGATCATGCAGTTCCGCAACGGAATCGGGGATTTCCCGCTGATCATCGGCGCCGGCCTCACCCCGCAGAACGTGGCGGAGAAGCTGACGCTGGGCGACGGAGCCATTGTGGGCAGCTTCTTTAAAGACAATTATCAGGACAACGGCGACGTGTGCGCGGCCCATGTGGCGGAGATGATGGCTGCGGTGAGACGGTTCAGGGAGAAGCTGTGAGGTTTCCCCTGTCTTGATTTTGAATAAGACGTATTACTACGTTTTGAAAGGGAATGAGGATATGGGAGATACAAAGAAGGTATTTTTTATCGGGGACGTGGCGCTGGATGAATACTACAGCGCCCCCTATTTTCCAAAGCTCAAGGAAAAGATAGTGGTGCAGACCCTGCCGGCGCAGATGGGCGGTATGATCGCCAACGCGGCCTGCGTGTACGCGGGTTACGGCTCGCTGGTGTGGTTTCTGACAGCCCTGAATCCGGGGGCCGTGTCAAAATCCCTGTGCAGAGGGCTGAACGAGGCGGGTGTGGACACAACATACATGGTCTGGGATGAATCCCTGCCGGACTCCAAGACCATCATTATCCTGGCGGAGGGGGAGCACACGGTGTTCATCCCCACCCTGAATGTGCAGCGGATCGAGCTGACCGGGGCCGCCGTGGAGGCGCTGCGGCAGGCGGATTACATCTATTCCACCTTCTGCGAGCTGCGGCCCCTGCGCTATGGGGATATGACGGCCTGCCAGGTGCTGGCGGACGTGATCTCCCACGGCTGCAAGCTGTGGGTGGACCTGGATGTGGCGGACTTGCAGGACGGGGACGATATCCTGTTCGAGTATGTGGACACTCTGTTCGTCAATGAAAAGGGGTATGAGAACCTGGAGAAGCGGGCCGAGGGCGGCGTGTGCGCCTGGCTTTACGGCAAGGGGGTCAAACGGCTGATCGTGACCAGGGCGGAGCACGGCTGCACGGTTTACCTCCGGGACGGGGAGACGTTCTCCGTGGACGGCCTGAGCGTTCCTGTGGCGGACGTGACCGGGGCGGGGGACACCTTCTGCAGCACCTTCCTCTACGGGTATACCAGGGGAATGGACCTGCGGCGCTGCGCGCGTTTCGCCAACTACGCGGCCTCCCGGGCGGTGACCGAGCTGGGGGCCAGGGCGGGAGCCGTGGGGGCTGAAACCGTGCTGGACTGGATCGAGGCCCACAGGGGAAACCGGGCGGAATATGAAGCATTTCTTTGAGGGAGGAGACAGTTATGGGAGACATAGTAAAGACCTGCGTCGTGAAGCGGGCGGCGGAGCTTACGGACATAGATTACAGCCGTTTCGGCATCCTTTATAATCTGAGCGGAGCGGGGGCGGACACGGGCAACACCAACCATTCTGCCGGGGACGGCTGGGAGGACACGGACACCAACTGTTCTCTCCTGGACACTCCGGGCGCCCTGGGGTACACGCTGGGGAGCGGGACGCCCTTTGAGGCGGAGGAGATGGAGCGCCACCTGCACACCCAGGAGGCCCAGATTCCGGCAGGCGAGCCCATGGTGTTCTGCCTGGCTCCGGCCTGCGACGGAGCTCCGCGGGCAGAGGACGTGATCCCGGTGATTCTGCGGCCGGGGTATGTGTTTGTGATCCACCGGGCAGTGTGGCACTCCTCCTCCCACGGCCTGAACGGGCCCACCAGGTACTACTGGCAGGCGCTGGCTTACGAAAACGAGCCAACGGTCTGGGAGAAGATCGCGGACGGACCGGTGAGGGTGGAGAGCAGGGTGGCGTGCGTCAAACAGTAAAAAAATTGAAATCCTGATTTAAGGACAGAAATGCCGATTTCCTCGTACAAGGGCCTTCAGCCCCTGGAAATCGGCATTTCCACACGTAGGCGGAATTCACTTCCGCCTACGTGAATTTAGTTCGAGGACTTTGTCCCCGAGCTCCTGTCGCAACAAATTAACTTTGTCGAATGTGGGTAACGGCAGTGCAATGATGTTTTTGCAGCATAAACTTATCCCTCCAATCACATCTTCCCCCGATAAGCCAAATACAGCAGTCACGTTATTTTTCCGGCTCAAGTATTCCCAGCTTTCCCTCACTCAGATTAACACGGCGGTTCAGCCGAAACTCTGTAATCCCGCGAATACTGAGATTATCAAAGTCCACATAGAATTCTCTTGACAGCAAATTAACCGTTGCGCCGTTCCACACCAGGAGTAACAGCGCGCCGAGGGAAATTGTCTGTATTTTTAGTCCAAGTACTCTGGAGATGTCTTTGATTACCTGGAAATAACCCTGGCGCTTATTTGGAAACGAGAGACAAACTACAAGCGCCGCATTGGCGTTTTTATCAAGGTTGTTCCTGGAGTGCATGATTGCAATATCGTCCAGAATCCCTCTGGAGGCGTCCAGTGTATCCCTTCCAAATTCGATTTCCACAACGCCTTTACACGAAGGGTTCAACGCACTGGAATATACGGCATCCATTCTTGTGTAGACATCGCCCGTTCTGCTGAGCGCACATTCATGATTCAATGCAATGATTAAATTTCGGACTAAAATGTTGGGAACCATTGAGCGGCCGTCGAACTGGGAAATATGGTGATAGATCCGCTCCATGATCGCATCGTTTTCCAGCTGGAAATGATGATTCCAGCAGATTTTGTCTAACTCTCCGATGAACCGTTTCTGGCGCCCCAGATTTTCATGATTGAAAGGGAGATTGACATAATCCGTAGTTGGCTCGGCTATTTCCATCTGATTGCCAGATTGAAAGATTGCGCCAATTGGACAGCGAACGGCGCACAGACCGCAGCCAATACAGCAGCGTTTATCTATCTCAGGTAACTCCTTATCAAAATTCCATTGGATGGCGCCAACAGGACACACGTTCAAATCACGTTCATAGGAAAAATCCGGGAAGTGGCTGCAGCTGATTTCATCATCAATAAACTTCATGCATCGGGGTGAAGCACATCTCAAACATGCAGATGTTATCCATTCTTCGCCGCACCGCAACTGAGCCGGTTCATTGTAGTTCTGCTTAATATCCCTGACATTGGAGGAACGCAATGCCGAGAGTGCCGTGCGTTTCTGCGTTTTAGTTAAAAGTGGCATTTGCAAATCCCTCCAATCGGTTTAATTCCGTAATATCAAATGTCTTTTCATCGTAGATGATGGTCACTGCAATCATCAGCAGTGTTTTCAAATCCATGACACCAATATTATATCCGTACGCTATCTTAAAGGCATTCATCAGATTTACAACCTCGGCTCTGTCGTTTGGCAGATAATAGCCCACTGCAAGCGAGGTGGTTTGCGGCAATGTAGGATGCGTTTCTCTCGAGAGGAGAATTACTTTATTTTCAAGCGCCTGTCTGATGGCCTTCAGGGAAAGATGCTGTTCTTCTGTGGGAGATTTAATTTCTATGGGAATGCTCTCGGCCCTGTCAACAATAATCGCATCCCAGCGCGCGCCGTTGTCACCGGGTCTTGAGGCCTGGCAGTCCAACCCCATCACACGGAAAAGCATTGCAATAAATGGGTAAAACGTCGTCTGTGTTGCGGTGATGCTTTCATCAAAAAGCTTGTCCACAATCTGCTGTTTTACCATGCCCGAAGTCTTTAACCCGGACACCTTCCGGGTAAAGTCCGCGACTTCCGTATCCGTACCGGGGCGAAATTCATCGGTTGCAACAGTCAGGGAAATATGATTGACAACCGCATCCGTTCGATTGATATCGGGTAATATTGTGCTGTGTTTCCCCCCGCCGGCAGTTGTGCGGTCAATTCCCAACGCGTCGTCTACAACCGAGTGGTGAAGTGTCTGATAGGGAGAGAATAGCAGATCCTTGCCTTGCAGGATATCAGCACATATAAGTTTATCCTGATTTATGGTTTCCTGTACGGGCGCCGTATCATACCCTGCGCGAAGAAGCATTGAATACACACCAAGCCTGATCAGAGATTTGCGGGTGCGCTCCGGATAGCTGTAATATTCATCCAAACGCAAATCCTTGACGTTATGAAGGCTTTCCGCCACTTCCCACCCATGCTCGGTTAAACAAAGGCATTCCAGGGATTTCGGCGGATACAGCGAGCTTGATCTTTGACTTTCAATCCAATTGCACGTTTTCATAAAAGCGATTGGCAAACGCGTCGAGTTGTCAGGCAGCGTAGGCTTGACCTGTAAATCGTCACACAGCGCCTGGTATGCAGCCTGGTAACGGCTATAAGAACCGCGCAAGCTTTTTAGATACGCAATCATTCCTTGATATTGCGCTTCGTCTAAGTCATCGATTGACATTGGCCCCAGACACAGCTCGTGTTTGTACATAATCCCGTCTAAATCCTCAAAAGAAAACAGGGCGGCTTTAAAAAACCGTACTTTTTCAACGTACTTAACATCCATGATTTCCTGGGGATTATTAATGCCCAGCACACACTGCTCGTACAACGGCAGGACATCATCGGTTGAAGCTGCGTGCTCGCCTATATAAGTAAAGACCAAAGGGTATGAATCGCTCCCCGCAGATGTAATCCATCCCAACAGCCTAAACACTTCAGCGTACATTTTTGCATTCATTTTGGTAGAATTCAGGCTGTCATTATCGTTCTTGCTCAAAGCCAATGCGGCATCTCCGGCGTATCCATAGGCAGTCATCAATTTTGTTTTTGCGATGGTTGAAGCCATATCATTCAGATCAAAGCTTGGGGCATCTTTATATTCGTTATATAATTCTCTGAACACTTGTACCTGAGTGGTATATTGAGTTCCAGGATTTCTAAATCTGATCATAGCATTACTCCTCCGCCCGGAAACCAACAAAAGTTGGAAGTTATTTTGTTTTCAGTTCTTTGATTCTGCTTTCGGCAATTTCACACCACTGTTGTTCCAGTTCAATACCCAGCCATTTTATACGATGGCCTTCGGCATTCAGTTTTTCACAGCAGACCCCCAATGTACCAGAGCCGTGGAAGGGATCGAGTATCGTTCCGCAATAAAAGCCTTCACTGTCTTTAGGGCAAAATGCTTTTATCAATTCCATGATTAGCGATTCGGGCTTTTGGGTAGGATGAGGTGTTTTTTCCTTTTCGAACCGCTTGCCCGCCAATGTTGGAAAATCCCACACATCTCCGCGCATGGCGCCTTTTGGATTGGGCTGCCATATCTTTGCTGTTCCGTCCGCGGCTTTGTACTTAACCGGAGATTTGAGGCGTTCTGTGCTCTTGTATGGAATACGAACATCGTCTACGTTGTATGTCCATTTTTTTTTATCATTTGAAAACCATAGAAAGGGTTCATAATGTGTTGCCGGTTCCTTTTTTGAACGTGAAAAGCCGTTTTCATAATGCCAAATATTCATGCGACGGTAGTACAATCCGGCATTGTACATGGCAACCTGGACAAAACCGATATAATCGTGAATACCGAACCAAATCACACTTCCATGAGGTTCAAGTAATTTTTTAACTTTGGCCATCCGTTCAATTGTAACGGTAACAAATTTATCTAAGGGTAAGCAGTCGCTTTGGTTGCCGAAATCCTTGTTAATGTTGTATGGCGGGTCGGTTAGGATTAAATCAAAATGTACCCCTTCTTCAATGAGCTGATCCAGGAGAACATCTGAGTCACCGCAAACTATACCGGATAGATTGCCTGTAATCATTTCTTTTCCTTTCTGAAAATCAGCACATATTGATGGTGTATGTTTTCTACGTAAGCAAATGGATAGCCGTAAGGCAGCAAACTTTTGTGATTCTGCAACAGGATTTTTGTTCCCTGAAGCTTCAACACGCCGCCATCTGGGATTGCTGATTTGTTCATTTCGTGAATCAAGTCACTGTGGAAGCTGATATATTCAGATTTATCTCTAAAGTCAGATACGACAACTGCCATGTATTTTCCGTATCGAAGTGTTCTTGCGCACTGGAGGAATACCTTGTTAACCAAGATTTCAAGAAACTCTTCGTAATTCTCAACATTCCCTAAATCCTTTTCGCTTTCAGAATATTTTGTTTCAAGATTATTGATCACTCTATTCTTTTTTACCTTTTGGTCTTGTTTGTTCAGAATCCCCCAATAAGGCGGGCTTGTGACTATGAAGTCCATTGATTCAGACGAGATTCTCGGTAGCTCCTCACAGGAATCTCCATTAATAAAATGATGCTTTTCGCTGGTTCCCTTCCCAACCTCAGTTTCCAGCCTCTTAATGGATAATTCGTGCCAAACAGGAGAGAGTTCAATGCTGGTGCAAATTCTGCCGTTCACCTCGCATGCTTTTGCTGTAGAACCCACCCCGCCGAAAGGATCAAGGACATTCATGCCTTGTTTGGTAAAAAACGTTACAAGATGGCCGATATCTTGAAATGAGTACGGAGCGGGGTGCAGCTTTTCAATTTGCGCTTCCGGATGATTCGCGCCAAGCCCCTTTTGATAGAAGAAGCTCTTTGTCTCGGGAAGCCAGTCTTTACCCGTCAAGTCATTCAGGCTATTTCTTGCATCGACAACTCCGTTTACCAGTTCGTGATATGGGGCGGTGTTCATAAAGGCTTCGACTTCGCCGATTTGATAATACTTTTTTCCGCCTTCATGGATTACAGCGAGGAACCCTTCCTTTACGATCTTCTCAAAAGAATGTCTGGACAGCCCCAAAATTTGCATTGCCTTGTTGCCGCTGATGAGCGCGGTATGCTGTAATTCTGTCAACGGCAAGAGGTTAGTTTCTATATTCATAATTATGTCTCCCAAAATTGTTTGTCCTGCGTACATCAACGGATTGTTTCATCGTCTGCAACGAAATCCATTACGTCCCCAATATTGCAGTGTAACACTCTGCAGATTTTGTCCATTGTATCCATTGAAACTGGCAGATTGCGCCCCATTTTTGCAATTGCGTTTGTACTGATTTTGGCTTGTGCACGCAGCTCAGTTTTATTCATATTCTGATCAATAAGCATCTTCCAAAGCTTATTATAGCTAATACCCATTGCAAATCACCTCCACGGATAGCATTATACATTGCCCCATGATATTCATCAAGTTTATATTGATAAATATCAAGAAAACCTTGGCGTTGAGGGATGAAAACTGATGAGCAAACGAAACGGACAACGTACAAGAGATAAAGAATGAAAAGGGACGGGCTTTAGCGGGTAAAAAACTCTATCCAGGTCCGTCTCGCAGTGATAGGCATAAAAAAACGGGAAGCCTTACATTCAAGGTTTCCCGGAAAAATAGAGCAGGTGATGGGAATCGAACCCACGTATCTAGCTTGGAAGGCTAGTGTTCTACCATTGAACTACACCTGCATATGCCCAGAGCCGGAATCGAACCAGCGACACGAGGATTTTCAGTCCTCTGCTCTACCAACTGAGCTATCTGGGCAATTTTGTCATTTAAAGTGACAACGCTAATATTTTAACCAGTAACAGCCGGTTTGTCAATAACTTTCCTCAAATTAGTTGAAATAATTTGTCGCGGGAAATGCTTGACAATTCCTGGATATTCTCTTCTAATAGGAAGTAGAGATAAGGAGGGGTGTACTTGGAGATCAAGGTGAACGTAAAGCAGGTCGGAAAAAGGAAGAACGGGGTCCGGGAGCAGCTGTACGAGATTCCCGGCCGGCCGGGGAACGTGGAGGAACTGATCCGGAGCGTGACAGAGGCCTGCGTGAGGGATTACAACAGCCGTATGGAGTCAGCGGAGCTGATCCGCTGCATGACAAAGGAGCAGATCGGGGAGCGCGCGGAGGCGGGGAAGATCGGATTCGGCGTGAACTACGGGGAGAAGCGGGCTGAGCTTCCGCAGGCGGTGGAGAATGCCCTGCAATCCTTTGAGGACGGGATTTACCGGATTTTTCTCAACGACCGGCCTTTAGAGCGGCTGGACGAGGAGATCGCGGTGACAGAAGAGGACAGGCTGACATTTGTGCGGCTCACAATGCTGGCGGGAAGGATGTGGTGAGATGGCGGAGACGGAATTTAATTATCATTCAAGGCGCAATATAACAGATGCGCGGACCAGGCGCCTGAAGGAGCGGATCGGGCGCATGATCGGCGGGGATAAGAAGATCGCCCAGGCCCTGATGGAAGGCGGGAGCCGTTACTGCAACACCTCCCAGCCGGAAATCCGCGAGGTGGTGGAACTGTTCTATCAGGACCCGGACAAGCTGCCGTCCTCCTGGTTTGGGAAAAAGGGCTTGCTGCCCGGCACCAGGGCCCACGGCGGGCTTTTAGATGCCTTTGTGCCCAGGGAGATGCAGCCCTCGTTTTTGTATATTGTGGATAAGCTGAACCGGTTTCCCTATTCCCGGGGATGGAACCGCCGTCCGGTGCGCACGGCCGGGTACGGCCCGCAGATGATGATCGCCTTCACCCTGCTGACGGCCTACGAGCGCCTGTTTTACTGCGGCACAAAGCTGGAGGACGTGATGCTGCGCCGGCTGGAGCCGGAGATGCTGGACTATGTCAAGTCCGGGGAGGTGAATTTTACCCTGTGCTTCAGCTACCTGTACGCGGCGGAGATCGACAGGGGCAACCAGGCGGTGATCGCCGCGCTGAAGGAGCTGATCTACAGTGAGAATAACACCGCTTACCTGGACCGGGAGATGATTCTGGGGATTCTGCGCTCGGACAACCGGGAGCTTCACCGGCTGCTGGGCGAGCTGCTGCTGGCGGCCCGGCTCCAGGAGGGGCTGCGCCAGGCCATCTGCGAGTCCATGGACGAGGGGACGGTGGAGGCGTTTATGAGCCTGCTCCAGGTGGTGGAGGACAACGATCTCATCCGCTTCGCTTCGGTGAAACGGGCGGTGTCCACCTGGATCGGTATTTTTGACGAAAACAGCGTGGACCGGGTCAACGGCAAGCTGCTGGGGCTGATGGGGGGCTGCCTGCGGGATGAGGCATTCTGCCGGGAACAGCTGGGCACCAATGACTCCATCGCCATCAGCGCGGCTCTGTGGGCCCAGGGCTTTCGGGAGATCGACGCGGCCATCGCCTCCATGAGGGAGCTGATCAGCCATGGCACGAAGAATCAGAAGCTGACCGCCTCCTTCTACAACCATCTGCTCTATGACAACCGGTTCAAGAGCCGGGTCGCCAGACAGGTGATCCTGGACTATGGCGGGGATTTGGAGCTGGCAGCCTGCTTTATGGACGCGCTGCTGTGCACCATGTCCGAGGATATGGCCCGCCTGTTCCAGAAGCGGGAGGGCGTCGGTTATGTCTACAATGAGATTCAGATTCCGGTAAAGCCGCGGGTGGAGGATTTTTACGCGGACCGCGGCCAGGCGGAAGCGCTCTACGCACGGCTGGAGGAGATTCTGGGCCGTCTGCCGAAAAAGGGCGTGACCTACAGCCCGTGCATTTTCCCGTGGTACCAGGTGACCCTGTCGCCCTCGGAGGTGATCTGCCTGATGGCGGTGACCGCCTATATCCTGCAGGACGAGGAGAAGATCACCGATTGCGCGGCGCGGCTGAAGGACGTGGCCACCACCGGATACGGCTCAAACCGCAGCCGCCTGATCAACCTTCTGCTCTACGAGCCGGCCAATTCCCGGCAGCGGGAGCTGCTGATCGGCTACGTGGGAAATGCGGAGGAGATGACTTCCTCCAAGGCGTTTAAGCTGGTGAAGCGCCTGAGCCTGGAGGACGGGGATTTCGCGCAGATCGAGGATATGCTGCGGTTTAAGCGCAGCACCCTGCGCAAGCAGCTCATCGACCTGCTGATGACACGCGATGCCCCGGGGCTGGAGGCGTCTCTGCGCCGCCTGATCGGGGACAAGAGGGAGGAAAAGCGCACCGCCGCGCTGGACATGCTGCTGCAAATCCGCAGGGACCCGCAAAAAACGGCGCTGGCGGCCGCTCTGTCCGGGGTGGAGCAGTCCATCCAGTCGCCCACGGACAAGGAGAAAATCCTGATCCGGGAGCTGGCCGGGGAGGACGGCGGTCAGGCGCAGGCCGCCGGGGACAATGGATTTGGCCTCTATGACTCCGGGGCGGAGGTATTGCCTCCGAAGCGGGAGGCGGATCGCCAGCTCATCGGGGCCTGTCTGCCCCTGCCGGAAAAGCAGGTCATAGAGATCATCAAAAAGCTGGATGCCCTGTTTGACAGATACCGGGATTATGAGTACGAGGCGGTGAACGGGGAGAAAACCCTGATCGGCGTCAGATATATGTGGAAGGCCGGGGCAATAGAGCGGGCCTACCGTCTGGAGCTCTATCCCCTGGAGGAGGAGCTGCGCTCATTTTACCGGCAGGAGATCGTTAGCTACGATGTGCTGGTGGAGATGGAAGCCCTGCTGTTTTTGCAGGAAAATGTCTACCGCGGGGGCAATTCCATTTATCAGGAAATATTTGGAAAAATTCCTTTTGAGCCGGTACCGTTTTCCCTGAAATATCAGGATCAGGTGCGCCAGGCGCGGCTGAACTACCGCATGGAATTTCTCGACCGGCCCCGCCTGTTTCGGGAGGGCGTGGAGGTGATCACGGCCCTGACCAAAGCGGTGGGCCCGGCGAGCAAGCGGATCAGCTACCTCACAAAGGGATGGAACGGCGCGGAGTACCGTTCCTCGGCCGGGGTGAACAGCCTGCCGCTGTTAAACCGCTATTTTGAGGGGCTTAAATACTGGAGCACGGATGAGGAGTTTGAGGAGGCCTTTTGGACCGCCTTGGGTTTTGAGTTGAAATGCAGCGAGGGCCGGTCCGACAGACAATTTTTGTGGAACAACCGGGAGCCGATGACGCCGATCCGCTTCTTCTGGTTCCTGAAGGCCTGCCGGATGGGCCTCGTTTCCGTGGACATCCTGTGCAAGGCGGTCATGGAGTATCTGGATACCGTGGAATGCCTGGGAGCCCTGTGCCAGTTTATCAAGGGGGACAGCCTGCGGCCGGAGCAGTACCGCAGGACCGTGGAATTTTTCGGGGAGACGTTTTATGAGGAGATGAAGGAAAAGGGCTGCGCCTATATGCGGGACAACACGCAGGAGGGAGCCCTGTGCCGGGAGCTCTACCAACGGCTGGTGGAGGGCATCGTGGATGTGGAGCTGCGCAGAGGCGACAGCGAGACGGAGTTTTCCAAGTGTATCCGCGGCATCACGTACATATGCGGCAGCGAATACCTGGCGCGCATTCTCATGGCGCTGGGCAGCGACACCCTGGGCCGGCAGTCCTACTACGGCTGGCACGGCGGCGAACGGGTTTACACGAAGAGGGAGAACCTGAGCAGCCTGCTGAAATACTGTTACCCCGGCGAGGGAGAGGCGGCGGCTGATCTGGAGCGCAGGCTTGAGGGGACCCGCATCCGCCAGCGGAGGCTGGTGGAGGTGGCCATGTACGCGCCCCAGTGGATCGACCTGATCGAGGCGCACCTGGGCTGGAAGGGCCTAAAGAGCGGCTGCTATTATTTTATGGCCCATATGGACGAGCGGTTCGACGACCGCAAGCAGGCCATGATTGCCAAATACACGCCGCTGTCGCCGGAGGAGCTGCAGAGCGGAGCTTTCGACGTGAACTGGTTTAAGGAGGCCTACGGGCTTTTGGGGGCGGAACATTTCGACCTGCTCTACGACGGGGCCAAGTACATTTCCGATGGGCAGAAGCACTCCCGGGCCAGAAAGTATGCGGACGCAGCGTTGGGGCGTGTGAGCCTGGAGACGCTGAAGGGCGAGATCGGCGCCAAGCGGAACAAGGATTTGCTGATGAGCCTGGGCCTGGTGCCCTTTGAGCAGGATCGGGAAGGGGATCTGATGGACCGCTACCAGTTTATCCAGCAGTTTTTGAAGGAGAGCAGGCAGTTCGGGGCCCAGCGCCGGGCCAGCGAGGGCCAGGCGGCGCAGACCGCGCTGCTGAACCTGAGCGTGAACGCGGGGTACGCAGATGTGACCAGGCTGACCCTGAACGTGGAGTCCCGCATGACCTCCCTGTACCGGCCGTACATGGACTGGAAGCCCCTGGAGGATGTGGAGCTGAAGCTGGAGATCGACGGCCTGGGACGCAGCAGCATACTGTGCCGAAAGGACGGCAAGCTGCTCAAATCCGTGCCCTCCAGGCTGGGAAAACAGCCCTACGTGCTGGAGCTGAAGGAAGTACACCGGAAGCTGAAGGACCAGTATGCCCGGACCAGAACCATGATGGAGGAGTCCATGGAGGGCAGGACGGAATTTGCGGTCCGGGAGGTGAGGCAGCTTTTCGGCAACCCGGTGGTGCGGGCGGTGCTGGAACCGCTGGTGTTTGTCTGCGGGGAGCACAGGGGCTTTTTGAGATTCGGCGGGCCGGCTGAGCTGGTGCCCTGGGATCAGACCGCGGCCGCTCTGGCGGAGGATGAGCCGGTCAGGATCGCCCATCCCCTGGACCTTTACCGGGCGGGAGATTGGCACGAATACCAGCGGTATCTGTTTGAGAGCAAGCTCAGACAGCCGTTTAAGCAGGTGTTCCGGGAGCTGTATGTGAAGCTGCCGGAGGAGCGGGGACAGAAGTATTCCCGCCTGTTCGCGGGCTATCAGATTCAGCCGAAAAAGACGGTCGCCTGCCTGCGGGGCCGCCGCTGGGTGGCGGACTACGAGGAAGGGCTGCAGAAGGTTTACTACAAGGAAAATATTATTGCCAGAATTTACGCCCTGGCCGACTGGTTCTCGCCCGGGGATGTGGAAGCGCCTGCGCTGGAGTGGGTGGAATTCTCCGACCGCAAAACCTTTGAGGCGCTGACCATCGACCAGGTGCCGGACATTGTCTACAGCGAGGTAATGCGGGATGTGGATCTGGCGGTGAGCGTGGCCCATGCCGGCGGCGTGGACCCGGAGACCAGCCATTCCACCATAGAGATGCGCCGGGCGATTGTGGAGTTCAACCTGCCGCTGTTCGGCCTGAAGAACGTCACGCTGACGGACAGCCACGCGGTTATAAAGGGCGTCCGGGGGACCTACAGCGTACAGCTGGGAAGCGGAGTGGTGCATCAGGAGGGCGGCGCCATGATCAATATTCTGCCCGTGCACAGCCAGTCCCGGGGCAAGCTGTTCCTGCCCTTTGTGGACGAGGACCCCAAGACGGCGGAGATCATGTCCAAGATCGTGCTGCTGGCTGAGGATAAAAAGATCAAGGACCCGTCCATACTGGATCAGATTCAATAGGGAGAAGGCGGCCTGCGCAAAGACCGCTCAAGCACAACAAAAAAGCAGCTCTGTACCGCGTCAATCTGCGCGGCACAGGGCTGCTTTTTAAACGTGCGATAGCTACAGGTATTCCTTTCTGCCGCTGGCGTCCGGGATGCCCTCCTCCTCGCGGTACTTGGCTACGGTGCGGCGGGAGATGGAGATACCCCGCTCGGCCAGCTTCTCGCCCAGAAGGCGGTCGCTGTAGGGCTTCTTTTTCTCCTCGCCTTCGATGATCTCCCGCAGGGCGCGCTTGATGTCCTGCGCGGTCATGGCGCGGGCGGAGTTTTCCCCCTCGGACCTGGCCGTAGAGACCTCCCGGGAGAAGAAGTAGTTCATGGGGTAAACGCCCCAGGAGCATTGCAGATACTTTTTGATGACCGCCCGGCTGACGGTGGATTCGTGGATGTCCAGCTCCCCCGCGATGTCGGCTAAGCGCAGCGGCGCCAGGTGGTTGGGGCCCAGGGCGAAGAACGCTTCCTGGTGGGCCAGGATCGCCCGGGACACCTGCATCAGGGTCTTGCTCCGCTGGGCGATGCACTGCTTCACCCACTCGGCCTGGCGCAGCTTGTTGGTCAGATATTCCCGGACCTCCGGGGATTCCGGGTTCTGGCTCATCTGGCGGTAGTAGCTGTTGATGCCGATGCCCGGGTACATGGACTCGTTGAGCAAAATGTCGAAGTGGTCCTTGAACTTCACAATGGTGACGTCCGGGATAATGTAGCGCAGCTGGTCACGGCTGGAGAAGGAGACGCCGGGCTTTGGGTTTAAGGATTTGATGATCTGGCAGCAGCCGGCGGCCTCGGCGGCGGTCAGGCGCAGCTTGCGGGCGATGGCCGGGATTTGGTTTTTGGCCACCAGCTCCAGGCAGGTGTCCACCAGGGATAAGAGCACCGGGGTGTCCATCTGTCTGCGTTTTAGCTGCAGGCGCAGACACTCCTCCAGGTTCCGGGCGCAGACACCGGCCGGATCCAGCTCCTGGAGCCGCCCCAAAAGCTCCTCGATGTGCAGGGGGTCCGCATGGAAATAAGCGGCGACCGACTCCACGGACTCGCTCAGATATCCCTTGTTGTCCAGACATTCCAGCATGAATTTGATGATCTCGGTGTCCCCGGCGGAGAAGTTCTCGGCCACCAGCTGGGACCAGAGATAGTCCTGGAGCGTCTCGCCGTCGGTGGGATCAATGTTCCAGGAATCGCGGAAATCATAGTCGTCGTCGTTGTTCTGGCGCTGGTACAGGTAGTAGTTCTCCTCGTTAAAGGAGTTGAGCCACTGCTGCTGTTCAATGGATTCCTGGCGGCCGCCGGCGGCGGGTTCCGTAATGTCGATTACAGGATTTTCCAGTGCCAGATCGCTGACATAGGTGTTCAGCTCCTGAGCAGTCATCTGTAAAATTTTGGCAGACTGGATCATGTGCTGGGACAGGGTCTGGGTCTGCCTGGCCTCCAGTTTTAAGTCCATAAGGGTTCCTTCTTTCGTGGATATTTTTCTGTATTCCAGTATAGCACAGCCTGGCGTCTGAGGCAATGAAGGGGTTTGATTTTAAGGCGCGGTTTTGATAT
>JAGZSY010000019.1 GCA_018380885.1 Enterocloster asparagiformis
CCAAACAGTTGTATTATGCACAATTACACAACTGGAGGGAGGTTAGGTGTGAGCGATGTCAAACGTAATTGTTAAAGATAACGAGAGCTTAGACAGTGCATTACGCAGATTCAAAAGAAACTGCGCAAAGGCTGGCATTCAGCAGGAAATTCGTAAGAGAGAGCATTACGAGAAGCCCAGCGTAAGACGTAAGAAAAAGTCCGAAGCTGCTCGTAAGCGTAAGTACAACTAATTCAGCTTTATAGAACTGGATTGGTTGGGTCAGCTATGATCTGATGTCAAGATAGCCGGCTGTCATGTGGCGACATATGACAGCCGGCTATTTTCGTATTCGTATATTTACAAAAAGGACCGCACAGCGAGAGCTGCGCAGTCCTTTTTTGTAAAGCCGGGTCCGGAAAATGGTAAGGCCCGCCGGTCAGCCGTCCACTTCCTGCAGGTCGCAGCGGGGCTGGGCCACCAGGGAGTAGTTGGTATGGTAGATGACAAAGCCGGGGGCGGAGCCGGCCACCTTTTTAATGTGTTTGCGCTGAATGTAGTCGATCTCCACCTTCTCTCCGGCGCGGCCCTTGGAATAGTAGGCGGCCAGAGCGCCCGCTTCCTCAAAGAGGCGGTCCGGCAGGTTTTCCTGGCCGCCTGTCTTGGCGATCACATGGGAGCCGGGAACGCCCTTGGCGTGGAACCACCAGTCCCCGCCGTTGGCCAGCTTGAAAGTCAGCTCCTCGTTCTGGTAGTTGTTCTTGCCCACATAGAGGTGGAAGCCGTCGGAGGAGATGTAGTGGAAGGGCTTGCTGGTGATCTTGGGCTTTTTGTCGCCCGCGCGGCGCTTCTTCACATAGCCGTACTCCATAAGCTCCTCCTTGATCTGCACCAGATCGCTCTCGCTCAGGGCGATGTCCAAGGACGCGCTGATGGATTCCAGATGGTCGATCTCGCCTTTCGTCTCCTGGGTCAGGTCCACCAGTGCCTCGTAGGTGCGCTTTAGCTTATTGTACTTGTCAAAATGCTTTTTTGCGTTGTCCTTAGCCGAGAGCTGGGGGTCCAGGGGGATGGTGATCTCTTCTCCAGTGTAATAGTTCAGGCATTTAAATTCCTTCTCGCCGCCGGAGAGCTCGTAGCCGTAGGTGTTGAGCAGTTCGCCGTAAATCCGGTACTTGTCGCGTTTCTCCGTGTCCTTAAGCTGCTTGAGCTGGAGATCGTATTTCTTGTAGTTGCGCTCCAGCGCCGTCTGCACCACGCGCCGCAGGTCGGAGGACTTCTGGCGGATGCGGGTGATGTCGCTGCGGGATCTGTAATAGTCCTCCAGCACCTGGCTGATGGAGGCGTAGGGGACGGACTTGAAACGGCCGGAATCGCAGTAGCAGGTCAGGGGCAGAGCCGAGAACTCCACCGGCGCGCCGTCCTCGTAGATGATGTTCGGGGTGAAATTTCCACCGGCCACATCCTCCATGGTCAGGGTGAAGGTGCGGAAGAGATGGGTGAGCTCTGCATCTGTCAAGTCCGCGGCCGGCCGGTCCGCGTCCACGCTGGCCAGATGGCAGATTTCCTCGGCCATGATGGGGCTTATGCCGGTAAAATGATTGTACAGCGCTTTCTGAACCTTCATGGGAGCTGAGACCAGCGCTTCCCGGAACACCGCTTCCTGCACGGTGAGCGGGTCCTCCTTGGCCATGGTCCGGGGGATGAAATAGGTCCGGCCCGGGAGCACCTCGCGCACGGAGCTGACCTGGGCGGACACATGCTTGATGCTGTCGATGATGGTCCCGTCCTCCCGGCAGAAGATGATGTTGCTGTGTTTGCCCATGATCTCCACGATCAGCCGTTTCCGGCAGAGATCCCCCAGCTCGTCCAAGTGCTCCAGGGAAAATTCAATGATGCGCTCCAGGCCGGGCTGGCTCACGGACACGATCCGCGCGCTGCCGATGTGCTTGCGCAGCAGCATACAAAAGCCCGGCGCTGTCAGCGGCCCGGGTTTATTGACCTGGGTCAGGTAAACAAGGGGCAGGCTTGCGCTGGCGGACAGGAGAAGCCGCACATTGCCCCGGGGATGTTTAATGGTGAATAAAAGTTCGTCCTTCTCGGGCTGAGCGATCTTGGAGATGCGCGCGCCCTCCACCGTCTCCTTCAGCTCTTTTACGAGATTTGCCACAGTAATTCCGTCAAATGCCATTATCGTGTACTCCTATCTGTCAATGAGTTTCCGTAACTCTTAGGATACCACAGTTTACAAAAATAAGAAAGACTTAGTTGACTTGATTCCACAGATGAATTATAATACAAACTAACTATGTGATCAGTTAGAGCGCATGGGATGAAGAGCTACTAATGTGAAAGAGAGGCTGTCATAATGTTAAAAAGCATGACTGGTTTCGGCAGATGTGAGAACGTGACCAACGAGTACAAGATCTCTGTCGAGATGAAAGCCGTGAATCACAGATACCTGGATCTGAGCATCAAAATGCCCAAGAAATTCAATTATTTTGAGGCCTCGATCCGCACGCTGCTGAAGGAGTACGTTCAGCGCGGCAAGGTGGATCTGTTTATCAACTACGAGGATTACACGGAGGGAAACCTCTGTCTGAAGTACAACGCCGCTCTGGCCGCCGAGTACATGGACTATTTTAAGAAGATGTCCGGGCAGTTTGGCATCGCCAACGACGTGACCGTTTCCGCCCTTTCCCGGTGCCCTGAGGTGCTGACCATGGAGCAGGTGCCGGACGACGAGGAGCACCTGTGGGAGATTTTGTCGGAGGCCTTAAAGGAGGCTGCGCAGAAGTTTGTGGAGTCCAGGCAGATTGAAGGCGAGAACCTGAAACGCGACCTGCTGGGCAAGCTGGACTATATGGACAGCCTGGTGGACTTTATCGGCGAGCGCTCACCCCAGATTCTGACGGAGTACCGCGCGAAGCTGGAGGAGAAGGTGAAGGAGCTCCTGGCAGTGGCGGCCATCGACGAGAGCCGCATCGCCGCCGAGGTTACGATCTATGCGGACAAGATTTGCGTGGACGAGGAGATGGTCCGCTTAAAGAGCCACATTGAGGCCACCAGGGCGGAGCTTTTGGTCGGCGGCAGCGTGGGCCGCAAGCTGGATTTCATCGCCCAGGAGATGAACCGGGAGGCCAACACCATCCTGAGCAAGTCCACGGATTTGGCCATCGCCGACAAGGCAATCGCGCTGAAAACCGAGATCGAGAAGGTCCGGGAGCAGATACAGAATATCGAATAAGAACTTTGATGGGAGAACTGCCATGAACCAGCGTGGAATATTAGTGGTCGTCTCCGGTTTTTCCGGAGCAGGTAAGGGAACGTTGATGAAGGAGCTGCTGAAGCGGTATGACAACTATGCGCTGTCCATTTCCGCCACCACCCGAAGCCCCAGGGAGGGGGAGACGGACGGAAAGGAATACTTTTTCGTGGACAAAGACCGTTTCCAGCAGATGATCGGGGCGGGGGAGCTGATTGAATACGCTCAATATGTCAATCATTACTATGGAACCCCCAGGGAGTATGTGGAGCAGCAGATGGCTTCCGGAAAGGACGTGATTCTGGAGATTGAGATCCAGGGCGCGCTGAAAGTGAAAAAGCGTTTCCCGGACACGCTGCTTTTGTTTGTGACTCCGCCCAGCGCCAAGGAGCTGAAAAGCCGCCTGGTGGGACGGGGGACTGAGACCATCGAGGTGATCAACGCCAGGCTCAGGAGAGCCGCCGAGGAGGCGGCCGGAATGGAGGCCTACGATTATCTGCTGATCAACGATGAGATCGACACCTGCGTGGAGGAGATGCACCAGCTGATTCAACTGCAGCACCGCAGGACCTCCTATCATCTGGATTTCCTGAATCAGATGCGCGAGGAATTGTACCACTTGGACGACTGAGAACCGGGACCTGCTGCGGCTGGTCCATTCTATCACCATGAATTCTATTTTTGAAAGGGGAATGTAATATGTTACATCCATCATACACTGATTTAATCGACGCCGTAAACAGCGAGGTAGAGCCGGGCGAGCAGCCGGTGGTACAGAGCCGTTATTCCATCGTGGTGGCCGCCTCCAAGCGCGCCAGACAGCTGATCGACGGGGAGGAGCCTCTGGTGGCCGGCAGCAACGGAAAGAAGCCGTTGTCCATTGCCATCGACGAGCTGTACCATCAGCAGGTGAAGATCCTTCCGGAAGAAGAGGAAGTGTCGGAGGACGATCAGAAATAATACAGAAGTATAAGCCGTCTCCGCAGACGGCTTAATCTATTGGTAAGGAGTATTTATGGAAAAATTCAAACTGTTTTGCGTCTCCCTGGGCTGCGACAAGAATCTGGTGGATACGGAGAAGATGCTGGGTCTGCTGAACCGGGAGGGTTACACCTTCACGGACGACGAGCAGGAGGCGGACGCCGTTCTGATCAACACCTGCTGTTTCATCGGGGACGCAAAGGAAGAGAGCGTCAATACCATCCTGGAGATGGCCCGGTTAAAGGAGGAAGGCCGGTGCAGGGCTCTGGTGGTGGCGGGCTGCCTGGCACAGCGCTACAAGCAGGAGATTCTGGATGAGATACCGGAGGTGGACGGGATTTTGGGCACCACCTCCTGCGATGAGATTGTGAACGTGCTAAACGCAATCCTGGGCCGGGAAAAGCCGGAGCAGGTATCCTGCTTCCACGATCTGGGAGAGCTTCCCACAGGCGGGGAGAGCCGCGTGGTCACCACCGGCGGCTACTATGCCCATCTGAAGATCGCCGAGGGCTGCGACAAGCGGTGTACTTACTGCATCATCCCCTATCTGCGCGGGTCCTACCGCAGCGTTCCCATAGAACAGCTGGTGCAGGAGGCCGGACAGTTGGCCGAACAGGGGGTGAAGGAGCTGATTCTGGTGGCCCAGGAGACCACGCTCTACGGAAAGGACCTCTATGGGGAGAAGTCCCTGCCCCGTCTATTGCACGAACTGGCCAAGGTTCCGGGTATCCAGTGGATCCGCATCCAGTACTGTTATCCCGAGGAGATCACCGACGAGCTGATTGCGGCCATCAAGGCTGAGGAGAAGGTCTGCCACTATCTGGACATCCCCATCCAGCACGCCAGCGACGGGATTCTGCGCCGCATGGGGCGCAGGACCAATCAGGCCCAGCTGCGGGAGATGATCGCCAGGCTTCGGCGGGAGATTCCCGATATCGCCCTGAGAACCACCCTGATTTCCGGCTTTCCCGGGGAGACTGAGGCGGACCACGAGGAGCTGAAGCAGTTTGTGGATGAGATGGAGTTTGAGCGGCTGGGCGTTTTCGCCTACTCGGCTGAGGAGGACACGCCGGCATACTCCTTCCCGGACCAGGTGCCCCAGGAGCTCAAGGAGGAACGCCGGGACGAGATCATGGAATTGCAGCAGGAGATTGCCTTTGAAAAATCGGAAGATATGGTGGGCCGCGTGCTCACTGTGCTGATCGAGGGCAAAGTAGTGGACGAACCGGCCTACGTGGGACGGACCTATATGGACGCGCCCGGCGTGGATGGACTGATTTTCGTGAACGCGGATGCGGAGCTTATGAGCGGCGATTTTGTCCGCGTCAGGGTGACCGGTTCCGCTGAGTACGATTTAATAGGAGAGATATGCGATGAATCTGCCCAATAAGTTGACAATTTTGCGTGTTTGCATGATACCGTTTTTTGTGGCCGTTCTCCTGTGCCAGGGCGGCGAGAACCAGACCCTGCGGGTGGCGGCGGACGCGATCTTTATTGTGGCCAGCCTGACGGACCTGCTGGACGGAAAGATCGCCCGGAAGTACCATCTGGTCACTAATTTCGGCAAGTTTATGGACCCTCTGGCGGATAAGCTGCTGGTGTGCTCCGCTTTAATCTGCCTGATCGAGCTGGGCCAGATTCCGGCCTGGGTGGTGATCATCATCATCAGCCGCGAGTTCATTATCAGCGGGTTTAGGCTGGTGGCCTCGGACAACGGCGTGGTGATCGCGGCCAGCTACTGGGGGAAATTCAAAACCGTGTTCCAGATGACTGCGGTGATTTTGCTGATTCTCAATTTAGAGCCCTTGAAGCTGGTGGCTGATATTGTGCTGTGGATTGCGGTGGCGCTGACGGTGATCAGCCTGGCGGATTACATTTACAAGAATCACAAGGTGCTGACGGAAGGGAGTATGTAGACATGACAGTAGAGCTGGTTTCCGTGGGAACGGAAATCCTGATGGGAAATATTCTGAACAGCAATACCCAATATCTGGCGGAGAAATGCGCTATGCTGGGTTTTAACATGTACCATCAGGTGACGGTGGGGGACAATTACGGGCGGATGAAGGATGTCATCGAAACCGCGGTGAACCGCGCGGATATTGTGATTCTCACCGGCGGCCTGGGGCCCACTGAGGACGATCTGACCAAGGAGGTCTGCGCCGAGGTTATGGGCATGGAGCTGGTGGAGGACGCGCACACGAGGGCGCACATTGAGGATTTCTTCCGCAACAATATTTACCGTGAAATTCCTGCCAACAACTGGAAGATGACCACGGTCCCCAGGGGGGCGAAGGTGCTGGACAACCACAACGGTATGGCTCCCGGCCTGATCCTGGAGAAGGACGGGAAAACGGCTATCCTGCTTCCCGGCCCGCCCGGCGAGCTGTATCCCATGTTTGAACAGCAGGTGTTCCCGTACTTAGAGACCAGGGAGAACGCCAGCCTGGTGTCAAGGACGCTAAAGATTTGCGGCCACGGCGAGAGCCAGGTGGAGGACATGCTGCTGGATTTGATCGACGGTCAGACCAACCCGACTCTGGCTACCTACGCCAAGGTGGGGGAGGTACATCTGCGCATCACAGCCCGCGGGGACAGCAGCGGGGCGGCAACGGCCCTGGTGGAGCCGGTGGCCACCGAGGTGAAGCGCCGTATGGGCGACGCGGTCTACACGGAGGACGAGGCGGAATCCCTGGAGATGGCGGTGGTTCGGCTTTTGACGGAGCAGGGCTTGACCATCTCCACGGCGGAGTCCTGCACCGGAGGCATGGTTTCAGCCCGGCTGGTGAACGTGCCGGGGGCCTCCCGGGTGTTCATGGAGGGATATGTCACCTACTCTAACCAGGCAAAGATGAAACTTTTGGGCGTGCAGGAGGAGACTCTGGCTGCCCACGGAGCGGTCAGCGCCCAGACGGCTGAGGAGATGGCCAGGGGCGGCGCTAAGGCGGCGGGCACGGATGTGTGCGTGTCCATCACAGGCCTGGCCGGGCCGGACGGAGGCACTGAGGAGAAGCCGGTGGGCCTGGTTTACATGGCCTGCGCGCTGAAAGGCCAGATCAGCGTGGTGCGCTGCCAGTTTAAGGGAAACCGCGGGAAAATCCGGGAACAGTCCATGATGAGGGCGCTGGACCTGGCGCGCCGTATGATTCTGGCTTACGGCCGCGGGGAACAGCTGTCCGGACAGGAGGCTTAGAATTTGAAGTTACAGAATGTGAGCAGGCAGTTGACGGCGGCGTGCCGCTATTCCTACAACCGCCTGGCTTTGAATTACGATATGTATTACGAGATTTGCGGGTCGGGGGAAGAATCCCAGCAACCGTCCTGCCGTGATCTGGGCAGCCGTTTTCACCCCATTTTGGAGGCGTTTCTGAGGGGAGAATACCCCATGGAGGAGCTCTGTGAGCTGCGCCGGGCGGTGATTGCCAGGATGGAGCAGGCCACGGCCTACACCGATTGCTTTCAGGCCTACGAGTACGTGCTGAACCGCCTGGAGGGCAGGTTTTTGGCCGCCGGTGAGAGCGGCGGGGACCGGGAGACGGACCAGGAGCGCCTGGCCTGGATCATGGGGTATATTACGGCGCCCGGGGAGGCGGCCGCGGTCAATGAGCGGATTCAGACCGTGGTGGGCCAGCTGCCGGTCCGTCTGACAAAGCAGAAATTTTTCGCCCTGATCCAGGAGGGCATGGAAGCGTACGCTGGGAGCACCAGAAAAAATGTGGAGGATATGCTCTATATTCTGCGCTCCGAGGCGCTGTTAAACCAGCCTGAGGGCATGGCGCGGTCCTTCCCCGGTCTGGACGGGATACTGGCCAGGCTTGAGGGGGCGGATTACAGGGCGCTGACCGCGGAGGAATACGCTGTGCTGGCGGAGCTGCTGCAGGAGGCGGGGGAGCTTCTGACCGACTGCACCGGTGAGCTCATGCTGCTGATGGATCTGGTCAACGACCTCTGTGTGCTGTTTCTCTCGCGTTCAGGCGCTGTGATGGACGTGGCGGAGGAAATGCGCCTGCAGTCTGTTCTGAGGGCCGTGGGCGGGGCGTTTGCCTCCGGCGCTGAGCTGGGGGAGGATTTGCTCCGGCCGCTGGAGGGACGGCAGGAGACCTGCTACGACCAGTGGGAGGCCTGCTGCCTGCCTTTGGATCTGCTGGAACAGGAGGCGAAGCGGGATCCCAGCGCGGAGACGCTGCGCCGGATCAGCCTGCTTTTGTCCAACAGCTCCTTCGCGCCCCTGGAGCTCCGGGAGGACGGCGGCAGCGCTGTGGACCGGGCGGAATTAAAACGCCTGGTGGAGGAGCTGACAGACGAGATGGCGGAGGGCTTCGCCGGTCGCCCGCGCCTGCTGGTCAGGGCGCTGATGGCCAAGGTGCTGTCCAGCCTGCCGGTGTTTTTCGGCTCCCTGGAGGACGTTCAGGATTATGTCAGGGGCAGCCTGGACAGCTGCGCGGACGAGACGGAGAAGGCAGTGTGCATGAGGCTGCTCAGGGAGCTGGCCATAGAATAAGACGGAAGCGGGGACGGATATGCGCTGGTGGACACATCTGTATATGGGGGACCGGGCAGCAAAGCGCGGGGCGGCGATTTTGCAAAAAATCCGGGAAGAGAAATTTTTGCCGGACACTTATGTGATTACTCCGGCTGGCTGTGGGCATCATTTACTTGATATCCGTCCGGTGATGCTGCTCACAGAGGAGGAGCGGGCGTCAGAAGAGTTTCTGGTGCTGGGGGTCGCCTGCGGCTACGGCGAAGCCGGGGAAGTGGTGCGGCGCATGGTGGACGACATGTACCGGGCCACCGGCGCCTTTGACTGGAACGCCTACATGAAACAGGTGGAGGCGGACGGGCAGGATATGGCTTTGCGGATGGGAGAGTAGAATGGTTCATATACTGCTGATGATTTTGAAAATAATCGGAATCCTGCTTTTGATCATTCTGGCCGTCGCCCTGGCCCTGATTCTGGCAGTTCTGTTTGTGCCGCTGCGCTACCGGCTGAAGGCCAGTTATCACGGGACGCCCCAAGGCTTTGCCAGAGTATCCTGGCTGCTGCGCATTGTCACCTACCGGGCGGAGTACGGGGAACAGGGGTTTGTGCAGCGGCTTAAAATCTGCGGAATCTGTCTCTGGCGCTCGGACAAGAGCAGGGAGGCCGCGGACGACGCCGTGGAGACGGCCCTCTCGGAGGAGGAGCAGGCGCTGTACCGGGAGATGAAGGCCGACGACGAGGCCCGGAGGGGCGGGACGGAGGTAGGACAGGCCCCGGACAGCGGGGACAATGCCCGGGCGTCCACAGGACAGGCTGCGGACGGCGGGGAAAGTGCCCGGACGGCTGCGGGACAGTCTGCGGACGGCGGGGAAAGTGCCCGGACGGCTGCGGGACAGTCTGTGGACGGCGGGGACAATACCCGGCCGGCCGGGGAGCAGGCCGGAAAGCCCTCCTCCCCGGGAAGCGGGGCAAGTTATGCCGCAAAAAGCTCAGCGCCTGAGAATCCCGGCGCCGGCCGGGAAGGTATAAACGGCGGGGAGGATACAACCCGCGGGGCGAACGGGAAGGATGGCGCAAACAGCCGCCCGGCCCGGCCTGCGGAGCCGGAACGCCCCGGGGCTTTCTCTGTCCCGAAGCCGGAAATCGCGGATGCCGTCTCCAGGCCCGGGCCTTTGGCCAGGCTTCTGGCAAAGATAAAGGGCGTAATCAAAAAACTCCAGTTTTCTTTTCGCGTGTTCTGTGATAAGCTGAAAAGCGGGAGAGAGACGGTGGACACGGTGCGGGAGTGGATCGGCGATGAGAAGAACAGGGACAGCGTCCGCCTGCTGCTGCGCCAGGCAAAGAAACTGTTCAAACACGTGTTCCCCAGAAAGGGCCATGCCCAGGTGACCTTCGGCTTTGACGATCCCTATACCACCGGGCAGGCGCTGGCGCTGCTCAGCCCGTTTTACCCGCTTTACGGCCGGGTTCTGGAGCTTTGCCCGGTGTTCGACCAAAGCGTCCTTTTCGGCGAGGCGGATATCGGAGGGCGAATCCGCTTGGCCAGCCTGCTGTGGCTCGCGTTCCAGGTTTACCGGGACAAACATACATGGAATCTGATTCGCAATTTCAGAAAATAAGGCAACTGCCCGGCGGCCCAGCGCGGCATAAGGTGCGGCAGGGCGCGGAACAGTTGCAAAATAAGAGAGAAGAGGATATAATATGGCAGATAATCATTTTTCGTCCACAATAGAAACCCTGTTTAAGGGGCTGGAACAGTTTGTGACCACGAAAACCGTGGTGGGGGAGCCGGTTCAGGCCGGCGACGTGACCATTATTCCGCTGATCGACGTGACCTGCGGCATGGGTGCAGGCTCATTTTCTGAAGGGACGAAGCAGAAACAGAACGGCGGCGGGGGCATGAGCGCCAAGATGAGTCCCAGCGCGGTGCTGGTGATCCAGAACGGCGTGACCAGGCTGGTGAACGTGAAGAACCAGGATGCCATCACCAAGGTGATCGATATGGCGCCTGATTTTATCAACAAGTTTTTGGGCGGCAAACCGCCCGTGTCCGAGGAGACCGCCCAGGCGGCCCAGGATGCGGCGGCGGCGTACGACACGGGCGCGGCCGAGCACATCGACGTGAAATAAAAAAGAATACTGATACAGGCGAAGCGCCGGATGCGCGCAGAGGTTTCTCTGCGCGTCCGGCGCTTCTTTTTGTGCGGCGGCTTGCCCTTTGCCGAAGAAAGCGGTCAATGCCCGGGACAGACCCCGGAGGAAGCGTTTTTTCCCAGCACGCGGATCAGCTGCCGCTCCAGGGCCAGGGCGGCCTTGGAACGGTAGTGGCCGGGAGGGGAGGCCAGGGCCAGATCCAGGTAGACGCCTTCCCTGCCGATGGACAGGTAGCGCATACCGCTGGACGGCTCCCGGCAGGAGGCGTAGGTGAAGGACAGGCCCAGCCCGGCCCTGGCCATGGCGGCTGCAAAGGGGGCCGTTAAGTTGCTGTTGACCACTTTGGGCACCAGGCCGCGCTTTACGAACTCCCGCCTGGCCGTGGCGCCCATGATGGTGTCGTAGTCGCTGAGTATGTAGTCGAACTGCATGGTGTCCTCCAGCTCCACATAGAGCACGGGAAGGCCGTTTCGCACCGCCTCCCTGGCACAGTCCAGCACCGGGTGGCCCTCCTCGGCCGCGATCACAAGTTCGTCCTTCATGAGCAGACGCACGTCGGATTTCAGCTTGGTGAGCGGCAGCACCACCAGCCCCAGGTCCAGCCTGCCCTCGATCAGCAGCTGCTCCAGGGCCATGCTGTTGGCCTCCGTGATCTCCACATGAATCTGCGGATACAGGCGTTTGAAGCTGCGCAGCGCCCTGGGCAGGAGGTAGCTGCCCCGGAAGGTGCTGATGCCGAATTCCACCTGTCCGGCCTTTAATTCCTCCATGTCCTGGATGATGTCCCGCACCTGCCGGTAATCCACCAGCATTTTCCTGGCCCGCTCCAGCATGATCTCCCCGGCCTGGGTGGGGCGGACGCCGGTGGAAGTGCGGATGAACAGCTTTCCGCCCAGCTCCGCCTCCATGCCCTGGAGGGATTGGCTTAAGCTGGACTGGGCCATGAACAATTTTTCCGCGGCCTTGGAGATGCTGTGCTCCTCCGCGATTGTGATCAGATAGTTCAGTTCTCTGAATTCCATATGATATTCTCCTAACTGCCATCGGATTTACCGATGTACCCTATAAGGATTTGTGCATTTCCAGGATGGCACAGACAGTATATAATAAATTTGCTGAAAAAACAACCGGAGCTTTCCGGCAAAGCGGCAAAACTATACAACCAATCAAAAGGGGGATATGCAGACATATGTCAAAAGTATCATTAAAAGGTGTTATCGACATGCACGTGCACACCAATCCGGACATCCGCCACCGGGCTTACGACGACTTTGAGCTGACGGATGCGGCGATCCGCGTGGGAGCCAGGGCCATTGTGATCAAGACCCATCAGGGCGTAACCATGGACCGCGCTTACCTGTGCAATGCCTACAATCAGAGAATGTATCACGGGAACAATGATTTCACCATGTTCGGCAGCGTGACCATGAACCGGGTGATCGGCGGAATCAACCCCACGGCCGTGGAAACCGGCTTCAAGCTGGGGGCCAAGGTGATCTGGCTGCCCACGGCCTCCGCCAAAAACCATCTGGAGAAAATGCACCTGGACACCTCCAAGTGCGTGGAGGTGGTGAGGGACGGCAGGGTGGTGCCGGAGCTGCTGGATGTGTTCCGGCTGGTGAAGGACTACGACGGCGTGCTGGGCACTGCCCACGTGTCTCCCGAGGAATGCCGGATTGTGGTGGAGGCCGCCAGAAACGCCGGCGTGAAAAAGCTGGTGGTGACTCATCCCGAGTGGTGGGTGGTAGGCATGAGCGTGGAGGAGCAGGTGCGGCTGGTAAAGGATTACGATGTGATTCTGGAGCGCTGCTACGCGCAGAACATGGGCGGGGGCAAGTACAAGAGCAATCTGCCGGACAACCTGGAGATCATACGGACCGTTGGTTACAAAAACGTCATGGTGGACACGGACGGGGGACAGGTGGAGAATCCGCACTGGGAGCTGGCAATGGAAGAGTATATGCAGTATCTTCTGGACCACGGCATCCCCGGGGACCAGGTGCGTTACATGACGCACGATATTCCGGCCGGACTTTTGGGCATAGACAACTGATGAGAATACAAGGGGGAAACTAATATGCTGAGTGCACTGATTATCGCTTCCATCGCCATTTCCGTGGCGATTGGATACAAGACAAAATACAACACGGGCCTGTTCGCCATCGTGTTCGCTTACCTGATCGGCTGCTTTGCCCTGGGAATGAAAACCAAGGCCGTGATCGGGACCTGGCCGGTCAGCACCATGTTTGTGATTTTTTCCGTGTCGCTGTTTTACAATTTTGCGCTGGTAAACGGGACCCTGGAAAAGACGGCCCGCTATCTGCTGTACGCGTGCCGGAAATTCCCGGGCCTGCTTCCCTTCGCCATCTATCTGGCGGCGGCGGGCATCGCGGCTCTGGGCGCCGGTTTCTTTACCGTAATGGCGTTTATGGCTCCCATCACCCTGCTGATCTGCGAGGAGGCCAAGATGGACAAGCTGGTAGGCGCTGTGGCCGTCAACTGCGGCGCGCTGTCCGGGGCCAACTTTATGACCAGCGGCAGCGGTATCATTTTCCGCGGCTTGATGGACGAAGCGGGAATGAGCGACGTCTCCTTCAACTACTCCGCGGTGATCTTTGTCACCAGCGTGATCTTTTCACTGCTGCTCATCGCCGCCTTCCGCTACATACCGAAGAGCAACCGCGGCATCGGCAAGGGCGTTACCTTTGAGAAGCCAGAGCCCTTTACCAGACAGCAGAGGACCAACTTAAACCTGATCATCCTCATGATCGTGCTGGTGCTGATCTTCCCCATCCTGCACATCATCCTGCCGGGAAGCGCCGTGATCTCCGCCATCAACAGCAAGATCGACGTGGGCCTGGTGGCGATTATCTTTTCCGTGATCGCGCTGCTCTTAAAGCTGGCGCCCCAGAAGGAAGTGATCGCCAAGATTCCGTGGAACACCATTATCATGATCTGCGGCGTGGGTATGCTGATCGGAGTGGCCATTGAGGCCGGCACCATCGACATGCTGTCCACCTGGGCCGGATCGAACCTGCCTGTGTGGGTTGTGCCCATCGCCTTCAGCATCATTGGCGCGATTATGAGCTTTTTCTCCAGCACCCTGGGCGTTGTCTGCCCGGCGCTGTTCCCGCTGGTACCGGCTTTGGCGGCGGGAACCGGGATCAATCCCATGATCCTGTTCACCTGCATCGTCGTGGGAGCGCAGAGCTCCGCTATCTCTCCGTTCTCCTCCGGCGGAAGCCTGGTGCTTGGCTCCTGCGCGTCGGAAGAGGAGCGCAACACCATGTTCCCGCGGCTGCTGTTTTTGGCAGTGCCCGCCAGCGTGCTGGCCGCAACCGCTTACAACTTTATCCTGTCCCTGTTCCTGTAAGGGACGGCAAAGCCCCTCAGACCGCCGATGGCCTGAGGGGCTTTTGAGACCCGGAACAGATTTTGTTCAACAATGGGCCGAAGTCTGCGCCGGCGGTCCATTGCATTCAACAAAAAAGACAACCCTGAACGGATTGTCTTTCAGTGGAAGCAAGGAGGCTCGAACTCCTGACCTCTCGCGTGTGAGGCGAGCGCTCATCCCGGCTGAGCTATGCTTCCATATATGTATTTACCAATTTCATACAAATAGTATTGTACCACAACTTTTCGATATGTCAAGCAGTAATGAAAAATATTTTTCCGCATATGATAAAATATAGTTACGTTTCACGTTTAAGCCCTCATCTGGCCCTCGCTTTTAATGGGGCCGGGGAAGCGCGGGCGCGGGATCGGCCGGCGAAATCCGGGACCGGCAGCGCGGCGCGGTTTTGGGCGGAACTGTGGATGGTAACGGACGAAAGCTTTTTGCAGACTGGAGGATGCTATGAGAAGGATATGCGGCCTGATGCTGTTTTGTTTTGCATCCGGGATGGCGGTGCTGTTATTTATTCCGGAAACGATTTTTACCATCCTGTTTATCGTGGGCTGCTTAGTGCTGGGATATAATCTGTTCTGCTGCTGACCGGCCGCCGCTGCGGCCGGGCCGTATGGCCGGAACAGAGTTTGTATAGATTGTCAGGACAAGGCGGCTGCGCCGGTACCGGGAACGTGTCCCGGAAGAGACAAAAGCCGGCAACAGGGGATAGGACGAAAGAAGATACAAGCCGGGCCGGGAGCAGTGTTAGGGTCCGGCCTTTTTTGAATGGGGTACGGGACCGGCCCCGCAGGGAGAGCGGGCTTTTCGGGAAACAAAAAAGACTGCTGTCCGGCAAATCAATCGCCGTCACAGCAGTCCCTCCCAAAGTCCGTTTCCCATTAAGCTCTTTCTACTAAGCCAGAACGTAAGCAGGAAGTACAAACGTACATTCTCTGGGTTCCGCCATTCACTTTAACCTTAACAGATTTTACGTTCGCTTTCCACATCTTGTTGGCTCTTCTATGAGAATGGCTCACGCTGTTTCCAAAATGAGCTGCCTTTTCGCAGATTGCACACTTAGCCATACTTGCACCTCCTTAATTACGCATATTGGATCTTTACATAAAAATCCACAACAAATGTATGATACCAGAAACTTTGAAAATTTGCAAGTGAAAAACAAAAATTTATTTCTTTTTTGTAGAAAATAGTGTATACTGTTTGATAGCACATCACTTTATGGGTAAAGACTGCCCTTTTTCAGGCAGAATAGCTCATAAAAAAACATAAATCAGATTGGAGGCACGTGTATGAAGGGACGAATCAGTAATAAGATGGGCGAGATTCAGATCAACCCGGATGTGATAGCGCTGTATGCGGGAACCACCGCGGTAGAGTGTTTCGGAATAGTGGGAATGGCGGCGGTCAGCATGAAGGACGGCCTTGTGAAGCTGCTCAAGCGCGAAAGCCTGACTCATGGGATCAATGTGCAGATTAACGACAATAAGATTTCCGTGGATTTTCATGTGATCGTTTCTTATGGAGTCAGCATCTCGGCGGTCGCTGACAATTTAATCGAGAGCGTGAAGTACAAAGTAGAAGAATTCACCGGCATGGAGGTTGAGAAGATCAACGTCTATGTGGAAGGTGTGAGAGTGATTGATTAAGGAGGACGCAACCCGTGGGTATAAACAGTATTGACGCAGCGAGCTTGCAGCGCGCGTTTCTGGCGGCTGCCAGGGAGTTGGAGGCCAGGAAAGAGTGGATTAACGAATTGAACGTATTTCCGGTACCGGACGGAGATACGGGAACCAACATGAGCCTGACCATTATGGCGGCGGCAAAAGAGGTGGCCGCCCTGGAAAATCCCAATATGAAGGATTTGTCCAGAGCCATTTCCTCCGGTTCCCTGCGCGGCGCCAGAGGTAACTCAGGCGTAATCCTTTCCCAGCTGTTCAGAGGCTTTACCAAGGAAATCAAGAATGTGGACGCCATCGACACCACCACGCTGGCCAACGCCATGGTGCGCGGCACGGAAACCGCCTACAAGGCGGTTATGAAGCCCAAGGAGGGCACCATCCTGACCGTTGCCAAGGGAATGGCCGACAAGGCCATGGAGCTGGCGGCCCAGACCGACGACATACTGGAGATGGCGGCGGAGGTGATCCGCCACGGAGACTATGTGCTCAGCCAGACTCCGGAGATGCTTCCCGTGCTCAAACAGGCCGGCGTGGTGGATTCCGGCGGCCAGGGCCTGATGCAGGTGGTCAAGGGAGCGTTCGACGGCCTCACCGGCAAGGTCTCAGACTTTGAGCTCCCCGGGGAGACAAGGGATGGTGCGCCTGCCCGCACGGAGGGAGTCCAGCGCTCGGAGATCGACACGGCGGATATCCGTTTCGGCTACTGCACAGAGTTTATCATCAACCTGGAGAAGGAGTTCGGCGACGAGGACGAGCAGGCCTTTAAGTCTTACCTGGAATCCATCGGCGACTCACTGGTGGTGGTCTCCGACGACGAGATCGTAAAGGTGCACGTGCACACCAACCATCCCGGACTGGCCTTTGAGAGGGCTCTGACCTACGGCTCCCTGTCCCGCATGAAGGTGGACAATATGCGCGAGGAGCACCAGGAGCGTCTGATCAAGGACGCCGAGAAGCTGGCGAGGGAGCAGAAGGTCAGGGATGAGCAGAGGACAGCCGGGGAGGCAGAGGCGGAACATAAAAAATACGGCTTTATCGCAGTGTCCTGCGGCGAGGGCCTTTCGGAGATTTTCAAGGGCATCGGCGCCGACTACCTGATCGAGGGCGGACAGACCATGAACCCCAGCACGGAGGATATGCTCAACGCCATCGACAAGGTTTCGGCGGACAACATTTTCATCCTGCCCAACAACAAGAATATTATTTTAGCCGCCCAGCAGGCCAGCTCTCTGGTGGAGGACAAGAACATTGTTGTGATCCCCTCCAGGACCGTGCCCCAGGGCATCACCGCGCTGGTGAATTTCATGCCGGACCTGTCTGTGGATGAGAACGTGGACAATATGGTGCGGGAGATGGAGAACGTCAAGACCGCCCAGATCACCTATGCGGTGCGCACCACCAACATTGACGGCATGGACATCGAGCAGGGGGATATAATGGGCTTAGGAGACCACGGCATGCTGTCCGTGGGCAAATCCGTGGACGGCACGGCAATGGCAGCCCTGAAGGCCATGATCGATGAGAATTCCGAGCTGGTGACCATATATTATGGAAGCGATATCGGGGAGGCGGACGCGCTGCGCCTGGCGGATCAGGCCAGGGCCGAGTTCCCGGATGCGGAGATCGAACTGCAGTGTGGAGGCCAGCCCATTTATTATTACCTGATTTCCGTGGAGTAGATGGCGGGAAAACCAAAGAAAAGCGGGATTTTACTTGTAATATACTGGAAAATGTGATATTTTATTGACAAAGACAAAGTTCGTATTTCAATACGACGGAGGGAGGATGCCGATGGCGAGATGGGTGTGCGATGAAATATTGAACCAGCCGGCGGATTTTGTGGACTTTCTGATGGAGGACTACCTGACAAAGAACGGCTTTAAGCTGACGGAACGCAAGGGCGAGCAGGTCTGGAAGGTGGGCGACGGCTATCTGACTATGGCGCGTTTCCTGAAATATTCCTACAACAACGGGGCCCTGCACCTGGAGGCGTGGGTCGGCCTGTTCCGCGAGAACGCGCTGAAAGGTTTTGTGGGCAGCCTCCCCAAGAAGTTTTACCGCGAGAGTCTGGAGGAGCTGGTCCGTCTGCTCCATCAGCCGATTCCCCAGGACGGGACGGGCGAGCCTGTAGTGGTGCAGGTGCCGGATCATTCGGGACCGGCCATTCCCGCGCTGGTGCTGGGCATCATGGGGATTGTCATCGGACTTCTGATCCCCATTGTGGGGTTGATCCTTTCCGGCATCGCAATGTCCCTGGGACAGCGGGCTAGAAACTCGGCCCAATTCGGGATGGCGAAAACCGCGGTGATCCTGGGAACGGTCGGCATGGTGATCTCGCTGCTCAACTGGATCGGCGGCATTATCCTGAACATCATGTTTTTCTAAAAGAATCAAATAAAAGGAGAAAAATTTATGAACGAAGAAATGATGAACCAGTCCTATTCACAGGCCGGTGCTTACAGCGAGTCTTTGGGACGCTATACGGCGAAAACCTTTGGCTGGATGTTCGCAGGCCTTTTGGTCACCTTTGTGGTGGCGGTGGGCGGAGCCTTTAGCGGCGCGATTTTCCTGCTGAACTACGTGCCCGCATGGCCGTACGTGCTGTTGTTTGCCGAGCTGGGCGTGGTGCTGTTTCTGTCCGCCCGCATCCAAAAGATGAGCGTTGTGACCGCCCGGGTGCTGTTCTTTGTATATGCGATTTTAAACGGCATCGTGTTTTCAGCGTATTTTTACGTCTACGATCTGATGATCCTCTGGTCCGTGTTCCTGCTGACCTCCCTGTTCTTCGGAGTGATGGCGCTGATCGGATATTTTGCCAATGTAAATTTCAGCGGTATCCGCCCCTTTATGACAGGCGGCCTGATTTTCCTCTGCGGCTTCTGGGTGCTGAGCTTGTTTATCAACCTGTCCGCATTTGAGACCGTAGCTTGCACGGTGGGCATTTTCCTGTTCCTGCTGTTCACAGCTTACGATACCAAGAAGATCAAGGCCTACTATGCGTATTACGGCCAGGTGCCGGATATGGCGGCCAAGGCCTCCATTTTCTCCGCGCTTCAGCTGTATCTGGATTTCATCAACCTGTTCCTGTACATCCTGCGGATTCTGGGCAGAAAGAGAAACTGATCAAAATTTGAAATACGGCTGCCGGACCTTTGGTTTGGCAGCTTTTTAGAAGGAGGAAGTCATATGTTGATCGGAGCATTAGAGGCGGGCGGCACCAAGATGGTCTGTGCCCTGGGAAATGAAAACGGCGAGATTTTGGAGCAGGTGTCCATTCCCACCACCGCGCCGGAGGAGACGGTGGAGAAGATCGTGGGCTATTTTAAGGACAAGGATATCAAGGCCCTGGGCGTGGCGGCCTTCGGACCGGTGGATGTGAAGCCTCAGTCCCCAACCTACGGCATGATTCTGGACACGCCCAAGCTGGCCTGGCGGCATTTCGACTTTTTAGGCGCGCTCAAAAAGGAGCTGGATGTGCCCATGGGACTGGACACGGATGTGAACGGCTCCTGCCTTGGGGAGATGACCTACGGCTGCGCCAAAGGCCTTGACAGCGTGATCTACATAACCATCGGCACCGGCGTGGGCGTGGGCGTCAGCGTGGGCGGCAAATTGCTGCACGGTATGCTTCACCCGGAAGGCGGGCACATTCTGCTGGGCAGGCATCCCGAGGACCCGGAAGGCGGCGTCTGCCCCTGCCACCGCAACTGCCTGGAGGGTTTTGCCAGCGGACCGTCCATCGAGCGGCGCTGGGGGAAAAAGGCGGTGGAGCTGGTGGACAGGCCGGAGGTCTGGGAGCTGGAGAGCTACTATATCGCCCAGGCGCTGGTGAACTACATCATGATCCTGTCCCCGCAGAAGATCATCATGGGCGGCGGCGTCATGCATCAGGAGCAGCTGTTCCCCATGATCAGGGCCAAGGTGAAGGAGATGATCGGCGGCTACTTAAATACCCCTGAGCTGGCGGATCTGGACAGCTACATTGTGCCGGCCAGCCTGCACGACGACCAGGGCATCATGGGCTGCATCAAGCTGGGGTTGGACGCGTTATGTTAAATCAGGAACCAATCAGCTCCTTAAAGGGGATCGGGGATAAGACGGCCGCGCTCTTTGAGAAGCTGGGCGTATACACGGTGGCGGACCTGCTGGGCTACTATCCCCGCGCTTACGATTCCTTTGAGGAACCGGCCGCCATCGGACAACTAAAAGAGAATACGGTTATGGCAGTACAGTCGGCATTAGTTAAGCATGCCGACTTGCTGCGTTTTAATCACATGCAGGTGGTGTCCCTTCAGCTGAAGGACCTGACCGGCTCACTGCAGGTTTCCTGGTACAATATGCCCTACATGCGGGCCAACTTAAAGCCCGGGGAGATGTACGTGTTCCGCGGCCGGGTGGTGCGCAAGCGGGGCCGCCTGATCATGGAGCAGCCGGAGGTGTTTACGCCAGAAGCCTACGGCGAGCTGGTGCACTCCATGCAGCCCATCTATGGCCAGACCAGGGGGCTGGGCAATAAGGCCATCGTCAAGGCCCAGATCCAGGCCTTGCAGATGCGCCAGATGGAGCGGGAGTACATGCCCGCGGACCTGCGGAAAAAATATGAGCTGGCAGAGGTCAACTACGCGGTGGAGCACATCCATTTCCCGGCGGACCAGAGCGAGCTGCTCTACGCCAGAAAACGCCTGGTGTTCGACGAGTTCTTTCTCTTTCTGGTGGGCGTGCGCAAGTTAAAGGAAAAGCGGGCGGACAAGCGTTCTCCCTATGTGATGGAGCGGAAGGAGGAGGTGGCGCGGTTCAGGGAAGCGCTGCCCTACCGGCTGACCGGGGCCCAGGAGCGCACCATGGAGGAGGTGTATGCGGATCTGAGCGGAGGCCTGGTGATGAACCGCCTGATTCAGGGAGACGTGGGCTCGGGCAAGACCATTGTGGCCGTTCTGGCCCTGCTCATGGCCGCCTGCAACGGCTATCAGGGCGCGCTTATGGCTCCCACCGAGGTGCTGGCAAAGCAGCATTTCGAATCCATCACCCAGATGTTCCAGGCTTACGGCATCCACAAGACCCCGGTGTTGGTGACCGGGTCCATGACCGCCAAGGAGAAGCGCATAGCCTACGAGATGATCAGGAGTCACGAGGCCGACATTGTGATCGGCACCCACGCGCTGATCCAGGAGAAGGTTCAATATGATAATCTGGCCCTGGTGATCACGGACGAACAGCACCGCTTCGGAGTGGGACAGCGGGAACTGCTCAGCAGCAAGGGCGGAGAGCCCCACGTGCTGGTCATGAGCGCCACGCCAATTCCGCGGACCCTGGCCATCATCCTCTACGGGGACCTGGATATCTCCGTGATCGACGAGCTGCCCAAGGGGCGTCAGCCCATTAAAAACTGCGTGGTCAACACCGCCTACCGCCCCAAGGCCTACTCCTTTATCGCCAGGCAGGTGGCGGAGGGCCGCCAGGCCTACGTGATCTGTCCCATGGTGGAGGAGAGCGAGATGATCGAGGCGGAGAACGTGCTGGATTACACCAAAAAGCTGAAAAAGGAGCTGCCCTCCTCCGTGACCGTGGAGTACCTGCACGGAAAGATGAAGGGCAAGGAGAAGAACCGCATCATGGAGCGCTTTGCGGCCGGCGAGATTCAGGTGCTGGTGTCCACCACGGTCATCGAGGTGGGGGTCAACGTGCCCAACGCCACGGTGATGATGATTGAGAATGCGGAGCGCTTCGGCCTGGCCCAGCTTCACCAGCTGCGGGGCCGCGTAGGGCGGGGCAGCAGCCAGTCCTACTGCATCATGGTCAACTGCTCGGACGAGGAGGGGACCCTGGAACGCCTGGATATCTTAAACCGCTCCAACGACGGCTTTTACATCGCCTCCGAGGATTTGAAGCTGCGGGGGCCTGGTGATATCTTTGGCATGCGCCAGAGCGGGGATATGGAGTTTAAGCTGGCGGACATTTTTACGGATGCCAATATCCTCAAATCCGTGTCCGAGGAGGTAAACAGGCTGCTGGACGGCGACCCGGAGCTGGAGGCAGAGGAGCACCGGCAGCTGAAGCGGAAGCTGGACGAGTACCTGGGCAGAAATTACGAGCGCCTGAACCTGTAGGCCTGTTTGCGGATCCTCACGCCGCCTGTGCGCCGCGGGGACGCCGGGGAAAAATATGGCCAAAAGCCCGGCAAGGGCTTTCGCGAAGGCGGCGTCCGTGGTACAATAGAGGGCAAAGGCAGAATTTGGAAAGGAGCGTTTTTTATGAACCAGACACTTGAGACAATACTTACCAGAAGAAGCACCCGTAAATTTTTGCAGAAACCCATCCCCGAGGAGGAGCTGGAGCTGATCGTCCAGGCGGCTCTCCACGCGCCCAGCGCCAAGGGACTGCAGACCTGGCAGTTCACGGTGGTAAAAAACCGGGAGAAGATTCAGAAGCTGGCGGCCGCGATCCGGGAGGAGCTGGACCGTAAGGGCTACAATATGTACGAGCCGGAGGTGCTGATTATCCCTTCAAACTTAAAGGAAAGCCCGTACGGCAAGGAGGACGATGCCTGCGCCATGGAGAATATGTTCCTGGCCGCCCATTCTCTGGGCATCGGCTCCGTGTGGATCAACCAGCTGCAGGACATCTGCGACGCGCCGGCTATCCGCCTGGTACTGGATGAGCTCGGCATTCCCGGGGACCATGTAGTTTACGGGATGGCGGCTCTGGGATATCCGGACGATGTGAAGGCTGATAAGGCCAGAACCGGCAAAGTGGTGTATGTAGACTGATCACCGCCGGCTGCGGCCAGATGACGTTTTGTCGAAAACTCCCCGGGCCGAATTGCTTCAGTCCGGGGAGCTCTCATTCAATTACATTTTTTCTTCCGAAAAGGGCTTGATCTTATTTACCAGCCAGCTGACGCTCGTAGGATTCGATCATCTTCTTAACCATATAACCGCCTACGGAACCATTCTGAGCGGAAGTCAGGTTGCCGTTGTAACCGTTGGTTAACGGTACTCCGATCTCATTTGCAACTTCCATCTTGAATTTGTCCATTGCCTCTCTTGCTTCAGGTACGTTTGTTCTGTTAGAATTGTTAGACATTGTAACATTCCTCCTTTAATCGTTTTGCCATGCTGTTTTATAAGTGGTGCATGACTTTGTTTTGTGTTACAATCCTATTATGTGTTCATGCGGAAATAATACACTAGAAGGTTTTTCGTTTTCTGTTAAATATTGGGATCAGAAAAAATTGCGCCTGGGAGGGCCTTTTTTATATTTATTATAGAAAGAATCGCCGCGATTTTATTCTCAACACAAAAAAACCCCTTGTATAACTGGGATTTTCATATTATACTTGTTGGGAAAACAATTTGCAGGGACTTGTTGTCCCTCTGTTTTACCATTATTATACCAATCAGGAGTCAAAATGAGAGTAATTGCAGGCAGCGCCAGAAGGCTGCTTTTAAAGACCGTGGACGGCCTCGATACCCGTCCGACTACAGACCGGATCAAGGAGACGCTGTTCAATATGCTGCAGCCGTCCATCCCGGACTGTATGTTTCTCGATCTGTTCTCCGGCAGCGGAGCCATCGCCATCGAAGCCCTCAGCCGGGGCGCCAAGCTGGCCGTGCTGGTGGAGAATAACCCCAAAGCAGTGGCGTGCATCCGTGAAAATCTGGCGAAAACCAAGCTGGAGGACCGGGCCGTGGTGATGGGAAACGACGTGATTTCAAGCCTCAGGAAGCTGGAGGGCAAGAATTACGTGTTCGACATTATCTTTATGGACCCGCCCTACAACCAGGGGTGGGAGCAGCAGGTTTTAAAATACCTGTCCGGTTCGCCGATGGCGGACGAGAACACCACCATTGTCATCGAGGCGTCCGGGGAGACGGATTTTTCCTGGCTGGAGGCCGCGGGCTATGATTTGATTAAGACCAAAGAGTACAAGACCAACAAGCACGTCTTTGTTGGAAAGGGAGAAAAACATGAATAAAGCCATATACCCCGGAAGCTTTGACCCGGTGACCCTGGGGCACCTGGATATCATTGAGCGCACATCCAAGATGTTCGACCGGGTCATCATCGGAGTTTTGAACAATAAATCAAAGTCTCCGTTGTTTTCTGTGGAAGAACGTGTTAATATGTTAAAGGAAGTGACAAGCAACCTGCCCAACGTGGAGGTGCAGTCCTTTGAGGGTTTATTGATTGATTTTGTCCGCAAAAACGACGCGCGGGTGATTGTGCGCGGACTGCGGGCCATCACGGATTTTGAATACGAATTACAGATGGCACAGACCAACCGGGTGATTGCGCCGGAGGTGGATACCATCTTCCTGACCACTAATTTGAGATATTCCTACTTGAGTTCCAGCATCGTCAAGGAGATCGCCGAGTTCGACGGAGAGATCAGCGCGTTCCTGCATCCGGCTGTGGCTGAGAAGGTGCGGGAAAAGCTGTCCGCCAGACAGTGAACTGCGACGGCGCTGCACAAAAGATGAATTTGATGTGAGAGATTGTGACTGCCGGACTGGTTTCATCCCATTGCGGCGCTGATTGCAAGGGAGCGCAGGGCAGAGAAGCCGCCGAACAGCTGCAAGCGATTTTGGAAAATGAGGAGATAGGTTAAGATGATGAGCAGAATTGAGCAGTTGATCAGTGAAATTGAAGAATACATAGACACCTGCAAGTATCAGGCGTTGTCCAATACAAGGATCATCGTGAACAAGGAGGAGCTGGAGGAGCTCTTGGTTGAGCTGCGTCTGCGCATCCCTGACGAGATCAAGAAGTACCAGAAGATTATCAGCCAGCAGGACACCATTCTCGGGGAGGCCCAGGCCCAGGCGGATGCCATGATGGAGGAAGCCAAGAAGCAGGCGGATTCCCTGGTGGCACGGGCGGATGCCCAGACCAGCGAGATGGTCAACGAGCACGAAATTATGCAGCGCGCCTACGCCCATGCCAACGAGGTGGTGGAGCAGGCCAACATGCAGGCCCAGGCCATCGTGGACCAGGCGTTAAACGATGCCAACACCATACGCCAGGGATCGATCCAGTACACGGACGACATGCTGCGCAGCCTTCAGGCCATCATCAACCACACTATGGAGGGGGCCAAGGGGCGTTTCGACGCGTTTATGAGCTCCATGCAGTCCAGCTACGATATCGTTTCCACCAACCGCAACGAGCTTTCCGGCGGCTTGGTACAGCAGGAGGAGCCTGAGGAGCAGGAGCTTCCCCGGGAGGAGGATCAGCAGCAATAGCGCGTTTTTAAATCCATACCGCTGTGCGCCGGTTCAGCGAAGGATCAGCTCCAGGCTGTGCAGGGCGACCAACAGAATACATGTGATCAGGCTGTGGAGCGCTTTCCACAGCGTATAATGCCGGATGGAGAGTCCGGCATTTTTTAGTACGCTTTTTGTCTGAAAAATGCCGGAAAATCCTCCGAAAGCCGTTGCGGCGGCGATCAGAATTGCGGCGGGAAAGCCGGAAACGCTGGCGGCGATGGCCTGGATGCCGGTGGTGATCTCCACGGCTCCCAGCAGTGCCGGCCGCACCAGAGGCGGACGCAGGGGCAGGTTGGCCAGGTACATGGCCAGGATGGAGAACAGCATAATATATCCGCCGATCTTCACCATGGTCTCAAAGCAGCCCATCATGTGTACGTCAAAGGAAAATGGGGCTGGCGTCCTGCCGGGACCGGCGGTTTTTAGGTCCTCCTCGCCGTGGTAGTTGTAGATGCGCCGGGCCAGCCTGGCGATGGGGATCACGGGAAGGTACAGCGCCAGGGCCATCATCCAGAGCGGGCAGCCTGCCCCGCCCCCAACCAGAGAGATTCGGTCCATCACATAGCCCAGCACGAACATGGGGCTGGGGTGGTTGGCGATGGCCAGCAGATAGCGGGCCTGGGCCGGTGAGACGCGCCCGCTGTCTAAAAACTCGCTGTCGGTTTTGGCTCCCATGGGATAACCGCAGAGAAGGCCGCTCATGAGCACAAAGCAGCCGTTGGGGGAGAGCTTTAGCAGCCCGCTGAAAAAGGGCGCAAAGGGTCTGGTGAGCAGGCCTACGCCGTCCAGGGCCACGATCACACCGGAGCAGATCATGAAGGGAAGCAGGGTGGGCAGCACCACGGTTGCCCAGAGAACCAGCCCGTCCCGGGCTCCGGCAAAGGCCAAAGCCGGGCGGGCCAAGAGCAATAAGAGGCAGAGAACGGGCAGCAGCCGTCCGATGGATTTTTTCATAGGCACCTGAATACAATGATTTATACAATATATTGTAGAGGCGGTGCCTGTATGATTCTGTTTCTTATTTTACTGCTCGCCGTGTTCCAGTGCACCATCACCCAATATCTGGTGGAGAATCCCGACTATTACCAGCTGGGGGCCTACACCTGCGAGTCTGAGGATTTCCGCTCTATGCGCCTGGGGGAGCTGATCGCAGGCGGGAAGGAGCTGGATTTTGACATGCTCACCACGCTGATGATTCAGAACGATTACGATTTGCGGGAGCTGAAATCCACGGACTACAGCTCCCGCCTGCTGTATGCCAGGAGGCCGGCCGACTACCGCAAGCTGAAACAGGCCTATGAGACTGTGCTGGGGGATTTAAAATATTTCCCGGTGCCCAAGAGCGGCGACCCCTCTGTGCCGGACGTGCAGTACGGGGAGGGCTGGATGGATAAGCGGACATACAAGAGCGGGGAGAAGGAGGATTCCGGGAAATTGGACGGAGACGGGCGGGAGAGCAAAGGCCGCGGCCATGAGGGCTGCGACATCATGGGCGCCAGGGAGCCCAGGGGATATTACCCCGTGGTCAGTATGAGCGACGGCGTGGTGGAGAAGGTAGGGTGGCTGGAGCTGGGCGGCTGGCGCCTGGGCATCCGCTCACCCCGGGGCGCCTACCTGTATTATGCCCATCTGTACGGCTACAGCCGGCAATGGCAGGAGGGAGATACTGTGAAGGCCGGGGACCTGCTGGGGTACATGGGGGACAGCGGATACAGCAAAGTGGAGGGGACGACCGGGAATTTCGACGTCCACCTCCACGTGGGAATTTACTTTAAGACGGATCACTTTGACGAGCTGAGCGTGGACCCGTACTGGATATTGAGATATCTGGAAAAGTACCGCTTTACATACCGGTATTGAACCGGAAAGGCCTCCTCAGCTGGACCGTTCGCCCATGAGAAAGGTGACGACCGCGCCCGCAACCGCGGCGGCAACGCCCAGGATCACAGTCAAGGGCGTTAAGTCCTTCAGCTGGGTGAACAGGCCGGTGTTGTAGAAAATGGCAAAGGGCGAGGCTGCGATCAGCCCCAGGATGGCGCAGTAGGTCGGCACAGCATAGCGCTTAAAGAGGAAGGTGATCAGCTTGGCGATGAGAAAAATTCCCAAAAGCACGCCGATCCCAAAGGGCGCCAGCAGGACCACGCCGTGGATTAAGCCAGGCATGTCCAACGCCTTCAGGGCGTCCAGAAAATTCTTGATGGTGTCGATGATGCCGTAGTAGTAGCCCAGTATCATCATCACCAGGGAGCCGCTGACGCCGGGAACCACCATGGTGGCGGAGGCTACGACGCCCACGAGAAACAGGCAGATCAGGATGCCCGGGGTGGCGGAGAAGGTCTTTAACACTTCCTCGCCGGAGCTCAGAAGCGGAAGGAAGGCGGCCAGCGCGAACAATACGATGAAGGAGATGACCCCGCCGGCGCCGATGGAGCGGTGGCGATGGCGCATCTCCCGGCGTAGCGTGCCCACCAGCACAGGGACGCCGCCCAGAATCAGGCCCACAAAGGCCATGCAGGTCACAAAGGTGTGCTTGCTCAGCAGGTACTCGATGGCGTAGGTGAAGCCCACGATGCCGAGACCGCAGCCCAGAATGATGGGCAGCAGGGTGAGCAGGCTTTTTTTCCAGCTGGACAAAAGGTTTGAGATCGCCCCGATCAGCTTATCGTAGATTCCCAGGGAGACCGCCATGGTGCCGCCGCTGACGCCGGGGATGATATTGGCGACGCCGATGAATATTCCCTTGATCATATCCATAACAAATGTCATAATGTCGTTTCCTCTTTTCTCATATTGCGGCAAAGTCCGCAAGGTTTATTATAGGAGAGAGGAACATGCCTGTCAAGAATTCTTTCTCCGCGGGAATTTTGCGGGTTTTTGAAAAAATATCTGTAATTTTACACTGAAATATGCTAAACTGAACCGATAGTCAAATACCCTGCAAGGGTTTGACGGGCCGGCCCAATATCCGGCCCGCTGACTTTTGGGGGAATCAATATACGCGCCGCCGGAGATCACAGGCCGGCGTCGGAAAGGAATATCCATATCCATGAGAGCGGAATTGCTGCCGGAAGCGTTTGCCGGCAATATGCGTGCCTTGCTGGGCGACGAGGAGTACACATCTTATATCGAGAGCTTTGAGGAGGACTGGAAGCCTGGGCTGCGGGCAAACGGTCTGAAAATCAGCCCGGAGGAGCTGAAGGCCATGCTGCCCTGGCGGCTGGAGCCAGTGCCATGGGCGGCCTCCGGGTTCTACTATGAGGCAGACCAGGCCAGACCGGCCAAGCATCCGGCCTACTACGCGGGCCTTTACTATCTCCAGGAGCCCAGCGCCATGACGCCGGGAGAGATGCTGCCGGTGGAGCCGGGGGACCGGGTGCTGGATCTGTGCGCAGCCCCCGGGGGGAAGAGCACCCAGCTGGGCGCCCGGCTTCAGGGCAGGGGACTTCTGGTGTCCAACGACATCAGCAATTCCAGGGCAAGGGCCCTGTTAAAGAATCTGGAGCTGGCCGGGGTGCCCAATATCTGCGTGACCAGCGAGAGTCCGAATAAGCTCTCGCAGGCGTTCCCGGAGTTTTTTGACAAGATCCTGGTGGACGCTCCCTGTTCCGGCGAGGGGATGTTCCGCAGGGACAGCGACATGGTGAAGGACTGGTCAAGCAGAGGGCCGGCCTACTATGGACCTTTGCAGCGGGAGATTCTGGCCGCAGCGGTCGCCATGCTGCGTCCCGGGGGATATATCCTGTATTCCACCTGCACCTTTTCCCGGGAGGAGGACGAGGAGACCGTGGCGTTCGCCCTGGAGCGCTTCCCGGATTTACAGCTGGTTCCCCTGGACGCCGGGCGGGTGCCCGGGGCCTGCGGCGGAATCGGACTGGACAAGTGTATGAGGCTGTTCCCGCACAGGATCAAGGGGGAAGGGCATTTCCTGGCCCTGATGCGAAAGGCGGAGCCGGACTGTGAAAAGGCGCGTGACGCTGGGGGGATGACCCGGGGCGGGGCTTCGGCGGGGGGCCGCGATTCGGCCCGCGCCGGGAGTGCCGCGGGGGATTGCGCACCGGCCCGCGCCGGGAATGCCGCGGGGGATTGCGCATCGGCCCGCGCCGGGAATGCCGCGGGGGGCTGCGCACCGGCCCGTCCCGAGAGTGGCGCGGGAGCCGCGGCGACATCCCGGGGCCGCGATTCGGCCCGCAGCTCCCGGCGCCGCGGAAAAAGAGAAGGTGGAGCCGCGGAAAGCGCGGAAGGCCGGGAGGAGATGGAGCGGTTCCTGGGGCAGATTGCCATGCCGATGCCGGAGGAGCGGCTGTCGGTGCGCCCGGAGGGCGTGTACCTTTTGCCGGAGGGGATGGAACGGCCGCCGTCCCTGCGCTTTCTGCGGACAGGCCTTTTGCTGGGCGAGCTGAAAAAGGGGCGGTTTGAGCCCTCCCAGGCGCTGGCGATGGCCCTTAAAAAAGAACAGTATCCTTTGACCGTGGACTTCTCCCTGGAGGATGAGCGGGTGATCCGTTACCTCAAGGGTGAGACAGTCTCCCTGTCCGGGGGAGAGGAGCCGGTGAAGGGCTGGTGCCTGGTCTGCGCCGGAGGCTATCCGCTGGGCTGGGCCAAGGGCTCCGGCATGACCCTGAAGAACAAATATTATCCGGGGTGGCGGTGGCAGTGAGAGAGGAGACGCATCAGATGGCAGAGCAGAAGAAAACAACGATCCGGCTTGATAAATTTTTAACGGAAATGGGGCAGGGCACCCGCAGCCAGGTGAAGGAGATGGCCCGCAAGGGAAGAATTGCTGTGAACGGCCAGGTGGTCCGGCAGGCGGATGTGAAGATCGACCCGGAGGCGGATAATATCTGTCTGGACGGGGCCCGGGTGGCCTATGCGCGCACGGAATACTATATGCTCAACAAACCCCAGGGGGTGGTGTCCGCCACCGAGGACGGGCGCTATCGGACCGTGACGGAGCTGATCACGGGAGCGCTGCGCAGCGATCTTTTTCCCGTGGGACGGCTGGACATAGACACCGAGGGGCTGCTGCTCCTGACAAATGACGGAGCGCTGGCCCACAGCCTGCTGTCCCCCAAAAAGCATGTGGACAAGGTCTATTTCGCCAGGATCGAGGGCCGACTGCCCGAGGACGCCTGCGACCGCGTGATGGCGGGCCTTGTGCTGGAGGACGGCACCAAAACCCTTCCGGCTTTGCTGGAAATTATGGAACCAGGCCAGGTGCGCCTGACCATCCGGGAGGGGAAATTCCACCAGGTTAAGCGCATGTTCGAGGCGATGGGCTGCCGGGTGACCTACTTAAAACGCCTGTCCATGGGGCCGCTGACTCTGGACCCCGCGCTGGCTCCGGGGGAGTACCGGCCGTTAACGGAGAGGGAAATCCGGGCGCTTCAGGGTTGCCAGGAAACGCAAAAGCGGGTATAACTATAGACAGACAGAATAAAAAGGATGTGGACCAATGGGATTAAAACATAAAAAAGCGGTTATCTTTGATTTAGACGGAACTCTTGTGGACTCCATGTGGATGTGGAAGAGCATTGATATCGAGTACCTGGAGCGCCACGGCCATTCCTGCCCGGACGATCTGCAAAAGGCCATCGAGGGCATGAGCTTTACGGAGACAGCCGCCTACTTTAAAAACCGGTTTGAGCTGCCGGATTCCCTGGACCAGATCAAGGCGGCCTGGACCGAGATGTGCATTGAAAAGTACCGGAACGACGTGCCCTTAAAGCCAGGGGCCAGAGCCTTTCTGGACCGCGCCGCGGATTTGGGCATGAAAGCGGGCATCGCCACCAGCAACGGCCGGGCCATGGTGGACGCGGTGCTGGAGTCGCTGGGCATCCGGGCGTATTTTCAGGTGGTGGCAACGGCCTGCGAGGTGGCGGCCGGCAAGCCCGCGCCCGACATCTATCTGAACGTGGCCGGAAGATTAGGCGTGAGCCCGGAGGAATGCCTGGTGTTTGAGGATATCCCGGCCGGCATCCGGGCCGGAAAGCGTGCGGGTATGACCGTCTTTGCCGTGGAGGATGAATTCTCCCGCCACATGCGGGAGGAGAAGGCCGCGCTGGCGGACTATTATATCAACGATTACTACGAGATGCTGGATTATCTGAAAGAAGCGTAAGGAGGCATTGTTCAATGAAGATAGCGGTTATTACGGGCGCGTCCTCGGGCATGGGGCGCGAGATGGTTTTGCAGCTGTCGGATCACTTTCCGGGCTTTGACGAGATGTGGGTGATCGCCCGGCGGGAGGACAGGCTGCGGGAGCTGGCCGCCCAGTGTCCGGTGCGGCTTCGGTGTTTCTCCCTGGATCTGGCCAAGGAGGAGGATTTGCAGGTGCTGCAGGAAGCCCTGCGGACACACCGGCCGGATGTGAAATATCTGGTGAACGCGGCCGGATACGGCAAGATCGGCCCTGTGGGCTCTCTGGCGCGGGGGGACGAGTTCGGGATGGTGCGGGTAAACTGCGAGTCCCTGATTGCCGTGACCCACCTGGTGCTGCCCTATATGGCCCACAACAGCCGGATTCTCATGTTCGCCTCGGCGGCGGCCTTCCTGCCCCAGCCGGATTTCGCCGTGTACGCGGCCACCAAGTCCTTTGTGCTCAGCTACTCTCGGGCGCTGAACGAGGAGCTGCGGGACCGGGATATCGCGGTGACCGCTGTGTGCCCGGGGCCGGTGAAAACGGAGTTTTTCGACATCGCGGAGACTACGGGGGAGATTCCGCTGTACAAGATGCTGGTGATGGCCAGCCCCCGCCGGGTGGTCCGAAGGGCCATCCAGGACAGTATTGTGAAGCGCGATGTGTCGGTGTACGGCCTGACCATGAAGGCGTTTCATCTTCTGGCCAAGGTGCTGCCCCACCGGCTGCTTCTATACGTGATGAGAAAATTTTGAGAGACAGGAGAAAGAGCGCCCATGCAGACACTGATTGTCACTCCCAACGAGGCCGGACAGCGTCTGGACAAGCTGCTGGCAAAATACATGAATCAGGCCGGGAAAGGGTTTCTGTACAAGATGATGCGCAAGAAGAACATCACCCTGAACGGGAAAAAGTGCGACGGCTCGGAGCGCCTGGACGAGGGCGATGAGATCCGGCTGTTCCTGGCCGACGAGACCATTGCGAAATTTACCGGCGGCGTGGAGAAAAAACCGATTTCCGGATATTATCCAAAACCGGATATTATTTATGAGGACAGCCACATTCTGGTGGTGAACAAGCCGGCCGGGCTTTTGAGCCAGAAAGCGCGGGAGGACGACACCTCCCTGAACGAGGCGATCTTAAACTATCTGATCGACTCCGGCCATATGCCGGTGGAGCAGCTGCGCACCTTCCGGCCATCCATCTGCAACCGGCTGGACCGCAATACCAGCGGTCTGGTGGTGGCCGGCCGGTCCCTGGCCGGGCTGCAGGTCATGAACGCGGTGTTCAAGGACAGGAGCATCCACAAATATTACCAGTGCATCGTCAAGGGAATCATTGAAGAGAAGCAGCTGATCGCCGGGTTCCTGCGCAAGGATGAGGCGGCCAATACGGTGGAGATTTATCCGCTGGAGGTGGAGGACAGCGTGCCGATTATGACCGAGTACCTCCCCCTGGCCAGGGGCGGAGGCTTCACCCGCCTCCAGGTGACCCTGATCACCGGGCGCAGCCATCAGATCCGCGCCCACCTGGCCTCCATTGGCCATCCGATTCTGGGCGATTTCAAATACGGCGACAGAGCCTTAAACGAGGCGATGAAAAAGCGCTACGGGCTCCGCTCCCAGCTGCTGCACTCCTGGAAGCTGGTGATGCCGGAGGATTTGGCCGCGCCCCTGGATTACCTGGCCGGGCGGGAATTTTTCGCCCCGCTGCCGGAGCGGTTTGCCCAGGTGCTGGAGGGGGAGAAAATCCGCTGACGGAGCCGTGACGGCGGTTTGCTGCGGCAACTCGACGGGATTTTCCAGCGAATCCCAGCCGGTTCTTGACAGACCGGCGGTTCGCGGGTTATGATAATACAAGCTGACAAAAGGGCGGAGGCGGCAGGGCCGCGGCGCCTGAGAAGATAGAGAGGGCAATGATAGATATGGGAAAAATCATACTGACAGGTGACCGCCCCACGGGACGGCTTCACGTAGGACATTATGTGGGTTCTTTAAAGCGCAGGGTGGAACTGCAGAACTCGGGAGAATTTGATGAGATTTACATCATGATCGCGGATGCCCAGGCGTTGACCGACAATGCGGACAACCCTGAGAAGGTGCGCCAGAACATTATCGAGGTGGCGCTGGATTACCTGGCCTGCGGCCTGGACCCGGAGAAATCCGTGCTGTTCATCCAGTCCCAGATTCCCGAGCTGTGCGAGATGACGTTCTACTATATGGATCTGGTGACGGTTTCGCGCCTTCAGCGCAACCCCACCGTGAAGTCCGAGATTCAGATGCGCAATTTTGAGGCCAGCATCCCGGTGGGCTTTTTTACCTACCCCATCAGCCAGGCGGCGGACATCACGGCGTTCAAGGCCACCACAGTGCCGGTGGGAGAGGACCAGGCACCCATGATCGAGCAGACCAGGGAGATCGTGCACAAGTTCAACAGCGTGTACGGCGAGACGCTGGTGGAGCCGGACATTCTGCTGCCCGACAACAAGGCCTGTCTGCGCCTGCCCGGCATCGACGGCAAGGCCAAGATGAGCAAGTCCCTGGGCAACTGCATCTACCTGTCCGACACCGAGGACGAGGTGAAGAAAAAGATCATGTCCATGTTCACTGACCCCAACCACCTGCGGGTGGAGGACCCCGGAACGGTGGAGGGCAACCCGGTGTTCATCTATCTGGATGCGTTCTGCCGGGACGAGCATTTCGCCAAGTATCTGCCGGATTACAAGAATCTGGACGAGCTGAAGGCCCACTACACCAGAGGCGGCCTGGGCGATGTGAAGGTGAAGCGCTTCTTAAACAGCGTACTGCAGGAGGAGTTAGAGCCGATCCGCAGCCGCCGCAAGGAGATCGCCAGGGATATCCCGGCGGTATACCGGATTCTCGAGGAGGGCAGCAAGAAGGCCCGCGCCAAGGCTTCCGAGACCCTGGCGGAAATGAAGCGCGCCATGAAGATCAACTATTTTGAGGACATGGAGCTGATTGAGGAGCAGGCAAAGCGGTTTAACTCCGAGGCGTAAAAACGTTCATCATGTCTGTAAGCACGGCCGGCGTCCAGGAAAACGGAGCCGGCCGTTTTTGCGCGCATAAGGGCCTGTTTCCGGGTTGGAAATTTTTTCAGATGCCGCTTGACTCTTCCCTAAGGGCAGAGCCTATACTTTCATTAGATTCGAATCGGAAATCATGGTGACGGAGGTAAGGTACTATGTTGAGCATCGGACAGATGTCGAAGATCTGCGGGGTCAGCGTCAAGACGCTGCGCCATTACGACAAAATCGGGCTGCTGCGGCCGGAACAGACGGATGTGTTTACCGGCTACCGCTATTACGACGAGTCCCAGATCGGGATTATGCTGCTGATCGCCCGCTACAAGCGGTACGGCCTGTCCCTGTCCCAGATTCAGGAGCTCCTTTCAATTCAGGACCAGCACATTTTGATGAAAAAGCTGAGGCAGCAGCGCTTCCGGCTGGAACGGGAGATGGAACATATTTCCATCACCATCCGGGAGATGGAGCAGCACCTCGGCCAGTTTGAAAGGACAGGTGACATTATGAGTTATCAGAACAACTATGAGGTGAACTTGGCAGACAGCGGGGAGCAGGTGCTTCTGACCTGCCGCGGCACCATGTCGGTGGAGGATTTCGGCCGTTACTACGGAAAGCTTTACGAGACGGTGGCCAGGGAGCGCCTGGAGGTGAACGGCGTGGTGCTGGCCATCTACCACGACAAGGAGTTCGACCCTGCGTTCAGCGATATCGAGGTGGGAGTGGGAATCTGCGACCGTTCCAGAGCTACCTGCGTGCTGCCGGCGCAGACCTGCGCCAAAACCACCCATGTGGGCCCTTACTCCGGACTGCCCGATGCCTACGGGGCCATAGTGAACTGGATCAACACCAACGGCTACGAGATGAACGGGATGCCCTACGAGATTTACATCAAGACTCAGTTCGACAAGCTGCCGCCCCAGGAATGGGTGACGGACATCTATTTTCCGGTGAAAAAGAAGTAATGGAAATACCAAAAAAGCCGTCTGCGCGATTGCAGGCGGCTTTTTTGCCCCCTGGTCCACTTGTGATTCGCCGGCTAATCTGTTATACTGTTTGTCAGTAATAACCGCGGTAAAAGGGACAGAAAGGAATACGTACAATGGGAACCTGGAACAGCCGGGGCCTGCGAGGCTCCACACTGGAGGATTTGATCAATCACACAAACGAGAGCTACCGGGAGAAGCGGCTGGCTCTGATCCAGAAGATACCCACCCCCATCACCCCCATCGAGATCGACAAGCAGAGCCGCCACATCACCCTGGCCTATTTTGACCAGAAGAGCACGGTGGACTACATCGGCGCGGTTCAGGGAATCCCCGTCTGCTTTGACGCCAAGGAGTGCGCGGCGTCCACATTTTCCCTGCAAAACATACATCCCCACCAGATCCGGTTTATGAAGGAATTCGAAGCCCAGGGTGGGATTGCGTTTATCATTGTATATTATACGGCTCTGGACGAGATGTATTATCTGCCCTTCGCCCAGGTGGAAGGCTTCTGGAACAGGATGGAGAGCGGAGGCCGCAAGAGCTTTACCTACGACGAGGTGGACAAGCGCTACCGCATCCGCAGATTCCGGGATATGCTGGTCCACTATCTGGAGCAGATTCAGATGGATCTGGACAGCCGCCAGGGCGCGGACAAAGGCCAAGGGGCTGAAAAATGATTGACAAGTCCGGCGTTGTCCCCTATAATGAAACGCATACGTTATCGAATTATCACTTTACCACATAAAAGTAAAAAGGATGGAATCGAGAGAAGCTATGGCAGAGAAAAATCATCTGATTCACACCCCGGAGGGCGTCCGGGACATTTATAACGCGGAGTGCAGGCGGAAGCTGGCTGTGCAGGATAAAATCCTGAAGGTACTCTATTCCTACGGCTACGAGCACATTCAGACGCCCAGCTTTGAATATTTCGACATTTTCAGCAAGGATCGGGGCAGCGTGGGCCAGAGGGAGCTGTTCAAGTTCTTTGACCGGGACAATGAGACGCTGGTGCTGCGCCCGGATATGACCCCTGCGGTGGCCCGGTTCGTGGCCAAATACCACTGCGACGATCCCATGCCCTTGCGCCTGTGCTATCTGGAGCGGACCTTCAAGAACAATTCCAGCTACCAGGGGAGGCTCAAGGAGCGGACGGAGACCGGAGCGGAGATGATCGGGGACGACTGCGCGGATGCGGATGCGGAGATGATCGCAATGGTTATCGACAGCCTCAGGGCCGCCGGCTTAAAGGAGTTCCAGGTGGAGCTGGGCCAGGTGGAGTTCTACCGCAGCCTGGTGGACGAGGCGGGGCTGGACGAGGAGAACCAGGAGACGTTGAATCATCTGATTGAGAACAAGAACAATTTCGGCGTGGAGGAGCTGCTGAAGGACATCCCCATGGACGAGGGCTTAAAACAGCTGTTTTTGCAGCTGCCCAGCCTGTTCGGCTCCATGGAGCAGATTCGCCGGGCGGCCGGACTCACCGGCAATCCGCGGGCTGTGAACGCCGTCCGCCGGCTGGAGGAGGTTCACGCAATTCTGGCGGAGTGCGGGCTGGCGGACTATGTCACCTACGATCTGGGCATGCTCAGCAACTACCGGTACTACACGGGGATCATTTTCAAGGCCTACACCTATGGAACCGGGGATTACATCGTCACCGGCGGACGCTACGACAAGCTGCTCATGCAGTTCGGCAAGGACGCCCCCGCGGTGGGCTTTGTCATCGTGGTGGACCAGCTGATGGCCGCCCTCTCCAGGCAGCAGATCGACGTGCCCGTGACCCTTCCGGGCACCGTGATTCTCTACGAGCCGTCGGCCAGAACTGCGGCGCTGTGGCTGGCGGGGTATTTTAGGCAGCGGAACCTGGCGGTGCAGTCCATGAAGCGCAATCCCGGCAGAACGCCGGAGGAATACATGGACATGGTCAAACGGCGCGGCCAGCGCAATCTCCTGTATCTTGCGGGGGACGGCCAGGTGGTGCGGGCCATGGACATGGTGAAGGGCAGCGAGGATCGCATTCCCCTGTCCGCATACGAGTAAGAAGGGTACCGGAGGCGGATGTTCCCCGCTTCCGCCCTGCGATCACAGAGAGATAGGACGGTTGAGACAATGAGATATCTGACAGTAGCGCTGGCCAAGGGACGGCTGGCCAATAAAGCCATGGAGCTGTTTGAACGCATCGGCATCTCCTGCGATGAGATGAAGGACAAGAGCTCCCGCAAGCTGATCTTCGTCAACGAGGAGCTGGGCATCCGCTTTTTCCTGGCCAAGGCCAGCGACGTGCCCACCTATGTGGAGTACGGGGCCGCGGATATCGGCATCGTGGGCAAGGACACGATTCTGGAGGAGGGGCGCAAGCTCTACGAGGTTATGGACCTGGGAATCGGAAAATGCCGCATGTGCGTGTGCGGGCCGGAATCGGCCAGGGAGCGCCTGAACCACCACGAGCTGATCCGGGTGGCCACCAAATACCCGGGAATCGCCAAGGACTATTTTTACAACCGGAAGTACCAGACCGTGGAGATTATCAAGCTAAACGGCTCCATCGAGCTGGCTCCCATCGTGGGCCTGTCCGAGGTGATCGTGGACATTGTGGAGACCGGCTCCACCCTGCGGGAAAACGGACTTAAGGTGCTGGAGGAGATTTGCACCCTAAGCGCCAGGATGGTGGTAAACCAGGTGAGCATGAAAACGGAAAATGAGCGCATCACGTCCATTATCCGCGGATTCCAGGACCTGCTGCGGGAGGACGGCTCCCAGGAGCGGCAGGCGTAAATACAGGAGGACAACGACAATGAGAATCGTAAAGCTGGACGAGAGGTCCATGGAAAATATTCTGGCGGACATGTTAAAGCGTGATCCCAACAACTACGACAGCTACACCGAGACCGTGCAGTCCATTGTGGAGGACGTGAAGGAGCGGGGAGATGCCGCTCTGTTTGAGTACACCCGCAAATTCGACGGGGCTGATCTGAGCGCGGACAATATCCGGGTGACGGAAGCGGAGATCCGGGAGGCCATGGAGCAGGTGGAACCGGAGCTTCTGGCGGTGATGAGAAAGTCCATGGAGAACATCCGCCGCTACCACGAAAAGCAGCGGCGCAACAGCTGGTTCGACGCGCAGCCGGACGGAACCATCCTGGGCCAGAAGGTGACGGCCCTGGAGAGCGTGGGCGTGTACGTGCCTGGCGGAAAGGCGGCCTATCCCTCCTCCGTGCTGATGAACATCGTGCCGGCAGAGGTGGCGGGCGTGGAGCAGATCGTGATGGTGACCCCGCCGGGAAAAGATGGCAAGGTGAACCCGGTGACCTTGACGGCGGCCCATCTGGCCGGAGCCACAGAGGTCTACAAGGCGGGCGGCGCCCAGGCGGTGGCGGCTTTGGCCTTCGGCACCGAGTCCATTCCCCGGGTGAACAAGATCGTGGGGCCGGGCAACATTTTTGTGGCGCTGGCGAAAAAGGCCGTGTACGGCCATGTGAGCATCGACAGCATCGCGGGGCCCAGCGAGATTCTGGTGATCGCGGATGAGGGGGCCAATCCCCGGTACGTGGCAGCCGACCTGCTGAGCCAGGCGGAGCACGACGAGCTTGCCAGCGCGATCCTTGTGACCACCAGCATGGAGCTGGCGGAGCAGGTGTCTGCGGAGGTGGACGGCTTTGTGAAGGTGCTCTCCCGGAGCGAGATCATCGGGAAGTCCCTGGACAATTACGGGTATATCCTGGTGGTGGACACCATGGAGGAGGCGGTGAGGACGGCCAACTCCATCGCGCCGGAGCATCTGGAGATCGTCACGGCCAATCCCTTTGAGGTGATGACCAAGATCAAGAACGCCGGGGCCATTTTCATCGGCGAGTACAGCTCCGAGCCTCTGGGGGACTACTACGCGGGGCCCAACCACATCCTGCCCACCAACGGCACGGCGAAATTTTTCTCCCCCCTGGGCGTGGACGATTTTATCAAGAAGTCCAGCATCATCTACTATTCCCGGGAAGCCCTGGAGAAGGCCCACAAGGACATCGAGGCCTTTGCCGAGTCCGAGCATCTGACGGCCCACGCCAATTCCATCCGCGTGCGGTTTGAGTAAATACAGGAGGACTGATAAAATGGAGCGAATTGCCGCGATTGAGCGCAATACCAGCGAGACCAAGATAACGTGCACCCTGAATCTGGACGGAGGCGGAAGGGCGGACATTCACACAGGCATCGGTTTTTTCGACCACATGTTGAACAGCTTTGCCCGCCACGGTTTTTTTGACTTGAGTCTGAAGGTGGAGGGAGATCTGGAGGTGGACACCCACCACACGGTGGAGGACACGGGGATCGTGCTGGGCCAGGCCATCGCCAGGGCAGTGGGCGACAAAAAAGGGATCACCCGCTACGGCAGCCAGATCCTGCCCATGGACGAGGCGCTGGTCATGTGCGCCCTGGATCTCTGCGGCCGGCCGTACCTTGTTTGCGACCTGACCCTGGATCGGGAGAAGGTGGGGGACCTGGAGACGGAGATGGTGCGGGAGTTCTTCTACGCCGTGTCCTACGGCGCCGCCATGAACCTGCATATCCGGCAGATGTCCGGCGCCAACAACCACCATATCATCGAGGCGGCCTTCAAGGCCTTTGCAAGGGCGCTGGACGCTGCCTGCGCCATGGATCCCAGAGTGAGCGGCGTGCTGTCCACCAAGGGCGCGCTGTAAGGGGAAACGGTCATGAAATATACGAGTTCAAAGAAAATGAAACAATTGCAGAAGCGGGAGCCCAGCCTGTATGTGGCGGCCGGGCTGATCGCCGTAGCGCTCCTGCTGTTTATTTTGACGCCTGTGCTGGCGGAGGCGGCGGGCGGCGTGACGGGGGCGGCGGCTTCTGCGGCCTACTATCTGCCGCGTCTGGTGCTGGCCGCCGGGCTGATGGCCCTGTTTTTCTTTATCCGCCGGGTGGCGGAGCGCAGGGCCAGGCTGGAGGGCCTGGATGAGGAACGCCTCCGCCGGGCGGATGAAGAGCTGGCTGAGGCAGAGGCCTTTGCGCCGGGAACCGCCGTGTATCTGACCGAGCATTTTCTGATCACCGGGGATTACCAGTTCGACGTGGTGCCCTGGGAGGAGATCGAGCGCACTTACTACGCCGGGGATTTGCTGGCGGTGGCCACCACAGGGCAGAAGGCCCATGTGATCGCAGCCCATGCGGAACAGAAGGCGTGGGTGAAGGAGCTGGAGGCTGAGATTGAGAACAGGATCGCCAGGGCTGCGCAGACCCGGGCCAGGGACAAACGGGCGGTTTCAGGCTCAAAGGCTGGGGGAAAATCCGCCGCAGACAAGGGGGAGGCTTTAGCGGCAGGAAAGAGCAAAAAGGCGCCTGCCCGGACTCTGAAAAAGCTGCCCAGGCCCAGCGCGGGGGAAGCCCTGGCCGGGGGCCTGGCATTGGCAGTGCCCGGCATCGCCATCTGGATGCTGTTTAGCGGTTTTGCCATCTGGGGACCGCTGTTGGGCGCGATGGCCATGTTCTACCTCATCTCCATCGGTTACGGCTTTGGGATCAGGGGGCTGTTCACGCGCCACAAGGACCTGAGCCAGTGGAATCCGGAGCAGGATGTGCGGCCGGTGCTGGGGCTGACCGTGGGACTGCTGCTGATCTCCGTTGTGGCGTACCACGTCATTCTGCTGGTCACAGGGTATCCGGACTACCGGTACACCTTCGGCTATGCCGCTGCCCATCTGATCGGGCTGCTGAGAACCCACAACCTGCTGCATCTGTTCCGCAACCGGGCCGTTCTGGGCCTGGCTATGGTGCTGCTTCTGGGCTTCCGCTACGGGGCGGGAAGGTCCAAAGGTGCAGGCGGAGGGACTAAGGGCGGAAAGCGGTAATCCGGCCGGACCGGGATATCCGGTTGAGAGCGGCGATGCCGCGCGACTTTAATCGTTTAAGGAGGAACCTATGCAGTTATATCCGGCAATCGACATCAAGGGCGGACAGTGCGTCCGCCTGACTCAGGGGCTTTTTGACAATGTGAAGGTGTATTCCGACACGCCGGCGGACATGGCCCGGCTGTGGCGGGACCAGGGCGCCACCTATCTGCACCTGGTGGACTTGGACGGGGCCCTGGCCGGGCGCTCCGTCAACGAGGCGGTGATCCGCTCCATCGTGGAGGCGGTGGACATTCCCGTGGAGATCGGCGGCGGCATCCGCTCTGAGGAGGCGGTGCGGCATATGCTGGAGCTGGGCGTGGCCAGGGTGATCATCGGAACCAAGGCTGTGGAACGGCCGGAATTCATGGGCGAGCTCTCGGCTCTTTTCGGCCCGGAGCGCATTGTGGCCGGCGTGGACGCCAGGGACGGCCTGGTGGCCATTCAGGGCTGGGAGGCGCTGAGCGCTGTGACCGCGAAAGAGCTGTGCCTGAAGATGAAGGATCTGGGAATCCGCCATGTGGTCTACACCGATATTTCCCGGGACGGGATGTTAAACGGTCCCAATGTGGAGGCCACCAGACAGCTGACCCTCGACACCGGCCTGGATATCATCGCCTCCGGCGGCGTCTCCTCCATGGATGACCTGCGGCAGCTGCACGAAGCGGGGATTCAGGGCGCGATCATCGGCAAGGCGCTGTACGAGAAGCGGGTGGATCTGCGGGAAGCGGTGAAGGCCTTTGAGACGGACAGAACGGGGGAATAGACCATGACGGAATATAAGAAACTGATCGTTGGATTTCAGGTGAGAGAAGGACGCGCCGGGGCGGCGGACAGAAGCGCCGTCTACGGGGGAGCGCTGGCTGATCTGGCGGCCGCCGCCTGCGACAATGGGGCGGACGAGGTGTGGATTAAGGACTGCTCCGGGACGGACGAGGACCACGAGGCGGTGATCGGGCTGATCAAGGACACGGCCAGGGCCGTGGATGCGCCGATTCTGGCGGGCGGGCGGGTGCACCGCCTGGAGGATGTGAAGAAATATCTGTACGCGGGAGCCAGCGCCGTGTTTTTGGATGTGAGCGTGCAGGAGAATGTGGATCTGATGAAGGAGGCGGCCGACCGCTTCGGCCGCGAGAAGATATACGCCTATCTGCCGGAGCCAGGGTACCTGGACAAGGCGGAGGAGTACGCCCAGCTGGGCGCCTCGGCCATCGCCCTGGAGACGGGGGGAGAGAAGGTCTGCGCGGAATTGGCCGGGCGGCTGGAGGGAGCCGGATTGCCCTGCCTGCTTTTGGCGGCAACCGCCCAGGCGGAACCTCTGGCTGAAAACCTGGCCTGCAGGGCGGTTTTCGGCGCGGTTCTCTCGCTCGCCCAGGAGGACATGGACCTGTTCATGGGGTTGAAGCAGCAGCTAAAGGGCAGGGGCCTGCCTATGGATACCTTTGAGAGCAGCGTGGCCTGGAAGGATTTCAAGCTGAACAGCGACGGGCTGGTGCCGGTGATCGTGCAGGACTACAAGACGTCACAGGTGCTGATGCTGGCCTATATGAACGAGGAGGCCTTTGAGGCCACCCTGCGCACCGGAAGGATGACCTACTACAGCAGAAGCAGGAAGTGCCTGTGGCTGAAGGGCGAGACCAGCGGTCATTTCCAGTATGTGAAAGCTCTGCGCCTGGATTGCGACAACGACACGGTTCTGGCGCTGGTACACCAGATCGGCGCGGCCTGCCACACGGGCAGCAGAACCTGCTTTTTCCAGACGCTGGCCGAGAAGGAGTACAAGGAGACCAACCCCCTCAAGGTGTTTGAGGAGGTGTACGGCGTGATTCTCGACCGCAAGGAGCACCCAAAGGAAGGTTCCTACACCAACTACCTGTTCGACAAGGGGATTGACAAGATTTTGAAGAAGCTGGGGGAGGAGGCCACGGAGATCGTGATCGCGGCCAAAAATCCCAATCCGGAGGAAGTGAAGTACGAGATTTCCGATTTCCTGTACCACATGATGGTGCTGATGGCTGAGAAGGGCGTCGGCTGGGAGGAGATCACGGAGGAGCTGGCCAACCGCTGATCATCACAGAGGTCTGCGGCGATCCTGTCATATGACCGGCGGCGCGCGCTGCGTTTTTTTGTTCCGCATATTCTGCGGGGTGGGAAAAGCAGCGCTGCGCCGCTTTTTTTGCGTCGTTTTTCGGAAGCTGTTGACAGGAGTGGTAACACATGCTATTATGATATTAACATTTTGATAATAACTAAATGATATTAACTGCTCAATAATAATTGGTAAAAGCGTTCACAGGAGGCCAAACTATGGTATACAATCGCAGCGATCTGATCTCGGAGACGAAAAAAGGAAAGCGCTACAAATACATATTTTTCTGGGGGCATACCCCCTGTGCGGACGGACAGATCGGCCCGTCCTGCCTGAGCCAATGGTGGGGCTGCCGTTTTGCGGCGGACGGCGTGGAGTACTCTTGCGCCGAGCAGTACATGATGGCGGAGAAGGCGCGGATGTTCGGGGATCAGGAGATGCTGGAGAAGATTCTGGAGGCCAGGGATCCCAAGGCCATGAAGGCCTACGGCCGGGCGGTCCGGCATTTCGACCCGGCCCGCTGGGACGGGGCCTGCTATGATATTGTGAAGTCGGGCAATTTGGCGAAGTTTTCCCAGAATCAGGAACTGTGGGATTACCTTAAGTCCACGGGAAACAGGATTCTGGTGGAGGCCAGCCCCTGGGACCGCATCTGGGGCATCGGGATGAGAAAGAGCGATCCCGCTGCCGGGGACCCGGCTAAGTGGCGGGGCACCAATCTGCTGGGATTTGCACTGACCGAGGTACGGGACATCCTGCTGCAGAGGGAGAGCGAGGTGAGCGGCAGATGAGGGACCGTAAGCTGCGGGACAAAAACGGACTGACGGAGGAAGAGTTTCTGGCCCGGTACAACGCGGGGGATTACGAGCGCCCCTCCATGGCCGCGGACATGGTGATTTTTACGGTGCGGGAGGAGGCGGAGGAGAATTACCGGAAGCTGCCCGAGTGCTCATTGTGCCTGCTCCTGGTTAAACGGGGCGTCCACCCCTACCTGGGCGACTGGGCGCTGCCCGGGGGCTTTGTGCGGCCGGGTGAGACTACGGAGGCTGCGGCCAAGCGGGAGCTGCGGGAAGAGACCGGCCTGGATCAGGTGTATTTAGAACAGCTCTATACCTTCAGCGATCCAGGGCGGGACCCGCGGACCTGGGTTATGAGCTGCGCCCACATGGCGCTGATCGACGCCGGCAAGCTCCCGCTGAGAGCGGGTGACGACGCGGACAACGCCCAGTGGTTCAAGGTTTCCCTGCGCCTATTGGAGGAGCATGTGGAGTACTGCGGGGGCGCCGCCTTCGGCCAGGTAAAGCTCATCCGCACCCAGCAGCTGGAGCTGGAGCTGGTCAGGGAGGAGATTCGCCTGCACTGCCGGGTGGAAAAGAAAATCCGCAAGTCCGAGTACGAGGAAGCGGTGGAGTACCGGACCTGCGAGAACGACGGGCTGGCCTTTGACCACGCCCAAATTATTGTCCGCGCGCTGGAACGGCTGCGCGGCAAGCTGGAGTATACGGACCTGGCACTGCATCTCATGCCGGAGGAATTTACCCTCACGCAGCTGCAGCAGGTTTACGAGGTGATTTGGGGTAAAAGTCTGCTGAAGGCGGCCTTTCGCCGCAAGGTGGCCTCCATGGTGCAGGAGACGGACTCTTACACAAAAAACGAGGGCCACAGGCCGTCCAGGCTTTACCGGAGAAGGTGGGAGGAATAGAGATGGACAGAAAAGCAGTTGCGCGGCAGACGCTGGAGATTTTAAAGAGAGGAACATACGAGCAGGGCGGGCGGACCATTGAGATCGCGGCGGCTCACCGGCGCTCCGTGGAGGGCAGCCGCCTGTTTACGCCGGAGGAGGGGGAGCGGCTTCTGCGCTCCTTTGAGGGCCGGCAGCCGGGACAAATTCCCACCTGGGGATACAGAAACTGCTCCACCGTTGACGCGGTGCTGGAGTTTGCCGGTCGGGGCGACAGACACATCGGCGTGCTGAACTTTGCCAGCGCCAAGAATCCGGGCGGAGGGTTCATAAACGGCGCCATGGCCCAGGAGGAGAGCCTGGCGGTCTCCAGCGGCCTGTACGAGACGCTGACGGCCAATGAGCGGTATTACCAGGTGAACAGGGAATGCCAAAGCATGATGTACACGGATCACGCCATCTACTCCCCGGACGTGGTGTTCTTCCGGGACGGACAGTTTGAGCTTCTTTCGGAGCCTGTGACTGCCTCGGTGCTGACGCTGCCCGCGGTCAACATGGGCCAGGTTGTGCTTAAGGGGGAGGATGTCCGGGAGGCGGAGCGGGTGATGCGCCGGCGCATGGAGCTGTCCCTGGCGCTGTTTGCAGGCCAGGGCGACCGGAACCTGATTCTGGGCGCGTACGGCTGCGGGGTGTTCCGCAACGATCCGGTCAAGATCGCCGGGTGGTGGAAGGAGCTGCTCGGCGGGAGCTTTGGGGGCTGCTTTGATCAGGTAATGTTCGCTGTGCTGGACCGTTCCCGGGACCAGGCCTGCATCCGGGCCTTTGAGGCAGTATTTTAAGATGGAAATCAGTCTGCGGCGCGGCCGCTCTTCGGAGCGCCGCGCCGTTTTGCGTTTTTCAGGGGAAAAATGGCAAAAGACCGGGAACAGCCTTGGATTTCCTGCCTGAATATGGTATACTATTCGCATTGAATTCAGAAAATGAGCTGCGAGCCGGCAGGAGCTGAGAACTGGCTCCGCAAGCAGAAAACAGGAGGGAATTTCATATGTCTGAAGTAATTGATCGTTTTATGCGCTATATATCGGTTGACACCATGTCCGAGGAGGACAGGGAGCAGGTTCCCAGCACGCCGGGACAGATGGCTCTGGCTGGCCGGCTGGCGGACGAGCTGAAAGCCATCGGGGCCCAGGACGTGAGCCTCAGCGAACACGGCTATGTGTTCGCCGTCATCCCGGCCACCGCCGGCTGCGAGAAAGCTCCGGCCCTGGGGCTGATTGCCCATATGGACACCTCCCCCGCTATCTCCGGGGCGAATATCCGGCCCCAGCTGGTAAAGGATTATGACGGGAAGGACATCTGTCTCAACAGGGAACTGGATATCTGGCTGCGCACGGCGGAGTTCCCGGATCTGGAGCGCTACAAAGGCCAGGACCTGATCACCACGGACGGCACCACCCTGCTGGGCGCTGACGATAAGGCGGGCGTGGCGGAGGTCATGACCGCGGCAGCCTATGTCATCGCCCATCCTGAGATCGCCCACGGAAAAATCTGTATCGGCTTTACGCCCGACGAGGAGGTGGGCTGCGGCACCAAGTGCTTCGACGTGAAGGCCTTCGGCGCGGATATCGCCTATACGGTGGACGGCGGCAGCCTGGGCGAGCTGGAGTACGAGAATTTTAACGCCGCTTCCGGCAAAGTGGCCATCCACGGGGCCAGCATCCACCCCGGTACCGCCAAGGGGAAAATGAAAAATGCGCTGCTTCTCGGCATGGAGTTCCAGTCCCTGCTGCCCGTATTTGACAATCCCATGTACACGGAGGGATACGAGGGCTTCAGCCATCTGGACCAGATGTCCGGCACCGTGGAGGAGGCGTCCCTGGACTATATTATCCGGGATCACGACCGCGCTAAATTTGAGGAAAAGAAAAAGACCTTTGCGCTCTGCGTCGACTTTATGAACCAAAAGTACGGCGAGGGCACGGTGGAGGCCGTGTTAAAGGACTCCTACTACAATATGCGGGAGGTGATTGAATCACACATGTATCTGATCGACATCGCCAAGGAAGCCATGGAGGAGCTGGGGATCGCGCCCATCATCACCCCCATCCGCGGCGGTACCGACGGGGCCAGATTGTCCTTCATGGGCCTTCCCTGTCCCAATCTCTGTACCGGCGGACATAATTTCCACGGCAAATATGAGTTCACCTGTGTCCAGTCGATGGAGAAAATTGCGGAGCTTTTGGTGCAGATCATAAAGAAATACGCAGACCGGTGATAAAAGTGGAGAAAAGCGTGCCTGGGCGGGGGGAAACGCCGGGGATGCTTTTCTCCATGTATTTACAAAAAAAACCAAAGGTTGCATAATAAGCTTGAATATATATGAAAAAGTCATTATAATAACTAGAAGAGATAAAAAATTTCTAAAAAAGTTAAAAAAAATAAAACCGAATGCAACGATGAGGCGTCTTTATAAGTAGAGCACACAAAATAGTGTGCTTGCAGGAAGCCCGGATACATATGATAAATGCAAGAAAGTACGGGAAATCCTGGGGTTTTACAAAGCCGGGCGAGCAATCGCCGCGCTTATTTTAAATAAATTAATGATGTGAAACTGGAGGAGTAGGAGATGAAGTGTAAGAATTGTATGGCTGAACTGGAGGAAGGAACGCTGTTCTGCCCGGAGTGCGGGGCAAGAGTCGACAACGATTCGGATAAAACAGTTGTTCTTCAGGAGGACCTGGATGCTGCCGAGGAGGCTGGAAATGAGCAGCCGGTTTTCGCGCACAAGGTTTACGAGGAACCGGTCCGGCAGGGTCAGGCGGAGCGGCAGGCTGATGAGGAGCCTGTGAGAAGGGAAGCTTACGTGAGGGAAGCGGCAGAGGAGAGCGCGCCTGCAGGCGGCGATGAGCCCGAGCTGTGTTTCTGCCCTAACTGCGGTAACAAGATTGAGAGCAATTCCGTGTTCTGTGAGTTCTGCGGTTACCGCATGGACGGCGCTCAGGAGGAGACGCCGGTCTACAGCGAGGAGCCGGCGCCGAAGAAGAAATCCAAGCTTCCGCTGATCATCGGCGGTGTTGCGGCGGTGGCGGTAGTGGCCGCAGCCGGCATTTTCGCCCTGCCCAAGGTTATGGATATGGTGGGCGGCAAGAGCAAGGGAGATATCCCCACCGAGCTGATGTACATAAAGGACAAGGGAATTTACGGAGTGAGCCTGAAGAGCTCCAAGAAAAAGCCGGTGGAGTACACTGATAAGTTTGCGGATTCCGATGCCCTGTACAGCGCTGTGGACGATTTCGAGACAGGTTTCCAGCTGGTCAGCGACGACGGAAAGTACCACTTCATTATCGAGAATGTGGAATACAGCGGTTCCATGACCTATACCCTGTCCTATGTCAAAGGCAAAAAGGAGCCGGTGAAGATCGACAGCGGCATCGAGGGCTACTACAAGGTGACCGAGGATAACAAAATCGTGTACATGAAGAACGATAATCTCTATGTCAGCGATCTGAAAGACAAGACAAAGCTGGCTTCCAGCGTCGACAATTTCTATCTGGATAAAGCCGGAAAGAACGTGATGTGGGAGATTTACAACCACGACGGCACCTCGGATATTTATTACCAGGATCTGGCCCAGAAGAAAGATAAGATCAAAATTGACAGCGATACCAGCCTCATCGGAATGACCAGCGATCTCAGCAAGATCATGCTGCGCAAGGAGGATTCCGTCTACATGGTGAAGAACCAGGGCGACAAGGAGAAGCTGGTAGGCGATGTGGATGATATTATGGCCCTGGATGTGGAGAAGGGCACCTTCTTCTACACCACCTCCGTGGACAGCAAGATGAAGGCCATGGATTTCGTGGACGACGACTTGGCGGCTTCCGACGCCCAGATAAAAGAGCCGGTGCGCTCCGATTATGAGCGCCAGGAAACTACGGGCATCGGATATTATTCTTACACCAGAACTGTTCTGGACGACAAGTACTATGACGATCTGTCCAAATACCAGGAAAAGCAGCAGCGCGACCAGTTGCGCCAGCAGCTGAAGGATGAGGAGATTGAGTCCCCCTATACGGAGCTTTACTACTATGCGGACGGTCAAAAGAACCTGGTGACCAGCGAGTTTATGGATTCCCTGTCCTATTTCTATATTACTGAGGCAGACAGAGAGGCAAACAAGAATTTCGGTTCCTACCTGATTTATACCAAGACCAACGCTGCGGATATGAAGAAGGTGAAGCTCTCCGAGATCAGTTATATCGGTGAAATTTATTACCTGATGGACGAGGCGAGGGGCAAATCCGTTACCTACTGTGTATACGCAGGCGGCAAGGAAGCTGAGCTGGATCTGGACGGCAAGAAGCTGGGCAGCACCAGGAAGGACGCCAAGAACAACCAGGTATATATGCTGATCAAGGACGAGGATGCAGATTATGAGGACGGCAGCGATCTGTTTTCCATGAGCCTTAACGCTTCCGATCTGGGCAAGATGGAAGAGCGCGACAGCGACGTGAACTCCCTGGAACTGGTCTCCAACGGAAATGTATATTATCTGAAGGATACCAACGACAAGAACGTGGGCGACCTGTACTGCAACGGCGATTCCGTTCTGTCCGATGTCTCTGTTTACAGCGTTCAGTCCGTGCCCAAGAGCAGCGTGGTGCTGTGTATCTCCGATCCCAACAAGGATAAGAACCGCGGAACGCTGACCCTGGTCAAGGGCAAGAAGGCCGAAAAGCTGGCTGAGGATGTCAATGATTACTATGCCTTTGGCGAGAATTCCGTGGCTATGCTGACCGAGTATAACTACGACCGGATGAAGGGCGATTTGAAATATTACAACGGCAAGGAAGCATATCTGATTGATTCGGATGTCCGCAACTTCTTCCGCACTTATTAATTAGGAATGCTTAAAAAGACGGACTGAATCGGGAGGGACGGGAGATTATGAAATGTCCATCGTGTGGAGCGAACGTATCGGATGGGGCGAAATTCTGTCCCAAATGCGGAACGAATATCGCGGCCGCCGGCGCCGGTGCCGGCGGTCCGTCCCGGAAAATGCAGCCCCAGGGACAGCAGCAGACGCCGAAGGGTAAACCGCCCAAACAGAAGAAATCGAAAAATATTCCGATTATCATCCTGGTGGTTGTGCTCGTTGTGGCAGCATGTTTCTGCGGCGGCTATGTGGGCTACCGGCTGTACCAGAAGATAACCAGCCAGAGCACCGTGAACCGGGACGATGACCGTGAGGATAAGGGCTGGGGTGAGGACGGGGAGAAGAAATCCCGGGAAAAGGAAACCACTGAGGAGGAAACCACCGCGGAGGAAACCACGACAGCGGAGGAGACCACCGAGGCGGAGACGCTTCCATTCGAGACCACGGCCGCCTATGAAGGCGGCGCACCAACTACGGCTGCCTGGGACGTTAACCAGGCGCAGACCACGGCGGCCTGGGATGCGAACCAGGCACAGACCACAGCGGCCTGGGATGTGAACCAGACATCGGCCGCGGCCTTTGAGGGCGAGTACATTATTCCGGACAGCAGCACCCGGTACCTGACCAACGCGGATGTCATCGGCCTGACCTCCGAGCAACTCCGCCTGGCCCGGAATGAAATCTACGCCAGACATGGCAGGAAATTTAAGGACGAGGGGCTGCAGGCCTACTTTGACAGCAAATCATGGTACGTGGGCACCATCGAGCCGGAGCGGTTTAACGACGATTCTCTGCTCAACGACGTGGAGCGGAAAAACCTGGAAGTGATCAAGGCCAGGGAGGCGGTTTTAAATTGACCGGGACTATAAATAATACAAACAGATGTGGAGGGTAAAATCATGGCGGATATTAAGGGATCATTTTCAAAGGGTCTTACCGCACTCAATGTAAAGACGACTTCCTTTCTGGAAGAGAAGAAAATTCAGACATACATCGCGACGCTGACTTCCGAGATCGAGGCGCTGCAGAAGGAGATCGGCACCATTGTCTATGAGCAGTGGAATGCGACGGGGGATGTGCCTCTCCAGATGATCGGCGAGCAGCTGCTGATGATCAGCCAGAAAAAGCAGATTATCCAGGAGCAGACCAAGGCTGCCGAGGAGCTGGTCAAAAAAGAAAAAGAGATACTGGGATCAGGGGACAGCGTGAAGCAGGAGCGGATTTTCTGCCCCAACTGCGGCCAGGCATACGATTCACCGGTAAAGTTCTGTAAAAAATGCGGGACAAAGCTACAGTAAGAGAAATACCAGAATCCGCGGCGGGCAGGGGAGACCCCGGCCCGCTACGGCAGGGGGAAGCGCATATGAAGTGCAGATATTGCGGAGCAGAGCTGAAGGAAAACAGCAAATTTTGCCCCAAGTGCGGTAAAATGACGGCGTCGGGAGGTTCCGGCCCGGCAGGCAGGCCCACCCCGCCCAAACAGGCGCCTTCGGCAGGACAGAAGCTTAAGCCGGAGGGAGGGCCGAAGAAAAAAGGCTGCCTGACCGCATTGGTTGTATTTTTGATCGTAGCTCTGTTGGGCGGAGCCGCAGGCGGTTTTGCCTATTACAAGCTGGTCTGGCAGAAGGACCATCAGGAGGCTTCGGCTGAGGATGGGAAAGACTGGGGAGATCGGCGTTCTGAGAAGGATGAGGACGAGGACGACGGGGACCGGGACGCGGAGAAAACGGCGGCTAAGGAGACGATGGCGGAATCTGTCGCGCAGACTACGCCGGAGGAGACGCAGGAAACTACCGCGGCGCAGACCACAGCCTTCCAGACAGAAGCGCCCAGCGAGGAGGCTGCGGAGACGCAGAGCGATTACACGTCCCACCGCTATGAAATCATTCTCAAGGACTGCACCTGGACGGAGGCCTTTGAGGAGGCCAAGACAAGGGGCGGTTATCTGGTCCATATCGACAGCATGGAGGAGTACGATTTTATCCGCTCCAATCTGCTGAACACGGAGGCCAGCAGGAAGCTGAAGCTGTGGATCGGAGGGGCCCGGGTGGCGGGTTCGAACGAATACCACTGGGCCAATGCGGACGGAACTCTGGGACAAGAGATATTAAACAGCGATGCCTATCCGGGCGTGTGGATGTCCGGAGAGCCCAGCTTCCGGGACGAGAGCATCGGTCAGGACGAGTTTTATCTGAATTTGTTTTATTACAGCAAGGAAAACCGCTGGGTTTGGAACGACGTGCCCAACGATATTATTTCCGTGGTGAACAGCTACAAGGGAACAGTGGGGTACATCTGCGAGTACGATCAGTGACCGGAAATTTGACAGTTCTTCGCAGCAGGCAGCCGGGATTGCCGGCTGCCTGCGCGAAAATAAATTGAGGCAAGGGTAACTCAGGTGGAAAATAGAGGGCGTTCAAGAAAAAAACAGAGAAAACAGAAAACAAGAAGGCCTGTCTGGCTGATGGGCATAGCGCTGGTGGCTGTAGCTGTATTGTCAGGGACCGGCATCTATGTGCTGGCCGGCAGGCTTTCCGTGAATATGGAAAAAAATGGAACTTCTTCGGAGCCACCGGCGCAGGACAATACACCTGTGGCCTCCACCGGCAGGGAGGAGCGGCCGCAGGTTACGGAGACGGAGCCTGAGCCGGCTGCACCCGCCGGGGAGGAGCTGCTGGAGGAAAAGCTGGATCAGATTCTGTCAGGGATGACCACTGAGGAAAAGGTGGCCCAGCTGTTCATCGTGACGCCGGAAGCCCTCACCGGCGTGGAGTCGGTGACCCAGGCGGGTGAGAGCACGCGGGAGGCCTTGAGCCGGCGCCCGGTGGGAGGCCTGATCTATTTCCGCAACAATCTGAAGAACCCGGAGCAGGTGAAGGCCCTCACCGGGAATACCGCCCGGATCGGCCGGGAGGTGTGCGCTCTTCCGCTGCTTTTGTCCGTGGACGAGGAGGGCGGAAAGGTCACCCGCATCGGCGGCCGGGAGGGCTTTGATGTGCCGGTATTTCCCAACATGGCGGAGATCGGCGCCGTAAACGACGCGCAAAAGGCTTATGAGGTGGGGAGCGCCATCGGGGGCTATCTCTCTGAGTACGGCTTTAACATGGATTTTGCCCCGGACGCGGACGTGCTGACCAATTCCGCCAACCAGGTGATCGGGAGCCGCTCCTTTGGGACGGATGCCCAGCTGGTCTGGTCCATGGCCAGCCAGGTGGCGAGGGGGTTAAAGGATCGGGGCGTACAGCCTGTGTATAAGCATTTTCCCGGTCACGGCGCCACGCTGGGCGATACCCACGATGGCTTTGCCTACACGGAGAAAACCTTGGATGAGCTTATGGAGGCGGAGCTGGTCCCCTTTGCCAACGCGGTAAAAAGCGGAGAAAATTGTATTATGGCGGCCCATATCGCAGCGCCGGGCGTTACCGGCGACGAGACCCCGGCTTCCCTGTCTTACGGGCTGATCACCGGGGTTTTGCGGGAAAAGCTGGGATTTGACGGCGTGGTGGTGACGGACGCATTGAACATGGGCGCTATTCAGAATCTGTATTCCTCAGGCCAGGCCGCGGTGGCGGCCGTGGAGGCAGGAGCGGATCTGCTTCTGATGCCGGCCGACTTTGACGCAGCCTATGAGGCGGTGCTCCAGGCGGTGCAGGAGGGCAAGATTTCCCGGGAGCGTCTGGACCTGTCGGTTCGCCGGATCGGGCGCATGAAGCTGGAAAGCGTATCGTAAGCCCTGATACGCTGTGACGCAACAAACAATAGCAGGAGGAAGGGTATGAACAAAATTCATGTGGTAATCGGGGAGCAGGACGAGCAGTTCCTGGTTCACCTGGTCAATATTATGGAAAACGGCTTCAAGGAATACATTGAGGCCCACTGCTTTTCAAAACCGGAGTTTTACCTGAAATACGTGCGCAACAACGGCGGCGACGTGTTTTTGGTGGACGAGAATTTCGGCATAGGCGCCGGCGAGCTGGGGCAGGAGAACTGCGGTTATCTCTGCGACGGAAACGACGAGGTGATGAAGGGCTTTAAGACAGTGGGAAAATATCAGCGCCCGGACGCCATCTACGCGCAGATCATGGATATCTACGCCAATGGCGGCCTTGCCGCGGTCCCGCAGCCCGAGGAGGAGCCGGAGCTGGCGTTGGCGGAGGCAGGCCCCTGCGAGGTGATCCTGGTCCAGAGCTTTTCAGGCGGCACTGGGGCCTCCACCTTTGCTGCTGCCGCCTCCATGTACAGCGCCTCCAAGGAAGTGCGCACCTTTTATCTGAATCTGGAGGATGTGGGCAGCTCCGAGGATTTCTTCGGCGTTCAGGGCTCGGAGGGGTTTGACGATGTGTTGGCCGAGATGCAGAAGGGTTCGGCGGATTTCGCCGACTTTGCGGCAAGCCACGCCCAGACGGATGCGGCCAGCGGCGTATCCTATTTCCTGCCCTGCTCCAACCCGGCGCTGATGGCAGGGCTCACGGCTGCGGACTGGCTGCGAATTCTGGGCGCTTTAAAGCAATCGGGCTCCTACGAGCGCATTTTCGTGGACTGCGGCTTCGGGCTGGACGACCGCCATCTTTCCATGATGGACGCGGCGGACAAGATCGTGGTGGTGACGGACGGCAGCGAGCCGGCCAACACCAAATTCTACCGTGCTTTTGACGCGGTTATGGAGCTTCAGCAGCAGAACCAGCTGGAGCTGACCCCCAAGATGGTCCTGCTCTACAACTGCTTTAGCAGCAGCAAATCCAGCAGCCGTCTGGAGTACGTGGAGCTTCCCGTGGTGGGCACCATCCCGCCGGTGAAGCACGCTCTGGTGAGAGAGATTATCCAGGTGATGCTGGACCGGCAGAATGTATTTGAGCGGATGCTGCAGCTGTAGCCCGGGGGAGACAAAGGATGAGTGAGATTGAGATGAGCTGCTACTGCCTGACCAGCAAGGGAGGGCGGGAAGTGAACGAGGATTCCACGGCTGTGGCCAGGACGCCGGAGGGCGCCTGCTGCATCCTGGCGGACGGTCTGGGCGGCCATGGCATGGGCGAGGTGGCTTCCCGCCTTGTCTGCGACGAGGCGGCGCGCATTTTCAAGGAGCGCCAGGGCGGGACCATGGAAGCGTATCTGCGGACCGCCTTTGAGACGGCCCAGGCCAGCCTGATGGCCGCCCAGGAGGAGCGGGGGGCTCAGGACAAGATGAAAACCACCATGGTAGTGCTGGCCACCGACGAGTCCACGATTCAGTGGGGTCATATCGGGGATTCGCGGCTGTACTATTTCAAAAACAACCATTTGGCCGCCAGGACCCTGGATCACAGCGTGCCGCAGATGCTGGTGGCATCCGGCGAGATTCGGGAAAAGGATATCAGACATCACGAGGACCGCAACCGTCTGCTGCGGGTGATGGGGATTCCCTGGCGCAAGAAGAACTATGAGATTGCGCCGCCGATTCAATTTGACGAGAACCAGGCGTTTCTGCTCTGCTCCGACGGCTTTTGGGAGTACATAGAGGAGAAGGAGATGGCGGCGTTTCTGGCCCAGTCGGCCACTCCCAGGGAATGGCTGGAGCGCATGGAGCAGGAAGTGAAAAAAAACGGCGCCGGAAAGAATATGGACAACTATTCCGCGGTCGGGCTGTTTACGGGAGGGACGAGACAGCAAAAAAAGTGGTTTGAATTCTGGAAATAAAGGGGAGCAGCTATGAAAGTCCGTTGTATGAACTGCATGAAGGAGTATGAGGAGGGACAGGCAAAGTGCCCGCGCTGCGGTTATGTCCGGGGCACGCGGCCAAAAGAGATCTATCACTTGTATCCGGAGATGGAGCTGGAGGAGCGGTACATCATCGGCACGGTGGTGGGCTTCGGCGGCTTCGGCGTGCTGTACCGGGCCTGGGACAAAAAACTGGATCACATGGTGGCGATCAAGGAGTATTATCCGGCCGGCATGGTGACACGAATCCCGGGGCAGAAGGAGGTTATCCTCTATACCGGAAAGAAAAACGAGGAGTACAAGAACGGCCTGACCCGATTCCTGGACGAGGCCAGGAATACGGCCAGGTTCAGCAGCAACCCCAATATTGTCAACGTGTACGATTTCTTTGAGGAAAACGGCACCGCCTACATGGTGATGGAATTCCTGGAGGGCGTGTCCTTAAAGGAGTATATTGCCAGGAAGGGCGGCAGGCTGCCCTGGGAGCAGGCGGTGGAGATCGGCCTGCGCATCATCGATGCGCTGAAGGATGTGCACGGGGCTAAGATCCTTCACCGGGATTTGAGCCCGGACAACGTATTCATGTGCGACGACGGCAAGATCAAGCTTCTGGACTTCGGCGCGGCCCGTTTTACGGGGTTGGACGATGAGAAAACAAGAACCATCGTGCTCAAAATGGGCTTTGCCCCGCCGGAACAGTACCGGGGCAAGAGCCAGCAGGGCCCGTACACGGACATCTACGCCCTGGGGGCCACCCTGTACCGGGCGATCACCGGCGAGACGCCGGATGAGTCGGTCAACCGTCAGGATTCCATCAATCACAACGAGGGGGACACCTTAAAGCCGATGTCCCATTTTGTGGAAGGAATCCCCGGCTATCTGGACAACGCGGTGCTCAGGGCCATGGCCCTGGAGCCCACGCTGCGCTTTCAGAGCGTCCAGCAGATGGCGGACGCCCTGCAGAATAAAAAGAGCTATGCGGACCTGGCCAGGGAGATCAAGCGCAGAAAGACCAGGCGGCTGGTGGGAATCGCAGCTTCGCTTGTGGTTCTGACGGCCGCAGCCGCCTTCGGCCTGCTGTATTCCCGCCAGCAGAAACAGATCCGGGATCTGGACAACGTGGCGTTAGCCGTGTGGCTGCCGGTGCGGGAGGGGATGAACTCCAGCCAGACGGAACAGCTGTTTCTGGACATGTCGGCGGAATTTCTGGAAAATTATCCCGGCGTACGGCTGGATATTACCTGCATCCCACGGGAGGACTACGGCGACCGGCTGGAGGAAGCGGCCGGTGAGGGGAATTTCCCGGCAATCTATGAGAGCACGGGCCTGGAGGAGCGGCTGGGAGGCCGCATGGCCAGTCTGGATCAGGAGGTCTACGACCGTTTGGGCCAGGACGGCGGAGACAGCGTCTCGGCCCCGGTTGCAGGGGTGTTGGACCGGGAGACCAGGGAGATTCTGAATCCCAATCAGGTCCCTCTGGGCTTCAAATCCGCGGTGCTCTACGTGAACACGGAGATTGAAAAATCCGGAGCGGAATTTGGGACGGAGAACAATGGGGAGGATTTCCTGGAAGCAAAATCCCGGGCCTGGGTGTCCGACACCGGCGAGTTCACGGACGTGCAGGCGCAGATTCCCGGCCGCTACGCGGTACGGCCGTTGGAGGGCCAGGTTCCCGCCAGCTACACGGACGTTTGGTCCGTGGACAGCAAGGCCGGCAAAGTGGAGCGCGCTGCCGCGGGGCGGCTGCTGTATTTTCTGCTGCGCCAGCCGGCCCAGGATGTCCTGCACCTCCGCCACGACGCGGCGCTGCCGGTGAACGCGGAGGCGTACTGTATCTATCTGGAGGTCAACAGGGAGCTGGAGTTTGTGGGCGGCCAGCTGGGAAATTTGGAATTTATGAGCGATACGGGCGCTGAGAAGGCGGAGGCCCGGATTTATGAGGAATTAGCACAGCAAGAGCAATAAGGAGGTGAGGGCCATGGAACGGCGCTGTATGGGGTGTATGGAATTGTATGAGGAGACCTTGGACACATGCCCGCACTGCGGGTATGTTCACGGGACTCCGGCCAAGGAGGCGTACCATATCCTTCCGGGCTCGCTGCTGGCCGGACGGTATATTGTGGGACAGGTCCTTGGCTTCGGCGGGTTCGGCGTGACTTATATAGGTTATGATCAGGTATTGCAGCAGAAGGTGGCCATCAAGGAATATCTGCCCAGTGAATTTGCCACCAGGATGCCTCAGCAGGAGGACGTGACCATCTATTCCGGCGAGAAGGAGGAGCAGTTCTTAGCGGGCAGGGAGAAGTTCGTGGAGGAGGCCAGACGCCTGGCCAAGTTCCAGTCGCAGTCGGGTATTGTTCAGATTTACGACTGTTTTGAGACAAACCGCACAGCATATATTATCATGGAGTACCTGGACGGGGTGTCGCTGAAGGAAAAGCTGGAGCGGGACGGGGCCATGACCGTTGAGGAGGCCATGCCCGTGATCATGGCGGTGATCGGGGCGCTGAAATCCGTCCACGCGGCCGGGATTTTGCACCGGGATATCTCGCCGGACAACATTTACCTGCTGAAAAACGGTCAGACTAAGCTGCTGGATTTCGGCGCGGCCCGTTTCGCCACCACAAAGCACAGCCGCAGCCTTTCCGTGATCATAAAGCCCGGCTTTGCGCCGGTGGAGCAGTACCGCAGCCGCGGAGATCAGGGGCCCTGGACCGATGTCTACGCCCTGGCGGCCACGTTTTACAATATGCTGACAGGGCAGGTGCCGGAGGACGCCATGGAGCGGGCGGCTCAGGACACCCTCAAGGAGCCCTCCAAGCTGGGGGTAAAGATTTCGCCCAGCCTGGAGGCTGCGCTGATGAACGCGCTGAACGTCCAGATTGAGAACAGGACCAGGACGATCAATCGGTTTGAGCAGGACCTGCTGGCTTCCGACGTCAAGCGGGTGGTTGAAAAAAAACGCAAGGAAGATTTGGGAAAATGGCCTTTTTGGATCAAGGTGCTCATCGGGGTGGGCATAGCCGCGGTCACGGCCCTGGCTGTGGTTCTGGTTGCGCTGCCCCAGCGGGTGTTAACCCCCTCGGCGCCTACCACCGAGGCCGGCAAGACGCGGGTGCCGAACATGGTCAACTTAAGCTTTGACGACGCCAGGAAGCTGGCGGGCGAGGCTGGTCTTGAAGTGCTGATCGGGGATAAGGATTACGACGATCAGGTGCCGGAGAACAAGGTGCTGCGCCAGGAGATCAAGCACGGGGAGCTGGCCGAGGCCGGCGCCACCATTCAGCTGACCATCAGCGCGGGTATCCGTAAGACCTATGTGCCCAATGTGATCGGAATGGAGTCAGAGGCGGCGAGGAAGCTTCTGGACGAGGCGGGATTGATTCCGGTGACGGAGGAGAAGGAGTACCGGGCAGCTCCGGGAACCGTGGCGGAGCAGTCTATGGAGCCGGAGCAGGAGTGCACCACCGGCACTGAGATTAAAATTATCATTTCCAAGGGAATCGGGGGCGGGGACTCCGCGCAGACCGTGGCCATGGCGGATTTAACCGGTATGGATTACGATGAGGCGGCCCAGCTGCTTTTGCAGAATTACTTGTATCTGGTCAAGGCAGAAGCGCGCTACGATGACAATGTGCCTGAGGGAGGCATCATCAGCCAGGAGGTAGCCGTGGGGACCATGGTGAACCAGAATAGCAACGTCCGCGTGGCGGTCAGCCTGGGCAAGGAGCTGATCCGCGTTCCTGATCTGCAGTATAAGACAGAGGCTGAGGCTATGGAGCTGCTGAGCGCGGCCGGCCTGGAGGGCTCCGTCACCCGGGAGGCCAGCCGTGATGTGGCGGCCGGCAGCGTGATCCGGCAGACTCAGGAGGCCGGCAGTCAGGTGGAGAAGGGATCCGCGGTGGCCTTTGTGGTCAGCGACGGAGCGCCCAAGGAAACAAAACCGGAGACAACGGCGGACCGTCAGACGACGGCCAGGCAGACGGAGCAGACGGCACCCCAGGCGCCCACCGCTGCGGAGCAGGCTCAGACGGCCGCGGAGACGACCACAACCGCCCCCGCGGAAACGACGACTACGGCGGACGATGGAAACGCGGATCTGATAAAGCTGCTGGAGGAGCACGACAAACAGAATCGCTGATGGTAAAAATTCAAGGAGGGTAAAGCAATGAGAAAAAGTGTTGGAATTGCAATGTTGTCACTGATGATTTCCGCTGCGGGGGCGGCCACGGTTTATGCGGCCGGCTGGCAGCAGGGCGCCGGCGGCTGGTGGTACGAGTACGAGGACGGCACCTATGCCAAATCCGGAATCAGGCAGATCGGCGACCAGTATTATGCCTTTGACGAGAACGGTTATATGCTGCAGGGATGGCAGTACATCGGTTTTAAGTGGTATTATTTCGAGCCCGAGGGCGGAGCCATGGCGATGGGCTGGAAACAGGTGGGAGACAAGTGGTACTACCTGGATCCCGCCGACAACGGGGCCATGTACACCTATTGGCTGGACATCGGCAAGGACCGCTACTATCTGGACGAAAACGGCGTGATGCAGACGGGGCTGTTCTACTTAAGCGACTCGACCACGGGTTCCAAATACGCCTACCAGGCCGATGCCAACGGAGTTTTGATCCGCAACAAAACCGTGGAGCTGGGGGAACGCACCGTGCGGTACGACTCCAGCGGGATCATGATGTACAGAAGCGAGGAGACCAAGCTGAAGGCCAAGATCGACGGCTCGGACCCGTGGCAGTACGTGCTCAGCGAAAAAGAGCTGAAGGAGGAGAAGAGCACGGACAACACCATCTCGGAGGCGATAGCGGATCGCAAGAGTGAGTTGTCCGACGAGTACCGCGAGAAGATCCGCGGACTGTCTAAGGGCGCCGCCAAGGACAACAAGATCGCCAGCTGGGAGCGCAAGGCGAGAAAGAAGCTGGCCGAGTATCTGGTGGAGGACTGGGAAATCGAAGAATTTATCTATGATGTGAAGCGCGGCGTCTATTATTGACCGTCAGGCGCGGCATGGACAGGGCGGGCGGCCGCAAGATGTCGGCCCGCCCGCAGTCTGCGTTGAAAACGCATAAAGAAGTTTCGTAAAGCGGAGGAAGAGGATTATGAAATACTGCAAAAAATGTGGCGCGCAGATGAAGGACGAGGCAAAATTCTGCCCGTCCTGCGGAGCCGGCAGCGAGGCCGGAGGACCGGCGAAGGAGCCCGAAAGACAGCCTGACGGAAAGCCGTCGGGGGACGGAAAAAAGAAGAGCCCTGTGCCGTTTATCATCATCTGCCTGGTGCTGGTGGCAGCTATGGCCGGAGGAACCGCTTATTTTGTGTGGAACAGGGGCCGTGACAAAGGCACAGTGGCGCAGGAAGCCGACCGCGATGGAAAAGATTGGGGAAATGGCGGCGGCCAGGAGAAAAAGGAAGAAGAGGAAAAGGCCACAGAGGAGGAGACCTCCGCGGCAGAGAAGGATACCGCCGCCACAGAGCAGGAGACCTCCGCTGAGACAGAAAAGGCAGCGGCTGCGGATGAGACCACAACGGCGGACTTGGCCCTGGCGGAAACCACGGCGCCCCCGGAGGGGGATTCTTTGCCCGCGATGAACGAAGCGGCTGCGGGCGCTGCTCCTGAGGCGGCCCAGGCGTCGTACACGACCATGTACGTGGTTAACTGTAACGAGTTTATCACCCTGCGCCCCGGCGATTCCACCTCCTCGGGGGAAATCTGCAAGATCCCGCTGGGAGCCAGCGTCAGCTATGTGTCCACGGCCGGGAACGGCTTTTATCAGGTAATATACAACGGCCAGACAGGCTACGCCCTGGCCTCCTATCTGAGCGTCACACCGGAAAACGCCCCCACGGCTGCTTCGGGCTATGAGACGATGTATGTGGTGAACTGCAAGGAATTTATCACCCTGCGGAGCAGCGATTCCACCAGCGCCAGCGAGATATGCAAGATTCCCCTGGGAGCCAGCGTCAGTTACGTGTCCACGGCTGGGAACGGCTTTTACAAGGTCATATACAATGGCTTCACGGGCTACGCTCTGGCCTCATACCTGAGCTACTAGGAGGAGATTATGTCAAAGACCGTTTGGATCGCAGGCATCGGCTCCGTTGTTTTGACAGCGGTAATCTGCGCAGGAATCATTTATGCCGCTTCCGCAAAAACACCACCGGCCGGGGAAGCTGCTGCGGGCAGCGTGTCTGAGCGCGGGGAGGAGAGGGAGATGGATACGGAAATTCAGCTGTCCGCGGCGGAGCGGGAAGCCTTAAAGGCCGGCGCGCCGGCGGAGGGCCCGGCAGACGGAGGGAGCGCGGTGAATAGCGCGACGGAGGGCCCGGCAGACGGTGGCAGCGCGGTGAATAACGCGACGGAGGGCCCGGCAGACGGTGGCAGCGCGGAGCATAATCCGGCGGAGGCCCCGGCAGACAGGGAGCCCGCTGGGGAAAGCACCGCAAACGCGCCGTCCCGGTCCCATGCCGCTCCTCAGGAACTGGTTGTGGATTCGGATCCGCAAATGTATACGTATGACCAGATGGTTCAGGACATGCAGGCGATGTCCGCCGCTTACCCGGAGCAGGTGTCCCTGGATTCCCTGGCGGACACGCCGGATGGGCGCTGTCTCTGGCATCTGGTGATCGGGGATCAGGAAAAGGCAGGGCGGCATATTCTGGTGACGGCTTCCATCCATGCGCGGGAGTACATGACGACCCAGCTGGTGATGAAGCAGACCTCCCAATTCCTGAAAAATATTGAGAATTACCAAGGGGTTCTGGACGGAGGCACGGCGATCCATGTGGTGCCGATGATCAATCCGGACGGCGTGTCCATCAGCCAGATGGGTTTAGACGGCTGTCTGGAGGATGAGACCAGGGACAGGGTTCTGGAGATCAGCCGCCTGGACGGAGCCAAGGATATGGACTCTTATCTGAGGCGCTGGAAATCCAATTCCCAGGGAGTGGATTTAAACCGCAACTTCGATGCCCTCTGGGAGAGCTATAACGACGGCCTGGGTCGCCCCAGCGCGGACCATTACAAAGGGACTGCCCCGGGCTGTGAGCCGGAGGCTGCTGCGCTGATCGCGCTGACGGAGCGCTATCCCTTTGCGCGCACGGTCAGCTACCACACCCAGGGAAATGTGATCTATTGGTATTTCGGACAGACCGGGGAGCTGAAAGAGGCCACCCAGGCGCTGGCCAATAAGGTCAGCGCTGTGACGGGTTACCCCACGGATGCCAACTATGAGAAGCTGGACCCCGCTGGATATAAGGATTGGGCGATCTCCAAAAAGCGGATTCCCAGCCTGACCATTGAGGTGGGCTCGGAGACCTCGCCGGTTCCCGCTTCACAGTTTCAGGCGGTTTGGAGGGCAAATATGAGCGTGTGGGATGTGCTCCTTCAGGAGTAAAGGCGGATTTTTCCGCTGAAATACCACTGTGACAAATGAAAAGGAGAGAACAGGCATGTTTTGTAAAAATTGCGGAACTGCGATGAAGGACGGCGCGAAATTCTGTCCCAAGTGCGGGGCGAGACAGGACGGCGAGACGCCGGGCGGAAGGGAACAGGCTTTTACAGCCGCCCCGCCGGACCCTGAGAAACCGAAGAAACCCAAGAAAAAATTCCCGGTCTGGCTGCTGATCCTTCCGATCTGTCTGGTGATCGGTATTCTGGGCGCTCTGATGGCGCCCAAGGTGCTGGATGCCATTTCCAGCAAGGAAAGCGCAAAAACCCAGATCGAGGAGGATGAGGACGGAGGCTGGGAATCCGGTAAAGATAAGGACGAGACGAAGGAGACAGAGGAGGAAACGGAAGCTGAGACAAGCGCCGCTGAGACAGAGCCGGCCCAGACCACTGCCGCAGAGACAACGGCTGTGCAGACCACCGCAGCTCCGTCACCCGAGACTACCTCAGCCTGGCTGCTGGAGGGAACCCCGGATTTGACCGGTTACGCCAGAGTAGGCATTGTCCAGGCAGGTTCCACCTCCAATATTGAACAGGAGAACAACCAAAACGGGCCTGAGATGGCAGTTGACGGGGATGAGGTTACCTCCTGGCAGGAAGGCGTGGAGGGGCCCGGCATCGGGGAGACAATCTACTATAAGCTGGACCAGGAACAGCCTATTTCCTATATTACATTAAAACTGGGCAACTGGCGCAACGATAAATATTTTTATGCCAATAACCGTCCCAGAACCCTGAGCATTACCCTGGATGATTACACCTTCCAGATCACCTTCCCGGCAGAAAAGCGTGAATATGTAGTGCAGGTGGATCCGCCTTACCCGGCCAGCTACATTCAGTTCCAGATCGACGATGTCTATAAGGGATCCTCCTACGACGATACCTGTATTGCGGAACTGGGCATGTATTGTAAGGTAGGGGAGTGACCATGAGGCAGAGCAGAAGAAAAACTCAAAATAATATGATTCTCGGGCTGGCTGCCGCCGCCGGGGCAGGTCTGTTGATCTGCGCGGTCTTTTTGGGAGCCAGGGTTGCGTCTCTGAATACCAGGATGGAAAGCCTGAGCGCGGAGAACGCCAGCCTTCAGGAGGTCTCCCGGGAGGCCGACGGCGTGAGGCGGGAGATCGAGGCCAGCCTGGAGGCTGCCAGCCTGGCCTCCTCGGAGGCGGCTTTAGCGGCGGAGACCACCGAGGCGGAAACCACCCAGCCGCCGGAGACAGAGCCGTCCAAGTGGGAGACCCTGGACGGGGTGGCGGCGGGAACCGTGGTTTCCAGCCGGGAACTGGATATGGATCATCTGGAGAAATATTTTCAGGCCTATGAGATTAAGACCGAGGGCGCCGTGTACGGCCGCATCAATGGAAAATCCTACCGGGACAATCCTGATGTGGCGCTCAGCGACCTGCGGTATTTGAAGGTACTGCACTACAATTTTGACCACCAGCTCCAGGTGGGGGAGATCATCGTCAACAAGGGGCTGGCCGAGGAAGTGCTGGAGATTTTCCGGGAGTTTTACGATGCGGAGTATGAGATTCAGTCCATGCATCTGGTGGACAATTACTGGACCGGCGACGGGGAGAGCTCCGACTCGGCTTCCATCGACAAGAACAATACCTCGTGCTTTAACTACCGCCCGGTGACGGGAGGGAAAAAGCTCTCCAATCACGCCTACGGTTTTGCCATTGATATTAATCCGCAGCAGAACCCCTACGTTTCATACAGGGACGGAAAGGCCCGCTGGTCCCACGAGAACGCCAACGATTATATTGACCGGAGCACCGGCCTGCCTCACGTGATCACCCACGAGGACCTGGCCTTTAAGGTATTTACCGCCCACGGCTTCTCATGGGGCGGAGACTGGAGCAATCCCAAGGACTATCAGCATTTTGAGAAAAAATTGTACTAGGGCGTGTTTAAAAGCGCCTTCCGGACAGTCCCGCGCCTGCGGGTTGTAATTTCAGGCGAAGTGTTGTATACTGGGAACGTTAAAACCAGCGTGAAAGGAAGAACATTTTGCAGATTATTTTGATTAAGCTGGCGATTATCATCGCACTTTGGTTCGTGGGCATGTTGGTGCTGAACAAGGTATTCAGCATCATTTTAAAGCGCAACGAGCAGATTCACATCAAGTTTATGCGCAGTATCTCCAAGGTGATCCTGACCGTTATCGCTATCATCTGCGCCAGCGGCCTGTTCAACACCACCAAAACGCTCAGCGCCACACTGCTGACCAGTTCCTCTCTGTTGGTGGCTATTGTCGGTTTTGCGGCCCAGCAGGTGCTGGCGGACGTGGTCAGCGGCGTCATGCTCAGCTGGTCCAGACCCTTCAATCTGGGGGAAAAGGTGAACATCAGCAGCCTTGGCATCTCCGGGATTGTGGAGGACATGACAGTGCGCCACACTGTGATCCGCACCTACCACAACAGTCGTATGATCATCCCCAACAGCGTGATCAACAAGGCGATTGTGGAGAACAGCAATTACAACAACGACTATATCGGCAACTACATGGAGGTTTCCGTAAGTTACGAGAGCGATCTGGAGAAGGCCATTGAGATCATGCAGCGCACCATCGCCGAGCACCCGCTGGTGATGGATGTGCGGGACAACAAGGAAGAGGGGCAGAAGGTCAAGGTGTCCGTGAAGGAGCTGGGCGAGGACGGAATCATTCTTAAATCCACAGTCTGGACCCAGAATATCGACGACAACTTTGCGGCCTGCAGCGATATCCGCAGGCTGATCAAGCAGCATTTTGATGCCGCGGGCATCCAGATTCCCTACCGCCATTTGCAGGTGGTGATGGACGAGAAAAGTGAGCAATTAAAAGGGGCAGGCGATTAACGCCTGCCTCTTGCCGTCAACCGGCGGCGGGTGCCCGCCGCTGTCAACGTTTCATTTTCAGCTTTTCCTCCTCAATCATGAGCCGGGAATCCTCCAACGAGGTGCCGATCACCTTCATCAGCACATCCTGATTCATGGTGGGAGCGTAGTAGAAGCCCTGCTGGTATTCGCAGCCGAACTTGTTCAGGGCGCTGAGCTGGTTCTCCGTCTCCACGCCCTCGGCGATAATATGTAATCCCAGGTCCGAGGCAATCTGGATCAGTCCGCTGAAAATGCTGGCGGAACGGGGTTCCGTTTCCAACTGCCATACGAACATGCGCTCCAGCTTCAGGGTTTGCACCGGCAGGTCCAGAATGCTGGAGATGGGGGTGTAACCGGAACCGAAGCCGTTGAGCACCAGCTCCACGCCCATGTCGGACAGCTCCTGCATCATGATGTTAATGTTCAGATAAGCGGAGCCCAGAGCGCTCTCGTCCAGCTCCAGCGCCAGCTTCCCGGCAGGAATGTGGTAAGTCTCCATGATGCGGGACACTTCATCCAGGAAATTCTCCTGAAGGAAGAGGATGGGGGACACCGGCATACAGATGGAGTCAAATTCCTTGCCCGAATCCAATAAATCTGAGATACAGCGGCCCACCTGCTCCAGGGCGTAATAGCCGATGGCGCGAATCTGCCCGGAATCCTCCGCGATGGGAAGAAATTCCCCGGCGCCGATGAGGCCGATGCCCTGAATAAAGACCCGCATATAAAAATCAGCTCTGGTAAAGCGGCCGGTTTTCAAATTGTAGGTGGGGCGGTAGCGCACCTCGATCTCATGGTTCTCCAGGGCTGTCTGCAGGTAGAGCGCGATGGCCTGCTTGCGCATAAACTGGGTATGCAGCGCGCTGTCATAGACAGCCAGCTGGTTGGGGCCGGATTCCGTTGCACTGGAAACAGCCAGGTCCAGGCGTTTTAACATCTCGTCCGCGGTCTGGGCATGTCCCGGGTAGGAGCAGATGCCGATTTGAGCGGAACAGAGGCAGTCGATGCCGTTGATGGTCCACACGTGATCAAAGCGCTCCAGAATCTCATCTCCCAGCTCCGCGGCGCGGCCCTCTGAGAACTGTTCCAGCACAATAATGAATTCCACGCCGATATGGCGGTATACATTGTCGCCGACCCTTTCCCTCAGATAGGTGGTGACCTGCGTGAGCAGCTCCTCGCAGTAATCGTATCCGAAAATCTTGTTGAGGTGTTTGAAGTTTTCCAGATAAAGCTTCATGACAACGCCCTTGGAAGCGGGGCCGGGTGACATGATCTCCTCCAGCTTTCCGCGAACACCCCCGACGGCCTCAGGCCGTGAGACGGCAGCCTCCGCCTCCGGCTGTTCTACAGCCTTCTTTTTTTTATTTTGAAACCAATCCACGGAAAATCCTCCTTTGTTTTCTCTATTAGCCCTATTATATTACAGATCGCCCCAAATCTCAAAGAGAAATTATAAAATGTTTAGACAAATATGAAAAAATAACAGAAAACAATTAAAAGTTTTCTTTTTCTTTGCAAAATGGGGGAGATATGGTATAATGTCCACAGGCATTATACCGCGCCGGTTCGGTTCCGACCGACGGGAGGAAAAAGTCCTTCCGAACCGTGTGCATCCCCCCCCGGAGGGATGTCATGGCCGGGGGACATGACATAATGTCCACAGGCATTATACCGCGCCGGTTCGGTTCCGACCGACGGGAGGAAAAAGTCCTCCCGAACCGTGTGCATCCCCGTTCCGGGGCAGGGCATACATTTAAAAACTCAATTACAAGGGAGATTCACATTAACATGGAAATGAATCGCGTATTTTTGAAATTAAGCGGCGAGGCGCTCGCCGGACCCAAACACACGGGATTTGACGAGGACACGGTGAAGGAAGTGGCCCGTCAGGTGAAAATCTCCGTGGACGCAGGCGTTCAGGTAGGCATTGTCATCGGCGGAGGCAATTTCTGGCGGGGGCGCACCAGCGAGGCCATTGACCGCACCAAGGCGGACCAGATCGGCATGCTGGCCACAGTGATGAACTGCATCTATGTGTCCGAGATTTTCCGCAACGCAGGGATGAAAACCCAGATTTTGACGCCCTTTGAGTGCGGCTCCATGACGAAGCTGTTCTCCAAGGACCGCGCCAACAAGTACTTTGAGCGGGGCATGGTGGTGTTTTTTGCCGGTGGTACGGGACATCCCTATTTCTCCACGGATACGGGAATCGCCCTGCGGGCCATTGAGATGGATGCGGACTGCATTCTGCTGGCCAAGGCCATTGACGGCGTCTACGACAGCGATCCCAAGATAAACCCGGCTGCTAAGAAGTACGATACGATCTCCATCCAGGAGGTTATCGACAAACAGCTGGCGGTGGTGGACCTGACGGCCTCCATCATGTGTATGGAGCACCGGATGCCCATGGCGGTATTCAGTTTAAATGAGCCAGACGGCATCGCCAATGCCATGCAGGGTCGGATCAACGGCACCATTGTGACCGCGTAAGTACATTTTTAAACATCCAGAACTTAATTCGCGGCCGGAGCGCCGCATGAAATCAGGAGGAGCGTATGGAAGAATTAAAAAAATATGAGGATAAGATGAACAAGACACTGGACGTGCTGGAGGACGAGTTTGGCGCCATCCGCGCAGGACGGGCCAATCCCCATGTGCTGGACAAGATCAAGGTGGATTATTACGGCACACCTACACCGCTTCAGCAGGTTGGCAATATTTCCGTTCCCGAGGCGAGGATGATCGTGATTCAGCCCTGGGAGAAGAGCCTGATCAAGGCCATCGAGAAGGCGATTCTCACCTCTGACCTGGGAATCAATCCCAACAACGACGGCAACGCCATTCGTCTGATCTTCCCGGAGCTGACCGAGGAGCGCAGAAAAGAGCTGGCTAAGGATGTAAAGAAAAAAGGCGATCAGGCCAAGGTGGCGATCCGAAACATCCGCAGAGACGCTATGGACGCGTTCAAAAAGATGGAAAAGGGCGGCGATATGAGCGAGGATGACCGCGATCTGGCCGAGGAGAAGATGCAGAAGCTTACGGACAAGATGATTGAGAAGATCGACAAGGCGGTAGAAGTGAAAACCAAGGAGATCATGACCGTCTAGGGCGATCAGAAGATTTATTTAAATCATACAAAAGCGGGGGGCAGGCGGACACCTGCTCCCTTATTGAGTGTAATGAGCCGTCGGCTCTGCCGACGGGTAACGGGCCGGCGTGGCTCGATAGAAAGGTGAACAGAAGATATGGCATTGGATGAACAAATGGTAATTCCACAGCACGTGGCCCTGATCCTGGACGGGAACGGCCGGTGGGCGAAAAAGCGGGGATTGCCCAGGACAATGGGGCACAAGGAGGGCTGCGTCACCGTGGAGAAAACGGTGGAGATTGCCGCCCGCATGGGGATCCGCTATCTGACGGTGTACGGCTTTTCCACGGAGAACTGGAAGCGCTCCTCCGAAGAGGTGGGCGCGCTGATGCAGCTGTTCCGGTTTTATATGGTGCGTCTGCTGAAAATCGCTTCCGCCAACAATGTGCGGGTCAGGATGATCGGCGACCGCTCCCGCTTTGACCAGGATATCATCGATGGAATCAACCGCCTGGAGTTCGAGACAAAGGACAACACAGGGTTGACCTTTGTGATTGCGGTCAATTACGGCGGCCGGGACGAGATTCGCCGGGCGGCGAAACGCCTGGCCCAGGACTGTGCGGCCGGAAAGGTGGACGCGGGCCAGATCGACGAGGCGGTGTTTTCCTCCTATCTGGATACGGCGGGCATGCCGGACCCGGATCTCCTCATCCGCACCAGCGGCGAGCTGCGTCTCTCCAACTATCTGCTGTGGCAGCTGGCCTATACCGAGATCGTTGTAACTGACTGCCTGTGGCCGGATTTCAATAAAGAGGAATTGGAAAAGGCTATTGTGCAATATAATAGGAGAGAACGGCGGTTTGGCGGTGTAAAGGGCTGACGAGAGATAAAATGGAGGATGCGGAAAGGAGAACACCATGTTTACAACACGGTTAATCAGCGGAATCATACTGGTGGCCATCGCCATCGTGGTGGTGGGGCAGGGCGGCGCGCTGCTCTTTGCCGTCACGGCGGCCATATCCCTGGTAGGACTCTTCGAACTGTACCGCGTACTGGATATACACAAAAAGCCTCTGGCGTTTATCGGCTATGCCACGGCGGCTTCCTACTATGGGATTCTGTGGTTTGAGGGACAGCAGTATATTACGCTGATGATCATTGCCTCCCTGATGCTGCTGATGGCGGTGTACGTGTTTACATTTCCCAAATACCGCACGGAGGAGATCATGGGCGCGTTTTTCGGCGTCTGTTACGTGCCGGTGATGCTCAGCTTTCTGTACCAGACCAGGGTGATGGAGGACGGCGCGTTTCTGGTGTGGCTGATTTTTTTGAGCTCCTGGGGCTGCGATACCTGCGCTTATTGCAGCGGAATGCTGCTGGGAAAGCATAAGCTGGCTCCGGTGTTGAGTCCCAAAAAATCGGTGGAGGGCGCTGTGGGGGGGATGCTGGGCGCCGCCGCCCTGGGACTGGTGTTCGCCACCGTGTTTAAGGGGGCCATGTCCGGGATCGATAACCCGCAGCTGGCCTGTACCTTGGCCTGCGCCATTGCGGCCGTGATCTCCCAGGTGGGTGATCTGGCGGCCTCGGCCATCAAGCGCAACCATAATGTGAAGGATTACGGGCATCTCATACCGGGCCACGGCGGAATCATGGATCGGTTCGACAGCATGATTTTTACGGCTCCGGCGATCTATTTCGCGCTCACTTTTCTGAAGTGAACGGGAAATAGACTGCCCGGACTTTTTGCATTTAAGATGTCACAATTCACGGCCTCCCTGAAAAAGGATTTCTGTGAAGGGCTATGGCAAACTATCGATAAAGCGGGAGATAATAGAATATATGAAGAAAATTTCAATACTGGGTTCCACCGGCTCCATCGGTACCCAGACTCTGGAAATTGTGCGGTATAACCGGGACATCCAGGTGACGGCCCTGGCTGCAGGCAGCAATATCCGCCTGCTGGAAGAGCAGATAAGGGAATTTACGCCAAAGGTCGCATGTGTCTGGGATGAGGCTAAGGCGTCTGAGCTGCGGCTCAAGGTGGCGGATTTAGATGTGCAGGTGCTTGCGGGCATGGACGGACTGATCCGGGCAGCCACAGAGCCGGAGGCGGAGATCGTGGTGACGGCTGTGGTGGGGATGATTGGAATCCGGCCGACCATTGCGGCCATGGAGGCGGGCAAGGATATTGCGCTGGCCAACAAGGAGACGCTGGTGACAGCGGGCCACATCATCATGCCTTTGGCGGAAGAGAAGCATGTCAAAATACTGCCGGTGGATTCAGAACACTCCGCTATTTTCCAAAGCCTTCAGGGCGCTGGAAAAAACCGGGCGGCGAAGATCCTTCTGACCGCTTCCGGCGGCCCCTTCAGGGGACGGACCAGGGCGGAGCTGGAGAACGTACAGGTGGAGGATGCGCTCAAGCATCCCAATTGGTCTATGGGCCATAAGATCACCATCGACTCCTCCACCATGGTCAATAAGGGCCTGGAGGTGATGGAGGCAAAGTGGCTGTTCGGCGTGGAGATGGACCAGGTGCAGGTGGTGATTCAGCCCCAGAGCGTGATCCACTCCATGGTGGAATTCGCCGACGGCGCGGTGATTGCCCAGTTGGGCACGCCGGATATGAAGCTTCCCATCCAGTACGCCCTGTATTATCCGGAGCGGCGGTGTCTGCCCGGAGGGCGTCTGAACTTTTGGGAGCTGTCCGGAATCACCTTTGAGAAACCGGATTTTGAAAATTTCCGCGGCCTGTCCCTGGCCTATGAGGCGGGAAGAACGGGCGGGTCTCTGCCCACTGTGTTCAACGCGGCCAATGAGCTGGCGGTAAGTCTGTTTTTAAACCGCAGGATCGGGTATTTGACCATCACGGATATGATCGAGAGCGCCATGGGCCGTCACAGGACTGTGCAGAATCCGGATGTGGAACAGATTCTGGCCGCAGAGCAGGAGACATATGAGTATATCAAGGCGAAATGGGCTATAAATTGAAGGAAAGAAAACAGGTGAAAGCAGAATGAGTTTAGTTGCAGCGGTGCTGATATTTGGTATCATCATAATGATTCATGAGTTCGGACATTTTTTGTTCGCCAAGCTGAATGGAATCGGCGTGATCGAGTTCTCTCTGGGGATGGGCCCCAGGCTGTTCAGCTTTGAGAAGGGCGGAACGCGCTATTCCATAAAAATACTCCCCTTTGGGGGCTCCTGCATGATGCTGGGAGAGGATGAGGAGAATTCGGACCAGTCTGCATTTAACAATAAATCCGTTTGGGCCAGGATTTCCGTGGTGGCCGCGGGGCCTATTTTTAATTTCCTGCTGGCCTTCCTCCTGTCCATGGTCATGGTGGGCCTGACCGGCTACCGGACGGCCACTGTGATGGAGGTGATGGACGGGTATCCGGCCCAGGAAGCCGGACTTTCCGCAGGAGATTTGATCACAAAGATCAACGGCCGGCGCATTCACTCCAACGACGACATTACCCTCTATACCCAGACACACCAGGGCAAAACTCTGGAGGTGGAGTATAAGCGGGCGGACGGCAGCGGCGGAGTGGAGAGCCGCAGTACGGTGATCGTGCCAAAATATTCGGAAGAGGATGGGATGTATCTCATGGGCGTCCGCTTTGACGGCGCTTCCAAGCCGGTAAGCTCCGCGGGCCAGTTGATGGTGCAAAGCGTGTACGAGGTGAAATACTGGATTCAGTACGTGTTTGACGCCTTTTATATGATGTTCCACGGGGAAGTGTCGCTGAACGATTTGAGCGGCCCGGTGGGGATCGTGACTGCCATTGACGACACAGTGGATCAGGTGGTGCCCTACGGAAGCGCGGTGGTGATTCTGACGCTGATCAATTTCTGTATCCTGCTCAGCGCCAACCTGGGCGTGATGAACCTGCTGCCCATACCGGCCCTGGACGGAGGACGTCTGGTGTTCCTGCTGATCGAGGCGGTGCGCGGCAAGCCCATCGACAAGGAAAAGGAGGGCATGGTCCACATGGCCGGCATGATGCTGCTCATGGCGCTGATGGTCATTGTCCTGTTCAACGACGTACGCAAGCTGTTTTAATCCTTGTCCTAAGGGGTACCGGGCAAAGCCCGGTGGATTCCTTAGGACGGCCAGAAATGCAGCCGCAATCTGAATAAGGGGTACCGGGCAAAGCCCGGTAGATTCCTTAGGACGGCTAGAAACGCAGTCGCAATCTGAATAAAGGGTACCGGGCAAAGCCCGGTGGATTCCTTAGGGCGGCCAGAAACGCAGTCGCAATCTGAATAAAGGGGTACCGGGATAGCCCCTCTCCCCCTAACAAAAACTTCATTTTCCTTCAGATCGAATCGAAACAAGGAGACTACAGCATGACGAGAGAACATACAAAGACAGTAAAAATCGGGAACAGGGTTATCGGCGGAGGAAATCCGGTGTTGATCCAGTCCATGTGCAATACAAAGACTGAGGACGTTCAGGCGACCGTAAGTCAGATTCGGCGCCTGGAACAGGCCGGCTGCGAGATCATCCGGGTGGCGGTGCCCACCATGGAGGCTGCGGCCGCGCTGGCACAGATTAAAAGACAGATTCATATTCCGCTGGTTGCGGACATTCACTTTGATTACCGGCTGGCCGTGGCTGCCATTGAGAACGGCGCTGACAAAATCCGTATTAACCCGGGGAATATCGGTTCCCGGGAGCGGATTAAGGCTGTGGTGGACAGAGCGCGGGAGCATGCCGTTCCCATCAGGGTGGGCGTAAATTCCGGCTCCCTGGAAAAGGAGATCCTGGCCAGGTATGGCGGCGTGACCGCAGAAGGGCTTGTGGAGAGCGCGCTGGATAAGGTGGCTGTCATCAAGGAGCTGGGGTACGACAACCTGGTGATCAGCATCAAATCCTCGGACGTGATGATGTGCGTGAAGGCCCATGAGCTGATCGCACAGAAAACAGACTATCCCCTTCATGTGGGCATCACCGAGGCCGGAACCCTGACTGCCGGGAACATCAAATCCTCGGTGGGTCTGGGGATTATCCTCTACCAGGGGATCGGCGACACCATCCGCGTCTCCCTCACCGGGGACCCGGTGGAGGAGGTGAAGTCCGCCAAGCTGATCTTAAAGGCCCTAGGTCTGAGAAAGGGCGGTATCGAGGTGGTTTCCTGCCCCACCTGCGGACGGACCCGCATCGATCTGATCTCCCTGGCAAACCAGGTGGAGAACATGGCGGCTGAGTTCGACCAGCTGGATATCAAGCTGGCGGTCATGGGCTGCGTGGTCAACGGGCCGGGCGAGGCCAGGGAGGCTGATTTAGGTATCGCCGGAGGCGTGGGTGAGGGGCTTTTGATCCGCAAGGGCGAGGTCATCCGCAAGGTGCCTGAGGGCGAACTTTTAGACGCGCTGCGGGCGGAGCTTTGCGCTCTTGCAGGGCGGAATACAGACATTTAGGAGGTAAGTGATTATGCTGTTGATTGAATATCCGAAGTGCTCCACCTGCCAGAAGGCGAAGAAATGGCTGGACGCCAGAGGAGCGGTCTATGAGGACCGCCATATTGTGGAGCAGAATCCCACGGCTGCGGAGCTGGCAAAGTGGTCTGAGGAGGGCGGTCTGCCCTTGAAGAAGTTTTTTAACACCAGCGGGCTGAAATACAAGTCCCTGGGCTTAAAGGACAAGCTGGCGGACATGAGCCGGGAGGAGCAGCTGGAGCTGCTGGCCTCCGACGGGATGCTGGTGAAGCGTCCGATCCTTGTGGACGGAAAGCGGGTTATCACCGGGTTTAAGCCTGAGGCCTGGGAAGAGTTTCTGGCCTGACGCGGGAGCTTTTCGAAACACGAGGCAGGGGCGGCGGATGTTACTGTTCACAGCGGATTCCACGCCAGGTTTTTTGGGGTGGGAAAGCACATCTGCCCAGGCGGAGATTTTTACTGACAGAAAGAAGTATAGGAATGGCAAAACCGTTTTTTGAGGTATTTCCGGAATTGAAAATAACGGATCAGCTGCGGGAGCTTCTGAATCTGGTGCAGGTGGAAAAGGTGACCAGCACCAGGGACAGGAGCCAAATTCGCGTGTATCTAAAGAGCCCCCGCCTGATCCATAAAAAGAATATCTACGATCTGGAAAAGGGCATTAAAGAACAGCTCTTTCCCGATAAACAGCTGGAGATCAAGGTCCTGGAAAAATACAGGCTGTCTGAGCAGTACACCCCTAAAAAGCTTCTGGAGGTATACAAGGACAGCCTGCTACTGGAGCTAAAGCACTACAGCATCGTGGAGTACAATATATTCCGCAAGGCGCAGATTGAGTTCGAGGGCCAGGATCGGATGACGCTGACGGTGGAGGACACCATGGTGAACCGGGATCGGGTGGGAGAGCTGAAGCGGGTGCTGGAAAAGGTGTTTTCCGAGCGCTGCGGCCTGCCCATGGAGGTGGGCTACCGCTATGTGCCGGCCCAGGGCAGCAAGCTGCGCAAGCAGCTGGAGGAGCGGATGGAAGAGGAAGCCAGGGCGATCTACTGGAAAAATCACCGGGACGAGCTGGAAGCCATGGGCGAAGCGGGTGGCGTCGCTGCCCCCGCACAAACGGCGGTGGCCCAGTCCGCCTCCGGTGCCGGCCAGGACTTTGTGGGCGGCGGCAGCGACGCCGCGCCCTGGGATATGCTGCTTCAGCAGGCCGCTTCCGGCGATGTGGGCGCGGAGGGCCTGGAGACCATGGGCGCAAACATACCGGGCGTGCCCGGCGGCTCGCCCGGGGCGCCCGGCGCTTCGGCCGGAAACCCAAAGGCTGGGAACGCGAACAGCGGTATTTCCCAGGGCAAGGGACGGGAAGGACAGCTGAACAAGGGAGGCCGCCAGCAAAAGGGAGGCTGGGGCAAGGACCGGGGAGGATTCGGAGACCGGGGCTTTACGGTCAAGAAGTCCAACAACCCGGAGGTGCTCTACGGCCGCGATTTTGAGGACGATTTCCTGGAGATCGAGAAGGTCGACGGAGAGATGGGAGAGGTGACGCTGCGGGGCAAGATCCTGACCTGCGAAAGCCGGGAGCTGCGCAGCGGCAAGTTTATCCTGACCTTCGACGTCTCGGATTTCACGGACACCATCAGCGTGAAAATGTTCGTGCGGCCGGAGCTGTTCGAGGAGGTCAAGGGCGTGATCAACGTGGGCTCCTTCATCCGCATAAAGGGCGTTACCACCATCGATAAGTTCGACGGCGAGCTGACCTTGGGCTCCATCGTGGGCATCAAGAAATGCGACGACTTCACCAGCAAGCGTATGGACGGCAGCTTAGAGAAGCGGGTGGAGCTGCACTGCCACACCAAGATGAGCGACATGGACGGCGTTTCCGAGGTGAAGGACATCATCAAGCGGGCCAAGAAGTGGGGCATGCCGGCCATCGCGGTGACGGACCACGGCTGTGTCCAGTCATTTCCGGACGCCAACCACGCCCTGGACAAGGGGGACACCTTCAAGGTAATCTACGGCGTGGAGGGCTATCTGGTGGACGACACCAAGCAGCTGGTTGAGAATTCCCGAAACCAGAGCTTTGCTGATACATACGTGGTTTTTGATATCGAGACAACGGGATTCAGCCCTGAGAAAAACAGGATCATTGAGATCGGGGCCGTGAAGGTGACGGACGGGAAGATCAAGGATAAATTTTCCACCTTTGTGAACCCAGATGTGCCCATCCCCTTTGACATTGAAAAGCTGACGGGCATCAACGACGCCATGGTGCTGCCGTATCCGAAGATCGACGTGATTCTTCCCCAATTTCTGGAATTTATCGGGGATGCGGCCCTGGTGGCCCACAACGCGTCCTTTGATGTGGGTTTTATCGGCCACTACGCGGAGAAGCAGGGGCTGGCGTTTCACCCCACGGTGCTGGACACTGTGACCATGGCCCGGCTGCTGCTGCCCAACTTAAACCGTTTCAAGCTGGACACCGTGGCAAAGGCCTTAAACATTTCCCTGGCCAACCATCACCGGGCGGTGGACGACGCGGGCTGCACGGCGGAGATTTTCGCCGCTTTTGTGAAAATGCTGCGGGACCGGGATGTGGAGACCCTGGACCAGTTGAACTCCTTAAACGCCATGAACGAGGACACCATCCGCAAGCTCCCCACCTACCACGTGATCATTCTGGCGAAAAATGATATCGGCCGCATCAACCTGTACCGTCTTGTGAGCTGGTCTCACCTGACCTATTATGCCAGGCGGCCCCGAATCCCCAAGAGCGTGCTGAACCAGTATCGGGAGGGGCTTCTGATCGGTTCGGCCTGCGAGGCGGGGGAGCTTTACCAGGCCCTGCTGCGGGGAGCGCCGTCCTCTGAGATCGCCAGGCTGGTGGATTTCTACGACTATCTGGAGATTCAGCCCCTGGGGAACAACGCCTTCATGCTGCGGGATGAGAAGAGCACGGTGAAGAGCGAGGAGGATTTAAAGGAGATCAACCGCCGCATCGTAAACCTGGGCGAGCACTTCGGCAAGCTGGTCTGCGCCACCTGCGACGTGCATTTCCTGGACCCTCAGGACGAGGTGTACCGCCGTATCATCATGGCGGGTCAGGGCTTTAAGGATTCCGACGACCAGGCGCCGCTGTATCTGCGCACCACCGAGGAGATGCTGGCGGAGTTTAACTACCTGGGGCCGGACAAGGCCCAGGAGGTGGTGGTGACCAACACCCGCAAGATCGCGGATATGTGCGAGAAGATTTCCCCGGTGCGTCCGGACAAGTGTCCGCCGGTGATCCCGGATTCGGACAAGACGCTGACGAAGATTTGTTACGACCGCGCCCACGAGATGTACGGCGAGGATTTGCCAAAGATCGTTGTGGACCGCCTGGAGCGGGAGCTGCACTCCATCATCACCAACGGCTTCGCCGTTATGTACATCATCGCCCAGAAGCTGGTGTGGAAGTCCAATGAGGACGGCTATCTGGTAGGCTCCCGTGGATCCGTGGGCTCCTCCTTTGTGGCCACCATGTCCGGTATCACGGAGGTAAACCCCTTGAACCCCCATTACCACTGTCCCAAGTGCCGTTACTACGATTTCGACTCCGAGGAAGTGAAGAAGTTCTCAGGAATGGCCGGCTGCGATATGCCGGACAAGGCCTGCCCGGTGTGCGGGACTCCCCTGGAGAAGGACGGGTTCGACATTCCCTTTGAGACGTTTTTGGGCTTTAAGGGCGACAAGGAGCCGGATATCGACTTGAACTTCTCCGGCGAATACCAGAGTAAGGCACACGATTACACTGAGGTTATCTTCGGCAAGGGCCAGACCTTCCGGGCGGGCACCATCGGTACCCTGGCGGACAAGACGGCCTACGGCTATGTGAAAAAGTATTATGAGGAGCGGGGCAGCCGCAAGCGCAACTGCGAGATCAACCGTATCGTGCAGGGCTGCGTGGGCGTGCGCAGGACCACGGGCCAGCACCCGGGCGGTATCATTGTGCTGCCTTTGGGGGAGGAGATATACTCCTTCACGCCGGTGCAGCATCCGGCCAACGATATGACCACCTCCACCGTCACCACCCATTTTGACTACCACTCCATTGACCACAACCTGCTGAAGCTGGACATACTGGGACACGATGATCCCACCATGATCCGTATGCTCCAGGACCTGACGGGCATCGACCCGGTTAAGGATATCCCTCTGGACAGCCGCGAGGTTATGAGCCTGTTCCAGAGCACCGCGGCCCTGGGAATTACGCCCGACGACATCGGCGGCTGTCCCCTGGGGGCTTTGGGCGTGCCGGAGTTCGGCACGGATTTCGCCATGCAGATGCTCATCGACACCAAGCCTAAGTATTTCTCCGACCTGGTGCGGATCGCCGGTCTGGCCCACGGCACGGACGTGTGGCTGGGAAACGCCCAGACCCTGATTCAGGAGGGCAAGGCCACCATTCAGACCGCCATCTGTACCCGAGACGACATCATGATCTATCTGATCGCCCAAGGCATGGACGAGGGCCTTTCCTTCACCATCATGGAGAGCGTGCGTAAGGGCAAGGGCTTAAAGGACGACTGGATCACCGAGATGACGGCCCACGGGGTGCCGGAATGGTATATCTGGTCCTGCAAGAAGATCAAGTACATGTTCCCCAAGGCCCACGCTGCAGCCTACGTTATGATGGCCTGGCGTATCGCCTACTGCAAGATTTTTTATCCCCTGGCCTACTATGCGGCATTTTTCAGCATCCGCGCCAGCGCCTTCTCCTACGAGATCATGTGCCAGGGCAGGGATAAACTGGAGTACTACCTGGCGGACTACAAGAAGCGGGCGGACACCCTGTCCAAGAAGGAACAGGACACCCTGCGCGACATGCGAATCGTGCAGGAAATGTACGCCAGAGGCTTTGAGTTTATGCCCCTGGACATCTACCGGGCCAAGGCCAGGGATTTCCAGGTCATCGACGGAAAGATCATGCCCTCGCTGAGCAGCATCGACGGCCTGGGCGACAAAGCGGCCGAGGCGGTGGTGGATGCGGTGAAGGACGGCGCCTTCCTGTCCATCGAGGATTTCAGCAACAGGAGCAAGGTCAACGGCACCATCTGCACGCTGATGGCTGATTTAGGGCTTTTAAAGGATCTGCCCAAGTCAAACCAGCTGTCGCTGTTTGATCTGTAAAACGTATGTACATTTATAGACGATTGTGAAGAGCTACAAGCCCTTGTTCAACAACCTGCGCAACGAGTCCAAGAACGTGGCGGCCACCGCCCAGATTCCCAAGATGGGCATGGACAAGCTGTTCCCTGAGTCCAGCGTGAACGGCGGCATCCTCATCGCCATCGTTACGGTGCTGCTCATCTGGGTGATTCTCAACAAGACCACCTTCGGCTACGAGTTAAAGGCGGTGGGCCTTAACCGGGACGCCAGCAAATACGCGGGCATCAATGAGAAGAAGAGCATCGTGATGAGTATGGTGATAGCAGGCGCCATCGCGGGCATGGCCGGCGGGCTGCTGTACCTGGCCGGCACTGGTAAGCACATTGAGATCAAGGACGTGCTGGCATCGGAGGGCTTCACGGGGATTTCCGTGGCGCTTCTGGGCTTAAGCCACCCCATCGGTGTATTGTTCTCCGGACTGTTTATCGCCTATCTGACGGCGGGCGGATTCTATCTGCAGCTGTTCGAATTTTCCACGGAAATCATCGATATCATCGTGGCGGTGATTATTTACTTCAGCGCCTTTGCGCTGATCGTGAAAACCATCCTGACCCGGATCCGAAAGAACCGGGAGAAAGGGGGCGGGCAGACATGAGCGTGATCTATTTTATATTCCAGCAGACGATGCTGTTCACCATCCCGCTGATGGTGGTAGCTCTCGGCGGCATGTTCTCAGAGCGCAGCGGCGTGGTGAACATCGCCCTGGAGGGAATTATGACCATGGGGGCGTTTACCGGCATCCTGTTCATCAATATGACGGGCGGGAAGATGAGCGGTCAGACCCAGTTGTTTCTGGCCATCCTGATCTCCGCGGCCACGGGCGCGGCCTTCGCCTTTTTCCACGCCTACGCGGCTATCAACATGAAGGCGAACCAGACAATCAGCGGCACGGCGTTAAATATGTTCGCCCCGGCTTTTGCTATCTTTGTGGCCCGGGTGATCCAGGGCGTGCAGCAGATTCAGTTTAACAACACCTTCCGCATCGAGTCGGTGCCGGTTTTAGGCAGGATTCCCTTCCTGGGTCCGCTGCTGTTCCAGAACACCTATGTCACCACCTATCTGGGTATTTTTATCCTGATCGTGTCCACGGTTGTGCTGTATAGGACCAGATTCGGGCTGCGGCTGCGCTCCTGCGGCGAGCATCCCCAGGCCGCGGATGCGGCGGGCATCAACGTGTACCGCATGCAGTATGCGGGCGTGATGATCTCCGGGATTTTAGGCGGCCTGGGCGGCCTGGTGTTCGTGGTTCCCACCTCCACCAACTTTAACGCGGATGTGGCGGGCTACGGCTTTTTGGCCCTGGCGGTGCTGATTTTCGGACAGTGGAAGCCGGTGCGGATCATGTGGGCTTCGCTGTTTTTCGGACTGATGAAGGCGGTGGCCGCGGCCTACTCCGGGATACCGTTTCTGGCGTCCACGGGGATTCCCAGCTATGTGTACAAGATGATCCCATATATTGCCACACTGATTGTGTTGATCTTTACATCCAAAAATTCCCAGGCGCCCAGGGCGTCGGGCGTGCCCTACGACAAGGGACAGAGATAGGAGAGATCAAGCCGGATCGCGGCGCGCCTTAAGAAGAGCGCGCGCGGTCCGCTTTTTGCGGCCTGAGGCCGGTGGGAAAGGCTTTTTGCCCGGTCCGGCGGTTGGAATAAGGAGGTAATTGAGATGGTGCAGGTAAAGGTGCGTCCCGCGGTGAAGGCGGATGCGGCGGCGCTTTTGGAAATTTACGCGCCTTACGTCAGGGAAACCACCATTACGTTTGAGTACGAGGTGCCGGAGCCGGAGGAGTTCGCCGGGCGAATCGAGGCCATTGGCTCTGAGTATCCCTACCTGGTATGCGAGCTTGACGGGCGGATTGCGGCTTACGCCTATGGTCACCGCCATATGGAGCGGGCTGCATACCAGTGGAACGCGGAGCTCTCCGTTTACGTGGACCGTGGACAGCTGCGGCGGGGCATCGGCAGGGCGCTCTACCAGGCGGTGCTGGATATTCTGCGGCTTCAGAACATCCAGACAGTCTATGCCATCGTTACCTCGCCCAACGAGAACAGTGAGCGCCTCCACGCAGCCATGGGCTTTGAGCGCCGCGCGCTCTTCCCTCAGATGGGCTATAAATTCGGCAGATGGCTGGACGTGGCCTGGTTTGAGAAGAACCTGGGCAGCCACGGAGAGAAGATGGAGGCGTTTCAGGCCATCGGCTGTCTGGATAAGGAAAAGCTGGGCCAAATCATGGCGGATTGCGCCAGGGGGATCCGGGAAGTGATCTAAACTTGTCGAACGGTGATTGACGTTTCCCGCATTCCGTTATAGAATAACAAATAAAAAAGAACAACGGGGGTTTACGAATCCAATGGAACGAGAAAAATTTTCATCCAGGCTGGGATTTATTCTGATCTCGGCCGGCTGTGCAATCGGACTGGGAAACGTGTGGCGTTTCCCATATATTGTGGGCAAGTACGGCGGGGCGGCCTTTGTGCTGATCTACCTGCTGTTCCTCGTGGTGCTGGGCCTGCCCATCGTGGTCATGGAATTTTCCGTGGGGCGGGCCAGCCGCAAGAGCGCGGCACTGTCCTTTGACGTGCTGGAGCCAAAGGGCAGCAAATGGCATCTGGGCAAGGGCATCGCCATCGCGGGCAACTATATTCTGATGATGTTCTACACCACAGTGGGCGGCTGGATGATCCTGTATTTCCTCAAGATGGTGAAGGGCGACTTCGCAGGCATGAACGCGGACGCCGTGGCCGGGGAGTTCGGCGGCATGCTGGGCAGCCCCGGGCTGATGATGGTGTTTATGGTGATCACCGTGCTGATCTGCTTTGGCGTGTGCGCGCTGGGGCTGGAAAAGGGCGTGGAGCGGATCACCAAGGCCATGATGCTCTGCCTCCTGTGCCTGATGGTGGTGCTGGCCGTTCACTCGGTGCTTCTGGAGGGCGGAAGAGAGGGCCTGAGGTTCTATCTGATGCCTGATTTTAACAAGATGAAGGAGACAGGAATCGGCGAGGCGGTGTTTGCGGCGCTGGGACAATCCTTCTTTACGCTGAGCATCGGCATCGGCGCGTTGGCAATTTTTGGAAGCTATATCGGCAAGGAACAGCGCCTGACCGGCGAGGCGGTCAATGTGACGGTGCTGGACACCCTGGTGGCGTTTATGGCCGGACTGATCATTTTCCCGGCCTGCTCCGCATACAGCATCGAGCCCCAGGCGGGGCCGTCCCTGATCTTCATCACCCTGCCCAATGTGTTCAACCACATGGCCGGCGGAAGGCTCTGGGGCACGCTGTTTTTCCTGTTTATGTCCTTTGCGGCCTTCTCCACGGTGATCGCGGTGTTCCAGAATATTATCTCTTTTGCCACGGATTTGACCGGCTGCACCATCAAAAAGGCGGTGTTGGTGAACATTGTGGTGATCATCATCCTCTCCATTCCCTGCGTGCTGGGCTTTAACCTGTGGAGCAGCTTCATGCCCCTGGGACCGGACAGCACGGTGCTGGATCTGGAGGATTTTATTCTCAGCAACAACCTGCTGCCCATCGGAAGCATGGTTTACCTGATCTTCTGTACCAGCCGCTACGGCTGGGGATTTAAAAATTTCCTGGCGGAGGCAAACGAGGGCAAGGGGCTGAAATTCCCTGCCTGGGCCAGAATCTACGTGAGCTACATTTTGCCGCTGATCGTGTTTTTGATCTTTATCCAGGGCTACTGGTCGAAATTTTTTGGATGATCGATGCTGTGAGAGCGATTCTGCCGCTCAGCCGGTTTTTTACCGGCTGGGAGGCGGAACCGCTTTTTTTATATCACAGGCGGCGCTCGGGGAGTGTCAAAAGCCTTTCGGGCGGGAATGCGGCGGGATGGATTGGCAGCACTGGCAGATGATGACCTGCTGCTGATAAAAAGCTGCGTTTCCGGGCATATTACTGACAAAACGGATCTGCAGGCGATGAATTTTACACGACGGTTTGCAGGACGGCGGTTTTGCGGGTAAACGAAAGGAAGCGAAGCACATGACAACACAGCAGTATCACGTAAGCGGCATGACCTGCGCGGCTTGCAGCAGCGCGGTGGAGCGCGTGACGCGCAGGCTGGCGGGGGTGGAGCGCAGCGACGTCAATTTGACCACCAACCGAATGACCATCACCTACGACGAGAAACAGGTGACGCCGGAGCTGATCCTGGAGCGGGTGTCAAAGGCGGGATTTTCGGCCAGTCTGGTGGAGGAGGCGGGACGGGAGCAGACCGGGGCACGTGAGGAGGAGGAGTGGCGGCGGCAGGGCGCGCAGCTCGGCGAGGTAAAGCGCAGGGTGATCATTGCGGTTCTCTTTGCGCTGCCGCTGCTCTACATTTCCATGGGGCACATGGTGTCCTTTCCCCTTCCGCTGCCGTCCTTTATCGATATGCACAAAAGCCCTCTGGGCTTTGCGCTGGCCCAGCTGATTCTGACGGTGCCCATCCTGATCTGCGGCCGCAAATTTTATATCGTGGGCCTGCGCACCCTGGTAAAGGGTCATCCCAATATGGACTCCCTGGTGGCCATCGGCACGGGCAGCGCGTTTCTCTACAGCCTGGTGATGACGGCGCGGATCCCTGAAAATCCCATGAGCGCGCATCACCTGTACTATGAATCCGCGGCGGTGGTGGTCACGCTGGTGATGCTGGGCAAATATATGGAGAGCCGCAGCAAGGGCAAGACCTCCGAGGCCATCCGCAAGCTGATGGAGCTGGCCCCGGACACGGCGGTGCTCTACGAGGGCGGGGTGGAGCGGGAGGTAGAGACGGCCTCAGTGGCCATTGGGCAGCACATCCTGATCAAGCCCGGCAGCCGGATTCCCCTGGACGGAGTCCTGGTACAGGGCAGCAGCAGCGTGGACGAGTCCATGCTCACCGGGGAGAGCATCCCCGTGGAGAAGCAGGCGGGGGACAAGGTGATCGGCGGTAGTATGAACTATAACGGGGCTATGGAGGTGGAGGTCACCCATGTGGGAAATGACACCACGCTCTCCAAGATCATTCGCCTGATCGAGGATGCCCAGGGCAGAAAAGCGCCGATCTCCAAGCTGGCGGACCAGGTGGCGGGCTATTTTGTACCCGCTGTCATGGTGATCGCCCTGGTATCGGCCCTGGCCTGGTGGCTGATTGGCGGGCAGGACCCGGCTTTTGTGCTGACTATTTTTGTGGCCGTGCTGGTGATCGCCTGTCCCTGCGCACTGGGCCTGGCCACTCCCACGGCTATCATGGTGGGCACCGGAGTGGGGGCCAGCCACGGCATTCTGATCAAGAGCGGGGAAGCGCTGGAGATATGCCACAAGGTGGACGCGGTGATACTGGACAAAACAGGCACTATCACCGAGGGCAAACCCAGGGTCACGGACGTGGCCGCGGTGGGGAAATGTCCCAAGGGCAGGGCGGAGGAGCTCCTGCAAATGGCCGCCGCTTGCGAGCAGATGTCCGAACACCCGCTGGGCCAGGCCATTGTGAACTACGCCAGGGAAAAGCAGATGGAACTGGCCATGCCGGACTCGTTTGAGAGCATCACCGGAGCGGGCATTGTCACCCGATGGCAGGGAAAGCGCGTTGCCGTGGGCAACGGCCGTCTGCTTGAACAGCTCAACGTCCCGGCGGCCGATGAGACCAGAGAGCAGGCGGCCCGATTTGCCAACGAGGGCAAGACGCCCATGTTTGTGGTGGAGGACGGCCGCCTGGCCGGAATCATCTGCGTGGCGGACACCATCAAGGAGACCAGCCTGGAGGCCATTAAACAGATTCGCGGCCTGGGAATCACTGTGTATATGGTCACGGGGGACAACCGCAAAACAGCCGATTATATCGGAAGGCAGGCCCATGTGAACCAGGTGATCGCGGAGGTGCTCCCCGGGGACAAGGCAGATGTGGTGAGCCGGCTTCAGAGGGAGGGACGGATTGTGATGATGGTGGGAGACGGGGTGAACGATGCTCCGGCCCTGGTGCAGGCGGATGTGGGCTGCGCCGTCGGGTCCGGCAGCGATATCGCCCTGGAGTCCGGGGACGTGGTGCTGATGAAATCCGACCTGATGGATGTGTACCGGGCCATTCGGCTCAGCAAGGCCACTATCCGCAACATCCGCCAGAACCTGTTCTGGGCCTTCTTCTACAACACCCTGGGAATCCCCGTGGCCGCCGGAGTCCTGTACCTGATGGGCGGGCCGCTTTTAAGCCCTATGATAGGCGGTCTGGCTATGTCCCTCAGCTCAGTCTGCGTGGTGGGAAATGCGCTGCGCCTGAAAACATTAAAACTTTGAGAAAGAGAGGAATGACGCCATGATAACATTTTACTGCGAAGAGATTGCCTGCGGGGGCTGTGCGGCCCGGATTAAAAGCGCGCTGGACGCTGCCAAAATTCGTCACAGCGTGGACGTGGAGAGCCGTACCGTGGCTGTGGAAGAGCAGGCCGGGCAGGCTGCGGAGATTCTTTCCGACTTGGGATTTACGCCTGTCCAGAGGTAGGCAGGGCTGGAAAACAACGCAGCTGCGGGACTTCCCGAAATTGGCAAAATTATTTCAAAAAATTTGAATATTTTCGTTGACAAGTAGTGCTTTTTGTATTATACTACCAAAGGTATCGAGGCGTGGCTCAGTTTGGTAGAGCGCTGCGTTCGGGACGCAGAGGCCGCGTGTTCGAATCACGTCGCCTCGATTCACCTTTGGCCTGATGGTCAAGCGGCTAAGACGACGCCCTCTCACGGCGTAAACCCGGGTTCGATTCCCGGTCAGGTCATTGATGGAAGGCTGTTGCATAAGCGGCAGCCTTTTTCATCCAAAGGTGCCACTGTAGCGCAGTTGGTAGCGCAACGCATTCGTAATGCGTGGGTCGCCGGTTCGAGTCCGGCCAGTGGCTTATAGCAAAATCCCTTGATTTTTCAAGGGATTTTTAAATTTTAGGAAAAGGAAAGAGGACTCCGAAAGAGTCCTCTTTTTGATGAAATCCGACTATTTTCCGACTACTGCTTGTTCCGTAGTAGAGCGGGAGAGAACGGAGGACATAATATCCGCTGCCTCCTGGGTCTTTGATCTGAAAAAATAAGCATATATATTGAGCGTTGTGCTGGGATCGGCATGTCCCAATATGCTAGCCACAGATCGCGGGTCCATGTTATTCGAAATCAATATGGACGCGGTGGTATGCCTTAGATCATGCAGCGTGACTTCTTCTGGTAATTTCTCATCATCATTTTTTGCGACATTTTCGTTATAGATTCTCACCAGCCGTTTAAACTCGTGCCTCGGACTTCCAAGGTCCATTTGAGAACCGTCCCATTGCTGAAACACATGATTCTTAGAAAATTGTCTCCCACGAAATCCCACCCACTTATCACCCAACTGTAGGCAGGCCCTTTTTTGCTCTGCTAACAACTCGCGGCCGATGTCCATTACAAACGGCGGAACCACCACAACTCGCGTAGAGCCGGTTTTAGTTTCCTTGGTATAGGTTTCACCATCCACGCTGGCGGTGGACTTGTCGATATTGACCGTGCATTTCTCAAAGTCTATGTCCTCCCAGGTAAGGCCAATATTTTCGCCACGCCGGTCTCCGGTGAAAAGCGCTAAGTTGAAGCAGAACCGCCACTTCAAGGGAAGCTGCCACCGCTGCACATATTCTTTTACTGTATATGTCTTGCCATTTTTTAGCGTTCGTGTGTGCGCCGCGTGCCGTATATCAATAGGATTGTCCAGCGCCCACAGAAACCACTTTGACTGCTCAATGGTGAAGTTCTTTACCTTATACTCTTTCGCGGCCTTCTTACCCCCTCTACGTTTGCCAGAATACAGGAGAGGATTAATAGTAATCAACCCTTCGGAAACACCATAGGACAACATGGCACTGAGCACGGCAATATCTTTTCTTATGGTCCCTTCTGACAGTGCGCCCTTTTTCCCGTCCATCCTAACACCTGGAGTACGTAGTTTAGTTGTATAATTTTTGACAGTATGACCATTAACACGGGTCACCTTTTCGCGTCCAAGATATGGGATTATCCGATATTGGATAATTTGCTTATAGGAGTAATAGGTAGCACGGGCAATTTCAGGAGGTTGCACATCGTTTAGGTAGAGCCGAGCAAGTTTTTCAATGGTTAGCTTATCAGCACTGACATTATCACCGTTCTTTATCCGCTCCTCCAGGCGCAGAGCGAACTTCATTGCCTCAGCCTCAGCGCGTTCTTCGATCCATTTTGGATCAGGCGTAAACATTCGACTGGTTCTAACTTTCTTGCCGTTACTGTCGTAACCGTCGGATATTGTAATTTCGTAGCCTGTATCATTTTTTCGTATCGACGGCATTTTATCACCTCGCTCATCTAAGTGTATTGATTTAGAAATCAGCAGCATCAATTTCTTCGATACCAAGATTTCCATTTGGAACCTGATATAGAGTCAATGATTCGCCGCAAGCCACATCGCCATCGTGATAAAAGCTAAATAAACTGTTACATTTATAATATCGCGTTTCTGTGCCAAATAAGTGATCTTTGCCGTACCATTTTGATCCAACAGCATAAGTAAGCTCATAATCCCCGCACAACAGGTTAACATTTATATTAACGTCTCCGCTATGAGCAAATATAATATAAGTTTGACCTGTAGATTGGCAGTGGAATTTCAGATAATACATATTTCCTTTTGACTTCGGCATTTTGATTTCTAGGCGTGCATATTTATAAATTCCACGATAACCATCAACATAGTATAGGTCATTACGAGTGATATCTTCTCCTCCTTCTAAGAATCTACCATGAAAAGGGGGCTGCTTTTCGACCAACGCCTCATCGGAAACAGTGGATATAGTTGCTTGCGGTTCGGTTTCGTCTGTATTAGATAAAACGTTTGATCGCATTGATCGGAGCCCTAAATTACACAGATAAAAGAAGAAAACGACGAGGAAAAAAATCACCATGTGATGAAAGGGATGAGTCGACTTTATTTTAGGGGCGGAGACAGGAGAAGATGCATAGGGAGGAGCAGATTGATTGTATAATTGCTGATCATACACTTTCCTTTTAGAAGGATCTGAAAGTACCTCATACGCAGTATTCAATCGTTTAATCATCTCGGTACATTCTTCTGGAAAAGCAGGGTTATTATCAGGATGGTATTTCTTTATTAACGTAGTGTAGGCAGCCTTAATTATTTCAGGAGAAGCCTCCTTGGATATCTGCAATATATCGTAGTATGTTTTCATACAACTATTCTCCTTGGTAAAAACTTCCAGTACCAAAAATTGGTAATTGTGTGTATTCTTATTTCTGAAGGGGGAAGTAATATGCAAATACTAACCTGGTACATCAGAAATAAGCTACATATGACATTAGAAGAAATGGAAAAAGTAACTGGAATAAGCAAAACGACACTGAATGATGTTGAAAACGGAAAAATTTCCCCCACTTTGGACACATTAGAAAAAATAGCAAATGGCCTGCAAGTCCCAATTAGTTCATTGTATACCGAGAATTTCCGGGATTACGGAAATATTCTAAAAACCAGAGACAAACAAGGTTTCATAAATTATAATAAAGGTATAAAAAAGAAGGGAGTGGTAACCAAGAAAAGCGAAGCTGAGCAATATAGATTAGTAATTCATCGAATGGTTGACCAGATTTCCGACTTAAAATTTCTTAAGCGCATATACAATTTAGTCCTATACCTTTTTTTGAAAACGCCTGGCTAAAAGCTGGGCGTTTCTTTTTCGATTTCTAAGTATTTTCTAATGAGTCTTTGAAGCGCTTTCCAATCTTCTTCTTCAAATCGCGCAAATATTTTAAAGGTTGCTTTTGCAAATTCGTTTTCACCAGCCATTATTTGATCAATACGAGATGTATAGTCAATATCGGATTCTATTTCGGCACTGCCTTGACCTTCTACAAACCATATATAGTTCACATTAAACTCACGGCAAATAGATTTAATCATCTGTTCGGTGAAACTGTTGGCTCCATTCTCAAGTCGGCTTATTGAAGCTTTAGTAACTCCTAAGCGTTTTCCGAAAGCCTCCTGACTAAGCCCTAAAGATTTTCTGAGTTCTTTTAATCGTTCCTTCAATACTATCACCTCCATCTATTTTGAATAATAGCATAAAAAGTTACGTCAGTCAACAAAATAAGTAAAAAGCATTGACAAAGTATACTCAAGCAACTATAATGTAAACAGAGGTAACATAATGACGAAAGGAGGAAACCAAATGAATGATTGTAAGGATGAAATCATGGAAGCAACCATTGAAGATTTCAAGAAATTGCAATCAGAAAATCAAAAATTTATTCTGGGTTACATGACACGGGTTATTGAGGAACATCAGGAAAAGGAGTCACGGGATAAGCGATCAGCATAGGAGGGAGAAAACAGCGTGTTTAAGAAGAGGGAAGAGGGGCTGGAGCGCACGGAAGTAGTTATCAATGAAGGAAGTGAAACTCACGTACTACATCTGGGAAGGCCAGAAGGAGCCGAATTTGTTCGAAAACTTTTACTGAGGGGGGCTACACGGGTTGAAATAACAATGCCTTTAAAATTTGATGGATCGTTAGAACATATTTTAGAAGCATTGTCTGATGAAAGAACCGGACTAGAACATATTGCAAAGCCTAATAAATGCAAGGAAGAGAGGGCTCTACTTTATGAAGCAGTGGCGGAACAGTACGGAGAGTTGAGGAAAATTGAAGCGATTGGTATCGCTGATTCATTCAATAAACAACACGCCATGGAGCTTGTTACTAAAGGAATTGAGGATAATAGTGGAAAAACAGCACTTTATATGGCGGCATTGCTGAGAATTATGGGAGAAGCCGCAAAAAATATTGATTACGATACATTAACATCAGATGAAAGGAGAATGCTGGGAGGGAATTTTATAAAGGATTTGGAGGGACTAAAACGTTACCTAGGATTATAATTACGGCCCCATAGGGGGCCGAGGGATTTTAGAATCATCACTTAATAATACCTGCAAGTGCTATTAGAGAAGTGACAAGCCATGGAATCCAAAATAGTCTCCGGTTGTGCAAATACTCATCTATATAAGCACTTCCAATTTTTGAAGATACTAAGTGAACAGCGCGGTAATCAGTAAAGCTGCTAATAGTTTCAGATTTTGGATAGCGCTGAAGCTTATCTAGTTCATTCTTTGCAAAAGAATCGCTACAGGTATATTCGATGAAGTCATTATTTTTTAGATATTCGATTGTATCTAAAAAGTTCATCAGAAAGATATTTTTGGATAACGAAAAAAATGGGAACGTAGGTTTTAATCTATATTTTTTAGAGAAGTGAGTTGTCAAAGCACCACAGGAGATAAAAGGGTGTTTTTCAATGTAATACAGAATGTCAAAGCATTCCTTGGGTAGTTTCATAAAATTCCTCCATTATATGTACTCGGCCTGGCGGGGCCTGTAAGTACATTATAGACCGGAGGGGAGCAAAAAACAACAAAGTTCTGTGAACGTTCAGAGCGATCAGCATAGGAGGAAAGTTATGGATAATTGGACAATCAAATTATACGATCGGTGGGGAAATGCAGAAGCCGAACTGAACATGAAGAATGAAAGCGAATGTGCAAAGTTGTGGGAAGAGCGTAAAAAAGCGGGGTACCCGGCCCCCACAGTTTGGCACAATGGGAAGAGGGTAGCTGGTTACTAATATAACAGATCGGTGGCTGGAGCGATCAGCATAGGAGGTGGAAGATTGGAAAGACCAGGAGGAACGAGGGCAGCCAGAGTTATCCAGGTTATTGAGACTAAGGAAATAAAAGGAGCCGGAACAGAAAAAGACCCAGTACGGGAGGTAATCCAATACTGGGATCTTGACGGAAAACGTTTAGCGACGTCTGATCCGAATTTAGCCTATGAAAACATTGAATCTGAGTACGAAAATGTAAAAGAGTCACTTATTTAGCCTGCATAGGAGGCGGACGCATATGGACAAAACGTGGGCAGAGATGCGCGAAGAGGAGATATTATCAAAAATACTTGAGAAAACCCCAGAGGAAGTGAAGGAAGCACAGGAAGCGCAAAAGAGTGCGAAAAGCAGTTTGATACTTTCTATCGTGTCGCTTGTAATAGCAATTTTGACGTTAGCAGTAAAGCTTTTATGATTCGGGAGGGCGGCTATGATCACAGAAGAACAGATTAAAGAGGCTATGAAAACACTGAAACAGTATGAGTTAGAGAAGGCTCAGAGGGAGCTTCGGGAGCTGGAAAAGACGAATGAAGCTAAAACAGAACCGGAAGAGCAACTTCCCCAAGTTCCGAGAATGCGGACGATCCGGGAATGTGTGGAGTACTTTAAGACGTATGATTCGGAGTCAAAAGTCACGAGGTGGAGAATTGAGAGCTGGATTTCCGATGGAATCTTGCCTTACATGCGATCAGGAAAGTCAGGCAATACCAAGCTGATCAACCTCGATTTACTTATCAGGATTGTAAACAACCCGGAGGCATCTAACAGTGATGGACGCAAAGAAACAAAACCCATAGAACTGAAAAGTCAGCGCAAAAGAAGAATAATTTAAGGAGGTGGGTACATGGCTAAAAGAAGGTCCATACCGGTAGAGCCGGGAAATGTGGTATTGACGGTGGTAAAGAACGGCGCAAAGGTGTATTTCTGTGACGATTGCTGCCGGAATAAGACAGAAGAAGAGGTGCAGGAAATTTTGCAGAGGACAGCCGACGAGTTATTACCCAAGATGCAAGCCGAACATGAGCGTAGGCTGAAAGCTGGGAAAACTTCAAAAATAGCAGGCCCGCCTCAAGGCGGAGCAGGTGGACAAGCTAAGGAGGAGAATATGAAAAACGCATGGTTGACGGAACAGGACAAGGACCTGCGGACCAAGGGCGAATATACAGCAGATGTGGAAATGACCGAGAAACAGGCCATAAACCTGAATCTGCTGGCCTATAAGGCAGGATACAGCAGCCCGAAGGAATTGTTGGAGACGATGATCGGCGATCTCACCGGCGTGGGAGAGACAAGCCCTTGCCCCGGAGCTATGCGGCAGTGGTACGCATACGCCCACGAGGAAGCGCTGAAAACGTATCGCTTCAGATTCTACCTGTACAACTACGATTATACGGTAGAACATCTGCGTAAGATGCTCGCTGACATGAATATTTTCGTAACGGAATATCAGGAGTATTGCGATACTTGCGCAGACGAGGACCTTGAAGGGGAACCCTGGGAACGTTGCCTGGAGGTTACCAAGGAAATCTGTGAAGAGGGAGGTTTCCTGTAATGAAAGATTATTACGAAGAAGCGAGAGAAAAGGACCTGGAAACTATGGGCGATTGTGAAGTAACTGTAGATATGACCAGGAAACAGGATAATGAGTTGCGGTTGTTAGCATACGAGGCCGGATATGATAACCCGGCGGACCTGTTGAATGACATGATCCGCGATCTGACAGGATGGGGCGGGAACACGGGCTACACCGATGGCATGGACCGCTGGTATGAAAAGACTTATAAGGACCAGCGGTTGAAGAACTATTTTCGACGCTACCTATATGCGAATCATTACAACATGGCTTCCATAAACGAGATGATTGAGGACCAGAAGTGGTTCGAAGTTGCATACCAGGGATATCTCGAAGATAGCGGGAATATGCTCATGGATTCGCGCGAGCGCTGCCTGGAGGTTGCCAAGGAAATCTATGAGGAGGGAGAGTACGAATAATGAGATCAGCAAGATTCTGGCGAAAGCAGTTCTACACTGCATGGCACGATGCGGAATTCTGGAAGAGCTGGACCGTTGGCCTGGCCCTGCTCAACCTGTTCACCACGATGACAATTATCTATCTGTTGTACTTTTGGAGGTAACATAGCGTGAGAAGAGATTGGTATCGCTGCGAGGATTGCAAATGCTATTTAGACCCGGGAGAAGGCCGTTTCTGCGAAAAGTGTCTTGAAGAACGGGAACAGAACGAAAAGCCGAAGATCATGTACAAGCAGGTTAAGGCCGAGAAAGACGGTCAATACCGCATGATCCTGGCACATGCCTGTAAATAGAGGATGGCCCCAGCGATACCGGAAATATCACCAGGGCCGAGAAACTGTTACTAACAATAATATACCTTATTTTGGGGATATTTTCAAGGAGAATTTTATGAGAATCGTCAACATAATCAACCTGAAAGGCGGTGTCGGAAAGACCACAACCGCCCTGGAAATGGGATACATATTGCACCAACAGCACGGATGCCGCGTACTGCTAGCGGATAACGATCCGCAAGGAAACCTCAGCAAGGCGTTAGGCTGCTACGATCCAGACGATATATGCCAGACAGCAAGACTACTGGGCGGGGAATCCATCAAGCGAATCAAGCCCTACTATATTGAGGGAGGATACGACATACTGACAGCCAATATGTCGTTGCTGAACGCAACCTGGAAGTTGACTGAACGCAACCAGAGCAATCCATTCGGCCGATACGGCTGCTTACGGCGGGCTATGACAGATGATGACCACCCCTATGATTACATCATCATTGACAATCCCCCAGACCTGGGTATCAATGTGATCAATGCCTTGGCGGTGGCCGATGATGTGATTGTCCCTACCAAGATCGACCAATGGGCGTTGGAAGGTTTGGATATCATCCGGGACCAGATCGCAGACATTAAGCGGGTAAATTGCCGGATCAACTTCGCGGGAGCACTGATTACCATGTACCGGAATACACCGGCCTGCACCGCAGGCATCGAATGGCTCCGTGAAAATGGTTATGATACATTCGATGTCATGATCCGCTACAGTGAGAAGGCGGCGGAAAGTACATTTTCCGGCCAATCAATTCAGGACTACAGCCCCAGGAGCGCAGCCGCCGTATCGTACCGCAAATTCGTTGCCGAGTATTTGAGGAGGACAAGCCAGTGAAGGGAATCATAACAGAGTATGACAATATCTGCGCCTGCTGCGGGAAACCTGCAGAAGCAGAACATCACTTGATTTTTGGAAAATCGAAAGACTTTTCAGAGGAAAACGGCCTGAAAATTCCAATGTGTAACAAGTGCCACAACATGGGAAAAACCCTGGAACGCATCCATGATAATCCGAAAGCAGAGTGGCTTTCTAAAGTTGTAGGACAGCTCGGATGGGAAAAACATGCAGTGGCCGGTGGCATGACCGAGAAAGAGGCGCGGGAAGCGTTTCGGCAGTGCCACGGTGAAAGTTATCTTTAGGAGGCACAAATGGCAAAGTGGTCTGTAATGGAACTGATCGGCATGAATACAGAGCCGGACAAGCAGGATTTTCAGGAAATCTATCTTTCGCCCTATGAGGTGGAAGCCTCAGAGAGCAACTTCTATTCGCAGGAGAATATCGAAGAGCTGGCGGATTCGATTCGTATGGTCGGCCAGCAGCAGCCGACGGTCCTGGGGCGCGTAGACGGCGCCTATAAGATCATCAGCGGTCACCGTCGGAATCTGGCGAACATTCACAATATCGAAACCGGGGCATTCCCCTGGGACTATCACGCAAAATATCTGTACAAGGACATGACCCCGGCCATGCTGGAACTGTCTCTGATCGTTGGAAACGCCTTCAACCGCAAATTAACACCCTACGAAGAGACAGAGCAGGCCGCGCGTCTGAAAGCTGCGCTGATCCGCGCCCGCGACGAGGACGGGGCAGAAATCCCCGGGAAACTGCGCGACGTTGTAGCCGACATCCTCCAAACCAGCCGCACGAAGGTAGCGCGCATGGACAAGATCAACAGCAGCTTGGAACCAGAGGTCAAGGAGCAGTACAAGGCGGGTAATATTGGACCGTCTGCGGCCTATGAGACCGCGAAACTGCCGAAGGAAGAACAGCGCCAGATTGCCGCCCAGGCCGCCGCCGGAAAAGAGGTCAAGCACAAGGACATAGCGGAGAAGGTAGCCGAAAAGAAGGCCGAGCAGGCCGCAGCTCGCGCCGAACGTGCCGCCAAGAAAGCGGAAGCGGCCCAGACCGCCGCAGCTCAGGCGGGAATCCAGGCGGAGAGAGCGGCGGAAAGCGCCGATACCAGCGCGTCAAGGCTGACGGAAGCCCACATGAATCCGCCGGTATCGGATGAACGGCAGGAATGGACCACCAGGGACTGGGCGATCTACCACCTCCGGGAGCTGATGAGTATGGCTAGCTACATAACAGAGGACGATCTGATCGTATTGCAGGACATTTTAATGGCCGCGACGGGAAGGAGAGACAATGAACGACATTAAGCTGCGCGGAGCCATCACAACCCGCGATCTTGCCCGGCTGAGGGACAATCTGAAAGTGGGTCAGAAGGTTCCCTGCATCATTGAGATTCCATGTGAAGGACGCGGGGAGCGCGAACGCTTCTTTGAAGAAGTGATTCGTAAGTTGCCGATAAAGCGCAAACATCCCTACATTGTAGAACTATCAGGCATGGGAATATACCGGGATACCACCATATCATACGCGGAACTTGCCCTTCTGCTGCGCGCAGAGGGTAGGAGAATATAATCATTCGCAGAGAACCCGGTGGGAAAGGAAAAATATGATACAACTACAATTAAGCGAAATTTTCCGCACATTAGCACATGGCCGCAGATCATACGGCGGATTTTTGCGATTGACTGATTTTGAAAATGAAATCCTGGAAGGCCATCGATTGATCAAATTACAGGCAGAAGCTGCGGTTGAGTCGGTGAAGGAATTGGATAAGTCTACAGTATTGTCTAAAGTGACATACATAACATTGAAAACAGAGGATGAGGCATTGGCGGCTTGGTTTTTCGCCGAAGGGGACGAGCATGGGATTCGAAGTATTTAACAACTATGAATGTGACGGGCAAATGGAGCTGACAGAACCGCCAATACACAAAAGTGAGCTGCAATCATACTTGAAAAGCTTCCGTCGAGACGGAGAGGTGACGGTGATCGTGTTGGACTCACGGAGCCGCAGCCGCTACCCCGTCCGCCGTACAATGTGTGTCACAGATATGGGTGATCCGGTAATCATCATCGATGTGGGGAACCCGGAAAATCTGGATACTGAAAACCTAGATCATACAGACCTGTCTGATCAGATGCAGCTCAATTTATTAGAATAGGAGGAATCCATGAAAACGAATAGGCAGAAAGCAATGGAATTTGCGGATACCTACAGAGAGTACAAAAAGGTCGAGGAGGAAAAGCAGAAAGTATGGTATGCGCTCTTAGATAAATGGGAAAAGGGCAGTTATGCAGATCATGAGCTTGGCGATCAGGTAGAGGCCGCAAGCAAGGAATACAGTGAAATCCGGGAGAAAACCAGTATCTGCGCAAGAATGGTGGTGGACTATATCCTGAAAGATCAGGAGGGCAATAGATGAGCAATAACGAGGCCATAAAGATATTGCAAGAGCACATTGCAACATATCATCATCAGCTAACAGATGGCGGATGGGAACAGATGGTAAATGCAGGGATCGTCAGGAACAACGTTTATGAAAAGCTCGCATACAGAGCGGACGCACAGAGGCATATTGAAGCCTACGAAATGGCGATCAAAGCGCTGGCGAATGGAGAGATCGAAGAAAGATGTTTTCTCGGTGCGCCTTGCAGGTTCCAGACTCCCGTTTAATGCAATTTCACGAATTTAACCGAGGAAGGAAAGCATGAGGAAAAGGCATAAAAAGAAGATAATGAAACGCTGCGCCAAGGCATTACGAAAAGAAGGGATTAATCCTTTTTGGTGCCAGTTTTGCGTGGTGTACCATAAGTGTGTAGGGAAGCCGTGAATTTAACGGAGGAAGAGAAGTGAAGGCAGTAATAAAATATCCGGGGAGTAAGTGGAGCATTGCCAAATGGATTATTGGCTTTTTCCCACCGCACCATAGCTATCTGGAACCGTTTTTCGGCAGTGGAGCGGTGTTGTTTAACAAGCCACGTAGCCACATCGAGACGGTGAATGACCTAGACGGAAATGTGGTCAACCTTTTTGAGTGGATTCGTCGGGACCCGGAACGGATGGCGCGCGAGATATATTTAACACCATATGCCAGGCAGATATACAATTCCGCTTTTGAGACGGTACCAGAGGACAGTTTTGAGAAAGCCATCAATTTTTATATTCGGCTTAACATGGGGCATGGATTCCGTACTAATGGAGAAAAAGTCGGCTGGAAAAACGATGTGCAGGGCCGGGAACGGGCTTATGCTTCCCAGGACTGGTGTAATCTACCGGGGAAAATCATGCAAGCAGCAGAACGTCTGAGAGGCGTACAGATTGAAAATATGCCAGCTGTGGAGCTGATACAACGTTTTAATTATCCCAATGTATTAATCTATATCGATCCGCCATATGTGCTGTCCGAAAGACACGGAAAGCAATACCGTTTCGAAATGGAAGATGATGCACAGGCTGATCTATTAGATGTGGTGCTTGCGCATAAGGGTCCGGTATTAATCAGCGGGTATGACAACGATTTATACAATGACCGGTTGTACAGCTGGCACAGGGAAGAAACAGATTACTATTCCCAAGCCTGCAGCAAAAAGCGCGAGGTCCTATGGATGAATTTTGAGCCAGAACGGCAAATCAGTATATCGGACATACTGGCATATACTGACTGAATCGTGATTTTAGAGGGTGATGAAGAATGATACCTGAAGAAAGATATATATGCAAGTATTGCGTATGGCGCATACCGAGCGGCGATGAATGGATATGCTCCTGCGAGGATTCGGAAGCATATAGCCTGGAAACGGAATCTTCCGATTCTTGCGAAGAGTTTTATGATTCAGGATATTAACATTTTAGGAGATGATGAGATGTTGGAACTTGTGCCAGTAAGTTTAAAAGAAGCCAATGCCTTTGTAGAACGGTATCATCGACATCACAAACCGGTCGTAGGGCACAAGTTTTCGGTGGCGGCGGCTGTGGCCGGTGAAATTGTGGGAGTTGCCATTGTAGGCCGCCCGGTAAGCCGGTATCTGGACGATGGATGGACGTTAGAGGTCAATAGACTATGCACAGATGGTACACATAATGCTTGCAGTTTCCTCTACGCCGCCGCCTGGCGAGTTGCACGGAACATGGGATACAAGCGTCTGATCACTTACATACTGGATACCGAAACAGGGACAAGCCTCACGGCAGCAGGATGGAAATGTGTTGGAGAAGCTGGTGGGAAGCGTTGGACCGGGAAGCGGCGTCCAGAGGTGGATTTGTACCCGGCGCAGATGAAACTTAGATTTGAGGTTAGTTCTTCAAATTAGCATTTGATGAAAGAAGGCGCAGGATGAAAATAGGAGAATTGGAACAACACTGTGGAAAATGCTCGATAGTAGATTATTGTGCAGAACCTTTTTCTTCCCTCTGTCTATGCACACAGGAAGAATTGAAGGGAGTAGATGAAGCCATATACAATGAGGTAGCCGAGAAAATACAATCTGCAAATAAACGGAAAATAAGCAACAAAAGGATGTCTGAGCGTGTTTGCCGGTA
>JAGZSY010000020.1 GCA_018380885.1 Enterocloster asparagiformis
CCGATTGCTCCATCATTATAACAGCTTAAGCAACAAGATGGATAATTCCTTACTGGCTGTAAGGGATATTAACCATAAATACATTGTAGTAGGAGGAACATTTTATGGAACCAGACCGATATGATATTTTCATTCAGATTATTCAGAACGGCAGCCTGACCAAAACCGCCCAAAAGACAGGCTACACCCAATCCGGCATCAGCCATATGGTAGCTGCCCTGGAGTCTGAACTGGGAGTCTCCCTGCTGCACCGCAGCCGCGCGGGCATATCCTTGACGCCGGAGGGCGAGGCCTTGCTCCCCTACATCCACTCCATCACAAAAAGCCGCAGCAATTTAAAGGAATGCGTAAATCAGCTTCACGGACTTAAATCCGGCACCGTCCGAATCAGCACGCTACAGAGCATATCCACCCAGGTGCTGCCCGGCGCCATCGCCGCCTTTCACCGCATTTACCCGGGCGTCCGGTTTGAACTGATTACCGGCGGACACTCCACCAATATCCGGAATGTGATAAACGGCGTCACAGACTTCTGTTTCACCTGTCTGCGGGAGGACTCCCTCTGCCCGGAACTGTCCGGCTGCGAGATCATCCCCTTTACCAAGGAAAAGATGGTGGTCACCATTCCCTACGACCACCCGTTGGCCGGAGAATCCTATTTCCCGGTAGAGGCGCTGCAGGGCGAGCAGTATATTCTGATTGTGGACGGTGACAGTGAGACCCGCCCCATTTTCAACCGGCACAACATCACCCCCGATATTCTCTTCTACATGGGGGATGCCTACTCCATCATGGCAATGGTGGAAAAGGGCGTTGGTATCAGCATTATACCGGAAATGAGTGTGTTCCGTAATCCCTACCGCATTCACGCCAAGGAACTGTCCGTGCCGGCGCACCGGAATATCAGCATCCTGTACCGCAAACAACCGCTTCTCTCCAACGCTGCCCGGGCTTTTATCGATGCCCTGCGCTCTCCGGGCGAGGGATGTTTCAAGCCGCTTAGATAACGCGAAAAGCAAACGCACAGGTCCGGCACGCGAAAAGAGACTTCCCTGAGATCAGCAGCCTCCTCCAAAATTTAAACACAGCCAGCGTTGAGATCGCTGTGGCCGTCCGCCCTATCCTTCCGTACTTGAACGGCTCCCTGCCACCAAACCGCAAAAAATATCATGCGGCACATCTCCTCCCGTGCTATGCTTGGATTTAAGGCTTCACAGCCAAACCAGGAACGGAAAAGAGGTATCACCAGATGGCAGATATAATCGTGCAGGGGCTCACTCAGAATAATTTAAAACACGTCACGCTCCGGATTCCCAAGGAGAAAATCACCGTATTTACCGGAGTCTCAGGCTCCGGTAAATCCAGCATCGTCTTTGACACCATCGCCGCCGAATCTCAGCGGCAGATGAACGCCACCTATCCGGCATTCGTGCGGTCCCGCCTGCCCAAATATCCACAGCCGGCGGCGGACCGGATCGACAATCTCACCGCCTGCGTGGTGGTGGACCAGTCGCCGCTGGGCGGAAGCGCCCGTTCCACGGTGGGCACGGCCAGCGGGCTGTACGCCAGCCTGCGGCTGCTGTTTTCGAGAATCGGACAGCCCTACGCGGGGACCGCATCCTACTTTTCCTTCAATGATCCCAACGGAATGTGCAAAATCTGTTCCGGTCTGGGAAAAATTCCCAAAATCGACATGGGCGCCCTGCTCGATCCCCGTAAATCATGGAACGAGGGCTGCGTAAAGGATCCCCTGTACGCCCCCGGCTCCTGGTACTGGAAGCAGTACGCCAAATCCGGCCTCTTTGACCTGGACAAGCCGATTCGGGAATATTCCGTGGAGGAGTACAATCTCCTGCTGTACGGGTCCAGAGACGGCAAGGGGGCTCCGGAAAATCCCAAAGTCACCGGGTTATTTCACAAATACACAAAAACCCTCTTAAACCGTGACATCAGCAATACCAGCAGGCACACGCGGGAGAAATCCCAAAACCTGATCGCCGAGCTGGAGTGCGGCGGCTGCCATGGAAAACGGCTAAATGAAGCTGCCTTAAGCTGTAAAATAGACGGTTATTCCATCGCGGATATGTGCGAAATGGAGCTGACGCAGCTGCGCCGGGTGCTGTCCTGCATCTCCGCTCCGACCGTGGAGCTGCTGGTGCGGACGCTGATCACAGGACTGGACAGAATGATCGAAATCGGCCTGGACTACCTTCACCTGAACCGGGAGACGCCGTCCTTGTCCGGAGGGGAGGCGCAGCGGCTGAAGCTGGTCCGCTACATGGGCAGCAGCCTGACCGGGATGACCTACATCTTTGATGAGCCCAGCGCAGGCATGCACCCCCGCGACGTCCCCCGCATAAACAATCTGCTGAGACAGCTCCGTGACAGAGGCAACACAGTCCTGGTGGTGGAGCACGACCGGGATATCATCTCCATTGCCGACCACGTGATCGACGTAGGCCCCCGGGCGGGGACGGACGGCGGGGAAATCGTGTTTGCCGGCACCTATCAGGAGCTGCTGCGGTCCAATACGCTGACGGGCAAAGCCATGAGCCGGTCGCTCCCCATCAAGCAGAACCCCCGCCCGTGGACGGAGAGCCTGCCGGTCCGCGACGCCTGCCTGCACAATCTGAAGCATGTGGATGTGGATATTCCGCTGGGAATTATGACCGTCGTAACCGGCGTGGCCGGTTCAGGAAAGAGCACGCTGATCTCCCAGGTGTTTGCCCGGCAGTACGCGGACGATATTGTAATGGTGGACCAGGGGCCGATCACGGCCACAAGCCGCTCCACCCCCGCCTCCTTCCTGGGCTTCTTCGATGATATTCGAAAGCTGCTGGCGCGGGAAAACGGCAAGCCGGACAGCCTGTTCAGCTTTAATTCCGCCGGGGCCTGCCCGGTATGCGGGGGCAGGGGCGTGATTGTGACGGAGCTGGCCTTTATGGACCCCGTTATCACCGAATGCGAGGCCTGCGGCGGAACGCGCTACAATGAGGAGGCGCTGGCCTGTACTTACAAGGGGAAAAATATTGTGGAGCTGCTGGGGCTGACCGCCGCGCAGGCGAAAGATGTGTTCGAGACCGCCGGAATCCGGCGGCGGCTGGATGTGATGGAGCAGGTGGGGTTGTCCTATCTGACGCTGGGCCAGCCTCTTAGCACCCTCTCAGGCGGCGAGCGCCAGAGAATCAAGCTGGCAAAGCATCTGGGAAAAAAAGGCAGCGTCGTTGTCATGGACGAGCCGACCACCGGCCTGCACATGTCGGATATTCAAAAGCTGCTGAAGCTCTTCGATATGATCGTAGCCCGCAAAAATACTCTGGTGATCATCGAGCACAACCTCGACGTGATCAAGCAGGCGGACTGGATCATCGATATCGGGCCCGACGGAGGCAAAAACGGCGGGCAGGTGGTATTTGCCGGAACGCCCATGGACATGGCGCTGAGCGCAAATACTCTGACTGCCCGCAGTCTGATCAATTCAAATTAATCCCATTTTTTTCCACATCCAAGCGTTCCGGCATATTGACGATTCGGATCCGCCCGTCCGTGGTCACCGGGTTGAGCACCCCGTTTTCACTGTGCCCCTGAATGTAGGCGATAACCGCATCGATGATGTTGGGCTGCTCCCCGGCCCAGTCCGTGATCTCCTGATACCGCTCCTCGTAGGTGTCCAGGCTCAGGTCGAACATCCGGCAGGCCGACGCGTCGTCTGGGTCGAACGTGCGGTAGATGGCGATGTCCCCGGGCAGCTCCCGGGGCTTATCCGCCGGAATAAGGGTAAATGCCTCCCAGATGTCCCTTCCGCTCAGCTCGTAATCCGTGGTGGCAACCGTGTACCACGCGTCGGGATCCAGGGGCGCCCCGTTTGTCAGCCGCACGTCGCTAACCCGCGCCTTCTCGCCGTATTCGTTTCCGCCCACCGGCTCGTAGGTGATGGTGTAGCTGAACCCGGAGGGAATCACCATACCGCCGAACACGCCGGACTGATCCGCCCGCACCGTGTTGGTCAGATTGTTGGTGGAGAGTATGGAAATCAGGTTGGCCCCCTTGCAGCGCACGGTGACCACGTGGTTGCTCAGGCCGTAGAGCATAGCTGTGGCGAGATCGGACTCGGTGATCTCGCCGGCCTCGATTCCCGCGGTCAGGGCTCCCGCGTTGACCGCGGCCAGGTCCGCGCCCGTGTACTCGCGCATGGCATCGGCCAGCAGGTTTCCCAGCGCGGACTCATTGGAGCGGGAATAGATGCGCACGTAATTGTACGCCTTCTCCGTTTTTCCCACCACATGGTCCGGCGCCTCGTAGCAGTTCCTGCCCGTGGTCCGGTACTCCTCCAGGGCGGCCAATATGTTCTCCATCCCGCCGATCTTTGCGTAGGAGCTGGGGCCGTCCAGACCCGCATAGTATTTCTGGTCGCAGAGAAAATGCCGCATGGCGAAGGTGAACAGATTGGAGCCGTAAAACTGGTAGGGGTTTTTGACAACGGAATTTTCCGTCAGGCACTGGTACACCTCCGGGTGGCTGTCTTTGAAAAAGCCGTATTCCAGGGCGTCGTCCCGGCGGTAGTATGTGGTGGAGCCGGCCGGCACCGAGGCGCTGTAATACTCCGGCGCGAACTCCGTGGAAGCCACGTACTCCAGATACAGGCGGCTGGCCTTTAAGGTCGCCTCGTCGGTGATATTCGCATTGATCCCCAGATACCAGTCCCCATTGGTGGCCAGCCAGCGGTCCTCCTTTGTCTTGCCCATATAGGGGATGAACGCAAAGTCATCGGCGGACACATAGATGTGCTGCCCGTCCTTAGCCACCCTAAAGCTGGGCACACTGTCCACATCGGTGATCTTTCCCTCAAACCGCACCGCATAGTCCACATAGCTGACGGAGCACATCACCGCATCGCCGCGGATCACCTCCTGCAAATTCTGGGAATCGCTTGTCAAAAAATCGCTGTCCTGGCAAAGCCCAAGCTTCTTCAGCTCCTCCAGCTCTCCCATCACCCGTGTAAACGCCGGATTATCGAAAGAGACGGCCGACGGATCGCGGCGGTACCGGGTCAGCCACTGCACGTAAGCGCTGTCCGTGTACGCGTCCAGGAAAAAGGGCATGGCGCCCAGCGCCGACATCTCATTGTAGAGCATGCCGAAGGCGTAAGCCCGCACGCCCGTCTCCTCCCTGCGCGCCTGAATCCGGCGGCAGAGCTCAATGAATTCGTCCTGCGTCCCGGGCAGATCATATCCCAGCTCCTTCAGGACACGCTTGTTGACCATCAGGCCTGATATGTAACCGTTGCCCGCCGGCAGCGCATAGACCTTTCCCCCCACCTCCGCGTCGTTTAACGCGCTGATCATATAATTTTTCAAAAATGGCTCCGAGGTCAGATCCGTCAGATAACCGTTCTGCACATAGGTGTAGTAATCCTGGGTGTAGAGGATTTCCGGCCCCCCGCCGCTGCGCACGGCCGCCAGCTGGGCATTTTCCATCTTGGGTCCGATTTCGTAGGTACTCTCAATGGTCACGTTGGGCATGGTCCGGCGGATATATTCCTCAACCCGGTCCATACTGATGTTTTCGCCCAGCGTATTGTATACATGGAGGGTCACTGGCGTCTCATTCAACTGGGCCTCGCTCTGCGGCCGCTCTCCGGTTTCTTCCAGATTCTGGGTTTTGGCGCACCCAGCAGCGGCGCAGGCCAGCAGCAGCGCCAGCAGCAGCCCGGTTCCAACCCGTTTTCTCATACTGTACCTTCCTCTCTCAGGGTGTCCCCGTTCCCCGGCCGCCGGCCGCCGGACAGGCGGCCAAGTCCCAGTTGCCCTCGCAGCTGTTCCATATCGATGGGCTTTGACATAATCGCCCCAAAGCCGGCCCGGGCGGCTTCCCCGCGCACCTCATCTTCGCTGCTGGCCGTCAGGGCAATGATGGGTATGTCGGCGGCGCTGCGCTTTTTGCTGCCGCGAATGGCCGCGGCAGCCTCATAACCGTCCATAACCGGCATGTGCAGATCCAGCAGAATACCGTCATAGGTGTAATCCGGCGCGCCCAGATAGGCCTCCAGGGCCTGCCTGCCGTTTTCCACCGCCTCCACCGTCTGTCCGTCCACCCGGATCAGCTCAACGGCGATCTCCCGGTTGATCTCATTGTCCTCCGCCAGCAGCAGGTGAAGGGGGCGTCCCTCCCGCTGCACCCGGATAATCTCCCTGGCCAGGACCGTGAAATCGATGGGCTTTGACACAAAGCCGTTCATGCCCGCTCCAAGCGCCTCCCTGCGGTCCTCCTCGAACGCATTGGCCGTCAGCGCGATAATGGGGATGGCCGCGGCCTGGGGATGGACGCTCTCCCGTATTCTCCGGGCCGCATCCAACCCACCGAGAACCGGCATCTGCAAATCCATCAGAATCACATCGTATGTATGCTCCGGCGCCTCCAGGAAGCGTGCGCAGCCCTCCTCCCCATTCCGGGCGGTGTCCACTTCAGCCCCCATAACGCCGGCGAGCATCTCCACCGCAATCTCCAGATTGACCGCGTTATCCTCCACCAGCAGCAGGCGAAGGCCCCTTAGCGCCCCGTCCGGACTGCCCGCCGCATCCTCGCTCCGGCCCAGCAGGGCCGTGATTTTCCGGTACAGGTTCATCCGGAAAAGCGGCAGGCTGACGGTCTGGGAAAAGCCTCTGCGCTTCAGCTGTTCGGACAGCTCCTGCTCATCCGGTTTCAACCCCAGCAGCAGACGTATGTCCCCGCCCAGCTCCCGCTCAAGGCGCGGGCCGGTCAGCGTCGGGTCAAACCGAAGCAGCTTGTAGGGGAAAAACGCCAGTGAAAACGGCCGGCCGGCCTCCCGCTCCCTGGCTGCCAGGGCCACCGCGGCGGAATAGTCCAGCTCATAAACTGCATCCACGCCGATTTCGCTCAGCTTGCGCACCGCATCCATGCATTTTTCCTCGCTGCCCGGCTCGCCGATCACCAGCATACGGCAGCCAGCGACCAGCGGAATCTGGCGGCTGCCCAGGCGCACGGAAAGCTCCACCGTAAACGTGGTGCCTTTTCCCTGTTCGCTCTCCACGCTGATGGTGCCGCCCATCAGATCCACGATGCGTTTTGTGATGGCCATGCCCAGCCCCGTGCCCTGGACCGCCAGGCTGCCGGAGTTCCGGTCCCTGGTGAACATCTCGAAAATGTGGCTCATATATTCCCGGCTCATGCCCACGCCCGTATCGCTGACCCGGAACACAAAGCGGGCCCTGGACGGCTGCGGCGAGGGAACCTCCGTGATGTCCAGATGAATCTCCCCGCCCCTGGGCGTAAACTTCACCGCGTTGCCCAGCACATTGGTGAGCACCTGGCCAAGGCGCACCGTGTCGCCGCACAGGATTTCATGGGTGATGTTCCACACGTTTATGTCGAAATGCTGTCCGCGCACATTGGTCTGGGACTGGGTCACCGTGACTAGCCCGGCCAGCCATTCGCCCAGCTCAAACTCCGCCTCAGCCAGCTGCATCTTGCCGGACTCGATCTTGGACATATCCAGCACATCGTTGATCAGTCCCAGCAGCAGTTGGGAGGAGTTGGCGATTTTTTGCAGGCATTCCGCCACCTTTTTGCTGTCCTCCGGCGAATAGAGGGCCAGATTGGTCAGGCCGATCACCGCGTTTAACGGCGTACGGATGTCGTGGCTCATACTGGCCAGGAAGGTGCTCTTGGCGGCGTTGGCCCGCTCCTCGCTGGCCAGCGCTTCCTCCAGACGCCTGCGGGACTGCACGCCTTCCGTGATATCCTCCAGCGTCACCGCGATGAAGCGCTGGCTGCTGTCCTGCTCGGCAATCAGATAGGCGTTGAGGGCCAGCACTATCTTTGCGCCGGTATCCGGGCGCGTAAACTGAAGCCTCAGGCTCCCGCTGGCCTTGCCGCCCGCGCGCACCTCGCCGATGAGCGCCAGCGCGTCGCCGCGGTCCTGGCGGTCCACGCAGCCGAACACCCTCTCGTCGGTAATATTTTCAAGTTCTTCTCTGATTCCCAGCACTTTGTCCGTGTTGCGGGATGTATACTCGATGGCGCCGCTCCCGCTGTCTGCGATGATGATCACATTGGGCACATAGTGGGTCATCAGCGTAAAAATACGGTCCCGGCGCACCGCCTCCCTGGATGCGATGGCGCGCACCACAAACACCAGCATAACCACGATCACCAGAAACATTCCCAGCATCAGCACAACGATGAACATGGTCAGCCGGATGGTTTTCCGGTTGATCTGCGCCGCGTCCGCGGTGATATGGCTGTAGGAGACGCAGGAGATAAAATTCCAGCCGGTCCCTGGGATCGGCGCATAGACCAGTTCATAGCGCGCGTCGTCGAAATACAGCTCCGCGCTGCCGCTCCTCCCGCTCTTAAAATCAGAGAGCACGGCGTCGTATTTGGCTATTCCCTGTTGGTCGGGCGCAAAGAACCCTGCGTTTTTGGGGTTCTCTTTAAAATAGGCGAACAGGTTGAGGGACTCCTCCACCTGCCTCGATATGTGGGTGCCGGAGAGAATCAGCCCCGAATCCGTGGTTATCATATAGGAAGCGTTGTCCCCAAAGGTGGTGGAATCGTAGAGGGCCTTGAAGGAGTCCTGGCTGTAGATTCCGATCAGGATCACCGCGCCTGTGCGGCAGGAAAACGCGACCACGTCCTGGCCCGAGGCGCTGAAGGGGTCTGAGATAAAGCTGATGGCCGCCCCGTCCGGGCTGGAAAGGCAGTCCACATAGGCCTGGCTGGAATAGAGATTGATAGGCTTTACATAGGTGCCCTCGCTGTAGATCCCCCGGCCGGATTCATTTAACAGCACACAGTAATCAAAGACCGAGGCCCGGTTGAACTCCCGGATATAGCTGCGGTCGTCCTCGCTGATCTGGTCCGTGGAGGCAAAACCGCTCTCCTTCAGGCTTTCGGACATGCCGATTCCCAGCACGCGTATCTCCTGCCGGCAGTGGTCGAACCCTTCCGTTGTCTTGGAGATCAGGGTGCTGGTCGTCTCCCTGAGCGCTGAGATGTTGGAATCAATGATGCGGTCGTAGATGTCCCTGCGGTAGCTTTCCATAAAATAGGACAGGGCCGTATAGAAGGCCAGCGCGAGGCCTATACAGACGGCGACGGTCATTGGCAGAGAAAACTTATGTTTTTTTCGAATCCGGTTCATCTGCCATACCTCACCTTTCTGACGGTTGAAACGCTTTAAATCTTATTATATGATCGCAGCGGCTGTTTGTCAATTTAAGCGCGCTGAGAGCCGGCGGCCGCCGTCAAAACAGCCCCGCCCCGCACCTGGGGGACGGGGCTGCCCGTTCGCATCTCAGTCCTTCACATGTTCGATATAAGCCAGCGCCGTCTCCAGGCAGCCGTCCACCCCGGTTTTTCCGGTGTTAAGGCAGAGATCATATCCCTCCATCTCACCCCAGTCCTTGGTGGAATAGTACTCGTGGTAGGCTTTGCGCTTGCGGTCCACGGAAATGATCCGTTTCTCCACCTGATCCCCGGGCAGGTCCGGATGGAGTTTGGAGATGCGCTCCCTGCGCTGCTCCATTCCCGCGTAGACGAACAGGCGGATTGCATCCGGCAGGATGGCGTCCGCGCAGCGCCCCACCATCACGCAGGGGCCCTTGGCCGCCAGATCAAGAATCACACGGCACTGAGCCGCATACAGCTTCTGGGTCATGGCGATCTGGTAATCCGGCGGCACGTCCCGCAGAGAGTAATTGTCAAAATCCGGCTCCACCTCGTCGTAGGCTTCCAGCACCGCGGTCTCCATATTCCCCTCCCTGGCGATCATTCCGACCAGCTCCTTGTCGTAGAACGGAATCCCCAGACGCTCTGCCAGCTTTTCCCCTAATTCCCGGCCTCCGCTGCCATACTGGCGGCTGATTGTTATCACTCTGTTCATAAATCGTACCTCCTTTTCCCAATTCAAATTTTTCCTGACACTCTATATCAGACCGCAGCCTTGACAGCGGTTCTGTCACGATTCATGGGACACCCGCACCGCATATTTGATCACATGGTCCTCCCGCTCCTCAAACACCCGGTAGGCCTCCATAATGTGCTCCAGATCCGTCCGGTGGGTGATCATACAGCTCGTGTCCAGCGTCCCCGCCGCGATAAGGTCCATGATCTCCCCGCAATGGCAGCCGTCCACGCCGCCGGTCTTGAACACCAGATTCTTGCCGTACATTTCCGGCAGGGGCAGGGTCTGGTTCTCCTCGTACATGGCGATCACGCACACCACCGCGTTGGGGCGGGCGATCTGCCAGGCCAGGTCGAAGGTTTGGCTCTGGCCCGCCACCTCCATCACGCAGTCCGCTCCGCGCCCCTCGGTCAGGGCCAGGACCCGCCCTTTCACGTCGCACTCCAGCGGGTTGAGCGCCACATCCGCCAGGCCGTTCTCCTTTGCCAGGCGAAGCCTGTACGGGTCCACATCCACGGCGATCACACGCGCCGGTCCGTACAGCCTTGCGCACATCATGGAGCACAGCCCCGCAGGGCCTGCGCCGATCACCGCCACCGTGTCCCCCGGTCTGATCTCGCCCAGCTTGGCCCCCCAAAATCCGGTGGAGAGCAGGTCCCCGGTAAACAGCGCCGCCTCGTCCGACACGCCGTCCGGTATCCGCGTCAAACCGTTGTCCGCGTAGGGTATCCGGACATACTCGGCCTGTCCCCCGTCGATGCGGCAGCCCAACGCCCAGCCGCCCTGGGGATCGGTGCAGTTGTTCACATAGCCCCTGCTGCAGAAAAAGCAGTTGCCGCAATAAGTCTCCACGTTCACCGCCACCCGGTCCCCGGGCGCAAACCTTCGCACCCCTGGGCCCACCTGCTCCACAACGCCCACAAACTCATGTCCCAGAATGGTGCCCGGCACCGCTCTGGGCACCGCGCCGCGCTTGATATGGATATCGCTGGAGCAGATGGTGGTCAGGGTGACGCGCACCAGCGCATCCCCCGGCTCCCGCAGCCTCGGCAGCGGCCGCTCCTCCAGTCCGATCTCTCCCACGTTTTTAAATACTACCGCTTTCATGTTCCCTCTCCTCGCCGTGATCCGCCCGCACCGGCCAAACCGGGCGCTTGCCGCACTTCCTGTTCCTTCCATTTTATCATACCGGCCGCTGTTGCGCAACAAGGAGCCGCCGGGCTTGGTCTGCGCGCGTATATCCATTCCCCATGCAGCCGACCTCGGCCCGCTGCATTTCACAAAACGACCTGTTCTTTTCCTAAACGCCGGGCAAGGCGCGCCCCCTTGTGTCCCAAATGAATGTCAGCCCATACAACTGAAGAGCGCGCCGGGGGCTAAGCTCCGGCGCGCTCTCATCTGCTTCAATCCTTTTTTCAATCCGATATGTTCTGCAACATGTGACCCATTATAAAAACCCGGCCTGCATTTGTCAACCATTTTGCCGAAGAAATCCAAATCTCGTTCATTCGTTCCAAATCGACCCTTGCCATGCCGCCATTTACCGGCAAATTTAAAATTGTAAAGCCATTGTCTGAATTTCCAGTTTCTGCATTCTGTCGGCAAAAACAGGATTCAGGCGGAAAGAATCTCCGTTTTTTACGGAAAACACACCCGCGCCGGCAGCCATCCGAGTGCTTACGGCAGCCATCCGGCCGTTCCCAGCCAGGCGCCGGCCAGCTTTTTCAGGTAATCCATATATCCGGCTTCCTCCACATCGGCCGCGGCCAACACCCTGACCTCGCCCAGCTTCCGGCCGCCTAAGGCGTAGGTGATCACGCCGGCCCTCTGGCCCTTGGTCACCGGTGCGGGCAGCGACTCATCCAGCACCAGGCTCTTCTCCACCTGGTCCAAATCCTCGCCGCTGAGGCTCAGATAGGAAAATCCGCCCTCATAGTACAGCGGAACCTGATCCACAACGCCGCCCGTCACCGCCATCTGCGGCAGCGGCAGCATCTCTTTATCCTCGTAGAGCCGGCAGTTGGCGTAGCCGTAGTTCAGCATGGTCTGGGCGTCGGCAAACCTGGCCTTGTAGTCCGGAGCCGCCATGACCACGGCGATGAGGCGCACGCCGTCCTTCTCCGCCGTAGCGGACAGGCAGTACTTGGCCAGGGAGGTGGAGCCTGTTTTCAGGCCCGTCACCGTGAAATTAGTGGCCATTTTCAGCAGCTTATTGGTGTTGGACAGCCCGAACTCCTTGGTCCCCTGCTTGGTCACATGGGTGATGTTCTCCATCCAGATGGTGGAGTAATTGTGGACCTGGGGATATCTGTTGATCAGCTCCCTGGACATAATCGCAATATCCCGGGCCGTGGTCACATGGTCCTGGGAATCGGTCAGTCCGCAGCAGTCCTCGAAATGGGTGTTGGTCATGCCCAGGCCCGCGGCACGCTCGTTCATCATGCGCACGAACTCCTGCTCAGTGCCCCCTATGTATTCGGCCATGGTCACCGAGGCGTCGTTTCCCGAGGCGATGATGATGCACTTGATCAGCGTCTCCACGGTCTGCTTCTCGCCCTCCTCCAAAAACACCTGGGAGCCGCCCATGGACTTGGCGTGGGCGCTGGTCACCACCTCGTCGGTCAGCTTGATCTTCCCCGATTCCAGGGCATCGAAAATGAGGATCAGGGTCATGATCTTGGTGATGCTGGCCGGACTGCGCTTCTGGTCCGCATCCTTTTCGTAGATCACCTGGCCGGTGCTCGCCTCCATGAGCAGGGCCGAGGGAGCCTGGACCTCCACCGCCGCGGCCGGCGCGTTGGCCATCACGGCGTCGCCCGCGTCAGGACCGGGTCCTTCCGCTTCCCCTGAGGCGGCAGCGGACGAATCATCCTGCGCGGCGGCTTCCGGGGTGTTTTGGGCTGCGGCTTCCGCTTCCGGGCCGCTCTGCGCGGCGGCTCCTGCGGCCTCTGCCGCGGCCGCCACCGCCTTCATTTGGCTCTCGCCGGCATCCCCGCCCACTTCCAGCCTGACTTCACGGGCCCACACTACATTTGCGGCCGCCGGCTGCAACGCCAGCAATGCGGCCAGTATCAGCGTACATATTCCTTTCATGGCATCTCCTGCGAAAATTCATTCTACTACCAAATTTACGCCGGAACCCGTGAAAGTATGCGTCTCCTGCCTGGAAACGCCGGGAATTACAGCTCCTTCAGGGCCTTTCTCAGTGCTTCCGCCATCTCCTCATATTCCGCGTCGGTCAGGATGGTACGGCCGCTGTTCATCTCAAAGGTGCCGCCCCACTCCTCGCCGCCCTTGTACTTGGGCACGATGTGGAAATGCAGGTGATGTCCGGTATCGCCGTACGCGCCGTAGTTCACTTTGTCCGGGTGAAACACCGCGTGAACCGCTCTGGCAACCTTGGCCACGTCCGCGAAAAACGCGTTCCGCTCCTCGTCCGTCAGCTCGATGAGCTCGCCCACATGCTTGTTGTGGGCCAGCACCACGCGGCCCCTCTTGCTCTGCTCCTTGAACACATACAAAAATCCCGTATCCATAGGGCCTACCGGGTAGGCAAACTTAGCCACCAAATCCCCCTGCATACAATACGCACAATTCGGATCTCTCATCATCTCTTCCATACTTAATTCAACTCTCCTTTTCCTTAATGTGATACCACTAAGATACCACGTTCCACCTCAGAATTCAACGACAAGGTTTCTATTTTTTCCCAATGTCATTTTTCCGCAGATTTTGTCTGAATGGTGTACCATCTTTCCCATTTTTATGTTATACTGTTGTTTATGCATAGAAATGAGTTATGAGTTGAGGTTGTATTTATGAGTAAAAATGAGTATAGACGCAGAGTATCCCGCCGGCGCCGCAGCAGGTTCAGCCGGCATCTTCCCACTTTTATCGTACTGTTTGTATTGACGGTTCTCATAGGCGGCTGTATCTTTGCCGTCAGCCGTTTTGTATTCCACAAAAAGGGCGAAACGCCCAAAGACACGGAAGTGATCGCCTCGGCGTCGGCCGGCTCCGTGCCCGACACCGAGGCCGACCAGCCCACTGAGCCGGTTATCGACGAGGTGGACCGCCTGATCGCCCAGGCCGACCGGCTGGCCGCCGGCTACGACTACGACGGGGCCATCGCCCTGGTGGAGAGCGATGCGCAAGCCGCTGCAGACCCGCGGGGACAGGAGGCCATCGGCAATTACCAGGCCACCAAGGACACCATGGTGGAGGCGGATCACACCCAGATCACCCACGTTTTCTTCCACACCCTGGTCATGGACACGGCCAAGGCCTTTGACGGGGATGCGGACTCCAAGGGTTACAACTCCGTGATGACCACCAAGGATGAGTTCATCCGCATTTTAAACGCGATGTACGAGCGCGGCTACGTGCTGGTCCGCATCCACGACGTGGCCTACGAGGAACCGGACGAAAACGGCAATCCCCGCTTTGTCTACGGCAAGATCATGCTGCCGGAGGGCAAGAAGCCCTTCGTCATGTCCCAGGACGACGTGTGCTACTACGATTACATGCTGGACGACGGCTTCGCCACCCGCATGGTGGTGGGCGAGGACGGAAAGCCCACCTGCGAGATGACCCTGGACGACGGGACCACCTCCACCGGTTCCTACGATCTGGTCCCGATCCTGGAGGATTTTATCCAGGAACACCCGGATTTCTCCTACCGCGGCGCCAGAGCGATCATCGCCCTGACGGGCTACCAGGGGATTCTGGGATACCGCACCGCCTCCAATTACAGCGACAGCCCCACCTACGAGGCTGACCGCGAGCAGGCCGCCAAGGTGGCCCAGGCCCTGCGGGACAACGGCTGGGAGCTGGCCTCCCACAGCTTCGGACATCTGCATCTGGGCGTCAGCGACGATCCGGCCAAGGCGATCAACGGCTTTGCCATTGAGGAGGAGCGCTTCCGCGCCGACACGGACCGCTGGGAAAAAGAGGTGGAATCCCTCATCGGGCCAACGGATATCATTCTCTACCCCTTCGGCAACGATATCGCGGACTTCCACGCCTACACCGATGACAACGTCCGCTTCAAATACCTGGAGGCCAAGGGCTTCCGCTATTTCTGCAACGTGGACGCCAGCACTCCGTACTGGATGCAAAAGGGCACCAACTACTTCCGTATGGCCAGACGGAACCTGGACGGCTACCGCCTGTACCAGGATACCATTCAGGAGGATCCCGCAAAGAAGCGCCTGGGCGACCTCTTCGACGCCAAGGACATTTTCGATTCGGCGCGGCCCACGCCCGTCACCTGGTATTGACGGCGAAGCGCATTTGACCACATATGAACAGAATACCGGACAGGCAGGCTTGGGAAGGCCTGTTGTCAGCTATGGCAGGGAGCAGATTTGCTCCCTGTTTTTGTTGAGCAAAACAGGCTGCCGGCGCAGACTCCGGGCGGTTGTTGAAAGCAGCGTGGCGCAGCGCTTTAATCGCCGTTAAAAATGCATTGCGCCCCCTGCCGCCGTGGAACGGTTCAATTCCCCCGTCATATAATAAATCAAGCAAATGATTTCTTATATGAAAGGAGCTTCCCCTATGATTCCCAAACTGGAAGTGAGCGGGGTCAGCTATTCTTATCACTCGTTAGATGGTGAGACGCTGGCCCTTTCTGATATATCCTTCACCGTCAATACCGGTGAATTCCTGGCCATTGTGGGACCTTCGGGCTGCGGAAAATCCACGCTGCTGACCATGCTGTGCGGTCTTACCCTGCCCGACTCGGGGGCTATCCTTCTGGACGGAAAGCCCCTGACAAGGGACGCCTCCGCCATCGGCTACATGCTTCAGAAGGACCACCTGTTCGAGTGGCGCACCATATTCTCCAACGTATCACTGGGCCTTGAAATTCAAAAACGATTGGACGAACCTGCCAAGCATGAACTTCAGGCTATGATCAATACCTACGGGTTGGGCGGCTTCGAAAACGCCTACCCCTCGGAGCTGTCCGGCGGCATGCGCCAGAGAGCCGCCCTGATCCGGACGCTGGCCCTAAAACCGGAGCTGCTGCTCCTGGACGAACCGTTCTCCGCCCTGGATTACCAAACCAGGCTGTCGGTCTGCGACGACATCAGCTCCATCATCCGCAGCGCCCACAAAACTGCCATTCTGGTGACCCACGACCTGTCCGAGGCCATCTCAGCGGCGGACCGCATCGTGGTTTTGTCCTCCCGCCCCGGCAAGGTGAAAGCAATCCTGCCCATCACCTTTGCCGACGGCTGCAACCGGCCTTTGGACCGGCGGAACTGCCCTGAATTTTCCAACTATTTCAATCTGGTATGGAAGGAGCTGAAGGAAGATGACTGAATTGCGCCCTTCTCTGGCCCAGCAGGAATTTATCGCAAAAGAAATCCGCCACCGCAGGCAGGTGGTTATTGTTCGTTTTATGCTGTTGGTGCTGCTTTTAGCCCTCTGGGAACTGGCCGCCGATTTCGGCTGGATCAACAGCTTTATCTTCAGCAGTCCCTCCATGATCGCAAAATGCCTGGTGAGCATGGCAAAGGACGGAAGCCTGTTCCTGCACACCGGCGTCACACTGCTCGAGACAGTGGTCAGCTTCGCCCTGGTGGTGGCGGTAGGCCTGGCCGTGGCCCTGATGCTCTGGTGCAGCCGCAGCCTTTCCGAGATACTGGAGCCCTTCCTGGTCATGCTCAACAGCCTGCCCAAGTCCGCCCTGGCCCCGCTGCTCATCGTGTGGCTGGGCAACAACATGCGCACCATCATCGTGGCCGCCATCTCCGTGGCCCTGTTCGGCTCCATCCTGACCCTGCACACCGGCTTTTCCCAGATGGACGGGGACCAGGTGAAGCTGATCTACTCCCTGGGAGGCACCCGCAGGGATGTGCTCTTAAAAGTCCTGCTCCCCGGCTCCCTGCCGCTGATCATCAGCAACATGAAGGTGAACATCGGCCTGTGTCTGGTGGGCGTGATTATCGGGGAGTTCCTCTCCGCAAGGGCAGGGCTTGGATATCTGATAACTTATGGAAGCCAGGTTTTTGCCATGACCATGGTCGTAACCGCCATCGTGGTCCTGTGCCTGATGTCCGTGGTGCTCTACCAAGGAATCGCCCTGATTGAAAAGCATTACTCCCGGTGACGAACGGCGCCGATCTGGGAGTTTGAGAACGTAATTTGACGGTAGACGGCAAATAAGTATTCCAAATAAGCCTGCCTTTTGGCGGGCTTATTTACTTGCGGAAGCGACGAAGCTGAGGGCACAGAACATTCACCGGACATTGCAATTTGATCTGGTAATATTTTCCATTTCCTCTCCCCCCATCTCTAAAAAACGCCAAAGTATATGCCTGCTCCTCCTATAGACGCAAAAAAGCGGCCTTGATTGCTCAAAGCCGCCGCTGTAACCGACATATGTACCTGCACTGTACGGCGGCTTTTACATTTGCCGTCGTACAGCATATTTTGTTATAAATGAGTAAAAAGCTCATCAACTGTGATCTTCAATTCTTTAGCCAGGCTAAACGCTAACGCTAAGGTAGGGTCATACTTGTTATTCTCTATCGCGTTAACTGTTTGCCGGGAAACACCACATTTTTTTGCCAGCTCTTCTTGAGAAATACCTCTCTCTTTTCTTTTTTGCCGAATGATATTTTCCATATCAATCACCGTATTTTTTCTTAAAAAACATAAGTTGAATGATATAGATTACAGATATAACGGCGAGTGCAATAAAGGGATTCATACCATCAGCGGACATGTGGTGCGCGACCGATTTTATCAGGCTTTCTATCACACATATTAAGATATATCCGACTGTTACAGCAAACGTACCTGCACTCGCTTTCTCTACAATCAGTTTTCTTCTTTCATCACCTTGTTTCCCCAGTGAAATGAACATAATAATGATTGCCATCAGACAGAGTAACAAAACGCAAAGCGCCGCATAGATAATCATAATAATGCCCTCCAATCAATTTGAAAATCCCATCAGAATGTCAAAAGTATTTGACACTTTTAGTATATCTTATAGCCCTAAAAATGTCAAGAGTTTTTGACATTCTGTGATTGGCCGACTTGATTTCCCTGCTGCCTTTAAGCCGCGCGAATCCCACGGTTGTATTCTCAGACTCTGTCCGCGGAGGACGGAGAAGCCTTTTCCGGCTGCCTGTTCCCGGTGTTTTCAGTCTCCTGCTCCGTTTCCATCTCAACCTCAGGTTCCTCGTCTTTCTGACTTAACAGCTGGCTGTTCCCGGCGTTCAGATTTTTGACCCGAATCTCAATCTCCACCTCTTCGTCGCTTAAAATCTGGAAGCTCATACCTCTGTAGGAAACGCTTCCCTGACTCACCTTGCAGTTATCGGAATTGAAGCCATTCCAGCCGTAGCCCTCCGGGAACGTCAATGTAACGCTGTGCTGTTTATCCCCGGTTCCGCTCTGTGTCCCCACCTCATTTCCGTCTGTATCCACAAAATGTACCAGATAATCGATCATTTTGCCCTGGCCCTCCCGGTAGTAGAGGTTGCCCGTCTCATAGGCGTAATAGTTGTCATCCGCATCGCGTTCCAAAACCAGGTCAATCCAGATGGGATTACTCAGCACATCACTATATTTTTCGTTGATTCGTTTGTTCACAATACTCTCGATCTCGCTGTTGATATCTAAAAGCTTAGCGTAATTGCTTGTCACTTGGGCCGTGTACTCGGAAGGATAGCGCACTGCGAATCCAAAGTTATCACATTTCGCGTCGAGCTCGCTCTCAAGATAGGCGCAGATTTGATCCGCCATGCTTCCCGCGCTGGTGTAGGATAAGATGTTGCTGCCGTCCTCATTGCGAATCCCGGCAAAGAATTTATCCATCTGATCCCGGAAGCTCTCTCCCTTGGAGGTGTCGATGGTGCCGTCCTGTAAGTACTGGGAGACCACCTTGGGCCCGTAGGCGATACCATTTGCCTTGATGCTGCTGGGCGACCATTCCATATGGGAGGATACGCGTCTGATCTCGCTGTCCTCCAGGTTGATATACTTGTTGCGCAGCATAGCAAATCCGTACTCGTTAAAACCAGTGGGATCCTCCCAGGTCACATCCACATGGTACCAGTCATCGTCCAGCTTCACAAGGTTCCATGCGTGGGAGGTATTATAGATATACCGCGCCTCCAGGCCGCAGGCCTTTGCCGTTTGCAAAAATGCATCCGCATAGCCGGAACACTGCGCTTTGCCCTTGACAATGCAGCTGTAACCGGTCGAGTTGGACCAGTTTTCTCCCTTCTCATAGCTGCAATTTTCCACCAGCCATTGGATAATCAGGATTTCCTTCTCAAAGTCGCTCATGCCGGCGGTGAGATAGGTCTCCTTAAATTCCTCGATGGCTTCCTTCATCTCCTCCCGCTCATCGGCGCTCATCATCCCATAGTTACCATTCTGAAAATCGTTGGCCGCACGGCTTACGGAACTGTCAGAATAATTTTTCCACGCGGAATCCTCCCGTGTATTTCCTCCGCTGTGACTGCTTGACCCGCTGCCCGAGGTACTGCCGCCGCGAGACCCGCTGCCTCCCGACCCGCTGCCTCCCGACGCACCGCCTCCCGACACACGGCTGCCCGACGGGTTGCGCGCCACGCTCCGAGCCGTGATATCCACGGTTGCGGTGGTGGAAATTCCTTTGCCCTCCTCATAATACGGGGTTCCGTTTGCATCCACCCACGCGCCGCTCGCATCCACCCGGAATCCGTCCGGCGTGATGCAGTCCGCCGCCATTGCCCCGCCCTGAGCAGGGTCCAGATAATAGCATTTCCCGTCAATCCACTGCCAGCCGCTCATCATACTGCCCCTGGGTCCTCCGATTCTGGTATCCAGGAAATACCACCGTCCGTTGTCCTGCAGCCAGCCGGTCTTTAAGGAGCCCTGTGGGCCGCCCTGCTGGGGATTCAGATAATACCAGCGCCCGTTGTCGGCCATATCCTGGTACCATCCGGTCTGCATATAGCCGTTTCCGTCCGTATGGTAGAACTCCGTGCCATCCTGTATCCAGCCGTCCCCCGCAGGCTGCCCGCCGTCGTTGTGGTAGCGCCAGCCCACGCTGTCCGACTGCCAGGTGCCTCCAAATGCGGTGGAAGCGCTCAAAACGGTCACCATTGCCGCGGCTCCCAGTCTTACCAATACGCTATGCTTTGATTTACTCATCTCATTTTCCTCCTGAATTTTGTTTGCCTATATTAGATAAGATCCCTTCAGTGCGCTTTCGGTTTTATATTTTTTAAAAAAATTTTATTTTATTATTTTTTTGTCACCAAAACTTGTTTTCTGTGCTCCCACCAACTCCCGGTCACTCCGGATCAGACCTGCGGCCCTTAAAAGCAAAAAAACACCCGCCCTGCAGGTGAAGAGAAAATCTTCAGATCAAAAACTCCTGTGTTTAAATAAATGCAGGTCAGCAAACAACAAATACAGAGACCGGAAACATCAAAATTCTCCAGCCACATAACTGTAGCTGGAGATAGTAAGAATCATTTTTAAGCCTTTTCATCCATATAAATTGTTTCGCAATTATTCATTTGCATAAGGCTCCAGAAATGCGTGGAAGTGCCTCATGGGCAATGTGTGCCCCATTGTGATCCTCATATTCGGAATGCTCTCACGGTCTTTATACAATTCAGTGACCGCTGCAATCACATAGTCCAGATGTTCCTGACTCAGCTGGCTGCGGTTGACAGCAAATCTGACCACATTGCATACCTCTTTTTGCTGTTCCGGCGTTTTGAGATCATATTCCATGCTGTAATCTCCCAATTCCGAAACCCGGATACCATAGCGGCGAATTAATTCCAGGCTGAAGCCTTCTCCTGCAAATGTCTCGTGTCCCCTCTGTCCATCAAAGAACTTGTCCATATTCAGATATACTCCGTGCCCTCCGGCCGGCAGCATACCGTATTGTTTGTAATCGTTGTATAGACCAACGGCACATTTTCCGGTCCAACCGTTTGAATCAGAATATCAGTCTGAATTTTATCGTTTGCAACCCGGAGCTTGGAATGGGGGCCCTGGCCCGAGATTATTTTACAAAATACAGTTTAAATCCTAACATTGTCATGGAGATGACGCGGCACGAAAACGCGCTCCGTGTCGCTTCCACAGGCTATGGTATGATATTGAAGATGGATATTGTAGTTATGTCCATTGTTGTACTCTGCATTATGTCGGCGGTGCTGTATCAGGGAATTGCGGTATTGGAAAAAATGACCTTCTGAATGAAAAAGCGGCAGCCACCAAAATCCCATCAGGATTTCAGGCAGCTGCCGCCTCATATCTGTCCTTATGTTTTATAATTACTTTCTCGCCCCATCAGGCCCGACCTCATAACCATCCACATTTGTATCGGCCGCCATCACTCCGTTGGAATAGAAATAGTACCATTTGCCTCCAATCTGCCGCCAGCCTCCTGTCTGCAGGAGCCCCGCAGCGTCAAAATAATACCAGAGATTTTCCATTTGTTTCCAGCCGGTAACCGGCTTTCCCTTCTGGTAGTAGAGCCATGTACCGGAATCATTCTGCGCCCAGCCCTCTGCAGCAGCCGGGTCTACCATGACTGTCACGTACCGCTTCAGAGCGGCTGCCGCCTCGGCGCGGGTCGCTTCCTTTCCGGGGCTGAAGCGGCGTCCGTCCCTGCTGCTCATGATTCCCGCCTGCCATACTGCCTCTACTGCTCCTTTTAAGCCGCCGCTTATCTCTCTCTCATCTGAGAAAGGCTCCGCTTCACGGGTCACAGGAAGGATATCCCCCTGGGCTTTGGCATACCGCAGTATGATATCCGCCATTTCCTCACGGGTCACGTTCCTGCCCGGCTCAAAGGTCTGTCTGCTGGTTACGGTCCCAATTCCCTTTGACACTGCCCACTCCACATAGGGGGCATATTCCTCCGTGGCCGCTACATCTGTAAACCGGCCGGTGGAAGGGTAATCCGCCGGATTCACACCTGCCAAACGTCCCAGGGCTGTAATGAGCGTGCCCCTTGTCACCGGTTCATCGGGACGAAAGGTGGTGGCCGTGCCGTCAGCTATCAGCCCGCGGGCCGCCGCAAAGTCCATGTCTGATTTGGCCCAGTGCCCCTGGATATCTGTGAACGCAGGCAGCGCCTTGCAGCCAATACCGTATGTGCCCAAACGCCCTGAGGCAAACAGCAGCGCTTTTGCATTCCCATCATAACCGGATTGATCCAGCCAAACCCCATTGCCGCCGTCCACATAGACTGCGCACAGGGCGCCCTCCTGCTCATTGGCCCCTAAGGGGTAGGAGAAGGAAATAGCCACACTGCCAATACCGGACAGCTTCACCGTCTGTCCCTCTTGCTGGTAACTGATGGACAGGTCGTAGGCCGGCCGGGAGCCGATGGCGCTTAAGGCCCCTCCTGTTACAGCCGCCCCGGCTGCCGTAAATGTAACATCACCCACGGTCTGCCCTGCAATCTCTTTCAGGCTTCCATTGGTGAAGGTCATTGAGACCGCACCGCCGAAGTCTAGCTTAAAACGCTCCACACCGGAGTTAATCAGCTCCTCCAGGGCCTCCCGGGTTATGGTGATGCTGATCATCTGGCCGGGGGCTGACACAGTAAGGGCATAGCCATTGCCCCCGCCGTTTTTGCCGGCTGAAGCCTTGCCAATGGCATCTTTGATGGTATTGCCTGTAATGACACCCCCAGGCACAGCCTCTATTTCCCCGGTGGAGGGAGTGTCCGGCTTCTTCGACGGTGTAGTGGTGGTGCTGCTACTGCTGCCGCCGCCGCCATTTTGGCCACCGGAACCGCCTGTACTGCCAGAGGAGGATTGATAGGGGGTAGCCGTAATCACGCCGCCCATGGTCTTGGTTGTCGTGCTTCCCGCTGTATTGCCGCTGCCCCTGGAAAGTGCCACGGTAAATTGGAAGCTGCCGTCTCTTCCGTTCCTGTCTCCGGCGCTTCCCGCTATGGCTGCCTTGAAGCCGCCTGCAATGGTGATATCAGCCTCTTCCACTGTAATACCGGTGCTGCTCATGGAAGAGATGGCATTGATCCGTCCGGCAAGCTCTGTCTTGATACTGCTTTCCGTGTTGGCCACAGCCTGATCAATCTTCCAGTCTAAAACCCCCTCAATCAGCGCCCTTGCGCTTTCAACCGCCTGTTGGTCCGCGGATTTTTCGGTTGTCACAGACAGGCCCTGAGAAACCGGGGAGGGTTTGTAATATTCCTGTTCAGGTATATATGTCCAAATGTAATAAGTTGTATTTTGTCTCAGATTGTCAAATGTCAGCTCAGAGCCATCTCCGTCCTGCCACTCCCCGCTGCCTGCCGACGGAGCGCTGTCACTTGTGGTGCAGCTATATTTCTGTCCGTTCACAGTCGGTATGGTGATACTGCTTTCCGTAACCTGATCACTAGGACCGGGAACGCCTGGCGGGTTCTGGCTGGCCTTCTCTACCGTCAAATATGCCATTCCGGTATTTGCCAGCAGGATATCATTGCCAACGTTGGTGCCGCCAAAATCTGCCGTGATGGTGTAGGCGTTCGTGCTGGGCTTCCATTGATCTCCAGTAGGTGTAACCGTCAGTGAGGCCGTATTGTTGCTCACGTCAGCCGTACCCAAATAAGTGCCGTTAGTGCCACCCAGATAAAAGTCCACCTTATTGACCGCCGCTTTTCGGGAAAGGGCGTTGGCGTTCTGGGCCTGCTGGGCCGTGGCGGTGATGGTGAAGCTGCTGCCATAGGGAACGCTGCTTACGTCACTGCCGTTCACGGAAAACTTCACCTGCACTTTGGAGGATGACTGCAGCGTGCCGCTGCCGTTTATGGTACCGTGATTGGTGAGAGTACCTTTGTTGATAATGAGGCCGTTGTTTGTAAGTATTCCCTCGTTGACGAGTGTTCCCTCGTTGGTAAGGTCACCGTTCTGTATGACGGTCACACCACTTCCAATGGTCAGCATTTGGGAATTTCCAATTTCCAGTTTCTTGCCCTTTGGGATTTCCACATTTTCGCTGATCGTGGGAGTGCCATAGACCGTGCCGCTGTCTCCCTCAAAAATCACACCGCTCCACGCACTTTGATTATCCTTAAGGTTGATGGAGTTAGCCATGATAACGGCATTGCCGCTTGCGGTCGTAGTAAATGTACCGTCTGTTCCGCTATATCCAGAACCGTTGCCAATGCCGGGTGAGTTTTTGCCTCCGTTCGCCGTCACTGAGCCGCCGCTTATGGTAATATTGCCTCCACTTCCTCCACCATAATAATTTTTTTGTTTACCACCACCGCCGATTCCTGCACCTCCATAACCACTACTATTGTATTCTTTGCTGGTGGCAATTACAGTTCCGCCGCTGATAAGAATCGTTCCCCCATCACCGCCAGCAAGGCCTCGAGCTCCGCCGCCGCCAATCCCTGCTCCCGCGCCAAGGATATCTCTACCACCATTATTACTATCACCGTTTCCAGTCGCTACTACATATCCCCTGTGATGGTAATATTGCCGCCTGATTCAACAGAACCACTATCGGTCCTACTAACAGCACCACCACCGATACCAGCACCACTCCTGGTTCCTTCAGCCGTGATCATACCTCCGTTTATAGTAATTGTTCCTCCTGTTCCTCCTGTTCTATTAAAACCGCCTCCAATGCCTGCACCTATACTGCCTGTAGCTGTAATCGTACCGCCGTTTATGGTAATTGTGCCTCCACTTCCTTCATAACCGCCTCCAATACCTGCACCGTTCTCGCCTCCTTGAGCCTTGATAGTTCCGCCATTTATGGTAATTATACCTCCACTTTCCCCAGAACCGCCTCCAATACCTGCGGCCATATATGTAGCTGTAGCGGTCAGCTTACCCACGTCGTCCCCGGTGGACTGGGCGTAGATGGTAAGGCTGTTATTATCACCAGCTACCGTAATCCCCTCTGTGGCATTCAGCTTCGCACTGTCTTTTAAAATCAGGTGGACGTCACCGGTAACAGTGATTCTGCTGCTGATATCCACCTCGCCCTCCGCCACATACCAATGTTGAGCACCGTCGTTTTGTCCCCAGGCGGTGTCTGAGGATGCTACCTTCGTATATTCACCACTTCCCTTTGTGCCGTTTTCCCAATTTTTTCCATCCTCATCGCAGGTAAGGTATTTTACCTCTTCCTGGGCCAGCATATTGGCTCCGCCCAGCGTCACCTTGATTTCCAATGGAGCCGCTTCATCAGAGAGGGCATAACCCTCCGGCAGGGTATTGGTGAAGATGTATTCCCCTGTCACAGGCCATGCGCCGGTATTGTCCTGCTTGTATGTACTGCACTTCCAGCCGCTCAGGGTGATCTCTGACTGCTGTCTGGCATTGCTTCCTGTGGCGGTTTCTATCATGGATGCCTCGATCTTTTCCGGCAGCATGGAAACCACGGTATCAAAATCCGCCTGGTTTTCCGGGTTCACCCCAGGCAGCGCAAGACCGCCGTCCGTCAGCATTTCATCCGGGTCGATCCATTCCCAGCCGGTGATCACTGTCTCCGTCCAGGCTTCCTCCATCCAGATGTCCTCCGCCCAGTCCTCCGCCCTGTTGTCCGTCTCATGATTGTCGCCTGTCCCGCTGCCATTGTCTGTCTCATCGCCGCCTTTTGGATTGCAGATTTCACAGTCATACCGGCAGGGCTTTGCTTTTACATAACCGCAATCGTCATCACCGCCCAGGCTGTCCTCTCCGCTGCCATTTTCCGTATGCACATGACGGCAGTCTAAAACCTCGGTGATACAGCCGCTTTCTTCGGTGCAGATATGGTCCTTCTTCACCGCCTCAGAAGGGGAAGCTTCCTCGTCGAAAATACAATCTTTTACCAGATTGTAGCATTCATCCGTATGCTCATGCTCACAAGCATGTCCCTCCACATAACCACAGGTCCCATCGTGTTCCGGATGGTGTTCGCATAAACCATCCCTGTAACCGGCGCCAACCTCCGCATATACGGCTGCTCCCGGCTGTCCAAATACCAGGGCCCCACATAAAATAAGGGAGATGGCCTGTTTTCGTCTCTTATTTCCCATCAATTGAATTCCTTCCTACTAATTCTCGTTCTGTTGCCTTCGATCATGAAAGCAGTACCAGATACAGGCCTAATTATACCTTTTGTCCAAAAAGCTGGCAAGCTTTTTTTAGAAAGCCGAGCCATCCCCTCCATCTCTTTACCATGGCCATAACCTCCATCTTAATCCTGTGCCTGATTACAGGCAAGTATTCTAAATCAGCCTATCAGATTGCTTAACGTATCAACTGTAATCTTCAATTCTTTAGCAAACTAAAAGCCAACGCCAGCGTAGGGTCATTTTACATAAGCCCAAAGCCTCAAAATGCTAACCGCCTGGTATAAAAACACATTCGGCAGGCCGCTGACGCAGCCTGCCGTTATTTTTCAAAATCTACTGAGCCGCCGCTCAAACACGCGCCGCTCTCCAATCACAATCCCCCGGGAGTCCGCTCCGTGGCCGATCTGCCCTGTTCTGGCCACCGGCAGCTTCCCGGCAAAGCCCAGCACCATGGACTTAAGCTCCGGCAGCAGCCCGGCCTCCTCCATCTCCGTAAATGTGCCCAGCAAAATCCCCGCAGTCTCCTCAAAGGCCCCCAGCATCTTCAACTGGCAAAGATACGTCATGATCTGCGCCGGCCCGCCGCTGCGCGCCTCCAGAAGCAGTATCCTGCCCCTGAGCTCCGGAAAATATTCCGTTCCCGCCAGCTTCAAAAAGCAGCGGATATTTCCCCCCACAACGGTTCCCTCCATCCGGTCCCCCTGCAGGAAGGCGTAGTGAAAAGAGAAAAGCTCTGTGCCTTTCCCCAGCACGGTATCCGCAAACACGTTCTGCTGAGCCTGCGCCTGGGCGCGCACCAGGTTCTGAATCTGGTACAGCACCGCGGTTTCCCCTGTTTTTGCGTAGATCGCATTTAAAATCACCGTCAGGTCGCTGTAGCCCCAAAACTGCTTTCCGCTGCCCGCAATGGCGGCAAAGTCCAGGTATGGCAGAATTTCATTGGCGATATCCCCGCCCGATATGTCAAAAATCGCCTTGATCTGCGGGTCCCGGTAAAAATCCATCAGCGCCTCTGCCCGCTGGGCCCCCGTGCCACTGAACACGGACCGCTTCGCGTAAAGATATTGGCTGAACACCGGACAAAGCCCCATCCCCTCCAGCACGTTCCGCAGACGCCGCACCGTTTCCCTGCTCTCCGGCGGCCTGCCGTTTGAACAGCAGGTAATTCCGATTTTATCTCCCACCTTCATAATGCTTCCCTCCGTTTTTACCCCGGTTAATCCGCTTCCTTCGGAAGCCAGTTCGCTTTCTTATAGTAGCAGAACATACCCAGGGCGCACACCACCCAGGTCACCGGCCATCCGGCGATCACCACCATCAGGTTGTTGGTGATGGGCACCGCGATGGCCAGGTAAATCTGGCGCAGGACCACAAAGCTGCCCAGCATGAAAAACATGGGCACCTTGGAGAGACCGGCGCCTCGCAGGGCTCCGTTTAAGATTTGTACCACCGGCAGCACGATATAGCCGACGGAGAAAATGCGCAGCATGGAGGTGCCGTTGGCGATCACCTGGGCGTCGTTGGTGAAGATGTTGACCATGAACCCCGCGCAGAAGTACATGCAGACCGCTCCCGCCAGGATGACGGCGGAGCTCATCAGCCAGGCGGCCATGATCCCCTTCTTCACCCGCTTGTACTGGCCGGCGCCGATGTTCTGACCCACAAAGGTGGTGATCGCCATGTTAAAGCTCTGGAGCGGCAATTGGAGAAAGCCGTCGATTCTCAGCGTGGTGGAATACCCCGCGATGGCGGCCGCGCCGAACCGGTTGATGTAGGACTGCACGATCACGTTGGAGAAAGAGGTGATGCTCTGCTGGAGAGCGGCCGGAAAGCCGATGGTGATGATCCGAAGGGTCATTCTGCGGTGGAAACGGATTTTTCGCACCTCCACCCGGTACTCCTCCCGGGAGCGAATGAGCTTTGCCATCACCATAGCCGAGCTGACCGCCTGGGCGATGATCGTGGCGATGGCCACCCCCGCGATGCCCATGTGAAAACCACAGACAAACAGAAAATCCAGAATAATATTCACAATGCTGGCCATGGCCAGATAGATCAGCGGGTGGGTGGAATCTCCCACAGCCCGCAGAATCCCGGCTCCCATATTGTAAAAGAGAGAAAATGTGATACCGCCGAAATAGATCACCAGATAGAGTGAGGAATGGGGCAGCACCTCCTCCGGCACCCCGATGCCCCGCAGGAGAGGCCCGGTAAAGAGCATGCCGGCCACGGTGAAGCCGATACTCAAAACCCCGGTGAGCGCCAGGGAGCTGTGCACCGCCCTGCTCATATCCACTGTGCGCCGCGCCCCGTAATACTGGGAGATCACCACCCCGGCGCCGGTGGAAAGGCCCATAAAAAATCCCACCAGCATATTGATCACCGGGGTGGACGCTCCCACCGCCGCCAGGGCGTTGGTGTCCACAAAATTGCCCACCACATAGGAATCCACCGTGTTGTACAGCTGCTGAAAGAAATTGCCGATCAGCAGCGGTATTGAAAAGTATAAAATGGAACGGAAGATGCCTCCCTTAATCATGTCTGAACTTCTCTCCTGCAAAATACTCCCTCTTCTCCCGCCTGCGGCGCTATTGATAAATCACCATTGCCTCAACCGTTTTTTCCACGTCCAGCAGAAACGTCAGCCCACGGCTGGCCTTGAAAATCCCCTGAATCTTCCAGACCTCACTCAGCTCCGGTTCCGCCGGATGTTCAATGCGCTTCAGCTCGTCGTATGAAACCACATAGGGCTCGCCTGGAATCAAAACCCCCAGCCGGTACCCGTTGCAGCCAAGCACCAGCAGAACCTTGCGCCGCTTTGCGTCTTTTTCCTCCGTCTCCTCCAGCTGAGCCACAGGGAGAATCGCGCCGCGGTAGTGGAACATACCCTTAAAATACCTGGGGAGACAGGGAATCTTGGATATCTTGATGTCAAAGCAGATTTCCTCCACATGGGACAGCTCCACCGCGTAATTGCGCTCCCTGCCCGTAAAGCCCAGAAGCTCCTGCTCATAGTCCGCTTCCATATACTCCCTCCTTTTCATACCGGCTGATCAGAATCTGCGCATCCAGGGCGGCGCAAATCTTCCCGTCCCCCATGATGCTGCACCCGCTGACCCCGGTGTTCCGTCTGAAATCCAGGCCGAACAGGGCCGGAAGCTGCTTGATCACGATCCGCTTCTGCTCGTACAGGGTATCGGCCAAAATACATCCTCCCTGGTTTTTCCCCTGCACGTAGATGACAATGGAGGTCTCCGGCGCCTGGCCGCCCAGGCGGTAAAACTTTCTCAGGTCAATAAACGGCACCATACGGTCCTCGTACAGAATGTACTCCCTCCCGCCCACCTGGCGAACCTGCTCACGGCAGCTGCCGTAATCCAGAAACTGGAATACGTTCCTGGCGGGCAGGGAAAGGCGGTACTCGTCCACCTTGAATCGGACGCATTCCATATTCGCCAGGGTCAGCGGCATAGACAGGGTAAAGCTGCTGCCGATGCCGCGCTCGCTCTGAATGTAAAGGTTGCCGCCCACGCTCTCCAGGATGCTCTTGACTACGTCTAGGCCCACGCCGCGCCCGGAATATTCCGTCACCGACTCGCTGGTGGTAAAACCCGGGCAAAGGATCATATCGATCACTTCCTGGCGGTCGTAAGTCTCCTCCGGCCGCGTGAACAGGCCCCTGGCCCGCGCGTGCCTGCGCACCTGCTCCACGTCGATGCCGCAGCCGTCGTCCTCCAGGGACACGATCAGCTCGCCCACCGTGCTCTCCACATTGAACGTAATCGTCCCCTTCTGCGGCTTCCCCGCCGCAGCCCGCTCCTGGGGCCCTTCGATCCCGTGATCCACCGCATTGCGGAGCATGTGCATCATAGCCTCGGAGATAATATCCACCACGCCGGTGTCCGCCTCAATATCTCCGCAGTTCACCACCAGCTCCACCTCTTTATTCTGGGCGCGGCAGATATCCCGCAGGATCCGGCGCAGCTTGGGCACAATCCGTCCCACCGGCACCATGCGGATGGCCATGACCGTGCGCTCCACCTGGCTCACCAGCCGGTTGACCTGATGGGCCGTGCCCTCCTTGAGCTCCTGGAGGCCTCTCTGGTCCAGCTCCTCATCCAATATGAGCATCTGGATCATCAGCTCCCCGGCCAGGCTTTGCAGCTGGTCTAAGCGCTCGGTGCGCACGTTTAAGTATTCCGCCTCCCTGCCGTTCTCCGACGCGGGCGATTCCGCCTTTTTCTCCGGCTCCGGCAAAGGCGCCTCCCACTCCACCTGGCAGCGCTCCACGAACAGGCCGTTCTTTAAGGTTTCCAGCACCTCGTCCCGCTTATCCGTCTCGAAGCGGATGAAGGCGCCGTTCTCCCTGATATATTCCACAGTGTCCTCGGACCGCTCAATATTTTCGGGAAACGTCTCCACCTGGCTGCACAGGCCTGAAATCTGCCTCACCAGCATGAACACGCGGACGTTCTCCATCCGGCACTCCGGCTCCAGGCGCAGGCGCACCACAGTGCCGCCCCGGTTGATCAGCTCCTCCGGCACGGGAGCCTGGCTCCGCCCCCCGGCCGTGGACTCACCGTGGCTTGTCTCCTGCTCCCCGCCGGCCGCGCCCTCCCCCTGGGGAATTGCGCTCTTTACGCGCTCCAGATAAGCCACCGCCCGCTCCTCCAGCTCCCTGGTATCCCTGGGCTGGTAGTCCTGGCGCGCCATAACCTCCAGCTCCTCCTCCAGGAAATCGGAGAAAGCGAACAAAAGATCGAACAGCCCTGATTCCGCCTGATCGATCCTTCCGCTCCCCTCCCGGTAAAACGCAAACAAGTCCTCCAGCTTGTGAGCCAGGGAGGACAGGCCATTGAGCCCCATCATCGCTGATGAGCTTTTGATTGTGTGCATCACCCGGAAAACGCTGTGAATCTCTTCCCCGGTGAACACTCCGTTTTTTTCTGTCTCCAAAAGGACATCGGCCATTTGGCCGATCAGCTGGCGTGTCTCCAGAAGGTACACCTCCAGCATTTCCTCCGCGTCCGCGTCAAAATACCCCATGTTTTTCCCCTATCAGCCCATAAAATTCTCATACCAGACGCTGCGGTTCTTTCCGCTGCGTTTTCCCCGGTAAAGGGCCTTGTCCGCCCGGTCTATGCTCTCCTCGATTCCCTCCTGCTCGCGATAAGCGTGCAGCCCCAGGGTCAGGGTGCATCTGAATTCATTCCCATTGAAGAAAATCGGGAAATTCTGTACGTCCTCGCGTATCTGCTCGCTGATGGCAAAGGCCTCGTTCTTTGTCACATTCAGCAGCACCACCAGAAATTCCTCGCCGCCCCAGCGCACCACCTTGTGCTTGCGGCAGTGGCCCTCCAGTATGTGGGCGATGCAGACCAGCGCCCTGTCCCCGGCCTCGTGTCCGTATGTATCGTTAACCTTTTTGAAGTCATCGATATCCGCCAGAATCATCACATTGCAGGTCTGTTCGCTCTGCTGATGCCCGCGCATGTCCTCCAGCAGATCGCCCACCACATAGCGCCGGTTGTAGAGCCCGGTCAGCCCGTCGCGGAAAGCCATGTAGTTAAGCTTCTCCATGTCGGAGCGCAGCTCCTTGTTCTGCCGGTTCAGCTCATCCTTCAGTTCCTTGGCTTTGAGGTGGGCCGCCACCCGCGACTGAAGCTCCGCCTTGCCGAAGGGCTTCTTAATATAGTCGCCCGCTCCCATGGAGAAGCCCCGCATCACATCCTCGTCCGTGTCCTTGGAAGTCAGGAAAATGATCACCGCATTCTCCTGTCCCGCGGCCTTGAGCCGGCCAAACAACGCATAGCCGTCCGTGTCCGGGAGAACCACATCCAAAAGGATCAGGTCCGGCTTGTACTGCTGCACCAGCTCCAGCGCCTCGTCTCCGTTGTGCGCCTCATAAACCACAGGTCCCTGGTCCTTCAGTGCGGATACGATCTGTTTGCAGATCAACATACTGTCGTCCACCACCAGCACAATCCGTTTGTCATTCGCTTCCATATCATAAACCTCCGTTAATCTCCTGCTCATGGGCAGTGCGGTCCAATCCTCCGACCGCTATATTTCAAATTTTTCTACTAATTCACGCAATATTCCCGCTTGTGCGGACAGCTCCTCGCTGGCGGCGGCGCTCTCCTCCGATGTGGCGGAATTTCCCTGCACGATCTCGGAAATGGCCTCCACGCTCCCGCGAATCTGGTTGATCGCATCCGCCTGCTGCACCGACAGCCCGGATATCCTCGTCATCATCTCCGTCACCTGCTCGGCTCCCTTCACAGAGCCGTTCAGGGTATGGGCCGTGGCGTCCACCGCCTCAATGCCCACGTCCACTGCCTGGGAATTCTTCTCAATCAGTCCGGCTGTCATCTTAGCTGCCTCGGAGGCCTTGGCCGCCAGGCGTCTGACCTCGCTGGCCACCACGGCGAACCCGCGGCCCGCCTCCCCGGCTCTGGCCGCCTCCACCGAGGCGTTGAGGGACAGTATGTTGGTCCTGAAGGCGATGTCCTCGATCTCCGACACGATGCTGTTGATCTCATCGGAGTTCCTGCGGATCGCGCGGATGGCCTCCAGCGCCTCCCCCATCTGACCTTCACACTGCTTTAAGCCCACGCCCACCTCTCCGGCCACCTGGCTGGAGCGCACGGCGCTGTCGGCATTGTGCTGTATGCCGTCCGCGATCTCGTTGATCCTGGCCGCCAGCTCCTGTACGGACCCGGCCTGCTCGGAAGCGCCCTGGGCCAGGGTCTGCGCCCCGGTGGACACCTGGGCCGCTCCGCCTGATACCTGGGCCGCGCTGGTGCTGATCTGCCGGATGGAATCGCGCAGCAGGCTGCTGATCTCCTCCAGCGCCTGTCCCATGGCCACGAAATCGCCTTTAAACTCCACCTCGTGGCGGTAATTCAGATGTCCGGCCCCCAGCGCCGCCATTCCCCGCCGGATCTCCGTCACATAGGAGCTGAGAGCCGCCGCGGTGCTGCGGATATCCTGGGCCAGCTGGCCCAGCTCATTTCGCGAGTGGTACTGTAAGTCCACGGTCAGCTGCCCCTCGGCGATGCAGCCCGCGGCCTGCCTCACCTCATTGATAGGCCTGGTGACCCCCCTGGTGAGCAGCACGCACATGCCCACGGAAAATACGATAATCCCCGCAAAGGCCACGGACACCCCAGTTACGATCCTGTTGTTGATCTGCTTGGACCTGGCCAGGCTGTCCTGCGCGTCCTGAACCGACAACTCCACCACATCCGCCAGCACATCCCGGACCACGGCCGACCGGGGCGCGTAGTCATTGGCGTAGGCCGCCAGGGCTTCCTCATCCTTCCCCTGGCGCCACAGGTTCAGAACGTCCTCCCTGGGGGCCTGCAGAAGCGCAAACTGTTCCTCCAGCTCCCGCACCTTCTCCGGCCCGCTGACATAACCTGTGCTCAGGTTTTTCAGCCCCTGGTGCTCAGCCTGGACAAGGCTCTGTATTTGACTGTAATAATACTCCTCGTCTACCACGCCCTCCGTGGCCACCAGCATGACCAGATATTTTCCCACCGACTGCAGGTTCCCGATCAGCTCCTGGGAGGTCTGGACATTGGCAAAGGGCTCCTCGTAAAGCCGTTCCATCCTGTTGGACACGTTTCTCAGGCTGACGACCGTCACCAGCATCGTCACTCCGCAAAACAGGATAATCAGTCCGAACGCGATAGTCAGCTTTTTCCCGATTTTCAAATTTTTTATAAATTCTCTCATCATACGCCCCCATTTATCCCGTTTACCGCAGATAATGCGCCACCGTGCGCTTAAATTCGTCCGGTTTAAACGGCTTCACAATAAAATCCAGCGCTCCCAAGGTCAAAGCCTGCTGAACCGTTGACTCCTGACCCACTGCGGAGCACATGACCACTTTTGTCTGCGGGCGTCTGGCGAGCAGCTTTTCCAGAACCTCCAGGCCTGACATACCCGGCATGGTGATGTCAAGCAGCACCAGATCGGGATCAAAGGGATCGAATAGCTCAAGGGCCTTCTCTCCGTCCGCGGCCTCCTCCACATCCGTGTAGCCCTCCTCCCCCAGGATCTTGCGGATCATTTTCCGCATAAACATCGCATCGTCCACTATCAGTATTTTCTTCCCCATAAGCGCTCCTCTGTCCGACTGCCCATCGCGTCGTTTTTCATAAATTAACACTACCTTAATCATACTTGATTCGATCATAAAATACAAGCGCCATTCCAGAAAAGCCCCAATATTTGTATTTTCGCCACAGCCCTTGTACGGAGAAAAATACAGCGCAAAGATTGACAAGCCGGCTCCGGGCCGCTATAATCGTTGATAAACACAACCGTTGCAATATGCAACGTTATGGAAATCAGGAGGAATTATGAACCGGTATGTGGGAATTTATCGGCGCTGCGAACTGTATTATATTCGGGAGGAGCTGGAAAAATACGGGCTTTTGTCCCTGGAAGGGCGCCTGCTGTCCCTGATGAAGGACAAGTGCGTGAGCCAGGAGGAGCTGGGTGAAATGATGAACCTGGACAAGGGGCGCATCGCCAAAACCGTGTTCCTTTTAGAGGAAAAGGGGCTGGTGCGGCGCCATGTAAACGAAAAGAACCGGCGGCAGAAGCTTGTAAGCCTGTCGGAGGCGGGAGCCGACATGTTAAAAAACATCGAGGCGATTTACAAAAAATGGGATGCGATCTGTTACACCGGATTTACGGAGGAGGAGAAAACCTTGTACCAGGATTTCACCAAACGGATGGCGGAAAACGCAGCAGAGTATCGACGAAAAAACGGAGGCTGTATCAATGGTTAAGAATCTTACGGAGGGCAATCCCCTCAAATTGCTTTTTTTCTTCGCACTGCCCATGGTGGTGGGAAATTTGTTCCAGCAGCTCTACAACATGGTTGACTCCATGGTGGTGGGCCGCTTTGTGGGCGAGGACGCGCTGGCCGCGGTCGGCTCCTCCTTCCCAGTAGTCTTTCTGGCCGTGGCCATTGCCGCCGGCCTGTCAATGGGATGCACGGTGGTGATCTCCCAGCTCTTCGGGGCCGGACAGATTCGCGAGATGAAGATCACCGTGTCCACCGCCCTGATTTCCCTGAGCGTGGTGGGCCTGGTGATTATGGGCATCGGCGAGTTGGCCGCGGAGCCGCTGCTGAACCTGCTGGGCACGGCCAAGGACATTATGCCCGACTCCCTGGCTTACCTGCGGATCTATTTCGGAGGCGCGGTGTTCCTGTTCCTCTACAATTCCCTAAACGGCATCTACAACGCTCTGGGGGACAGCAACACGCCCCTGCGTTTTCTGATGATCTCCGCCCTGACCAACATCGCCCTGGACCTGCTCTTTGTGATCAAGTTCAACATGGGCGTGGCCGGCGTGGCCTGGGCCACCCTGATTGCCCAGGGCATGTGCGCCTTCATCTCCTTCTTCGTGCTGGTGCGCCGCCTGATAAAAATGGAAAATGAGGAGTCACGGCGCGGCGTGAAGTTCACCTTCTTCGAGATGCCGGCCGCCCGGCGGATCGCCAGAATCGGCATCCCCTCCATGCTTCAGCAGTCCATCGTGTCCCTGAGCATGATGTTCATGCAGGGCCTGGTGAACTCCTACGGCAAGGTTTTTGTGGCCGGCTACACCGCGGCGACCAAGATCGACACCCTGGCCATGCTGCCCAACATGAACTTCTCCAACGCCATGTCCAGCTACACCGCCCAGAACATGGGCGCCCGCCGGGACGACCGCGTGCACCAGGGCTACAAGGCCTGTATGTTCATGGTGTTCATCTTCTCCCTGGTCATCACGGCGATCATTTACCTGTTCGGTCCTCAGCTGCTGAGCCTGTTCCTCAACCAGGGGTCTGAGGGCAGCGCCATGAGTTACGGCCTCAAATACATGAAAACCGTCTCCGTGTTCTACATACTGATGGGCTTTCTCTTTGTTGGCAACGGCCTGCTGCGCGGAGCGGGCGACATGGGCGCCTTCATGGTCAGCTCCATGTCCAACCTGTTCTCCCGGGTGGCCATCGCCTATCTCCTGGCCCACTTCATCGGCGCCAGCGCCATCTGGTGGTCCATTCCCATCGGCTGGGGCGTGGGCTCCATCTTCTCCTTCCTGCGGGTGAAGAGCGGGAAATGGCAGTTAAAACGCCTGGTGGACTGACAAAGCCGCCCGCCCCTTGCCCCGGGGTATAATCACGCTAAAGCGATAGAGGCCGGATAAGATTGACAGATCGTACAATCTTATCCGGCCTTTTTGCGCGCATTGAACCGCCGGAATTGGGAAATTTCGGTTGAATATGTACGAATATCCGAGTATAATGTACAGGAAAATATTTTTTTTGCGAATTTTAAAACTGGACGCGAGGTTCGATCGTCTTGTAAGCAGAAACGAAAAAAGAATGGAAAGGAGTTTCCCATATGAACTCACTCGGCGAAACAGAAATGATCCCGGAGCCCCTGACAGAGGAGGAGCTTTTAGACCTGAACGAACTCCTTCTGGACACCAGGGAGCAAGGCCAACTCATGCAGGAGCTGATCGACAGCCAAATCCGCAAGAAGGATGAGCTGATCGACCGCCTGCATCAGGAGCTGGAGTATTACAAACAGGACCAGGCGGGCCGCCTGGTGGAGCAGGTGATGAAGGAATTGATCGGACTGCTGGGAAGAATGCAGAAAAAGCTCAATTCCCCCCAATGGCCTCAAATGGACGCGGAAGCGCTGCGGCAGGAATTTACCTACCTGGAGGAGGACATTTCAGATCTTCTGGAACGCCAGAACATCGAACCCTTTAGCACCCTGCCGGGCGAACGCTTTGAGGGCGGCCGGCACCGGGCCATGGCCGTGGAGCCGGCGGCCGAACAGCAGCTGGACCACACGGTGAAGGCCAGCCTCAGCCCCGGCTACGCCAAAGGGGAAAGGGTGCTGCTTCCGGAGCGCGTTATCGTGTACCGTTTTCAATAGACCGGCGGGCCATACCGCCTGTATCAGACAAAGCAAGTCCCCCGCGGCCGGCCCCGGATTTCAGCCGGTCCTGCCCACAGCGCCGGCGGGAGGAGACAGAGATCGAAGGGAGAATATGAATATGAATTACGTTTTTGGAATTGACCTGGGAACCACCTATTCCTGCATCGCCTACATGGATGAGTACGGCAAGCCGGTTGTATTGAAGAACAGCGACGGCGACCACACCACCCCCTCCGTGGTCATGGTGGAATCAGCGGACAACGTGGTGGTGGGCATGGAGGCCAAGCGGTCCATCGAGGTGGACCCGGACCGGACCGTGCAGTTTATCAAGCGCAAAATGGGCAAGGAGAACGACAAGGTCACCCTGGCCGGGATCACCTACAGCGCCCCTGAGATTTCCGCCTACATTCTGAAAAAGCTGGTGAAGGACGCCAACGACGAGCTGATCCAGAACGGCGTGATCGCCGAGGGCCAGGAGGTCCGTGACGTGGTCATCACCTGCCCCGCCTACTTTGGCATGAACGAGCGCCAGGCCACCAAGACCGCCGGGGAGCTGGCGGGCTTAAACGTGCTCAACATCATCAACGAGCCCACGGCCGCTGCCATCAGCTACGGGGCGGCGGGCAGCTCCAAAAATGAGACCGTGCTGGTGTACGATCTGGGCGGCGGCACCTTCGACATCACGGTGATGGAGATAAACGGCAGCAATATTTCCGTCATCTGCACCGGCGGAGACGACACCCTGGGCGGAAAGGACTGGGACGAGGCGCTGATGGACTATGTGACGGAGCGCTACGAGGAGGAGAACGGCGAGGATCTCTCCGAGGACCCGGACGCCGTCGCCTCCCTGTACGTGGACGTGGAGACCTGGAAGAAATCCCTGACAGCCCGCGAGAAGGTGAACATTTCCGTAAACGGGAGCGCGGGCCGGTTCCGCGAGGAGCTGACCCGGGAAAAGTACGAGGAGCTGACCCACGACCTGTTAAGCCGGACTAAAAACCTGCTGGACGAGGTGTTAAAAAACGCGTCCCAGAAGGGCTGTCCCCCGAGCAGGATCGACAAGATTCTGCTGGTAGGCGGTTCCTCCCGGATGCCCCAGGTGGCTAAAATGATCGAGGCCGACTACCACATCACCCCGGTGCTCCAGGACCCGGATGAGGCGGTGGCCAAGGGAGCCGCCATCTATGCCAGCAACGAGAAGCAGTACAGCGACTTCTTGCTGGAGGAAGCCCAGAAAACAGGGAAATCCGTGGAGGAGCTGACCGAGGAGAACCTAAAGACCGGCGGCTCCCTGGACAAAAAATTCTCCCTCGCCTCCGCCAGCTACGGCGCCATGAAGATGAATATCAGCAACGTGCTCTCCCGCACCTACGGCATCAGCGCCTACAACGACAACGACGAGCTGGAAATCTGCAATATGCTCATGAGCAACGACAAGCTTCCGGCCACCACCACCCGCTCCTTCTGGACGGCGGAGAACAACCAGAGCGGCGCCGATCTGCCCATCTATGAGACCAGGAGCATGGACAGCTCCCTCCCCATCGGGGACAGGGAACCCCTCACCACGATCCATATGCGCTTTAACCAGCGGGTGCCCAAGGGAACGGAGCTGAAGGTCATGCTGGCCCTGGACAATTCGGGAATCCTGCACGTGATGGCCGAGGAGCTCTGCAAGCACAGCAAGCTGGAGACCACCTTCGACCTCTCCAACCAGATGTCGGAGAGCGAGCGGATCGCAGCCGTGCGGAGAGCAGCCGGAACCACGGTGGAGTGAGGAGGAACACGGTATGATCTGTCTTTTAGTATTTATCTGCTGCCTGACGGCCGCCATCTCCCTGGCGGCGGGCGTGATGTTAAAAAGCTTAAACTCCCTGGTGGAGGCGTTTCTGGATATTGCGGCCAAGTACGGGATGATCCTGATCGGCGCCATGCTCTTTTTCCTGGCGCTGTTCGTCGTGGCCAGCGCGGTGATCGAGTTCATAAACGGAGGCAACCTTCTGCTGATCCTGTTGAGCCTGGTCCTCTGGCTGATTCCACTGGGCCTGCTGGCCTTCTTCGCCACCCTGGTCGGTTCCATCGCCTACCTGGTGCTGGGGCTGATCTGCTGCGGCGTCATGCTCGTATCGGGCCTGATAGGGGAACTGTCCATGAGCCTGTTTAACGGGATGCTGGGCATCATGGCAAAGCAGTCCAAGAGGAGGTAGGCGTTTAAAATGGCTGACATCAAAGAACGAATCCAGCGGAAATACGGGATTGACATCGATGCGCTCAACCTGTTTTCCCTCTACAAACTCAGCGGTCCCGACGTGACGGACCAAGAACTGGAGGAAGCCCTCGCCAAAAAGCGCAAGGGCTGGAACCAATTTTTAAACAGCCCCAGGGAGGACAAGGCCGCCCAGGCCAGGCAGCACCTGGAGGCCGCCGGCCGCTATGAGGCTGTGCTGCGGGATCCTTCCCTGCGAAAGGCGCTTTACGCCTACTACCAGAAGAGCGGCGGCGGGGAGGCCAATCTGGACTTTGCCCGGGAATTTTTCACCATCGTGGGCAAGACCCGGCGCATCCGCAGGCAGGAGATCGAATTTTTCTTCGAGTATTTTCCCGACCAGCGCAAGTCCCGGCAGCCCATTTTGGCGATGCTCCAAACCGAATTCAAGGTGTCCAAGCTGGACGCCCGGGGCGCGGACGGCGAGGATGAGGAGCGGGACGGCAAACGAAAGAAAAGCGCCCTGGTGGCGGACCAGTTCGACCGCTCCACCCTGTTGGGAATCCGCAAATGCCAGAGCTATCTTTTAAAAGCCGCGGCCAGCGAAAAAACGGCGGCCCAGTTCCCGGGCGTGACGGAAAGCCTCTACCGGTTTCTGGATCTGGAGAATTGCAACGACCTTGAAGCCCTGAGGGCGGACGTGGAGGCCAAGCGCCAGAAGGCCTCCGGGCTGCGGCTGGACGGCGGCCAGGAGTACACGCCCATCCTGGACCTGTTCAACAAGATGAGCGAGCTGCTGGGACAGAACGACGTATTCTACAACTTCAGCGAGTTCAAGCTGTTGGTCAAATTCCCGCTGCTGACCCCCTATATGTACGAGATCGTGGAGGCTAAGGAACGAACCATCACCGATCTGGCCAAGGCCGCCCAGCGGGAATACGGCTTCCGGGACCAGTACGATTTCCTCCTCTCCTACTTCCTGCCCATGTACGCAAAGTTCGGAATCTACGACAACGGCATCCGCAAGATGATGAACGACGCCAAGCGCAGGGAGGGACGCCAGAAGGTCTTAAACAGGGTGGACCGGATTCTCGGGCGCGACAGGAGCGAACCGCTTCCCCTGTGCTTTGCACCGCTGTTTTTCCTGACCTATCTGCCCGTCTACATCACCTTTGCCTTGTTTGAGCTTGTGAAGTTCATCGTTTGGAACCTGCGCTACATTGCGATTCCCGCCGCCCTGCCGGCCCTCGTTTGGCTGACAAAGGCCACTGCGGATTTTATCGGCATCAAGCTGCCGCCCCTGTCTGAATTCAGCCTGGGCGAGTTCAGCGCCGCCTTCTGCTCCGGCATGGGCTTGCCCGGGCCTGTGGAGATCGCCGTCACCCTGCTCTTCGGGCTGGTGGTGATCGCGCTCCCCGTGGGGCTGGGCGTCTGCTGCCTGTGGGATTCCGCCACCAAGCTGCGCAAGGACTTTGACTGGAAGGGCATCGAGCGCACCTTCTGGATGATTTTAAACCAGTTCAAGCAACAGTTTAAAGCCCGCCTTGAGCGCCGCAAAGCCCTCACCCTGGCGCGCATGCTGCTGGCGGTGCTGATCAACGCGGTGCTTCTCACCGGCGTGTTCCTCTACACCCGAGACTTATCCGGCTCCCTATCCTGGAAGCTACGCCGGATTGTGTGGGAGATGAAAGCGGACTCGGCGCGCAAAAAAGCCGCCCAGGAGGCGGTGTTCTATGAATCTGTGGAGACGCAGGAGGAAGAAACCGAAACCGCCGGGGCGGACCTGCCCCTGTTTGAGATCACGGCCTCTGCGGCCAATATCCGCTCCGGCCCCGGCACGGACTGCGATGTGGTCGCCCAGGCGCCCCAGGGCAGACAGCTGGAGGGCACCGGCAGGCAGCAGCAAATGGGCTCGGTGTGGTATGAGCTGTACCTGGACGAGAGCCGCGCCTCCACCGGCTGGGCCAGCGAAAAGGTGCTGCGGCAGGTTCAGTAGGGTGAGTCGTGCTTTGCCGCAGGGCGACCTCCGCAGTTCATCTCAGGCGGCCTGTAGCGTCCCTTCCGGACTCAATTCACACCGGCGGTTTTCACCTCCGCCGCAATATGGAAATGCCGATTTCCCGGCGCCGCGGCTGTAAGCCAATGTACCGGGAAATCGGCATTTCGTCCCATAAAGCTGGGATTCGTCTGATCAAATCCTATTGTTTTTCCGCTCTTTTAAAAAGAGCGATCACACACCATATGGTGGCTAAAAATTGCATGATAAATATAAAATTACAAATATATCTTTTCCAAAAGGTCAAATCAGAACCACCTGCAAAAGCATATCCAATACAGGCGGCAAGCAGGCTAAATATGACTGCCAATGTGCTGACCAATATTTTATATCCTTTGCTCATCGCCATCGTCTCCCACAGGTTTTAATCGCGCAGACTGATCACCCGGAATCAAAATTCTCTACAGCCGATCCCCGTTATCCCTCATAAACCTGTACTCCGCCACCGACCGGTCGAAGGTCCTGATGTGGTAGTAGAGCCATTCGGTCACTTTCTTGTTGACCTGCTCCACGAACTCCGGCGTGGGGCCCTCCTCTTCCTCCAGCATACTGTGAAGCTCCTCCACGGTCCGGCGCAGCTCCTCGTGCTTGGCCTTGTGCTCTGCGATGCCCGGATAGCCGATCTCCTCCTGAAGCTTCTCCTCTTCCCCGAAATGAAATTCCGTGTAATCCGCCAGATAGTTCAACATCTGCACCGCGGCCCTGAGGTTCGCGTTTTCCTCACAGCTCCTCAAAAGGTCATTAATCTTGCCGATCAGCTCCCTGTGCTGGGAATCGATCATCTCATCGCCGGTCACCAACGTATCGTCAAATTCCGCGTACATATGCATACCTCCTCAAATTCTTATGTTGGTTACAGTGTACCACGAAATTTGTCCTTTTACTATGACATTTGCAACAATTTCCGATCTTTCCTGCAAAGCAGGCGCCCATTGCAGGGCCGCGTCTGACAAAGCCTTCCCTGCGGCGCGGCGTGCGGACCCGGCAGGTACCGCAAAATCTGCCTCAGCGCTCCAGCACCTCCCTGCCCCTGTGTCTCATAAACCAGAAATAGTAGGGCACCTCTAAAAGCAGCATCATGCTCCAGCCGATGGCGCAGGCGTAGGCCGCGCCCTGCATCCCCATCCGGGGGGCCAGCAGGTACACGAAAATCACCCGGATGCTGGTCTGGGTGAAGGTGCCCAACAGGGTGATGCTCATATTGCCCATGCCCCTGAAAAAGCCCTGTATGCCGTTGGTAAAGGCCGGAAACAGGTAGAAAAACGCCATCAGCCCCAGATAATTGCTGCCCAGTAAGACAATGGCCTCGTTGCCCTCGGTGACGAACAGGCGCATCACCGGCTCCCGCACCAGGTTGATCACCACAAAGATCACCGCCCAGTAGCCGGCCTCCAGAAGCAGCCCGCCGGCGAATCCCCGCCTGATGCGCTCCCGCTTCTTAGCGCCCCTGTTCTGGGCCACAAAGGTGGTGATTCCGTGGGAAATGCTCTGCTCCGGCGTAAAGGCGTAGTCGTCCACCCGGTTCACGGCGTTAAAGGCAGCGATCATGTCCACGCCCAGGGGATTGATGGCCCCCTGGATCAGCAGCTTGCCGATGGGCTGGCAGGACTGCTGCAGGGCCGTGACGCTGCCATAGCGCAGGGTCTGGCGCAGCAGTCCCCCGTCCATGCGAAACTCCCCTCTTCTGAGCTGCAGCATGGGAATCCTCCTGTACACATAGCCTATGCACAGCAGGGCCGAGGCCGCCTCCGCGATCACTGTGGTCACGGCGGAGCAGACGATGCCAAAGCCCAGGCCGCCGATGAAAATCAGATCCAGCACCGCGTTTAACACGGCGGAGAACGCCAGGAATCTCAGGGGCGTCCGGGAGTCCCCCACGCTCTTTAAGGCCGAGGACACTGCGTTGTAGAAATAGGTGAACGGCGCGCCCAAAAAGATGATGCGCAGATAAGTGGCCGCCATGTCCAGCAGCTCCCCCGGCACGTTTAAGGCCGCCAGCAGCGGCCTTGCAAGCAGCGCGCCGAGAAAGGCCACGACCAGCGAGAAATAGCAGCCGAAAATCACCGTGGTGGACATCTCCCGCTTCAGCTTCTCATGTTCTCCTGCGCCGAAGAACTCGCTCATCAGCACGGACGCGCCCATGCAGATGCCCGAGATGCCCAGAATCACGATGCTCATCACCGGGTTGGCCGTGCCCTCCGCCGCCAGAGCCTCCTTGCCGATAAAACGGCCGGCGATGATGGAATCCACCACGTTGTAGGTGAGCTGGAACAGGTTCCCCGCGATCAGGGGCAGGGAATAGTTGATCAGATGCCGGGGAATGTTCCCCTCCGTCATGTTTACGGCTGCCATGGTCTGCCTTCTCCTCGCCGCGCACCACGCGTCCGCCGCCCCGCCGCGGGGAGGCGCCGTATATGTAAGCGCTTACAATCATTCTTATTCCATTATATTGCAGACGCAGACAAAGCGCAAGGGCTTTTTTCCCCGTCCGTTGCCTCCCTCAGGGCAGGTCGTGACAGTTCAGACTGCTCATCTGCCTGACCGAAAAAGGCCGGCGGGAAAGCGTCGGATGCCCATCCGATGTAAAAATTGACACGGAAGCCCGCTCACAAGCGAACCTGACGCGTTTTCCCGTGCCGATTTTCCCGCCGTCCGAAGGGTTACGGCAGGTCCGCGATTCTCCCCTTCAAAAATCTGATGAAATATTTGGCCGCAATGGGCAGGGCGTCCTTATCCTTGAACACCAGCCCGATTTTCCGCGTCACAGCCGGCTTAACCGGCCTGACAGCGACCCGGTAGCCGGTCCTCTGCAGCACCAGCTCCGGCAGGATGCTGACACCCAGCCCGGTCTCGATCATGGACAGAATAGAATAATCGTCGTGGACGCGCAGGCGGATATTGGGCTTAAGCCCGATCTGAGAAAACGCCTCCAGCGGCTCGCTGAGCGCCCCCTCCTCCAGCAGCAGAAACGGCTCCCCGGCCAGCTGCTTAAGCTCCACAAAAGGCTCCGCCGCCAGCGGGTGGTCCGCCGGAAGCACGGCCCGCAGCTCCCCTTCCTTGAGAAATTGGGTGCACATGCCCTGGACAGCGTCGGGGTTGACAAACCCAAAATCCGCCTCCCCGGTGCGCACCCACTCGGGAATCGTGGTGTAATCCCCCTGGTGGAGCACAAACTGCACCTTGGGGTACTGCTCCCCAAATTCTTTGATCAGCCGGGGCAGCCAGTGACAGGAGATGCTGGATATGGTGCCGATTCGGACCACCCCTGTCTCCAGCCCCCTGATCTCGCCGGCCTTCCCCAGCATGGCCTGGTACTGTAAAACCGTACCGCGGATAAAGGGGTACAGATCCTCCCCCTCCGGAGTCAGGCGGATTCCCACCCGGGAGCGGTACAAAAGCTGGATGGACAGCTCGTCCTCCAGGGAGGCGATCATCTGGCTGACGGCGGACTGGGTGTATCCCAGCGCCTGCGCGGCCCTGGTAAAGCTGCCCAGCTCCACAATTTTCTGGAATGTGATATACCGGTTCATGGGACACATTAGCCTTTCTAATATTTGCATTAACAGGATTCGTTTTACTAATCTTGTGGTCCAGTATATACTGAAAACGTGGAAAACACAAGGCTGCGTTTTGGGCCTCCGCCGGAAACTGCGGGCGTGGGAACGCGTGACAAACGGATGTCCCCGCGGCACGGCCCGGCGGCGGCCTGCGGAAAAGAAATCCAATCGGCAAGAATGCAAAGAGGAGTGATCGGAAATGAAATGTTATATCGTTGACGCGTTTACAGACAAGATTTTTAAGGGCAACCCGGCCGCGGTCTGCGTTCTGGACAGGTGGCTCCCGGACGGACTGATGCAGGAAATCGCCGTGGAAAACAATCTCTCGGAGACGGCCTTCACCGTCAAAGGCAACGGCTCGTATGAACTGCGCTGGTTTACCCCGGGCGGGGAAATCGACCTGTGCGGCCACGCCACCCTGGCCGCGGCCTATGTAATCATGCGTTTTTTGGAGCCCGGCCGTACTGAGGTTTTGTTTCAGACAGGAAGCGGCCCCCTGACCGTGGAAAAGAAGCAGGGCCGCTATGAGATGGACCTGCCCGCCTATGAGCTCACCCCGGTGCCCGTCACGGAGGAAATGGCGCTGGCTATCGGCGTCCGCCCGCTGGAGGCGTACATGGGCCGTGACCTGGTCTGCGTCCTTAAAACCGAGGAGCAGGTCCGCGGGGCAGCCCCCGATGAGGCGCGCCTGAAAGAGCTGGACGGCCTGCTGCTGCAGCTCACTGCCCCGGGCCGGGATTGGGACTGCGTGACCCGCAGCTTCGCGCCGAAGCTGGGCGTCTACGAGGACCCGGTCTGCGGAAGCGGCCACTGCCACGTCATCCCGCTGTGGGCGAAAAAGCTGGGCAGGACAGAGCTATGCGCGTTCCAGGCCTCGCGGCGCACCGGCGCGCTCTACTGCCGCATGGCGGGCAGCCGCGTCCTGATCGCCGGCCAGGCCGCGCTGTACTCCGTGGCTCAGCTCTTCCTGCCCGGGGCTTCGGACGGAGAACCCGGGCCAAATTAGCCTTCCCCCTCTCCCGCTCCAGCAGACAGGTGCATCTCGAACAGCTCCACCGGGATATAGTGCTTGCTGCTCACCAAAATCTGCCGGTCCCCGCCGTAGATGGTCTCCTGGATCAGGATAAACGCGCTGTCGTGGGACAGCACGTATTTTACGGCGGTAAAATTCCCCGTGGTGGTGTAGGACAGGGCGCAGCAGCTGCCGTAATCCCCCTCGTAAACCGAGGACTCCAGAAACGTCTTTAGCTCCTGGGGCTGGTTTAAATCCAGTCCCTGCCGGGAAATCACCTCGATGGGGATGAAACTCAGGGAGTAGGCGCTGGCCGTCTCCCCCTGCCGGTACCAGCGGTCCGCAATCACCACCGCCGCGGTCCTTTGGCCCAGGGCTTGGGAGATGGCCTCCGTGGGCGGCTCAAGGCGGAATTCCAGCTCCACGTCCTCAAAGGGCTGGGCGCAGCAGCTGTAGACCGGGTGGCGCATCCTTCCCGTCTCAAAGGGCGGCGTCTGGCTGGACGGCGCGCAGATAAAATTCCCCTTTCCCCGGATATTCTTCACCAGGTGGTCCTCCTGAAGCAAGGCCAAAGCCCGCCTCAGGGTCATGCGGCTCACCGACAGCTGCCCGGCCAGGACAGGCTCGGAGGGCAGTTGGCTTCCGGCCGGGAAAACCCCTTCCTGAATCAGCCTGTATAATTGATCGTAAACCCGCACATGCTTCAGCTTGGTCTCTTTTTTCGTGTTCGCCTGATACGCCATATCGATTCCTCCCCCGTTTCTACCTCTAAGTTTATACAACTCACGGGATAAATACAAGCGTTTTCCGGCAAAAAAAGGACAGGTCGTGGGAATATTTTAGACTTGTGTTTTATTTTCCTTCCAACTTGTATAATTTATCTCCAAGCTTTTCCCCGGTTCCAGCCGCTCTTCTCGAATTTCCGCCCTCTATTTCTCGCCGTTTTTCATAATTTCCGCCATCAAATACTGTGCAAATTTCCTAATTGATTTTAGACAAGTTCAATGATACTATACAAGGTAAGAACTCGAATAAACGGCGGCAGGTACGCCGCGACGGATCAGTTTCCAAGACGCGCGGACCTGCCGGGATTCAGCAGTGAAAAAGGAGAGACGACCATGCAGAATTATTCAGGAGACATCGGATTACAGTACCATTTGCAGATCAGACAGGGAGATGTGGGGCGATACGTGATTATGCCCGGCGATCCCAAGCGCTGCGAAAAGATCGCAGCCTATTTTGACGATGCCAAGCTGGTGGCGGACAGCCGGGAATACGTGACCTACACCGGGTACCTGGACGGCGTGAAGGTCAGCGTGACCTCCACTGGAATCGGCGGTCCCTCGGCCTCCATCGCCATGGAGGAGCTGGTCCGCTGCGGCGCGGACACCTTCCTGCGCATCGGCACCTGCGGCGGCATGGATATGGACGTAAAGGGCGGCGACGTGGTCATCGCCACCGGAGCCATCCGCATGGAGGGCACCAGCAAGGAGTACGCGCCCATCGAATTTCCCGCGGTGGCCGATCTGGATGTGACCAACGCCCTGATCGAGGCGGCGAGAAAGAACGGCTACACCTACCACGCCGGGGTTGTCCAGTGCAAGGATGCGTTTTACGGACAGCACGAGCCCGAGACAAAGCCCGTGAGCTACGAGCTGATGAACAAGTGGGAGGCGTGGCTGCGTCTGGGCTGCAAGGCCTCTGAGATGGAGTCCGCGGCCCTGTTCATCGTGGCCTCCTACCTGCGCGTCCGCGCCGGCTCCACCTTCCTGGTGGTGGGCAATCAGGAGCGCGACAAGGCGGGCCTGGAAAATCCCATCGTACACGACACCGAGTCCGCCATCAAAACCGCGGTGGAGGCTGTGCGGATTCTGATCAAACGGGACGGTGAGCGCCCATGACGGAACAAGACAAACGAATTTTAGTGGAAAAAGCCCTCGGGGCCCGGAAATTCTCCTACGTGCCCTACTCGGATTTCCGGGTGGGGGCCGCCCTGATGGCAAAGGACGGCCGGATCATCACCGGCTGCAACATTGAGAACGCCTCCTACACGCCCACCAACTGCGCGGAGCGGACCGCCGTGTTCAAGGCGGTCTCCGAGGGTATTCTGGATTTTGAGGCCATCGCCATCGCCGGCGGCCCCGGTCCGGAGCCGCCGAAGGACTTTGCCCCGCCCTGCGGAGTCTGCCGCCAGGTGCTGATGGAATTCTGCGATCCCGACGAGTTTTTGATCCTGCTGTGCAAGGGGGATGGGACCTGGAAGGAGTTTACGCTAAAAGAGCTGCTCCCCTTAGGCTTCTCGGGGAAAAATCTGGAGCGGTGACAGCGGCGGCGCCCTGGACCTGAATGTGGAATTTCCCTGCTTCTACGGCGACGAGTGCCCCTTTTCCCTACCGGTCATCAGCGCCGGAAGCGTTGACGACCTGGAGCGGGACGGAGTGCTGCTGTATTTCGAGGAGCAGGACGACATGTATTTAAACGCGATCTCCGGCGATTACCGCGCCCGCTATAAAATGGGCGGCCCCGGGGACCGCTGGAGCCTGGTGTCCCAGGACCTATGACATTTTTTTGACCGGGTGGCGGATCACGGTTTTCCATTTGGCCGGTTCCGCCCTTCTGGGGTCGGAGAGATAGATCTCGTGGTGAAGCCGCCCGGTGGTGAAATCGCTCTGATACCCGTTTTCCTGTAAATACCGATCCATGGCGGCCACCGTCGCCGGCTCGTCGTCATAGGGCCCCAGGTGCATGGCCTGCACGCACAAGCCCTCGTCGACGGTCAAAAACTCCGCCGCAGAGCAGTCCGTCTTTTTCTTCCTGGACGCCTCCCCCAGGGCCCAGTCGAAATCTTCCCGTCGCACAAAATCCGGCAGCCGGATCACGGAAATCCAGTTAAAGCTGCTCTTGTCCCCATAGTTTACGCCCTCCACCCCCTCCTGCCACCAAAAGCCCTCCAGGGGCGGCACCACGTACTCGAAAAATCCCTCGATCATTCGGGAGCCCTTGCAGCTCATCCTGATGGTGTAGGCCACCGCATACAAGATCCCCACCGCTCTCCCGTAATCTCCCCCTTCTTCGTTGGGATCGCCGCTGCCCCGGACCGCGATGTAGTTGGCGGGCGAAACCGTGACAATCTCCGGCCGCGTTCCCGGCCGGTATAATTCTTTGTACTCTTTTTTGAAGTCAAACGCCATTATCATTCCCCTCCTTTTCTCTATCATGCCACAGTGAACACGACAGCTGTATGTCCTGTTTTGCGGCAGGCCGGTAAATACAGGCAAAATGCGCCGCCTTCATGCAAAAACTGCCCCAGGCAGCCGGCCATCCCCGTGGAATGATCCGTTGCTGTCTGCGGCAGTCGTTTTATTGCGGGAACGGGGAGCCTAGTAGCTCCTCAGCGTCTCCTCCTCACCCTCCGTGGAGGTGTCGATGGCGCGAATCTCCACCTCGTAGCCAAAGCGGTCGTCCACCTTCACGTAGACCTTGTCCCCCGCCTTGTGGCCCAGCAGCGCCTTGCCCAGGGGAGAGTCGATGCTGATCAGCCCCTTTAAGGAATTTCCCCGCACGGTGGTGACGATCTTGTAGCGCTCCGTCTCGTCGTCCTCCGGGATGTACACCTCCACGGTGTCGTTTAACCCCACCTCGTCGGAGGAGGACTTGTCGGAAATGATCTTCGCCGTCTTGATCATGCGCTCCAGATAGCGGATGCGGCTCTCGTTGCGGTTCTTGTCCTGCTTGGCCGCCTTGTACTCGAAATTTTCGCTCAAATCCCCGTGGGCCCTTGCCTCCTTCACCGCCTCCAGGCATTCCTTGCGCACCACCAGCTTGCGGTGCTCGATCTCCTCCATCATCTTGTCAATGTCGCTCTGGGTCAGTTTGTCATACATGGGTTTCCAGCCTTCCTTCCAAAAGATTTTCCTGTTCGATTTCCAGTTCGTGCTCTAAAATGCAGGCTTTCAGGTCCGCAAGCTCCGGCACGCAAAGTTCCGCAAGCTTTCTCCTTTTATCCTCCTCCAGGGGGATGCCCGCCCCGGCCAGCCGGTATTTCTCATAGCTGGCCGCATCCATATTGAGGGGCTTCACCCGCTCAAATACCTTTTCCTTCATAAAACGGTAGATGCGGATTCCGCCGTAGTCCATGTCGCTCCAGTGGAAAAACTCCACCCCCGGCCCGGCCAGGGCCGCCGCCCGGCGCAGAAAGCGCCGCTCCTTGGGCGAAAAAAAGCCGTGGCAGTAGATATACAGCGTGTCCTCTGCGTACTCCATGGACTCGTAATTGGCCTTGTTCTCGATGGTGACCACCCGTTTCACGCCGGGCAGCTCCACCGGTGCGGCAGCCTCCAGCGTTTGGGCGTTTAACACCATTCCCAGCGGGAAGCGCTCCCCAAAGGCCCGCAGGCTCCGGCCCAGCCGGTCCGGCGTCTCCAGAACCAGGGGCCCCTTGCACTCCAGCTGCTGGGAATATGTCATGATCCCGTACTCAGCCAGCACCTCGTCCCTGCCCATCTCCTCGTCCACAGTGGACCCGTAGCGGTACAGCCTGCGCAAAATCGGCTCTCGCAGGTGGTTCCTGAAATACTTGGCGCTGCCGAACACCCTGGCGCTGAACTGGGTTTCCCACAGGTTCTCCCCGTTGTCCGCCACCGCGTTCAGGCCCCGCAGGAAATGTTTTGTCCCCAGGCAGGAGGGCAGGCTTCCCCGCCCGATCTGCGCCAATAGTTCGTCGTAAAATGGTTTGAAATCAGGGTTCTTCAGGTTGTTTCGGTACTCCTCCACCGTGCGCTTTGCCTGGTCCAGGACCTCCCTGGGATCCGGTATCCCGGCCCGCCGGTACATCTCTCCCACGTCCTCCAGGCGGTAATGGATCCTGGCGATATCGCTGCCGAACTCCCGCTTGTCCGCCCTGATCAGTCCGTCCCGCTCCAGCGCGGCCGCCTGGGCCAGCAGCTCGGCCTTGCCCACGGCCTCGATGGCCTCCCCGGTGATCTCAGGGTGACGCTCCCCTGACACCGCGCCGGTGCGCCAGCCCGGCGTGTCATTCTGCTCCAGTATCCACTCCAGCAGGGTTATCCTCCCCTCTCTGGCCGTCCTCTGTCTCTTCCCTCTGCTCATCAGTGCCCTCCAGCATGTTCAAATACTGTCCCTTGTCGATCATCAGCATGGAAATCTGGTTCCTGTACCTGCGGAAGCCGTACACGCAGTCCACGTTCTTCACCAGCGTCATCAGCCGCTCGTCCGGCACGCAGATGATCACCTGCAGGCCCAGCCTTCTGGCGTAATTTAAGCACACCGAGCTTCTGGTCTTGTCCATCTTGGAAAAGGCTTCGTCCAGCAGCACGATCTTTATGCGGCTGTCCCGGTGGTTCTGGTGGGCGAACAGCAGCGCAAAGCCGGCGAACAGCGCCACGTACTTGGGGTTTTGCCCCTCTCCGCCGGAGTCGTTGCCCGCCATCTCGTCCACCGGGATGCGCTTCTCCTGGCCGCTCTCATCCGTTGTCACCTCGTACATGTTAAAGGTCAAATAATTGCGGTAGTCCGCGTACTTCTCCATCTCCGCCCGCTTTTTGGCGGATTCCCGCTCGTCCCCGGAGCGCTCCGGGATAAACTTCTCCACCAGCAGGCTGATCTCCCGCTGGTATTTGCGCTCAAACGCATCGTCGCCGAAGCTGATCTGCCCCTCCACATCGTCCTGGTTCGTCACCTTGCTGTCCAGCTCCGGCGCGGTGAGCATCTCGTAGAACTGGCTGTTCTCGTTGGTAGCCGGCGTGATGCCGATTTTGTAGACGCTGTCGGAAAACGCCGTGGCGCCCAGGACCTTGTTGACCTCCCGCACCTGGCGGTAGGCCGCCTTGATGTCCCCGTGGATGGTGGCGATCACGTTGTCCCGCAGGCTGCGGTACACCTCCCGGCATTTCCGCTCGAACTCCTCCTTGTATTCCTCCACGTACTGGCGGTTATACCGCTGGTACAAATCCTCGTAGGGCTGGTTGGACTCCTCTGTGCCGGTGAGTCCGCAGGCGCTGTAGGCCAGATTAAACTTCATCCGCGCCGCCTGGCGCTCCCCGTCGTATTTCACCGCGTCGGCCCTGGCGGCCTCCAGGCCGCGTGTCACCTCCGCCCGGTAGCCGTTTAAGCTGCGGCCCTCCAAGCGCGCGGCGATCTTCTCATCCTCCGCCTGGTTGGGGGCAAAGCCGTACTCCGCCTCCGCGTGCTGAGTGTTCTGGTTGCGCAGGTCCGCCTCGATGGTGCCCAGCTCGCGCTCGGCGGCGGCGAACTCGTTCCCTGCCCGGGTGTACTCGTCCTCCTTCGCCTTGTAGCGCGCCCGATCCTCCTTTAAGCGCTCCCGCAGCTCCCGCATGGCGCCCTGCTCCAGCTCCTGAATCTCCCGGGCCAGCTTCTCCCGCCGTTTTTCATGCCGCTTCAGCTCGCCCTTTGCCCCGAACAGCTCCAGGTAATACCCGTTCTCCTGGGATAAGCTCTCATAGCTTCTGGCCTGCTCCAGGGCCGTGATCCGCCCGGTCAGCTCCCGGCCCGTCTCCTCTAAGGCCTTCACCTCCGCCTCCAGCTGATCGATGCGGGACTTGGGGATGGCCTTGCCGATGCAGGCGTTGTCCCGGTAGTCCTTGCGGAACAGGTGGCGCAGGGTATAGTTGCTGTATGAGTAACAGTCCGCGGTCACGCCGTCGCGCACCCGCTCCAGCTCGTCCACGGTCCTGCACTTGATCACCCGGCCCAGGAAATGCCGCAGGCAGGCGTCCACGTAGTCCACGTCGGTCTGCACCGCCTCATAGAGGGAATTTTCCCGCGCCTCCTGCTCATCCCCCACAATGTTCCCCACGTGGAGCAGGTCCACATTCTCAAACTGCTTCATCTCCCTGAACAGCACGGCGGCGGTGTGAGAGAAGGCCGGGGGCGTGATCAGGCTGTATTTCACCCGGCCCAGACGCCCCTCCACCGCGTCCTTCCACTCCGGGTCCCTGACGTCGAAGGTGTCCGCCAGGATGCTGACCTTCACCTTGGAGCCGGTCTCCCGGAAAATGGCCTGCTCCAGCGCCCGCTGGGCCTCCTTCAGGCCCGGGCGGTTGCGGTAGGACTTCTGCCCGCTCTTCCAGTCCGCCAGCCGGTCCCGCTTCTCCTTCAGCTCCCGGTTCACATCCCTGCGCTCCTCCGCCAAGTTGTCCCTGGCCTCGTTGACCTCCTCGCCGGTCTCCTTCAGGGCGTTTCGCAGGGCGGACAGGGTGGCCTCGTCCGCCTTCCCGTCCCGCAGGTCCTCCAGGGACTGGAGCGCGGCGTTGCTCACCAGGTCGTAGACCTCCTCGTTTTCCTCCCATTTGGACAGGGAGGCCAGAAAGCGGTCCCAGGCCGCGCAGTTGCGGTTTAAAAGGGAAATGGTCTCGTCCAGCTGGGCCAGCTGTTCCTTCATCTTCCCGTAGTCGCTGGCCTTTAAGCTGGACTCGGTCTCCACCAGCTCGCCGTGGATCTTGTCCATCTCCTCCTTCAGCAGATCGCGCTTCTGTGCCAGCGAATCCCGCAGCAGGGTTTTGCCGGAGCGCTCCGCCGTGAGCCTGCGGATTTCCTCCTCGATGGCGGTCAGGCGCAGGCGCTTTAAAATATATTCGTTCTGGACCGCGGCCGCCTCCGCCACCGCCAGCCTGCCGTGGGCCTCGCGCACCGCGTTCAGCAGCCCAATCCGCTTCTCCATGTCCAGGATCGTGTCCCGAATATCAGTGTAATCCCCCAGCTGGCGGCTGATCTTCTCAATGGCCTCGCTGCTGCTCTTGGGGAACATATAGTCCTTGATAAACTGTCCCACGCCGTTGGACATCTTTAAGGCCACGGCGCTTTTCTCCATGGTGACAAATCGCTTGCCGTCGATATAGCCGAAAATCTGGTCGTACAGCGCGGTCTGATAGGCGTCGTTGGTGGGATAGGTGCGGTTGATGTCCTCCCCCCGCAGCCGTCCCCTGTCCTTCTGGTGGTTTTTCACCAGAGCGCCGATATCCTTCACCATCAGGGGGATCCCCTGCTCATCCCGGTATAAACCGGCGTCCAGCATTCCGTCGTGGGAGAAAAAGGTGTACTTGTTGATATCCAGGTCCCCGGAGCGCACGTCGAAGGCCACGCCCACGCAGCGGTAGGACTCGTCCTGGGTGTCCCGAATCTCCAGCACCAGGTTGGCGCAGAAATCCCGGCTTCCCCGGTTGGAGGTGCCGTCCTTCTGGGCGCCCCGCAGATAGGTCATCACGGTACGCCGGTTCTTCTCGTCCGCCGCCTTGTTGAGAAAGTTCTGGGACAGGCTGCCGTAGAGCAGCACCTGGATAGCGTCCATGACCGTGGACTTGCCGGAACCGCTCATACCGGAAAACAGGTTCACGTACTCGTTAAACTCCATCACCTGGTGGCCGATACCGCCCCAGTTGTTGATGCACATGCGGGTAATGATCTTTTTACACGGTTTCATCCAGGGTTTCTCCTTCCTTGAGGGTGATCACGGCGGGGGCCGGGGCGGACTCAGCCCCGGGAGCCGGGCTGGACTGAACCTCCGGGGCCTTGCCAGGCTGGGCCTCGGCCTCCTCCAGCTTCAGCCGCTCCTGCAACAGCCCGTCAGCAGCCTCTTCCTCCCGCTTCTTATACCTCTGGTACAGCTCCGTGATCACCGCTCCGCGGCAGAACACATTGATCATGTTGTACAGGTAAATGGGGGTATCGTCCTCCAGGTCTCCAATGGCGCAGGGAATTTCCAGCATCTGGTGGGTTTTCATCACGGAGACAGCCTCGTAGATCTCCCGGTCCGTCAGCTTCCGGTTCAAAATCCCCGTGTCCACGCCGTGGCGGCGCACCTCCTCCAGGTTGGTCACCGTGGCCTTAAGCCCCTCTCCCATGATCTTTTCTTTGTAGATCAGCTTCATCAGCAGGATAAAAAGCGTGGTGGTCTCGCTGAACTTTTCCAGCCCCACCCCGTCGCCGGACAGGCGGAAAAAATGGTCCTGGGGATCAAACACCAGGGTGCAGCCCATGATATCGAAATAATCCGTCAAAAACTCCCGATGCCGCAGGCAGACCCGGTAGCGTGGATTGTCCTTTAAGCAGTCCCGGTCCGTGTCGTACTTTGTCTCAATGATGCAGCTCTGGCGCATCAAATCCCTGATGGTTCTCTTCAGTTCCTCCGCCTCCTGGGGCGTTAAGCTGTTCACGTACTCAATCATCGCTGTTCTCGCTCTTCTCCATGGTGAATTTTGTGTATTTGCAGCCGAATTTGCGGATGGGCTCGCTGTCCGTGCCGGTGATCCTCATGCCGCCGTCCCCGGCCGCCGCGTCCCGCCAGACAAACAATAGCTTCTCCAGGTCCGCCACCCCCGAGACCGTATCCTCTGTCACCGCAAAGCGGCCTCTGCGGCTGTTTTTGCGCACAAAGGCGTCGATCTCTTTCTGGGTGTACTCCGGCTGCACCACGTAGTCGGTCAGGTCGGCGCTCTCCGGGGCCGGCGGTATTTCCGGCGCAGCCGGCTCAAAGGCCCGCTTCTCATCCCGCCTGGCATAGAAGCTGTTCTCCCCCACCACGCGGCTGAGGGCCGTCAGGCCGTAGCTCTCCCCCAGCTTCCCCAGCAGTTCCTCCTGGTCCTGGCTGCGGCGCAGCACGCCGATGAAGGCCATCAGGTTGTCGTCCTCCTCCTCGCCCTCCCGCAGCAGATAGCGGAGCCTGGCGTTGGCCCGGGCGGCGAACACGGCCTTCTGCTCGATCAGCCGATTGTACTTGACCTCGATAAAGTCGAACTCCCGCAAAGTCTCATATACCAGGGTATCCGCATCCCTGCTTCTCTCCACGTTCCGGCGGCGGCGCAGGGCCTGGGCGCTCTCCGGCTGCAAACCGGCCAGCTCACGCTCCATCCGCTCCCTGCGGGCCTCGTTGTCCTCCAGAATCTCCTGGACGATCTCCTTCACCGCCTCCTTGTAGCGGTAAAAGCTGTCCGTGCTGGTGAGCAGCGCGTACTTGCGGCTGTCCGTGTTGTTGATCTCATCCACCAGCACCTCCTGGATGCCGCGGATGTCCTTCTGCCTGGAAAGTTCGTCAAAGTAGCTGCGCATGCCGTCCTGCATGTTGGACAGGAGCTGCAGCAGCCGCTTGGAGGCGTTTAAGGCGTCGGCCAGGATTTCCACGTCCTTCTCCCGGTCCGTCAGGTAGGTGTGCAGCAGGCTGTAGACTGAGCGGATGCTCTCGTGGCTCAAATCCTCCTCCTCGCTCCACAGCTTTCGGAATGTCTCCAGATAGGTCAGGCTGTAGCCGGGAAAGGAATAAAAATAGTTGTTGGTCCGCTCGTCGAAATCCCGCTTCAGCCATCCCCACTGGGCCAGATTGTACAGAAAGCGCGAGGAACCGGGGCTGTAGATCAGGCTGTCCCCCTCCTCGAACTCCTCGTCCTCGGAGGGGATCAGGCCCTCAGCCTCCATACACTCGTCGATCACGGCCCGGCACTCCGCCTCGGTCAGGCTGAGCGCGGAGTAGAGCCTGGTGGTCTCCTCGTAGAGCGCCAGCAGGAACGATATGTAGGAATCCCGGTATTTGCTGGCGAACAGCTTGTAGAAATCTCCCGGTATTCTGTCTTTCAGTCTCATGGAAAAGCTCCTTTTCGCGCAACGGCCCGCAGGCCGGGCCGCGGCTCGTTGCACTCAACTCAAGGGGCCGTGCCCATCCTTGCTGCGGCACAGCCCCTGTAGCTTGTCATTTGAATTGTTGTCTGCGTCTGATGCCGGTATGCAAGGGTCCCTTACATTTCAACCTGCACCTTGCTCAGATGCCAGATGTCCTTCACATACTCCTCGATGGTGCGGTCGGAGGTGAACTTTCCGGAGTGGGCCACGTTGAGGATGGCCGACTCCGCCCACCAGGCCTCGTCGCGGTACGCCTGGTCCACCTTCCTGTGAGCCTCGGCGTAGGAGCGGAAATCCTTCAGGATAAAATAGGTGTCCGCCCTGTCGCTGCTCTTGGTGTTCAGCAGGGAGTTGTAGATGTCGCGGAACAGCTCCGGGTCCTGGGGCGAGAAGTAGCCGTTGATCAGCTGCATCAGCACCCGGCGGATATCCTGGTCGTTGTTGAAAATCTCCATGGGGTTGTATCCGCCGTTGTTCTCATAGCGGATCACCTCGTCGGAGGACATACCGAAGATAAAGGCCCGGTCCGCGCCCACTTCCTCCACGATCTCCACGTTGGCGCCGTCCATGGTGCCCAGGGTCAGGGCGCCGTTGAGCATAAATTTCATGTTGCCGGTGCCGGAAGCCTCCTTGCTGGCGGTGGAAATCTGCTCGCTCACATCCGCGGCCGCGAAGATCAGCTCCGCGTTGGACACGCGGTAATCCTCGATAAACACCACCTTCAGCTTGCCGCCGATGGTCTTGTCGTTGTTGATCACATCCGCCACGGAATTGATCAGCTTGATGGTCAGCTTGGCGCGCTTGTAGCCCGCCGCCGCCTTGGCCCCGAAGATAAAGGTTCTGGGAACCATATCCATGTTCGGGTTATCTTTCAGCTGGTTGTACAGGTACATCACGTGGAGAATGTTCATCAGCTGGCGCTTGTACTCGTGCAGGCGCTTTACCTGTACGTCGAAGATGGAGCGCGGGTCCACATCCACGCCGTTATGCTCCTTGATGTATTTGGCCAGGCGGATCTTATTCTGGTACTTGATATTCATGAACTCCTGCTGGCACTTGTAATCGTCGGCATAGATCGCCAGCTTTCCGATGTGGGGCAGGTCGGTGATCCATTCGTCCCCGATCTTGCCCGTCACCCAATCCGCCAGCAGCGGGTTGCCGTGGAGCAGGAAGCGGCGCTGGGTGATGCCGTTTGTCTTGTTGTTGAACTTCTCCGGCATCATCTCATAGAAATCCTTCAACTCCTGGTTCTTTAAGATCTCCGTGTGCAGTCTGGCCACGCCGTTGACAGAAAAGCTGGCGGCAATGGCCATGTAAGCCATCTTCACCTGACCGTCGTAGATGATGGCCATCTTTTTGATCTTCTCGTTGTTGCCCGGATACTTGGCCTGGATCTGCTCGATGAAGCGGCGGTTGATCTCCTCCACAATCTGGTAAATTCTGGGCAGCAGGCGGGAGAACAGCTCGATGGGCCATTTCTCCAGAGCCTCGGACATGATGGTGTGGTTGGTGTAGGCGCAGGTCCTGGTGGTCACGGCCCAGGCCTCATCCCAGGTCAGTCCCTCCTCGTCCAACAGGATGCGCATGAGCTCGGGGATGGTCACCGTGGGGTGGGTGTCGTTGAGCTGGAACACCACCTTGTCGTAGAACTTGCGGATATCCTCGTGCTTCTCTTTATACTTCTTGACAGCCCGCTGCACGCTGGCGGAAATGAAGAAATACTGCTGCTTTAAGCGCAGCTCCTTGCCCGCGTAGTGGTTGTCGTTGGGGTAAAGCACCTCCACGATGGTCTTGGCCAGGTTCTCCTGCTCCACCGCCTTCTGGTAATCGCCCCGGTCAAAGGAATCCAGGTTAAAGGTGTTGATGGGCTGGGCGTCCCAGATGCGCAGGGTGTTGACCACGTTGTTGCCGTAGCCGATCACGGGCAGGTCGTAGGGCACGGCCATCACGGACTGGTAGCCCTCCTGGATAAAGCGGTTTCTGCCGTCCCGGTTCTCGATGCGCACGTATCCGCCGAACTTCACCTCGGTGGCGTACTCCGGCCGGCGAATCTCAAAGGGGTTGCCGTCCTTCAGCCAGTCGTCCGGCACCTCCACCTGGAAGCCGTTCTCAATCTTCTGCTTGAACATACCGTAGCGGTAGCGGATGCCGCAGCCGTAGGCCGGGTATCCCAGGGTCGCCAGGGAGTCCAGAAAGCAGGCCGCCAGACGGCCCAGGCCGCCGTTGCCCAGCGCCGCATCCGGCTCCTGGTCCTCGATCACGTTTAAGTCAAAGCCCAGCTCGTCGAGAACCTCCTTCACCTCTTCCCGGGCGCAGATGTTGATGATGTTGTTGCCCAGGGCGCGGCCCATGAGAAATTCCATGGACAGGTAGTACACGGTCTTGGCATCTTTCTTTTCGTATTCCTTATGTGTAGCGATCCACTCGTCGATGATCACGTCCTTCACAGCGTAGGCCACGGCCTGGAACACCTGCTGCGGGGTCGCCTCATCGATGGTTCTGCGGAACATGTTCTTCACATTGTCAACCACACTGTGTTTAAATGTCTCTTTATCGAAACCTTTGTTCATGTTCGAACCTCCTGATTCCCCATCCGCCTATTGCGGACATTTTTATGGTACTGTCTTTCCAGATAATACCAATACAAAAGCGGGGTGACGCCATTCATGTTCACCCCGCCTCAAATCATTTTACCATTATTTCACGGTCTTTTCAACACCAAGCATGACATTTTCCCCGTTAATGTTCCATTCCTTGGCGTATCCGCCGGTCTGGCCCAGGAAAATATCGGTGGCCATCACCTCACGCTTGATCTGGTCCGCGTGGGCCTTGAAGATCTCCGCGATGCGGTCATTTTCGTCCTGGAAAATATTGATGCGGTCCATTACCTCGAAGCCGGCCTCCTTGCGCATGGTCTGGATTTTGCTGATGAGCTCGCGCACAAAGCCCTCTTCGATCAGCTCCGGAGTCAGGTTGGTGTCCAGCACCACGGTCACGTAGTTGTCCTCCTCCGTCACGTAGCCGTCCTTCTGGGCCACGTCGATCAGCAGGTCGTCCTTGGTCAGGGCAACCTCCTGGCCGTCGAAGTCAAAGGTCAGCTGTCCCTTCTCGTTCAGCTCGTCCATGGCCGCGCTGCCGTCGATCTGCGCCAGCGCCTGGCGGATGCGGTTCAGCAGCTTGCCGTACTTGGGTCCCACGGTCTTTAACTGGGGCTTGAAGGTGTAGGAGGTGAACGCCCGCACGTCGTCGGAGAAGGTCACCTGCTTGACATTCAGCTCGTCCTCGATGATCTCCACATAGAAGCGGGACAGCTCGTGGTCGGCCTTCACGTACATCTGCGCGATGGGCTGGCGGTTTTTGATGTTGGCGGTGTTTCTGGCGGCGCGGCCCATGACTACGGTCTTTAAGACCTCGTCCATGTCGGCCTCCAGCTTGCTGTCGATCCAGCTCTCGTTGACCTCCGGGAAATCGCACAGGTGCACGCTCTCCGGGGCGCTGGTGTCGATCTTTCTAACCAGATTCTGGTAAATCTGCTCGGTCATGAAGGGGATCATGGGAGCGGCGGCCTTGGCCACGGTCACCAGGGCGGTGTACAGCGTCATGTAGGCGTTGATCTTGTCCTGCTCCATGCCCTTGGCCCAGAAGCGGTCGCGGCTTCTGCGCACGTACCAATTGCTCATGTCGTCCACGAACTCCTGCAGGGATCTGGCGGCCTCGGGGATCATGTACTTGTCCAGGCTGGTGTCCACGGTTTTCACCATGGAGTTCATCTTGGACAGCAGCCATTTGTCCATAACCGGCAGCTTGTCGTATTCCAGCGTGTGCTCCGTGGCGTTGAAGCGGTCGATATTGGCGTACAGCACCCAGAAGGCGTAGGTGTTCCACAGGGTGCCCATGAACTTGCGCTGTCCCTCGGTCACGGCCTTGTCCTGGTAGCGCTTGGGCAGCCACGGCGCGCTGCAGGTGTAGAAGAACCAGCGGATGGCGTCGGCCCCGTGGGCCTTTAAGGTGTCGAAGGGATCCACGGCGTTGCCCTTGGACTTGCTCATCTTCTGCCCGTTCTCATCCAGCACCAGGCCCATGACCACCACGTTCTCGTAGGGGGCCTTGTTGAACAGCAGGGTGGACTCGGCCAGCAGGGAGTAGAACCAGCCGCGGGTCTGGTCCACGGCCTCGGAGATGAACTGGGCCGGGAACTGGGACTCGAACAGCTCCTTGTTCTCAAAGGGATAATGGTGCTGGGCGAAGGGCATTGCGCCGGAGTCGAACCAGCAGTCGATCACCTCGGGCACCCGCTTCATCTGCTTGCCGCAGCAGGGACAGGTGATGGTCACGGCGTCGATGTAGGGGCGGTGCAGCTCGATCTCGTCGGGGCAGTTGTCCGACATGCTCTTTAACTCCTCGATGCCGCCGATGGCGTGCTGATGCCCGCACTCGCACTCCCAGATATTCAAGGGCGTACCCCAGTAACGGTTTCTGGACAAGCCCCAATCCTGGATATTCTCCAGCCAGTCGCCGAAGCGGCCCTTGCCGATGGAGTCCGGAACCCAGTTGATGGTGTTGTTGTTGCGGATCAGGTCGTCCTTCACCGCGGTCATCTTGATGAACCAGGACTCGCGGGCATAGTAGATTAAAGGAGTTCCGCAGCGCCAGCAGTGGGGATAGCTGTGCTCGAACGCGGGGGCGGAAAACAGCAGGCCGCGCTCTTTTAAGTCCTTTAATACCAGCGGGTCGGCGTCCTTCACGAACTTGCCGGCAAAGGGGGTCTCCGGGGCCATATCGCCCTTGGCGTCCACCAGCTGCACGAAGGGCAGGTTGTACCTGCGGCCCACGTTGGCGTCGTCCTCACCGAAGGCGGGAGCGATGTGAACGATTCCGGTACCGTCGGTCAAGGTCACGTAGGTGTCGCACACCACGTAGTAGGCCTTCTTGTGCTGCTTCTCGCAGAAGGGCACGGAGCACTCGTAGAGCGGCTCGTACTCCTTGAACTCCAAATCCTTGCCCTTGTAGGTCTCCAGAACCTCAAAGTCCTCGCCCAGCACGGCGTTTGACAGGGCCTGGGCGATATAGTAGGTGTAGCCGTCCCCGGTTTTCACCTTCACATAGTCCTCCTTGGGGTTCACGCACAGCGCCAGGTTGCTGGGCAGCGTCCAGGGCGTGGTGGTCCAGGCCAGGATGTAGGCTTCCTCGTCCTTCACCTTAAACCTGGCGATGGCGGAGCGCTCCTTCACGTCCTTGTAGCCCTGGGCCACCTCGTGGGAGGACAGGGGGGTGCCGCAGCGCGGGCAGTAGGGCACGACCTTAAAGCCCTTGTACAGAAGGCCCTTGTCCCAAATCTGCTTTAACGCCCACCACTCGGACTCGATAAAGTTGTTGTCATAGGTCACGTAGGGGTTGTCCATGTCCGCCCAGAAGCCCACGGTGTTGGAGAAATCCTCCCACATGCCCTTGTACTTCCAGACGCTCTCCTTGCACTCCTTGATGAAGGGCTCCAGGCCGTACTGCTCGATCTGGTCCTTGCCGTCAAGGCCCAGCTTCTTCTCCACCTCCAGCTCCACGGGAAGTCCGTGGGTATCCCATCCGGCCTTGCGGGGAACCATATAGCCCTTCATGGCCCGGTAACGCGGAATCATATCCTTGATCACGCGGGTTTCCACATGGCCGATGTGGGGCTTGCCGTTGGCGGTGGGCGGTCCGTCGTAGAATACATAGGGCTTGCAGCCCTCTCTCATTTTGATGCTCTTCTCGAAGATGTGTTCCGCTTCCCAGAACTTTTCCACTTCTTTTTCCCGTTCCACAAACTTTAAGTCTGTGGGGACTTTGTCATACATTGCCTCTTCCTCCGTTCTTAGATTGAAATAGCTGAGCGTTCTGCTATGATGGATGATGTTTTAAGGAGCAATCGCCCGCAGGCTGCGCCAGCGGCCCATTGCATTCAACAAAAAAGCTTCCGTCCCGAACAGGACGAAAGCTTAAAAGCGCTTCGTTATACCACCTATTACTGCATACCATCATATGAGTTCCTTTAACGCAGGAATTGCGTTCCGGCTTACTGCGCGGCAAAACCGCGGCCCTTGGGCCGGACAGCTCCGGAGTGATCTTCAGTTCTGTGATACTTGCGCCGGTTTTCCACCATCCCCGGCTCTCTGCCGCGTTCCCACAGGCCTACTGTCTCCATCAAAGCTTTTCCCTATACGTTTCAAGGCAGCGGCCCATAGCTCCTGCAGGCCTGCCTTAACTTCTATATTATAATAATACTGCGGGGAAATGTCAACCGGGTACGCACCAGAAAGTGCTTTTTAATCCGCGCCCGGCGCACATTCCGCCCTGTTTTTCACAGATAACAGCTCCGAAGCAGGCGGATCATCTGCTACTGCGCGCCCGAAAGCACCGCCTCCTGCCGCCAAACGGCCCCGATATTCCAGTGGAAACCGGCTTTGCAGGTGGAATAAATTCCGGAGATTCTCACGGGGTTCATCAACCGCACCGTTTTCACACAGTGCACCTCGGCCCGGATCAGGTCTGGAGTGTTGCGGTTAAAGCTCTAGGGACGCGCATAAGGCTCCGGGGCCCCTGCGCTACAGCCCCAGGAAGGCCTTCCAGCGGTTGCAGATGCCCACGGCCTCCTCCTGGGTTTTCATCTCACAGAAAATCCGCAGAAGCGGCTCCGTGCCGGAGAATCTGGCGCTGACCCAGCCGCCGTCCGCAAAGTACACCTTGCAGCCGTCCAGGTAGGACACCCGCTCCACCTGGTAGCCGGACAGGTCCGGGAGGCCCTTCTCCTCGAACAGAAGGCGCATCATGGGCTCTCTGTCCTCCCTGGCGAACCGGTAGGAGCGCTCCTCCATGTACCGCTCGCCGCAAAGCTCGTTAACAATCCGCATCAGCTCCGACAATTTTTTCCCTGTGACCGCCACCATCTCAACGAGCAGCGAAGCCGCGTATACGCCGTCCTTGCCGTTGATGTGGTTGGCAACCGTCAGGCCGCCGGAGGATTCCCCGCCCAGGATGGCCCCGGTCTCGGTCATTTTCGCGGAAATGAATTTAAAACCCACCGGAACCTCGTAGCAGGTTTCACCGTACAGCGCGGCGATGGCGTCCAGCCGGTGGGTGGTGGACAGATTGCGGACCACCGGGCCGTTCCACTTCTTGTACTCCTTCAGATAGTAGTAGAGCAGCACCAGGATGTCGTTGGGGTGCAGGTACACCCCCTTGTCGTCGATGACGCCCAGCCGGTCCGCATCGCCGTCCGTGGCGATTCCCAGGTCGCAGTGCTTATCCACCACAAAATTTTGCAGAAGGCCCAGGGTCTCCCGCGCCGGAGCCGGCATCTTGCCGCCGAACAGCGTGTCGTGCTCCTGGTGGATCACGCTCAAGTCGCTGCGGCCGGAAATCAGGATTGTGCTGAGGGCCGCCTCGCTGACGCCGTACATGGGGTCCAGGGCGATCCGCAGATGGGCCCCCTTGATGGCCTCCATGTCGATCTTGGCCATAATGTCGTCCAGGTACTCATTCATGGGATAAAACTCATGCACCAGCCCCTGCCGCACCGCCTCCTCGTAGTCGATTTTTTTGATCTCCTCCGGTTTTACCTGCCGGATATAGCGCTCAATGTCCGCAGTCTGCTCCTCGTCCGCATCCCGTCCCCCGGCGGTAAACACCTTGATTCCGTTATACAATGCCGGATTGTGGCTGGCCGTCACCATCATGCCGTAGGGGTATCCGTGCTTCATCACATAGTACATGATTAACGGGGTGGGCACGGAGCGGTTGACGAAGTGGCAGACAATTCCTTCCGCAGCCAACACCTCACAGCTCCACATGACCGTCTCCTTGGACAGGAAACGGCGGTCGTAGCCGATTACCATGCCCTGATCCGCAACCTGTTCCGCTTTCATTTTATCCGCCATGGCTTTCGCCAACAGGCAGATGTTTTCTCTGGTGAAATCATCACCGATGATGGCTCTCCAGCCACCAGTCCCAAATTTTATCATAAGGTTTCTTTCCCTCCAGATTTGCTTCTCTTACCGTCACTCCGCCGCCGTCTTGGCGCCGGCGCCCTTGTGGAGATAGCCCAGGAATTTATCCCGCCTCTTTCTCCGTTTCTCCTTGAGCTCCAGGCGCTCGCCCAAGTCGCGTCCGCCGACGCCGTAGACCAGGTACAGAATCAGGCCGGACACCAGCATGATGAACACCGTGGAAGCGCAGCGGCGGCCCGAGGCGTTGACATTGTAGCCGTAGAGCCCCTCCTCCTCGCACATGCTCTGGATAATCATGGCGTAGGTGGTGCCGTGGGAGCTGGCAAAGGTGGCGGACATGTCGTACTCAGTGAACAGGGCGTTAAAGTTCAGTGCAAATACCGCCAGGACGCTGGGCAGGATAATGGGCAGCTTCACCTTCAAAAACGTCCAGGCGCTGCGGGCCCCCAGGTTCCTGGCCGCGTCCTCCAGCTCCTCGTCGATGGCGTAAAAGGCAGCTTTGATCATGCGGATGGAAAACGGCAGCTTCACCACCGTGTAAGCCAGAATGATCAGAAGCCTGACCCTGTCCTCGTAGTACAGGTTCATATTGCCCACATACCAGACCGCGTCGCTGTTGAAGAACGTCCGGTAGGAATAGCAGATCAGGATCGTAGGCAGCAGCCACGGGAACAGCAGGCAGTACTCCACGATCATTCCCCTCTTTTTATTCCGGTTTTTGAAAATGTAGTTGCAGGCCAAAACCACGATCAGGCAGGCCAGAAGGGCAGCCAGGGCAGACATAATGAAGCTGAGCTTGATTCCGCCCAAAGTCGCCTCGTTGGAGAAAAGGCCTGAGATGGACCCCTTCCTCACCTTGTAGGTGCCCCGGGAGGTGAGATACTCGTAGTCCTGGGTGCCGAAGAAGTTGATCAGCGTCCAGTTGGACAGATCCAGCCGTTTCATCCTGATCGCCCCGTAGGTCTGGAACGCGAACACCACGATCATGACCACAGGCGTCATGTAGATGATGAACAGCACATAGGCGTAGATGTGCGCAAGCACGTTGCCCATCGGGCTGGTGATCTTCTGCTTCTGCAGCTTGGCCTTGGTCTTGGACACGGACAGGTAATGCCCCTTCCGCTCGTAGGCCGACAGGATGGTCAGCAGCACGATAGTGAACATGGCCAGAATGATGGAGAGCAGCGCCGCCCGGGCCTGGGGAAACGCCTCGTCGGCCACGGAGGAGCCGGCCAAACGGACGATCTCCGGGTTGATGGAGTCATAGCCCAAAAGGGTGGGCGCGGACATTGCGCACAGGCCCGTGATAAAGGTCATGACCGTCAGGGAGAACATGGTGGGGATCAGGGTGGGGAAAACCACCTTGCGCAGCACCACAAAGGGCTTGGCTCCCATATTTCTGGCCGCCTCCACCGTGTTGTAGTCGATGCCGCGGATGGCGTTTCTCAAAAACAGCACGTGGTTGCTGGTACAGGCAAAGGTCATAGTGAACAACACCGCGTTGAACCCGGAAAACCAGTTGGGGTTGATGCCCGGAAACGCGTTGACCAGCATGGTGGTGATGATTCCGTTCCGGTCATACAGGAACAGGTAGCCGGTCACCAGCGCCACGCCGCTGTAGATCAGGGTCGTCATGTAGCCGAGCCGCAGGATGCGGGCGCCCTTGATGTCGAAATACTCGGTCAAAAGCACGATGGAAACGCCCACCACGTTGACCGTGATCACCAGCAGCACGGCCAGCTTCAGCGAATTCCACACATATTTGCTCATGTTCCCGGCAAAGAAAAACCGGACCACAGCCCAGGGGTCCACCTCGCCGGCGGCGTTTTTGGTGGTAAAAATACTGGTCAGTGTATTCAAGCAGGGCAGCAGCATGAAGCCGAAGAACAGATAGGCGAAAAACGCGAAGCCCACCAGGCGGAAAATCGTCTCCGGCCCAAATCGTCTGGAACCTTTTTTCTTCATGGCTGCACCCCCTATTCCTTCTCATCCGCGGGATATGCCATGACATCCCTGGGATTCATGACCGCGGTCACGGTCTCCCCCGCCTCGTAAATATTCACTCCGTCGTTTTTCTCAATCACCTTGATCACCTCGGAGCCAAGATTGATGTAATATTTGATGTACAGACCGTAGTATTCCATCTGCTCCACCACTCCCTCGAAGGTCATGTCGCCTTCCTTGGGAGGCACGTTCACGTGAATCCGCTCCAGCCGTATGTAGTTGTGGTCCTTGCGGCTGATCGCGGCCCCGCGGGCAATCATCTCGTCCACCACCTCGTCGGACAGGCGGTTGATGTCCCCGATAAAGTTGCAGACAAATTCCGTGGCCGAGTGGTTATAAATCTCGTTGGGCGTGCCCGTCTGCTCGATACAGCCCTTGTTGAACACGGCGATCCGGTCGGAAAGGGTCAGCGCCTCCTCCTGGTCGTGGGTCACATAAATAGTGGTGATTCCGAATTCCTTCTGCATCTTCTTCAGCTCGTTGCGCAGCTGGACTCTCAGCTTGGCATCCAGGTTGCTGAGGGGCTCATCCATGCAGATGATGGCCGGGTCCGTGACCAAAGCTCTGGCGATGGCCACCCGCTGCTGCTGGCCGCCGGAGAGCTGGGAGACGGCCTTCATCAGCTGCTCGTCGGACAGATCCACTTTTTTGGCAATATTCCTCACCTTCTTGTCGATCTCCGGCTTTTTCAGCTTTTTCACCTTCAGCCCAAAGGCGATATTGTCATACACGGTCATGGTGGGGAACAGGGCGTAGCTCTGGAACACAATGCCGATGTTGCGCTCCTCGATGGGCACATGGGTAATGTCCTCGCCCTTGGCCAGCACGGTTCCCTGCACCGGCTCGATGAATCCGGTCAGAGTTCTCAGCGTCGTGGTCTTTCCGCAGCCGGAAGGCCCGAGGAATGTGAAAAATTCCCCCTCTTTCACATGTACGTTAATATTGTGCAGGGCTGTGAAATCCCCAAACTTGACAACGATATCATTGAGCCTGATCATAAATGGCAACTCCTTTTCACTTTTATAGAAGGATAGCGAACCGGAATCCCGGCTCGCCATCTCGTTCGTCATCTGGTAACGTTTTTCTGTATTTAGCTCGCAGAAGCCTGAGCCAGGGTAGACCAGTCAAGGCTATCCCAGTTGGGTTCCGCCGCCGCTCCGCTGGGGTCTGACCAGTAGAAGCCCAGGTTTGTCATGATATTGGTCCACTCGCCGGAGTGCTCTGCAACGTACTCGGCGTAGGTCATATCCGTTCCCTCTACCTTGGACAGCGCGAAGTTCTTCAGCGTGTAGATTTCCGGGATGCCGTCCGGGTACAGGATCGCTGCCGCGGACTGGTTGCAGGGATAAGAGTCAAACTCCTCGCCCCATGCGGCCTGAACGTCGGCTGAGCCGAACCACTCTGCGAACGCCTTGACAGCCTCGGTCTGCTCCTCGGTGCGGCCTGCTTTATCCAGAATACCAATGTACTCGGCGATGTAGTAGGTGCCGTCGTCAATGTCCACCAGCGCCCAGTTCTCCGGCTTCATGGTGCCCAGAAGCGGCTTGTCGGAGCTCTCCGCCGCGGCATCGATCTTGCCGTACAGGGAGGAGGAATAGAATGTGGAAACCTGAACCTCGCCCTTATTCAAAGGGGTCGAAGCCGTATTTGTAATCGTCGCCGCCGCTCTTGCCCTCTTCGCAGTATTTCCACAGCATCTTCCAGCCGTCGATGGAAACGCCGCCCGCCGGTGAGGACGGATCGATGTAGGAGTAAAGCAGCGCGGAGTTAATGTTGGCGTTTGTGGTTCCGCCGACCTTGTTCTGGCGGTACCAGGTATATCCGCAGTCAACCAGATCAGACCAGTGCGCGAAGTGAAGCTCCTTGCCGTTGGTTCCCAGCTCGTCGTTTCTGTAGAGCATCAGGACGTTCTGGATGACCAGTCCGTAGGCCTTGCCCGGATACGCGTATTCGCCCACCTCACCGCACCAGGACGGCGTCCAGTCGATCACGGACAGGTTCTCGTATTTGCCGTTTACCAGCTGGCTCCAGCGGGTCTCGTTAAGGCCGAACAGGATGTCGCCGTCCTTGTTCTCGTTGGCGGCCTGGATCGCGGCCGTATCGCCGGAAATTACGCTGTTGTCGTCGATGGAAATGGAAAAACCGGCATCCTTGGCCTCGTTGATCAGCCAGGTGGTGCGCTCGGTGGAGTTGGAGTTGGAATAGATGCGGATCGTGTAATCGGAATAATCCTTATCTTCCGCCTCGGGCTCCTCTTTTGCCTCTCCCTGAGCGGCAGCCGACGTCTCGGTTTTCTGCGCCTCGGACGCGGGGGGTGCCGCCTCTTCTTTCTTTCCGCAGCCGGCAACGGCAGCAACCATTGACAGGGAAAGCAGTACAGCTAATGTCTTTTTCATATTACCTCTCCTTTTTTAAGATTTTGTTTCCAAGTATCTTATATCCATTATTATATCGGTTCCCCTCGCCGGCCGGAACCGGACAAAACTGCTATAATGCCTGTAATTCTGCTGTTTTTTATATTTTTCCTGCTATTATACCATATTTTTAATGCAATATTCACATGATTCTGCGGGCATCACATTAACATCATGAAATAATATACAAATACATTTCTCTTATTATGTGGATTCGCGGCCTCTTATTGTGGCAAAACCGCCTCATATATGATAAAATGGTTACATTCAAATGAGACGTACCAGCAGGGGGATTTGAGATGAAACCTAACAGAAAATATATACGGCGGTTCTTTTTTTTCATTCTGCCCGTCTTTGCCGGCTGTCTGCTCCTGTCCGGCCGCATCCGCAGGGAGCAGGCGGACTACTCCGCCCTGGCCCCGGCCGAGGAGGACCGGCTGATCATCTACACCTCCCACCTGGAGGACACCTACGCGCCCATCATCAGAGAATTTGAGGAGCGGACCGGCATCTGGGTCCAGGTGGAAACCGGCGGCTCCGTCGAGCTTCTGGAGCGGATCGCCGCGGAGTCGGAAAATCCGCGCTGCGACGTGATTTTCGGCGGAGGCGTGGAGACCCTGGACTCCTTCAGCGACCGCTTCTCCCCCTACATAAGCGCGGAGTCCAAAAACCTTCCCGCGGAATACGTCCAGAAGGACGGGCTTTGGACTCCATTTTCCATCCCTCCCACCGTGCTGATCTACAACCCTAAGCTGGTTCGGACCAACCCTCCCACCGGATGGGCCAGCCTGCTAAACCCTGCCTGGAAGGGAAAAATCGCCTTTGCCAACCCGGAGACCTCCGGCTCCAGCTACACGGCGCTGGCCACCCTGCTGCAGATTCTCCCCGGCCACAAGGAGGAGCTTCTCCGGACATTTTTTGACAATCTGGACGGCCGCCTCGTGCCGGATTCCAGCTCCGTGGTAAGCGAGGTGGCGGACGGCAGCTGTTACATCGGCGTGACATTGGAGGAGAACGCGCTGCGCAGCATGAAAAAGGGGTACGACATCGCCATGGTTTACCCGGAGGAGGGAACCAGCGCGATCCCGGACGGCCTGGCCATCATCGCCGGCTGCCGTCACGAGGAGAACGCCCGCCGTTTTGTGGATTTCACGCTGGGGGAGGACGTCCAGACCTATCTCTCCCGCTCCTGCAATCTCAGGGCCGTGAGAAAGGACGTGCCGCAGCCCGGGGAGATCACCGGCGAATTTCTGACCTTTCCCTATGACATCGACTGGGCCGCGGACAGCCAGGAGGACATCCTGGCCCTGTGGCACGGCCTGGCAAGGGAGGTGTCGCCATGAAAGCCTGGATTCGCCGTTCCTTCAAAAACAGGATTTTTATCACCGTGCTTTTGGTGACGCTTCTGCCCCTTCTGTTCTGCGACGTGCTCATGATGCAGATTCAGAGGACCAGAAGCGAGAGCGGTCTGGCCAGGCAGGCCCAGGCCCAGTTAGACGGCCTGGACCAGGCGCTGCAGGACACCTGCGCCGCCTACCGCCAGGCAACGGAAAAGTTCTGCAACAGCACGGTCATCCGCAACGCCCTGCGCAACAACACCTCCAGCTCCCGGGTGGTCTACCAGCTGCTGCTGCGGGAGACGGACCGCCTGCGGGAGCACGCCCGCTTCGACATTTTCAGCCCGGAGGGCACCTGTCTCTACAGCACGGTCAGCCCGCTGCCTGAGGAGGAGTTAAACCCGCACTGGGGCGCCCTCTACGCCGCGTCCCAGACAGACGGGCTGGCGTTTTGCGCCGGGAGCGGCCAGACGGCCATGACGGCCGCCCGGGCCGTCCGGGGCTATGACGGGCTGATATTGGGCTATGTGGTGATCTCCATGACCAGCGAGGACTTTGAACAGCTCTTCGACGGGCTCTACAGCGCCACCCACGTGGTCATCGTGCTGGACCCCACCTGGCAGACCATCTATCACACCCAGCCGGCCCAGGCGGAGCGCTCCACCGCAGTCCTGCGAAACCAGCTGCTCGCCGGGAAAACGCTGACCGGGATCGACGGGGAATACTATTTTTACATCGCCCGCAACCAGGCCACCGGCCTCTCCCTGATCCTGCAGCAGCCCAAAACCTTCACCTCCCAGGTCATGGGGACCTTTTACGCGGTCAGCGCCATGATGGGCTTTCTGTGCCTGCTGCTCTGCCTCTGGTGCGCCTGGCTGCTCAGCCGCCACCTGGCCCGCCCGGTCCACCAGCTGGACCAGGCCATGGGCGAGGTCAAGAAGGGAAATCTGGATATCCACATGGAAACCGACCGGGAGGACGAGCTGGGGCGGCTGACGGAGAGCTTCAACCGCATGACCGAGGAATACCGCCAGAACCTGGTCCGCTCGGTCAAGCGGCAGAAGGAGTTAAACGAAACCCAGCTGCGGATGATGCAAGCCCAGTTAAACCCCCATTTTCTCTACAACACGCTGGATTCCATGAAATGGCTGGGCGTCACCCACCAGGTGCCCCAGGTGGCCTCCCTGGCCACCGATCTGGCCATCATCCTCAGGGCCGGAATTTCCGGCAGCGAGTTTATCACCCTGGAGGAGGAGCTGGAGCTGATCGACCGCTACATCGATATCCAGTCCCTGCGGTTTGAGGACCGCTTTACCTGTGAAATCGACGTGCCCGACCGGCTGCAAAGCTGCCTTGTGCCCAAGCTGGTGCTGCAGCCACTGGTGGAGAACGCCATCATCCACGGGGTGGCGGACCGGGACGACGGCTACATCAAGCTCCAGGCCAGGGAGCGGGAGGGCGATCTCCTTCTCTCCGTCCAGGATAACGGCTGCGGCATCCCGCCCGAGGTTTTAAGCCGGCTCAACAGCGGCGACCAGAAAATCCCCGGCGAGCATCTGGGCCTGTTCAACGTGAGCAGCATCATCCGGCTGCATTTTGGGAAAAAATACGGCATATCCGCCGAATCCACACCGGGCGAGGGCAGCATTATCCGGCTGCTTCTGCCAATTCAGAGAAAGGAGGCAGACAATGCTTAAGGTTCTAATAGTAGACGATGAATCCGTGGTCCGCAGGGGCATTGTCCTGGGCGTGGACTGGGCTTCCATGGACTGCGTGGTGGTGGGCGAGGCCGCCAACGGCGAGGAGGGCATAGCCGCTGTGGAGCGGTACGGCCCGAACCTGATCATCACCGATATCCGGATGCCCCGCATGGACGGCATCGAGATGATGAACGAGCTGCGCCGCCGGGGCTGCCGCGCCCACGTCATCCTTTTGACCGCGTACAGCGACTTTTCCTACGCCCGCAGCGCCCTCCAGTTCGGGGCCGCGGATTATCTGCTCAAGCCCTTCCGTGACCAGGACCTGATCACGGCCATCGACCGCGTCCGGGAGCGCGAGCAGATGCAGACCTCCCTCACGCCCCGGGAGATGCCCACCCTGGCCAAGGGGGACAAGAGCAAGTACGTGCTCGAGGCCATGAATTACATCGCGGAGCACTACAGCGACAGCGATATCAGCATCACCCCCATCGCCCGGTCCCTGGGCGTCAGCGAGAGCCATTTAAGCCACGTATTCAAGAAGGAAACCAGCTACACCATCGTCAACTACCTGACCCAGTACCGCATCCACACGGCCATGAAGCTGCTGGAGGACTGCCGGTACAAGGTCTACGAGGTGGCGGAGATGGTGGGCTACCGGGACGTGGCGTATTTCGGGAGCACCTTTAAAAAGCTCACGGGCATGTCGCCGTCGGAGTATCAGGACCGGTGCCATTAAACAGGGATTACAAGCCGGCGCAGATCGAGAGAGAATAAAATTGAGGTGCGCGTATGCAGGCTGCCCCACCGAAAAAGCGCAACGTCCCCGGCAAAGGACCTGTGGTCTAGGAAATCCGGCCTGACGACAGCCGGGCCTATTTCACATACTTCCGGTACGCGTCCCTCATGCGCGCCAGCGCGGCCTCCACATATTTTGTGGGGCAGGCCAGGTTCCAGCGCTCAAAGCCGCCGCCCTGTTCCCCGAACACATAGCCTTCGTCGAAAAACAGCCTCGCCTCCTCATGGTTGATGCGCTCCAGCTCTTCGCTGGTGAGCCCCAGCCCTCTCCAGTCCATCCACAGCAGGTACGTCGCCTCCATCCTCTTTACCTGAATCTGCGGAAACTCCTTCGCCATGAAGTCAACCACCAGCTGCCTGTTGGTGTCGATGACCTGAATGGCCTCGTCCAGCCACTCCTCACACCCGGCGTACGCCGCCTGGCAGGCGCGGTAGCCCAGAATATTGCACTTGGGATTGGGGTTGGTCCGCTTAAGCGCCGCCCAGAACTTCTCTCTCAGCTCCGGGTTGGGTATAAAAATGTTGGAGGTCTGAAGCCCCGCCAGGTTAAAGGTCTTGCTGGGCGCAGTGCAGACGATACAGTTGTGGGCGAACTCCTCGGAGATGGATGCGAACACAATATGCTCATATCCCGGCATAATCAGGTCAAAATGGATCTCGTCGGAGATCACCAGCACATGGTGCCTCAGGCAGATTTCCCCGATCTTTACCAGCTCCTCCCTGGTCCACACGCGTCCGCACGGGTTGTGGGGGCTGCAGAGAATCAGCATTTTGGTATTCTCGTCCGCCGCCTTCTTCTCAAAATCGTCAAAGTCGATCCCATAGCTGTCCCCCTGGGGCACCAGCGGGCAGTCCACCAGAACGCGGTTGTTGTCCAGGACCGCGTGGTACATGGGATAGTAGACCGGCGTCATCAGCATGACCCCGTCGCCCTCCCCGGTGTAAATCTTCACCGCGTCGAAAAACGCGTCCACAATTCCATGGGCCGGCAGCATCCACTCCGGCTTCGCCTCCCAGCCGTGCCTATTCTTCATCCACCTGCACGCGGTTTCCTGGTACTCCGCCGTGGGGTTGGCGTACCCCATGATGGAGTGGTCCAGCTCGTATTTCAGAGCCTCCACAATCTCAGGCGCGGTCACAAACTCCATGTCCGCGACGGAAAACGGAATGATGTTCTCCTCCTCCTTCACGCCGTTTGCCGCCAGCTCGTCCCATTTTTTAGAACCTGTGTTGTACCGTTTATGTACGGTCTCAAAATCGTATCTCATCCTCTGATCCTCCTGATATTCTATTCATTTGCCGCTTTTTCCATGGCTTCTTTTAAATCCAGCGTCCTGTGGCCGTCCGCAAACACAAAACACGGAAGCCCGATTTTCCCCTCTGTGGGGTAGTCCTCCCTGCCGGACATTTCCCGGAACGAGGCGTAGACCGCGTCGTGCTCGTGAAGCGCCAGGAAGCTTTTCAAGTCACCCAGGCTTGCGGACAAATCCTGAAAGGAAAAAACCAGCCCCGCCTCCTTGCATTTCGTGATCGCATAGAGCGTGTTGGGGCACAGATGGCTTCCCACAATTTTAAAACTGTTCATGTGCTCACCTCCTTACTTTCCGTCGTCCGTGGTGTAATCCACGATCAGGTCGTTTTCAATCTTCACATTCTTGGCGAACACCGCCACGTAGACGATAACCGCCAGCACCAGCACCGCCAAAAATCCGATCACCGTCAGGGACAGATTCATAAACAGGGAGTAGGACAGCACGCACAGCACGATGATGCCTACCACGGCCAGCAATTTTGCCGCTCCCGCTGAAATCTTCAGTGCGGAGCGCTTGAGGATGTCGCCGCCCTTGGCAGTCAGCACGAACAGGGCCGCGCAGACCATCAGCTTGGTCAGCAGAGAGTTGGCGGTGGTAAATTTGGTGATAAAGGAAATGTCAAATTTCAGCGCCAGCGGGATCATGCCCACCAGATAGAACAGGGTCAGCAGCTTGTAGGGAACGCCGTGCCTGCTCACCGTGCCAAAGCTCTTGGGAAGCAGGCCGTCGTCGCACGCCACCAGCAGGGGCTTGGTGATCCAGGAAAGGGTTGCATTCAGCGTGGTGGCCGTAGCGCCCAGCGCAGCGCCGATGACGAACAGGTAGAACGCCACCCCCGGCATGGTCTGACCCGCCACCAGCGTCAGCGGCTGGTTCGCCACCTGGTCGATGGGCAGAATACCCGCCGCCACCAGCGCGATCAGCACATAGAACACGCCCACGCCAAAGGTGGAAACCACCATGACCTTGGGGATGGTGCGCCCTGCGTCCTTGGCCTCACCGCCCAGCTCCGCGATAAACTGCGCGCCCGCCGTGGCTGAGCTGAGCAGCGCCAGCGTACTGACAAAGGCCATGGGGCCGTTTAAAAACAGATTTTCGCGCTTCACAATGTAGCTCATATCGACCTTCGGAAGGCCGAAGGCAATGAACAGGAACAGCCCGCCAAACAGCGCAATGCTCATCACCTTGTTGAGCAGCGCGGCCGACTTGGTTCCCACCAGGTTCATCCCAAAGAACAGGGTCAGGATGACCATGGCAACCACATGCTGGTCCACTCCCGGCACAATACTTGCAAAGTAGGCGCCAAAGCTCAGCGCGTACTGGGAGATGGCCACGCCAAAGGATGTGGCGTGCAGCAGCAGATAAACCATACCTGCGCCCTTGCCCATCAGCCGGCTGCAATACCGGTACGGCCCGCCGGTGGTCGGCGCCGCCGAACTCAGGATTGCCACCGGAAAAATACTGATAATTGTTAAAAATGGAGATACCAGGAATGCGAGAACCACGCCTGTCCCGGTCATGCCGATGGCCACACCTGTGGACGACATGATTCCCGCGCCGATGATCTGTCCGATCGCAATGGCCATCAGATCCCAAAACCCCAGATTGCGGATCAATTTGCTCTCTTGTCTCTGAGCACTCATTTTACCCTCCTGCCTGCAGAAATCGCTCGCTTTATTTCTGCGCTCTTTTTTGTTAATGTTCTTACCATGATATTAAGCTGCTTAACTTCATGTTAAGTATCTTAACTCGTTTAGTGACAAATGTCAACAAGATTTACCATCTTTTTTGCAAAATCAAACAGGGGTTTTGTGAACTTTTTAATTTGTTCACGGATTTCAATTTGTGCGTAGATTTTATGGAAATAATCTGATATAGTAGAACATGTAAAGCGGCTTAACAAAACACATGACAGAATGGAAATACAAATTATGGCAAATCATCACTACACCATCGCGGACATGGCCAATATTCTGCACCAGACCTCATCCCTGTATATGTCCTCCAACATCCCCATCGACTACGGGACCGGCGACAAATATACCGCCGTGGAGGTCCACATGCTGAGGTACATCATCGACCATCCGGGCAAGACCGTCACGGACCTCTCCAGGGAATGGGACAAGACCAAGGCCGCCATCTCCCAGATGATGAAAAAGCTGGAGGAGAAAGAGCTGATCCGCAAAGAACCGGCCCCCGACAGCGACAAAAAGCAATTATACTACGCCACGCCCAAGGGCCTGACGCTCAATGAGACTCATACAAATTACGACTCCGTGGTTTTTGCCCAGACCATCGACCTGCTCAAAAGCACCTGTTCCGACGAGGAGATCGGCGTCTGCTTCCACGTGCTGGAGGAGTACAACAAAGCGCGGCGCAAAAAGCACTACCGCTCCAAGCCGGAGTGACACGCCCCGGCTGCCTGTTGCGCGGAAAAAGGGGAGACAGCGGCGATCGTTTGGCCGCCGCTGTCTCCCCTTTTTCGCGCAAATTTTACCCGCCGAATACCAGCCAGTGCCCCCGCCCTTCGTCGTTCACAATGGTCAGCGAGCGCCCCATCCGTCCGGCCAGCTCCCTATAGCCCTGATCCGTGAGCGCCTTTGAGACGCCCTTCTGCCTGCCCATACAGACTAAGCCCAGCTCGTCCATCCGCTCCATGATGGCCTTGCGCTGCCAGGGCCTGCCCAGCCCGCCTCCGATATAGGTCTTTCCCCCCGGCTTTAACACCCGCAGAATCTCCGAGAACGCCCGCTCCTGGTCCTCCCAGAAAAACATGGACCCGCGGCTGACCACCAGATCAAAGGCCTGGTCCCCGAAGGGCAGGGCCGCCACGTCCGCCTGGTAAAACCTGCTGCGCCCCGCCAGCCCCAGCCGCTTTGCCCGCTCCCCGGCCAGCTTCACGGCCGTGGGGTTGATGTCCACAAAATCGCCGTCCAGGGCGGATTTGCCCATGACCGCAAAGCCCAGATGGCCGCCCCCGCAGCCCACGTCCAGCATACGTCCCGAGACGATTCCCGTCTCCTCCAGCAAATCCCCGGCGATCACATCATAAATCGGATAGAACACCTGCTCCGCAATATCGTCAAACTCGTAATCCGGGTTTGTAAAATCAATTTTCTCCACCCTCGTTCTCTCCTTCCGTCTCCGCGTACTCCTCTCCCCGCAAAAGCTCCACCGAAATCCTCTGCCCCGGCTCCAGCATCGATTCCCCGATCTCGGAGATATACATGCCGTTTGCCGCCAGGCAGAAGGGCGTGCTGAGTTCAAAGAAGGACAGGTAATGGGCCCGGTAATCTCCCCGCGGCGTTTTGGTCACCCGCATGGGGCAGAGAATCGCCATGTGGGGATTGGCGCGCAGCCCGTTTTCCAGCAGACAGTACACGCGCTGCCGCCTGGGGACCGGCAGGCGCAGCATACGGCTCACCACCGCCCGTACGCACCAGTCCAGGCCGAAAAACGCCGCCATGGTGGGGCCAGGCAGGTTGATCACCGGCTTTCCCTCCATCACCGCCAGCGCCATCGGGCGGCCGGGGGCCGCTGCTATGTAATGGTGAATCAGCTTTCCGCCCTGGCCCAGCAGGCGGAAATTAAAGTCCTCATCCCCCAGGGCTGAACCGCCGTTGATGATCACCAGGTCGGCGGCGTCCAGGGCCGCGCTCAGAGCCTCCCGCAGCGCCTCCGGCTCGTCCGGCACAATGGGAAAGATCAATGGCTCGGCCCCGAACTCCGCCAGCATCTGCCCGGCCATCACGCTGTTGGTGTCCACGTTCTGCCCCCGCCCGGGCCGTATCCCGGCGGGGACCAGCTCGTTCCCGGTGGGGATAAAGGCTGCCACCGGCCGCCTGCGCACCGGCACCATGGCGATTCCGCCCATAGCCAGGGAGGCCAAATCTGCGGGCCTGATCGGCAGGCCTTCCTCCAGGAGCAATTCCCCCCGCTTCAGCATATCCCCGGCCGGGCGCACGTTCCAGCCGAGTTTCGCCGGAATATCGCGGCTCAGCTCCAGGGAGCCGTCCGGACAAAACCGCACCTCCTCAATGGGGATCACCAGATCGTAGCAGTCTGCAAAATCGTCCCCCGTGTCGGCCCGCTGGTATTCCCTGCCCGGCCGCCAGCCCCGGGTGTCCGGAAATCCTCCCTCAAAGGAGGAGGCGCTCACCGCGATTCCGTCGCAGGCGGCGACCCGGTAAGGCGGAAGCTCCTGCCGCGAACACAGCCGGGCGGCGCAAATCCTCCCCGCTGCCTCCGCAAGCGGCACCAGCTCCACCAGCTCCTCCGTCGTCCACGCCTGGTAAAAATCCCGCAGCGCCTGATCCCTGGGCGGAAACCCCGCCATCTGTTTTCCCTTCATCGCATTTATACCTCTCTCTCATTTTGGTCCGCTCCCTCCGATTCCGGCGGCCCGGTCCATTTTCCTCAACAATCCGCCACACAGACCCGCTCCGTCTCCCCGTCCCCGCGGTTAAACAAAACGATCCTGCTGTCCACCCCGTATATCCGGCTGATCCGTTCCTCCGTCACCACCTCCGTCCCCCTGCCCGTGCAGATCACGCCGCCCTTATCCAGCAGCACCACCCGGCTCTCCGGGAAAAAGGCGTGATCCGGGCAGTGGGTGGTCATGACCACTGTCTTGCCCATGGCCGCCAGGCCGCGCACATGCTTTAACACCCTGGCATGGTTGCCGAAATCCAGATTCGACACCGGCTCGTCCAGGAACATCACCGGCGTCTGCTGGGCAATGGCCCTGGCCAGCAGGGTCAGTTGCCGCTCGCCCCCGCTGATTTTGGTGTAAATCTCCCCGGCCAGCCTGCCGATGTTCAGAAGGTCCAGGGCATCCGCCACGATGCGCCGGTCCTCGCGGGACAGGCGGCCCATGCCTGTCTGGTACGGATTGCGCCCCATGGCCGCCACCTCCCACACCTTAAACGGGAACGGCGGCGTGTGGCCCTGGGGCACGTAGGATACCAGGCGGGCCAATTCAGGCCGGCTCCACTGCTCCACCGGCCTGTCGTCCACAAGCACGGCGCCGCCCATGGGCTTTAAAAGGCCCAGCAGCGTCTTGAACAGGGTGCTCTTGCCCACCCCGTTGGCCCCCAGCACGCACCACAGCTCCCCCGCCGCCATGGTCAGGTTGACATTCTCCAGCACAGGCTTTTTGCCATAGCCGCAGCAGAGATTTTTTGTCTGAATCATCACGGTCACCACCCTTTATTTTGCTTGGTCAGCAGATAGAGAAAAAATGGAAGCCCGGCCAGGGAGGTGATAATTCCCAGGGGAATCTCCACCGCGAACACGCTGCGGCACAGGTCGTCCATAATCATCAGGTAGCTGCTGCCCAAAAGCAGGGAGGCGGGCAGCAGCACCTTAAAGTTGGGCCCCACCAGCATCCGGGCCAAATGTGGAATCACCAGTCCCACCCAGCCGATCATACCGCAGAGGGACACGCAGAAGGCGGTGAGCACAGTGGCCGAGGCGATCACCACCGCCTGCAAAATCCCGGTGTTGATTCCCAGGGTCTTGGCCTCCTCCTCCCCCAGGGCCAGGATATTCAGGCGCCCGGCGCAGAATATCAGCACCGCAGTGCACAGCGCGAAGGGCACCAGCATCACCATCACGTCCTTCATCACGGCCTTGGACAGGCTGCCCATGAGCCAGAAGGTGATGGCGGGCAGCTTGTCCGTGGGGTCGGCCGCGTATTTCACCAGGGAAATCAGGGATTGGAACAGGTTGGACACGATGATTCCCCCCAGGATCAGCAGAAACAGGCTGTCGTCCCCGCTGCCGAACCGGCGGCTGATCAGCCAGGTGACCATTACCGCGAACAGGCCGAAGAAAAAGGCCGCGCCCTTGATTCCCGCCACCCCCAGAGACAGCAGGATGGCCAGGGCGGCTCCGAAGCCGGCTCCGGCGGAGGAGCCCAGGATGTCCGGCGACACCAGGGGGTTTTTAAACATCCCCTGGTACGCGGCCCCGGACACCGACATGGCGCCGCCCACCAGCACGGCGGCCAGCACCCTGGGCAGCCGCACCACCATCAGCACCTGGGAGGTCTTGTCCGCCACCTGGCCGCCCGAAAAGGCGGCGAGTATCTCCGACACCGGTATGTAATACCGTCCCACCGCCAGGGACGCGATAAATCCCGCCGCCAGCACCAGGAACAAAAGCAGCAGCCTGATCCCCGCCCGCCGCCCCTCCAGCTCCAGCATCTCATCCATTCCGTCTCTCATCTGTTCCATATGTCAGTCCCATTTCATTTTTTTATAGTTGCCCTTCAAGTACTCCTCTCCCACCCTGGTCTCCCCCAGACAGTAGGAGCACAGGGCGGACGGCATGGTAAAGCGCAGACGCCGGCCCGCCAGCCCTGCGCCCAGCTCCGGCCCCAGCCTCATCTCCCGCGCCAGGTCAAAGGCCCCCTGGCCCGTGATGCCGTTGACAAACATGATCCTGGCCCGGGAATTGGCCTGCTTCACCTTGAAGGAAAATACCTCCCGCTCCGCCTGGGACACGATATCTCCCTTGGTCACCGCCACCACGTCCGCGTAGCGCAGCATGGGGCCGATCTTGTGAGGCGTGTTCACGCCGGACAGGTTGTCGATCACGCAGACCGCCAGGCAGTCCTTCAAGTGGGGCGCGCAGCGGTTGCAGAGCCCGGCGCTCTCCACAATCAGATACTCGAAGCCCGCGGCCCCGGCTCTTGCCGCGCAGTCCTCGATATTGCTGATATAGAAATGGTCGGGGCACTGGTTGCCGGACAGGCCGGTGACAGCGCGGATGCCAGCCCGGCGGTACCGCTCCTGGTCCGTGGAGGACAGACAGTCGAACTTCACCACCATAACAGCCTCCCCGCCTCCCATCTGCTCCACCGCGCGGATGATCACCGAGGTCTTGCCCGAGGAGGGCGGCCCGGATACGGTTATCAGTCTCATAAGAACATCCGCTCCCCTCTGTGCGTGCGCTCCCACTCCTCAAAAAACACGTCCTTGCAGGACTGGGCGATGGCTTCTATGTCATGGGAGCGGATGTAATCCCAGCCCAGCCAGGCCAGGCTGGCCCCGGGCGGCAGGATATCCCCGCCCGCGGCGTTGGCCGCCGGCGTGTAGGCCTTGGAACAGGCTGCGGCGAACTCATCTCCCACAATGTAATCTACAATATCGCGCACGTCCTCCAGCCGGTCCCTGCGCGCCAGCACATACATGGGCAGCGTCATGCAGCCGTCCTCCGGCCAGGCGATAGTCACGTCGGGCTTTACGCAGGTTTTGGCAAAAAACCAGGAGACCAGGTGGATCGCGCCTCCCTCCGGGTTGGCCGAACCGGCCATCTTAGACATCTGGGCGCCGTGAAGCGCGTGCTTTACATTGTGGGCCAGGCTGCGGATGCCGTCCATGCCGAATTCCTTGTGAATGTACAGGAAGGTGGCGTTGGACATCTCCGTGCGGTCCTTGCCGAAAAGAATGATCTTGTCCTTGTAACGCGGGTCCAGCAGATCCTCTCTGGTCCGCGGCACCGGCAGATCGCCCAGCTTTTTCCGATCGATCAGCAGCACGTCGGCCATCACGGCGTAAACTCCGTACTGGCCCAGAGGGTCCATCAGGCCGGCCCGGACAAACTGGGGATTGATGCGGATATTCTCATAAAAGTCCGCGGTAAAATACCCTTTGTCCGCCATCCGCTCCCGGAAGTCTCTGCCCAGGTACTGATTGAACTCCTTGGAGAACAGTACGGCAGGAAAACGCTCCGGGTCCGGGTCGGACCAGAGCTCGTCGCAGGTATCGTTGGAATTTTTTCCGGCCTCCACATAGCACTTGCGCAGAATCCCGGTCCTCCTCGCGTGCTCCCGCTCCAGCTCCTCCAGGGCGTCCTTGAAGGTGAACTTCAGCGGACAGATGGTATTTCCGTAAAAATCCAGGTGATCCCAGGGGTTAAAATCCTCCAGGACGTAGCGGCGCTCCTGCTCCGCTTTCAGGATCGCGTTTTCCAGGTAATATAAAAACAGCTCCAGGTTCATTTCCCGCACCTGCAGCACGGTTTTCAGCATGGTGTCCTCGCCCATCTCCCGGATCATGGCCCGGCTGTCCGGGTATGTAAATCCATTGCTCAAAAACACCTCAAAGCTCTCCGGGTATTCTCTCAAAATTCGGCTGACCGGCGTCGCGCCTGTTATCTTCATCTCTCTTCTCCTCCTGCAAAATATCCGGACACGGAATACTCGATGGTCTCGCCCAGCCGAATCTGGTTGCGTAGCCTCTGCATTTTCCGGTCGATCCGCTCCAGCCCCTCCAGGTTCTCCCGCTCCCGCGCGCTGGTCGCAATCACCTTTTTTACACCGCCGTTTTCAATGACCAGGCGTTTGGAGCCCATGAGGGCCAGCAGCGGGTCGTGGGTGGACATCAGCACGATCTTTTCCTCCCGGACCAAAAGCTCCAGCGCCTTTTTCCGGTCCACCCCCGCGTTCTCGATCTCATCGATGAGCACCACCGGCGAGGCGCTGAGCATGGCCGTGTCCGCGATCATCAGCGCCCGGGACTGTCCCCCGCTGAGCTGGGTCAGAGGGGTCTGCGCCAAAAACGGCTCCCCCGCCAGCTCGTTGGCGCATTGGAAAATCCGCTGCGCCACATCCTCTATGCCGGAGATCATACGGCTCTCGCCGTGCATTTTCAGAAATTCCATCACCGGCAGGTCCATGACAAAGTTCATATTCTGGGAGAGCTGGGCGATCAGCTTATTCTCAATGGAAAAGCGCTCCCGCGGCGTGGGCCTCCTGCCGTCGATCAGCACGGTGCGCCCGGTCTGGGTATCCCCCTGAGCCAGGCACTCGATGTCCGCCAGCAGCCTGCTCTTGCCGGAGCCGGTGGGCCCCACAATGGCCAGCACATCCCCCCTGCTGATCGTCAGCTCAAGCGTCTCCGGCTCCCCGTCCTTCCGGCGGCCGCCCAGGATCGTCAGGCTTTCCAGGGAGGCGTCCCTGCGCTTCAGCTTTTCCATCCGTGTGATGAACAGCCAAAAATGCTCCGCCAGCTCCTCCCTGGATATACCCACGTCGTCCAGCTGTTCCTCGTCCAGGGCCGCCAAGTCCAGGGCCAGAGAGCCGGATATAAAACGCAGCTCACTCAGCCCGTTGGCCTCAAAGAAATCCCCCGCGTAGGGGTAACGCTCCAGCACCGCGCTCCACGGAAGCGATAAGAGCTCCTGCTTATCCCGCTCCATATCACTTTGCCCTCAGACCGCGGGCCAGAAGGCTGTCCGCCTCCTCGTCGGTTAAATCGTAGTGGTAGAACAGGGAATAGAACTCCTTGGCCTCCTCCTTAATGTCGTAATCCGTGTACTCCGGGTACAGCAGGTTCTGCACCCACTTGATTCCGATAATGGTGTTCACGCTGGGCGGACGGTCGAACCAGTTCTGAGGCACGCTGGGTGTCTCGTACACATGGCCGTCCTTCACCGCCCGGATCACCGCCCACTGGGAGTCGTTAAGGATCGTGTTGTAGCTGCCGGAGCCATCGTAGCCGTTGTCCACGGAGGCGATGATATACTGGGGATCCCAGGCGATCACCTGCTCCATGGAGACCTCGGTCCGCCCGTATCCGGGGGAAATCTCACAATCCGCCACATTGATACCGCCGCACAGGTCGATCAGCCTGGAGTGGGGCGAGCCGGAGGGATCCGTGTTCAGCCCCAGGGCTTCCTCCGCGTAGTACACGGTCACGCGCTTGTCCTCCGGGATGGAGGCGGTGATCTCCTTGGCCCTGTTGATGGTCTCCTCCGTGTACGCGGCCAGCTCCTCGCCGCGCTCCACATTGCCGGTGATCTGGCCCACAAAGCGGTAGGCGTCGGCCATGTAGTCAAAATCCGTGTCGATCAGCACCACGGGAATGCCAAGCTTTTCCTGGAGCTGGTCTGCGGTGTCGATGCTGGACTGGTCCACGCCCGAGGCCAGCACCAGGTCCGGGGCAGCCTTGATGATCTCCTCCACATTTCCCTCATTGCCCTTGCCGTACCAGCCACCGAGATTTGGAAGATTCTGGTAATGTTCCGTGGTAAAGCGCTTCTCCTCGTCGGAGAGGTCCACGTTGGTGCCGGCCACCATTTTATCGTCAAAGGTGTACATGAAATTGGTCCCCACCGGGCTGGTGGAATACACCGTTTTCACCTGATCGGGCACCTGGATGTCGCGCCCCGCCATGTCCTTCTTTGGCTTTTCCGCCATTTTCTCCTCAGCTTCGCTCTCCTCCCCGCTCTCCGCGGCCGCGGTCGTCCCCTGCGCCGCCTGCGTTGTCTGTTCCGTCTTGGCGGATGTCTGTGCGTTTCCCCCTGTGGCCGCGCAGCCGGTGGTCATAGCCAGCGCTAACGCTAACACTGTTCCCATTGTCCTAAAATTTTTTCTCATGCTTCTCCTCCGTTTTTCGTTGATCTCACTTTTTCGTTATTCTTTTTATAAAATAACGAACCGTTATTCATTTTAACATATAACGGTGGCAAAATCAACCAATTCAGGAAAATACATACAAATCCTTTCTTCCGGCTTTCGTTCCCCGGGGATGCGGCGAGGGCGCAAAACCGGCTCCGCGCCGGTCCTGCGCCCTCATCTCTTTGCTGTGACGTTTTTACGCTTCCATTTACACCACCTGCCAGAACAGCCCGTGTCTGCTGCAGTTCCAGACCAGCATCCCGCGGCCGAAGCGCGGGATGCGCGCCTGCACGTTCCACTCCGGATACAGCTTGCGCATCATCAGACCGTCCCCGGTCAGGAGCGCCACAAAGGTGATGTAGTGATCTTTGGTCATCTGGTGGTCCGTGGTGATAAAATAATCCTGTTCGATCAGCTCCACGTTCAGCTTTTCCTCAGGCTCCGCCTTCTTAAGCTCCAGCGGTTTTAACTTCTTGCCGCAGCAGGACACGGCCGCCTCAGCCGTGGCGGTGATCAGGTTGCCGCAGACGGGGCAGACGTAAAATTTCAGTTTCTTCATATTTCCTCCTACCAGATCGTTGGTGTCCATCTGCCCGGAGAGCATGGTCTCCGGATTGACGCCCAGGATCTCCGATAATTCCGGAAGCAAGGACACATCCGGAAATCCCAATCCCCGCTCCCACTTGGAAACCGCCTGCTCGCTGATGTTCATCCCGGCAGCCAGCTGTCTCTGGGTCAGCCCCTGTTCCTTGCGAAGCGTGCGGATCAGCTTCCCGATTTTTACACAATCCATGGTCATTTACCTCCTGAGTGAAAGTTTAGCAGACAATGGTGAAAAAGCCAACCAACGCTCCGTTTAGTTCTGCGGCCCGTGACAAGGCGCGCCACAGAGCAGCCCACCCGCTGCGCCCTCCGTCAACCCAGCGCCGCCACCAAAAGGGCCAGGCCGCCGCCCACCACAATGGCCAGGATATGATTCCCGGCCACCCGCTGCGCCATCTGATACGCCTCCGCGTCGTCCGCCACCATGAATTTCTCCGGATCGCGGGAATCGTAGCGGATTTCATAGTACCAGCCCGTCTGATACGTCCATTTCTTGTCGCTGAAAACAGCGCCGCTTTTCTGGTAGGTCCTGCCCTCCGCCTCAAAGCGGAAAACCGGCCAGTAAAGCGTGGTCGAGCGATCCACCTGCTCCTCCTCCACCTCCGCCACCTGGGCAATGGCGGTCCGATCATAGGCGGTCCGCCCATGGACGATCTCTTTTTTGAGCTGGCTGCAATAGTAGATAATACTCCAGTACCGCAGCGCGATCAATCCCACCAACAAAATTCCCAAAATCACCATGTCTGATCTCCTCCCCCGCCGCCCGGCCCGGCGGTCACGGCTTTTTCGTCTTCCTTCGCAGCTTCAGCGAAACGTCCCTGCTGTCGGCCAGGAGCTGAAAGCACTCCACCGCTGCCGCGGCCCTCTCCTTTATTGTCTGGCCCGGTTCCACCCGGGCCTCTATCTGTTCCACGGCCAGCCGCACGTCCGCCAGCTCCAGCAGATTGACCGCTGTGCAGAAAAACGTCTTGCGCCGCCCATCGTTGTAGCCCTGCAGCAGCTCCTTTAAGATTTTTATCTTTTCCTCAAGCTCCTCCCGGTAGGCCACAATCCCCATGTTTTTCACCCGCTCCAGATCCCGCAGCATATTCCGGTGGGACAAAAAGGAGTCGCAGCCGGTGAGGCCGTCGTAGCGCGCGCAGGGAAATTCCCCGCACTCAAAGCAGTGCTGGAGCCCGCCGTGGCTCAGGCTGCAGCGGGCGATGGCGCAGGACTGATTCCCCTCCCCTCCGCCGCAGCCGGGACATGGCTGCTCCATGTAACGCATGGGGCACAGGCCGCAGTTTAAGCCGCAGAGCGCGAACTCCGGGTACTCCCGATCAAAATTTTTCATCCTTTTTCCTCCTGTGCGCTGCCCGCACAACGCTGGTTTAAAGAATCTCCCGGCAAAACAGGCGCTCCCGGTTGTCCAGCAGCACCGCCTTGGAGCCCCGGAAATGATATCGTTTCAGCAGCAGCTTTTTCCCCTGGTACACAATATCCGCCGCGGCCTTGTAGGACAGGCTCCGCCCCCTCAGCTCATAGTAGTGGAACTGGCTGTGGTTCCCGTAACCTCCGTCCGTCAGAAGTCCTCTGCCGCTGGCCGTGACCAGAAACGCAGTCATGCCGTCATGCCGCGTCTTAAAGACCATGTCCCCGGACTGAAAATCCGTCCGCACCAGGTTGAATTCGTTGTAATAATAAAACCAGAGGTGTTCCTGGTCGTCCAGGTTCATGGCATAGCAGTCGCAGATGGAATACGCCTTGTTCTTCCAGACCGCCTCCCCCATCCTGTCCCAGACAATCAAACCGCAGCTGCCCACAGGACTGTCCCAGCCAAAATTGCCGAACACGCCCTCGTCAAAATAGCTGGTGATGATGCGCCCGTCCCTGGTGACCGCGCAGGACTCGATGCCGTCGCCCAGGCACATCCTCCGAAGCGTCCCGCCGTTTTTGTCCACAATCACAGCGTTCATATCCGTGCTGCCGTCCCGGTAGCGCCTGGCTCTGGCGCCCAGCAGCAGGATATCCTCCTCCAAAGGCTGTATAAAATGGTAATTCATCTCGTGAACCCCGAATTCATACTCCTCCCAGCCCAGAACCGTCCCGTCCTGCCAGTCCACCGCCAGGCCGATGCTCCGGTACCGCGCGTTTGCCCAGGTGTCCACAAACATCCCGTTGATCCGCTCCGGCACATGGCTGGAAAAGAGCAGGTAAACCATGCCGTCCGCCCCCACGGAGCAGTCCACCATGGTCCAAGCCCCCAGCCCCTGCTCCTGCTTCAGGACCGCCAGATCCAGGTATTCGGTCACCGCAAATTCCATGCTCATTTTTGCGTCCCCCTCACTGTTTTTTGATGCCCTGGGCCTCGAAGGCGGCCCGCAGGTTGGAGCGGATCATTTTGTCATCACGGTAAGCCTCCCACATCCACTCATAGGTCTTAAGCAGCTCTTTGCAGGGCGTTTTAGCCACAGCCTGGAGCGCGGTATGGGCCAGCCAGTAGGAGGGGCCCTGTATGAGCTCGATGAACAGGGGCAGAAAATCCGTCTTGTCGGCGCAGCGGCCCATCACATAGACTGCAATCTTGCGGCTCTCCTCCCCATTCTCCGATTCCGCCGCAAAGGCCGCGATATCCCTGGCCGCGCAGCAGCCGCAGTCGCTGAGGAAAAACAGCACCCTGCTCTTATCCCTCACCCCCGGCTCATAGAGCAGGCGGAGCATATCCCGGTAATACCGTTCCTTGCACTGCTCCGGCATCCGGCGGGCGCAGGACACAGCTCCGTCGGGATTTCTCCCGCCCAGCAGCTCCTCAAACACGCCCAGGCCCCGGGAAAGGTCAAACTTAAAGAGCAGCTCCGTCCGCAGCCCGTCTATCCCAGGCTCCCGCAGCCCTGCGAGAAAATCCACGGTGGACGGTTCCACCCTGGGAAAGCGGAAAAGCCCCGTGAGGATTTCCCGGCGCTCCCGGTCTGTGGCGGCGGCCGGATATTTTTCCACCAGCTCCCGCTCCGTTTTCAGGCTGCGGTAGCCGTAGGAGGTGACGCTGTTGCCCGCGATCAATTCCTCAAAATAGCGCTGGTACCAGTCCAGAAAGGTCAGCCCGGTGAAAAATGGGCCGTACTCCGGTTCCATGTTCCAGTCAATGTAAACGATCTTGCCCCTCTCGCTTCCCTTCCACATCAGCAGATTGTCGTAGGTGCAGCCCTGGGTGCCGATCACCAGCAGGCCGGAGCACACCTGCTTCATCATGTCCTCGTACGCCTGGTCGTCCCCGTCCTCCCCGACGGCGGCCGCCCAGTCACGGTCCGTCATTTTCCGGTCGATAAAGGCCGGAAGGTTCTCTGCCTCCTCCTGCGTGTACCTGCCCAGGCACTCCGTATACATGGCCAGCTTTTCTAAGGGGTACAGGCCGTAATAGGGCCCGGCCCCTCCGTTTCCCACCTCCGTGAGAAAGAACACGTACTCCCGTGGCAGGTTTACGCGATATTGCGCCTCAAACCGGCGGACCTCCTCCGGAGCAATCACCGGGTTGAGCCTGTACTGATGGCTGCCCGCGCCGAACACCTGGCGGTTTTTGTCAATTTTCCCGGCCCTCTGCACCAGGTCCCGCAAATATGCGGCGTGAGCCGGGGACAGAGGTTCAAACTCCCCTTGCCCTACTCCGCGTCCCAACATTTTTCTCCAATCCATAGCCCTTTTCCTCCGCCGGCCGATGTGTCAATTTACACTTCCAAAGGTTTTCACCACCTCAATCCGCCCGGAAATATGGCGGTTAAATTCCTCCAGCTCCTGGGCCGGTATCCAGTATTCCTCGTGCCAGGAAGCTCCCACGATGTGGGATTCAAACTGGGCAATGTAGCGGTCCTCCACCTCAAATCTGGTCACAAAGCCCTGGAAGCCGGATCTGGCATCCCGTATGTTCCAGCGGCCGGCGATCTCCTCCGCGTACCTCTGGTTCAAAACCGGATAAAAGATCGGCTGCTCCGGCAGACGGGGCGGAAAAGCCCTGTATCCGCTCTGCTCGATCAGCTCCAATTCCCTTTTGCCCACGGGTCTGTACAGTATCATTGTCGTTACCGCCTCTCTCAGTTTTTCCGGCTAAAGCTCAGTGGCCCGAACCGGAATCATTTCCAAAAATTCCCACATACAGTGATGAATCCGGCGCAGCCTCGAGGGCCGCCTCCACGGTCCCGCGATCCACGGCTTTCACCCAGACTGCGGACACGATCCGCTCCCCCTCCGCCGTGGGGATGAGGAGCTGCGGCTCCAGAAGCGCCTCCTGCTCCCCGGGTTCCACAAACAGCTGCACCTCGCTACCGGTCAGCACGGCCAGCAGGCTGCCGCCAGGCGCTGAAACCGCGTCCTCGGCCCTGGGAATATAGTATTGGATGCGGTCGAATTTGCGGAACAGCTTGTCGTAGCCTGTTAAGCTGTCCGTGAGCTTTACATCCAGGACCAACGGTACCTCAAAGGTTTGGTCCATACCGCCGTCCGGCCGCTCCCGCAGGCGCGCCACGGGCAGCGCGGCCACCGCCTCCCCGTCCCTCCTGGTGAGATAGGGGCCGTCCTCCGGCAGGGTTTCCCACTCCGCCCCCATACTGCCCGTCACCTGGCCTGCTGCTTTTTCGTACACATTCTCATAGTGTTCCAATTCCCTCTCCAGGGCGTTTCTCGTGCTGGTCCTGGTTTCCGACAAATCCTTAAGCGCCAGATGGGCGCCGTTTTGCAGCGCGATCTCGAGCGGCGACAAAAAGGTATGGACCTGGCTCCAGCCCCCGGAATCGCCGCCGGGACAGCTCACCAGAGCCGTGGCGCTCAGACAGGTGTCCCCCACAAATTCCAGGCGCTCCCGTACCCGCAGCCCATTGCCCTGTCCCTGGAACCGCCCGTAATTTTCTTCCACATACGCCGCAGCCGCCTCCTTTTCTTCCGTGCGCGCGGCGGCAGCCTGATCTCCCGGCAAATCCGCGGCCAGCAGCTTCCAGTCGTCGCCCGCCCCGGATACGGCGGAGGCTTCCCCGCCCTTTGCCGTCCGCGTCTGATCCCGGTAGTGAAGGTAGCGGACCGTTTTCATGCCGTCCTTTGTCCACCGCAGGATCACATCGGGCAGCTCCCGGCAGGTCACGCTTCCGTTATCAGCCGTCACCCACAGGGTCCGCAGCTCCTCGTCCCCGGCAAGCCCCAAAAGCAGCCCATAATCCGACGCCCCTTCCGTCTGCGCCTCCCAGAGGTCAGCGCTGCGCTTCACGCGAATCTGTCCGCCGCCCAGCTCTACATCCAGCTTAAGGCCGCGCTCCGCGCTGCCCTCCAGCATCGTGCCGGTCACCGCAAAGCCGTTTTCCGTGGGCCGGACCTGCATCTCCTGATCCCGCTTTCCCGGCAGCCGTTGCGCCAGCACCTGACTGCACGCTACCCGGCCGTCGGCCGCCCCGTCTAAGCTCCAGAGCCAAAGCTCCGTCCTGGTGCCGTCCCCGGACGGCCCGGCCGCCAGCAGATAGAGATCGCACCCTTCCCCGTCCTCCCCCGGAACGCAGGACAAGGAAAAATTGTCCCCGCCCTGCACATCTAAGCGCCATACCTGCCCGTCCCCGGACTCCAGGCAGCCGAACCGGCGGGCTGTCCCGATCCCTGCCTTTTTAAGCTCCAGCACCGCGGCCCTGTAGCTGCCCGCCGCCAGTCCGCCACCGGCCCCAGGCTGCCCGCAGTCCGTCCAGGGCGTCATGCGCGCGGTCACAGAGTCCCTGTCCGCCAGAATCTCCTCCAGCTCTCTGCCCTGGCTCAGCCCCGCCCGGATCGCTCTGTAAAGGGCCGTTTCCATATCGCCGGACCAGTCGTCAAAGCCATAGTCTCCGGACAGCGGCAGGGCCTCCAGGCGGGCCAGCTCCGCGGTGAGATCGCCGTAGTCACCGACGTTCTCCGCGGCTGTCCCGGAACCGTTGTTGCCTGCGGCTCCCCCGGAGCCGCCGTTACCCGTGACTTCCCCGGAACCGCCGCTCTCCGCAGTTCCCACAGAACCGCCGTTTCCCGCATCTGCCCCGGAGCCGCCGTCCCCTGCAGCTTCCCCGGCGGCGGCCTGTCCGCCGTTCTCCGGCAAAAGCCCCGCTTCCGGGCCGGCCGCGGAACTCCCGCCTGCAATTCCCGCGCTCCCGCCCGCCTGCGCTCCCTGTCCGCCGCAGCCGGCGAGAAGCGCCGCCGCTCCCAGGCAGATCAATATCCGTCGCATATTCTCCATCCGCCCGCCTCCTCTCTTTCCTCCATTCTACACCATTTTCCGCCCCCACGCCACGTAAATCCCCCGAAACCCCATTTATTTCCTCTGTCTGCCGGCCTGTTTTCGTTATTTTTTTATCAATTCATTTGCCTTTTGTAAAATTTATGCTATACTACTGTACAATAACCGCGCGGACCTCCAAAATCTCGCTGCCCAAGGGCAACCGCCCGCGCTATAGGAGGAAACAACATGGAGCAAAGGAATTTAACCCTACTGACAGACCTGTACGAGCTGACCATGATGCAGGGATACTTTAAAGAGAAGGACGCCAACGAGACCGTGATCTTTGATATGTTTTACCGCACCAATCCCCACGGCAACGGCTTCGCCATCTGCGCCGGACTGGAACAGGTGATCGAATACATTGAGAACCTGCACTTTGCCGACGACGAGATCGAATACCTGCGCAGCCTGGGTATATTTGAGGAAGATTTCCTTGACTATCTCCATGAATTCCGCTTTACCGGCGATATCTATGCGATTCCGGAGGGCACCATCGTATTCCCCAGGGAGCCCCTGGTAAAGGTCATCGCCCCCATCATGCAGGCCCAGCTGGTGGAGACCGCCTTGCTCAACATTATCAACCACCAGAGCCTGATCGCCACCAAAACCGAGCGCATCGTATACGCGGCCAAGGGTGACGGCGTCATGGAATTCGGCCTGCGCCGGGCCCAGGGACCGGACGCGGGAATCTACGGCGCCAGAGCCGCCATGATCGCCGGCTGCATCGGCACCTCCAACGTGCTCACAGGCAAGATGTTCGACGTGCCGGTAAAGGGCACCCACGCCCACAGCTGGATCATGAGCTTCCCGGACGAGCTGACCGCCTTCCGCACCTACGCCAAGCTTTACCCCTCGGCCTGCATCCTGCTGGTGGACACCTACGACACCTTAAACTCCGGCGTGCCAAACGCCATCAAGGTGTTCAAGGAGATGCGCGAGGCCGGCATCCCTCTGACCTTCTACGGGATCCGCTTGGACAGCGGCGACCTGGCCTATCTGTCCAAGAAGGCGAAAAAAATGCTGGACGAGGCCGGCTTCCACGACGCCGTGATCTCCGCCTCCAACGACCTGGACGAGGAGCTGATCAACAGCCTGAAAATGCAGGGCGCGACCATCAATTCCTGGGGCGTTGGCACCAACCTGATCACCTCCAAGGACTGCCCCTCCTTCGGCGGCGTGTACAAGCTGGCGGCCGTCTACGACAAGGCCAGCGGCCAGTTCATTCCCAAGATCAAGCTGTCCGAGAACGCGGAGAAAATCACCAATCCCGGCAACAAAACCATCCAGCGCATCTACGACAAGAGCACGGGCAAGATCATCGCCGACCTGATCTGCCTGGTGGGCGAGAAATACGACTCCAGCAACTCCCTGCTGCTGTTCGACCCCATCGAGACATGGAAGAAAACCATGCTGGCGCCCGGTTCCTACACCCTGCGGGAGCTGATGGTCCCGGTGTTCCTGGAGGGAAAATGCGTGTACCATTCCCCCAAGGTTATGGATATCCAGGCCTACTGCAAAAAAGAGCTGGACACCCTGTGGGACGAGTCCAAGCGTCTGATCAATCCCCACACCGTGCACGTGGACCTCTCCAACGAGCTGTGGCACATGAAAAACCAGCTCCTGGACTCCTACCACGTCTCCAAATAAATACCCCGGCGTTTAGGCGCAAACCGCGCTTTACCGCCGCGCAAAAAGCCGGAGCTGAATCGTCAGCTCCGGCTTTTTGCCTCCCCTGTTTCCCCGATCTCCCCGTGGCGCTCAAAGTACGCCGCGGCCGTTCCCTTGTCCCTACCGATCTGTTCCCTCAGTTCCCCCAGGGAAGCGAAGGTCCGTTCCGGGCGGATAAAGGACAGCAGCTGCACCTCGATCACATTTCCGTAGATATCCTGGTCGAGGTCAAAGATAAATGTCTCCACCCCCACCGGGTTCTCCCCGTCAATGGTGGGCTTTCTGCCAATGTTGGTCACCCCGCGGTAGTAACGGTGATCCACCAGCACCCGGGACACGTAAACCCCGAACCGGGGCAGGCGTTTGATCTCCGGCGGGATCAGGTTGGCGGTGGGAAAGCCCAGCACGCTGCCGCCCATGTGGCGGCCGTGTACCACGGTCCCGTGGATGGCGTAGGGTTCGCCCAAAAGCTCATTGGCCTTCTCCACATTCCCCTTGTCCAGCTCCTCGCGTATGTAGGTGCTGCTGATATCCCGCAGGTCATCCTTTTCCTTCTCAATCACATAGAGCTGGTATCCGTACTTGCCGGAAAGCTCCGCCAGCACGGCGGCATTGCCGGAGCGGCGGTAACCGAAGCCGCAGTCCGTGCCCACCACGATGGCTTTGGCGTTCATGCGCTTCACCAGGACCTCCCGGACAAATTCCTCCGGCGCCATGTGCTGGGTCTCCTCCGTAAACGGATACTCCACCAGCCAGTCGATGCCCGTCTTTTTCATATTGTTGCGCCGCTCCAGGCTGGTGGTCAGCACAGTCTGGCAGCTGCCGGTGACCATGGCGGACGGCGTCACGCTGAAGGTGAACACCGCGGTCTCAAAGCCGCATCTGTCCTTGATCTCCTTCATCTTGCGCATCAGCTTCTGATGCCCCCTGTGCCTTCCGTCAAATTTACCCAAGGTCACCACAGTGGGGACATCGATATGAAATTCTGTGGTATCCGCAATATACTTCATCCCTTATCTCCCTCAGCTTCATTCTGTATCAGGGCCCGGCTGACCCGGCGCAGGCACGCTATGACAGGAACATCTTCTGGGGCTTAAACCAGCGCTTGTCCGACCGGTACTCGTATATTCCGATAAAATGCGTTTCGCTGTCGTACAGGCGGAAGCAGTGTCCCTCCTCCGGCCGGATGCTCTCCTGCACCTGGTTTCTAAACAGCGGATTCCCGTTGCGGGCCAGGTTGTCCGCCTCCGGCTTTGCGTGGACCGGCGGGTAGTCGGCCAGCACCTCCTCCACGCCCAGAATATAGGGTTCGATCTCCCCCGCCCTGGCCAGGGACTCGATCTCGTCCAGCTTCAGGCTGTCCGCCAGCTCAAAGCTTCCCACCCTGGTCCTGGTCAGCTGCTCCATGCAGCCCCCGCAGCCCAGCTTCCTGCCGATATCGTAGCAGAGCGTGCGGATGTACGTGCCCTTGGAGCAGGTAACCGACATCACCACCCGGGGCAATGTGACGGATTCCACCTCAATGGCGTGGATTTTCACCGGGCGCGCCCTGCGCTCCACTTCCTTGCCGGCCCTGGCCAGCTCATAGAGCTTTTTGCCATCCACCTTCAGGGCGGAGTACATGGGCGGAATCTGGTCGTAATCGCCCAGAAAGCCCATGACCGCCTGCCGCACCTGCTCTGCGTCCAGCGCCATGGCCCCGGCCTCGTCCGATGAGAGCGTCAGGCCCGTGGTATCCTGGGTGTCCGTATCCCGGCCCAAAAGCAGCACGGCCCGGTAGGTCTTGGTCCTGTCCGTCAGCATATCGCAGAGCTTTGTGGCGCTCCCCAGGCACACCGGCAGCACGCCCTGGGCGGCCGGGTCCAGCGTTCCCGTGTGCCCGATCTTTTTCTGTTTTAAAATGCCGCGGAGCCGGGCCACAACGTCGTGGGACGTGTAACCCGGTTCCTTGTATACGTTTATCAATCCGTTTATCATGGCCTGCTCTCCTACTGCGGCTCAGCCTCTGAGGCCGGTGTCAGCTGCCTGGAAATATGTATGGCCAGGTTATTGATCACATCGTGTATGTTGCCGCTCATGGTGCAGCCGGCCGCATGCACGTGGCCGCCGCCGCCGAAAAGCATGGCGATCCGGCTCACGTCCACCTTGTCCTGGGAGCGCATGCTCACCTTGAACTCCTGGGCGCCAGACTCATACAGAAACAGCGCGCACTCCACGCCCTCGGTCAGCCGCAGCTGGTCGATGATTCCGTCTAAATCCTTGCTGTCCACGCCGTAGAACTCCATATCCTTTTTGCGGACAGCGCTGAAAATGCACTTGCCGTCCATGAAGGTGATGCTTTCCAGCAGGGCCCTTCCCAGAATCTGGTTCTGCACATAAGTCTTGCGGTAAAAGCTGTTGTCGATGATGCTGCCGAAATCGATGCCCTTCTCCATCAGCTTGCCCGCGATCTCCATGGTCTTGGCCGAGGTGCAGGAATACTTGAACACCCCGGTGTCGTGAACCAGCCCGGTGTACAGGCACTCGGCCACCGTCTTGTCGATATAGGCGTCGTCCAGCTGCCCGTAGAGCACCTCGCAGGTGGAGCTGGCGTCCGCCACCACCAGATTGGCGGCGGCGTAGCGGGTGTTGGTCACGTGATGGTCCAGACATATGCTGTCCTTTGCCCGCTCATAGTAGCAGGAAAATTTTCCCAAACGTCCCACATCCCCGCTGTCCAGGCACACGCACAGGTCGTAAACCTTGTCGTCCGGCTCATGGCGAATCTCGTCGAAGCCTTTGAGGTATGCGTACTTTTGCGCCGCCTCCTCCAGGTAGACTCTGGCATGGATGCCCGGGTATTTATTGCCCAGATAATTGTACAGGCCCAGGGTTGATCCCAGGCAATCCCCGTCTGGGCGGATATGTCCCAGGATGGCGACGCTCTTCACGCCGTCCAGCATAGATTCCAGTATACGACTCATAGGCTTTCCTCCTTGCTATGAGCACTGGGCGCCCGGCTTATCAGGCGCTTTCGTGCGATAATTGTCACTGCGCCCGCCAACTTGCGGACTCAGTCTAACGGCTCCTCATCGGCCGGCGCTTCCCCGTGCAGATCCTTTGTCACCTCGTCGATCAGGTGGGACATATTCACACCGTACTCGATGGACTGGTCCAGGATGAACTTGATCTGGGGCGTGTTGCGCAGATTGACCCTTCTGGCCAGCTCCCTGCGCACGTACCCCTCCGCGCTCTTTAAACCTTCAATGGTCGCCTTGCCCGCGTCCTCATTTCCCAGGACGCTGATATATGCCTTGCAATACTTGAGATCCGGGGTCACCTCCACGGAAATCACGCTGGTCATGGGGTGAATCCTGGGATCTTTGATCCCGCCCCGGATGATCTCGCTGAGCTCCCGCTGTACCTCCATGTTGATTCTCGTATTTTTAATGCTGTTCTTGCGCATAAATTCCCTCTCTTTTCTTCCCGGAGGGCAACGCCAAAGGTCCCACTATCTCGGTACTTCTACCATGGTGTAGGCCTCGATCTCATCGTCCTCCTGGAGATCGTTGAACTTCTCGAATACCAGACCGCACTCGTAGCCTGCCGCAACTTCCTTCACATCGTCCTTGAAACGCTTTAAGGAGGCCAGCGCGCCGTCGAAGAGCATCTCGCCCTGACGGGTCACACGGCACTTGCAGCCGCGGGTGAATTTGCCGTCCAGCACATAGGAGCCCGCGATGGTGCCCACGCCGGAAGCCTTGAAGGTCTGACGCACCACTGCGTGGCCGATCACCTGCTCCTCGAACACCGGATCCAGCATGCCCTTCATGGCGGCCTCCACGTCCTCGATGGCCTGGTAAATCACCTTGTACAGGCGCACGTCCACCTTCTCGCGCTCAGCCACGGATTTGGCCATGGCATCCGGACGGATATTGAAGCCGATGATGATGGCGTTGGAAGCGCTTGCCAGGGAAACGTCGGACTCGTTGATCGCGCCCACGCCGCCGTGGATCACCTTGACCATAACCTCCTCGTTGGAGAGCTTGGTCAGGCTCTGCTTCACAGCCTCCACGGAGCCCTGTACGTCCGCCTTGATGATGATGGGCAGCTCCTTGATATTGCCGGCCTTGATCTGGCTGAACAGGTCATCCAGTGACAGCTTCGCCTTGGTATCCTCGATCAGCTTGTTCTTGCCCTCGGAGATGAAGGTCTCGGCAAAGCTTCTGGCCTCCTTCTCGTTCTCCGTGGCCACAAACACCTCTCCGGCGTTGGGCACGTCGTTTAAGCCCAGAATCTCCACAGGCGTGGAGGGGCCCGCCTCCTTCACCCGGCGTCCCCGGTCGTCCATCATGGCGCGGATCTTGCCGTAGCAGGCGCCTGCCGCGATGGTGTCGCCCACATGCAGGGTGCCCTTCTGCACCAGCACGGTGGCAACAGGTCCCTTGCCCTTATCCAGCTCGGCCTCGATCACAAGGCCGCGGCCCTTACGGTTGGGATTCGCCTTCAGCTCCATCACGTCCGCGGTCAGCAGCACCATCTCGAGCAGATCGGTGATGCCTTCCTTAGTATGTGCGGAAACCGGCACAAATATTGTACTGCCGCCCCAATCCTCTGAAATCAGTTCGTATTCGGACAGCTCCTGTTTTACTTTATCCACATTGGCGCTGGGCTTATCGATCTTGTTGATGGCAACAATGATCTCAACTCCGGCCGCCTTGGCGTGGTTGATGGCCTCCACGGTCTGGGGCATCACGCCGTCATCCGCCGCAACCACCAGGATTGCGATATCCGTGGACTGGGCGCCGCGCATACGCATGGCGGTGAACGCCTCATGTCCGGGCGTGTCTAAGAACGTAATCTTGCGGTCATTGATCTCAATTACGGAAGCGCCGATGTGCTGGGTGATTCCACCCGCCTCCCTGGAGGTCACATTGGTCTCGCGGATCGCATCTAACAGGGAGGTTTTACCGTGATCGACATGGCCCATCACGCAGACAACCGGCGGTCTGGGGCTCATATCCTCGTCGTTCTCGTCATCCTCCTTGAGCAGCTCGGCGATCACGTCGACCTTTACTTCCTTCTCGCAGAGCACGTCGAACTCCATGGCGATCTCCTCAGCCTTATCGTAGTCGATCTCCTGGTTCAGAGTCACGATCTGTCCCTTTAAGAACAGCTTCTTCACAATCACGGAGGGCTGCAGCTTCATCTTATCCGCCAGCTCGCGGATGGTCAGGGTATCGGGAAGGGTGATGGTCTTAACCTCCTCAACCTTGGCATCCTCCTTCTTGGGCGTGGGCATGATGAATGCGCCCTTGCCGGTCTTAACCGGCTTCTTTACATCGTCCCGGTCGCGCTTGTCGTAGCGGTCGTTTCTGTGAGCGTTCTTATTCTGGCGTCCGCTGGTGGGCTTTGCCTGGATCGGCGTGTCGAAGGACGACTTGCCTGCGCCCGGCCTGCGGGTATTGTCCCTGCCCTGCCCTCTGTTATTGCCGCCGGCGGCATCGCGGTCTTTATCCATACCGCCCTGGTAACCGCCGCCGCCGAAGCGGTTGCCCTGATAGCCTCCGCCCTGGGGACGGTTGCCCTGGTAGCCTCCGCCCTGGGGACGGTTGCCCTGGTAGCCTCCGCCCTGAGGACGGTTGCCCTGGTAGCCTCCGCCCTGAGGACGGTTGCCCTGGTAGCCTCCGCCCTGGGGACGGTTGCCCTGATAGCCTCCGCCCTGGCGGTTGCCCTGGTAGCCCTCGCCCTGGGGACGGTTGCCCTGGTAGCCTCCGCCCTGGGGACGATTGCCCTGATAGCCGCCCTCGCGGTTGCCCTGATAGCCTCCGCCCTGGGGACGATTGCCCTGGTAGCCGCCCTCGCGGTTGCCCTGATAGCCTCCGCCCTGGGGACGATTACCCTGGTAGCCTCCCTCGCGGTTGCCCTGGTAGCCTCCGCCCTGGGGACGGTTACCCTGGTAGCCTCCCTCGCGGTTGCCCTGGTAGCCTCCGCCCTGGGGACGGTTACCCTGATAGCCGCCCTCGCGGTTGCCCTGGTAGCCTCCTCCCTGGGGACGGTTGCCCTGGTAGCCTCCCTGGCGGTTGCCCTGGTAGCCCTCGCCCTGGGGACGGCTGCCCTGGTAGCCTCCCTGGCGGTTTCCGTCACGGTTGCCCTGATAGCCCTCGCCCTGGGGACGGTTCCCCTGGTAGCCTCCCTGGCGGTTCCCGTCACGGTTGCCCTGGTAGCCTCCCTGACGGTTTCCGTCGCGGTTGCCCTGATAGCCGCCCTGACCCTCGCGGCTTCCCTGATAGCCCTCCTGACGGGGTTTGTTCTCCTGCTGGGACTGCTGTGCCTGAGGCGCGGGCGCAGCCTCGGTCTGGGGGCGCGCCGGAGCCGGAGCCGCCTGCTGGGGCTGCACGCTCTGAGCCTGCACGGACGGAGCCTCTGTCTTGACCGCCTCCGTCTGGGGAGCCGCCTCCGCCGCCTGAGGCCGGGCCGGTGCCGTCTGCTGAGGACGGGCCGGCGCCTTCGGAGCCGGGCGCTTGATCTGCTGCTGCGCGTTCTGCGGTCTGAACACGGCGGTCAGCTTCTTCTTAGCCGGCTGTCCCGCGGGCTTCTCAGCCCCCTCGGGCGCTTTTGCCGCCGGAGCCGCCGCCTTGGTCTCCTGGGGAGCGGGGGCCGCCTTCTCCTGATGGGCCGGAGCTGCTTCCTTTTTGGGCGACAGCGCTCTGCGCACCGCCGACTCCTGGTCCGGCGTCACCTTAGACACCGCATACATGCTGGACGAGGGGTCCGCCTGTTTAATCAATTCCAATATTTGTTTGCTGGTTTTCCCCAGCTCATTCGCCAATTCATTTACTCTCATTCACACTACCTCCATTCACATTCATTAGTCCTGCCATTGACTTTGCAAACCCGGCATCCTCCACGGATACGGAAGCCCGAAACTCCTTCCCCATGGCATGCCCCAGCTCATCCTTTGTGCCAAACAGATAAATCGGAACTTTATAGTAAGCACACATGTTGGTAAACATCTTCTTTGTATTGTCCGATGCTTCCTCTGATACGATCACCAGATGGGATCTTCCGCTCTTCACTGACTTTTCTGTGGAAAATTCTCCGCTTACCACCTTTCTGGCCCTGGTAGCCAGCCCAATCATGTTTAACAGCTTCTTTTTATCGACCAAGCGCTTCCATCTCCTTTTCCAGAGCTTCGTACACCTCTTTGGGAATCGCCATCTTAAAGGAGCGCTCCAGGCCCTTGTTCTTCACGGCCTTTTTCATGCACTCCATGGACGGACAGAGATAGGCGCCGCGGCCGTTCTTTCTTCCGGTGGCGTCCAACAAAATCTCCTCGTCGGCGGTCTTTATCACTCTGATCATTTCTTTTTTGTTCTTCATCTCACCACAGCCAATGCACTGTCTGAGCGGAACCTTTTTCATGCTCACTTATATCACTCCTAACCTATCCAAGGCTGCCGTTCACTCGCCGGTAAACAACAGCTGTCTGGTGCCGTTACTGCTGGTCTGCGTCCTCCTGGCCGGCTTCACTGGCATAATCCTGGTAGTCCTCCTGAATTTCTTCCTCATATGTTTCCTCTGAGGCATCTCCGTACTGCAGCCCCATCTGCTCGAACAGCCCCATCTCACGGGCCTGGGTCTCGCTCTTGATGTCGATCTTAAAGCCCGTAAGCCTTGCCGCCAGCCTTGCGTTCTGCCCTTCCTTGCCGATGGCCAGAGACAGCTGGTAATCCGGCACAATGACCTGGGCTTCCCGCTCCTCCTCGTCCGCCACAACGCAGATGACCTTAGCCGGGCTCAGCGCGTTCTCGATCAGGTACGCCGGGTTCTCATCCCAGTTGATGATGTCGATCTTCTCGCCGCGCAGCTCGTTCACGATGGAGTTGACTCTGGAACCGTTTAAGCCCACGCAGGCGCCCACGGGGTCCACGTTGGGATCGTTGGACATCACGGCGATCTTGCTTCTGGAGCCCGCCTCTCTGGCGATGGCCTTGATCTCCACGGTGCCGTCCCTTACCTCAGCCACCTCAGACTCGAACAGGCGCTTCACCAGGTCCGGGTGTGTCCTGGAAACGGAAATGCGCGGTCCCTTGGGCGTATCCTTTACCTCCACGATGTATACCTTGATGCGCTCGGTGGGACGGAAGGTCTCGCCCTTGACCTGCTCGCTCTCGTTCAGGATGGCGTCCACGCGCCCTAAGTTCACGCTGACGTTCTTGCCCAGGTAGCGCTGCACGATACCGGTCATCACGTCCTTTTCCTTCATATAATATTCCTTGTAGAGCACGGAGCGCTCTTCCTCGCGGATCTTCTGCAGGATCACGTTCTTGGCGTTCTGTGTGGCAATGCGCCCGAATTTCTTGGAATCCAGCGGAATCTGCACCGTATCCCCCACCTCGTACTTGGGGTTCATCATCTTGGCGTCCACCAGGCTGATCTGCAGCTGGTCATCCTCAGGAGTCTCCACCACTTCCTTCTCCATATACACGGCGAAATCGCAGGTATCCGGATTAATATTCACCCGGACATTATCCGCTTTTCCGAAGTGGTTCTTGCAGGCAGTGAGCAGGGAGTTTTCAATCGCTTCCAGCAGAGTGTCCTTGCTGATGTTCTTTTCCTTCTCCAGAACTTCCATTGCCTCTAACAGTTCCTTATTCATGTTTATCCTCCTATCCATGTGTCCTACATGTGAAATCACATCAATTTTGGGCTTTTCCCGAAAGCCCGGCCATACCTTTAAAAATCGAAGGCCAAACGGATCAGGGCGATGTCGGCCCGGTCGAATACCATCTGGCTTCCATCCTCCATATCAAGCGTCACCGTCTGTGCGTCATACGCGCTCAATGTGCCGGTAAATTCCTTCTGCTTATCCCGCATGCGGTAAAGCCGCACCTCCACGTCTTTGCCCACGCTGCGGACAAAGTCCTTTTCCTTCTTAAGCGGCCGGCCAAGTCCGGGGGAGCTGACCTCCAGAATATAGCTCTCGTCAATAAAGTCCTCTTTGTCCAGCCAGTCGCCCAGCCTGCGGCTGATCACCTCGCAGTCGTCAACCGCGATTCCGCCCTCTTTATCGATATAGGCCCGCAGGTACCAGGTGCCTGCCTCCTTCACGTATTCCACGTCCACAAGTTCAAAATGATGCTCCTCCATCAGCGGCAGCAGATATGCCTCCACTCTGGATTCGTAAGATTCCTTTTTTCCCATCATTTCACCACCTTTCCCATCGATTCAGTCTCTACACAAGACGAAAGAGTGGACCGCTGTCCACTCTTTATCAGTAATTTACATTAGTTATCGTATATACTATAGCACGGGGGAGGCGCAAATGCAAGCATTTTCCACTAAAATTTGCTCCAGGCAAGTGCGAGACGGATTTTAGCAGTCCCTCTTTTTTAAAGCATCTTCGTCCCTCTGCACCATGTCTGCGCCACCTCGTAATCGTCGGTCAAGCGCACCAGGTCCGCGTCATAGCCTGCCGCGATGCGCCCCTTCCTGTGATCCACGCCCAGGCATCTGGCCGGGTTGATGGTGCAGGAATTTAACGCCGCGTCAAAGGGCACCATGGCCTGCTCCACCAGAAGCTTCAGGCCCCGGTTCAAAAACAGGGTCGAGCCCGCGATGGTGTCCGTGCCCTTAAGGCGCGCCAGTCCGTCCTCCCCGATCTCAATATCGTGGCCGCCCAGCTGATATTTCCCTCCCGGCGGGCAGTGCTTAGCCCTCAGGGAATCGCTGATCATGATGGAGTAATCCCGGCCCTTGGCGGTGAAGAAATTGTTGAGCGCCGCCAGATGGGAATGGCAGCCGTCGCAGATCACCTCGCCGTAGATATCCCGCACCCGCAGTGCCGTCCCCACCAGACCCGGCTTGCGGTGATGGTAGGGCGTCATGCCGTTGTACACGTGGGTCATGGAGGTTGCGCCGTTGGCGATGCCCAAAAGCGCCTGTTCGTAGGTAGCCGAGGAGTGGCCCATGCTGACCACCACGCCGTTCTCGCTGCAATACCGGGTCAGGGCAAAGTCCTCGTCGTGCTCCGGCGCCAGGGTGATGTACTTGATCATCCCCTCCGCCGCCTCCTGATAGCGCTTAAACTGTTCCACCGCGGCCGTAGCGATCGCTTCCGGCGGCTGGGCGCCCTTGTACTCCATATCCAGGTAGGGGCCCTCGAAGTGAATGCCCAGCATCTCCGCGCCCTGATATCCCTCTGCCGCCACGGCGGCCACATTGGCCACGGCCTTCTCCAGCACGTCCGGCATCTGGGTTACGGTGGTGGGGAGAATGGAGGTCACGCCCTCCTCGGGGATACGGCGCATCCACTCCCGCAGCCCCTCAGGCTCCCCGTCGTTGGTGTCAAAATTGTATGCGCCGTGGGTGTGGATATCGATAAATCCCGGCACGATCCGGTCGTTACCGCAATCCTCGTCCGCCTGCCTGCTGCCGTAAGGGAGAACCCGCAGGATCTTCTTCCCATCAATCTCCAACTGGGCCGCCATAAACTGCCCTGCAATCCAGATTCGTTTGCTCTGAATAATCATAGTAAATCCTCTCCGCTTTCTTATAATATAGTATGGTTTCCACCAATCACAATTTGTATCCTTCCAAACACGCGGCGGTTACCCGCCCTGTTTAAGTATAGCATTCCCACATTTTTTTTCAACCCTCCCGGGCCTTTTCTCTGTTTCCATTCAGCAAATTCACAAAATCGGGATTTTTCCTCATTTTTCCGTCAATATGACGATTGACACCAAACCGTATACATATTTCTGATATTTTCTACAAAATTTACTTATTTATTCTATGGAAATAGACTGATTTTCAAAAATGGACTTCCGGCCTATTGACTTGTTTAAAAGGCTACATTATACTAAATATTGTCAATTATACATATCGTGAGTGGGTATGGTAGGTCATTTGCGATGTAGAAAAGAAAACGGAGGATAAACTTATGGAATCACAAAGTAGCGGATTGGCGATAGCCTCAATGGTATGCGGAATTTGCGCTCTGGTGTTCAGCTGCTGCATCCCCTATATTCCGTTCATTCTGGCGGTCATCAGTATCATTTTCGCAGCTGTAACCCTGTCCAAGCATTTAGGCGGCAAAGGCATGGCCATTGCAGGTCTTGTGTGCTCGATTATCTCCCTGGTTCCCACCATCATCGTCGTGGTAACCGGAGCGGCTATTTACTCCAGCCTGTAATTTCCGTCACTGCTGTTGCGACTGACAAAGGAGCTGTTTCATGCACATCCGAAATCGCGTTTCAACCTTACAGTCCGGCATCGCAGGATCGGCTTTCCGCCATATGAAGGCGGCTGCTGTCGCAGCCTCCCGACCATTTCCGGAAAAAACACAAAAGGCCCTGTATGCGGCAGCCGTGATCTTCACCGGCTGCTGCATAATAGGCCTTTTGTTCTTTCATGTGATGGGATACACGGCGGAAACCTTCCTCCCCGGCTGTTATCTTTACCGCCTGACCGGCTACTACTGCCCGGGCTGCGGCGGAACACGCGCCATCCGGGCCCTGCTGCACGGGAACGTGCCCGCGGCCATTTGGCTGCATCCCTTTGTGGCTTACGCCTTTTTGATGTTTTTTCTGTTCTTATCCACGTACACGCTGCACGCCGTGCTTCCCAGACTTTCATTTCCCAGGTTCAGGCTCCGGCCGCTGTATTTCTATGCCGCCATCGCGCTGATTCTGGTCAACTGGATTCTGAAAAATATTCTGATTTATCTCGGCTGCTGGTCCTGACCCGCCGATCCGGCCTCAGGACCGACCAGCGCGGCGATGTCCGGGAAGGCCTGGACGCTCCGCTGCAAAATCCCCTGCATATACGCAATCAAAATTCCATAATTTGTCATGGGAACCCGCTGGTCCTGGGCGCATTTAAGGCGGTATTTCATCTCCCGCTCATTCAGCATACACGCGCCGCAGTGCACGATCAGCTTGAAAGCGCTCAGGTCCTCAGGGAACTCTGTGCCGGAGGTAAATACAAATTCCGGCTCAGCCCCGGTGTATTCCCTGATCCACCGCGGCAGCTTCACGGTTCCGATGTCCTCGCACTGGCGGTGATGGGTGCAGCCCTCGCAGATCAGCACCTTATCGCCGCTTCCCACCCCTTCCACCGCCCTGGCTCCGGCCGCGGCTGCGGCCAGATTTCCCTTATAGCGGGCAAATAGGATGGAGAAGGAGGTCAGCAGAATATCCTTCGGCGTCTCCCTGGCCACCCGGGCGAACGCCTGGCTGTCGGTGATGACCAGCCTGGGCTTTTTGCCCAGACTATCCAGGGTTTGCGCCAGCTCCGTGTCCTTCACCACCACTGCCACTGCCGAGGCCTCCAGCACGTCCCGGATGGTCTGCTGCTGGGGGAGGATCAGCCGGCCCTTTGGCGCCGCGGAGTCGATGGGCACAACCAGCACCGCTAAGTCCATGGGCTTTAGCAGGTCCGCCACGATGCGCCTGCTGTTTTCCCGCGGCCTGCCAAGCTCCGCCAGACGCTCCTTAAGAACATCTATGCCCCGGCCGGTGCGGGCGCTGATGTACAGCGGAGCCAGACCGTCCCAGAGCGGAGCGGTTGGGACGGGCGGGGCGCCATCCCGGAGCGGGCCGGTTGGGACGGGCGGAGCGCCATCCCGGAGCGGGGCGGTTGGGACGGGCGGGGCGCCATCCCGGAGCGAGGCGGTTGGGGCGGGCGGGGCTCCATCCTGGAGTGGGGCGGTTGGGGCGGGCGGGGCGCCATCCCGGAGCGGGCCGGTTGATGCGGTTGGTGCTCCGTCCAGACGGTCCGCCTTGTTGTATACCACGGCCACCGGTATGTCTTTCCTGCGGATGCGCTCAAACAGGGCAAAATCCGCCTCCCCCGGCCCCTCTGCGGCGTCCACCACCAGCACCGCCACGTCGGTTTTGTTCAATATCTGGTAACTCTTTTTCACGCGCAGCGCGCCCAACTCCCCCTGGTCGTCGATGCCGGGCGTGTCGATCATCACCACCGGGCCCAGGGGCAAGAGCTCCATGGCCTTGCTCACCGGGTCCGTGGTGGTCCCGCAGACGTCGGAGACCACGGCCAGGTCCTGGCCCGTCACCGCGTTGAGCACGCTGGATTTCCCGGCGTTTCTCCTGCCGAAAAATCCAATATGCACCCGGTCGCCGCTGGGCGTATCGTTCATTCCCATGGGCCTCCTCTCATCAGAACCGGAAATCCCGGATTCCGTTCTCAATCTTGATCAAATTGTCGCGCACAATCTGCTGTACCTTTTCCTTGGGAATATTTCCGATCTCCTGCTCGATCAAGGCCTCGCCGATGCGCTTGGTGTCCTCGGAGGCGTAGTCCGTCAGATACTCCTTGAGGGTCATCAGGGCGTTGGGATGGCAGCAGTTTTGAATCTGCCCGCTCTTGCACAGGGACATGAACCGGTCGCCGGTGCGCCCTTCCCGGTAGCAGGCGGTGCAGAAGCTGGGAATATATCCCATACCCATGAGCCAGTTCACCACCTGATCCAGGGTGCGGTTGTCGCTGACGTCGAACTGAGCGGAACATTCCTCCTCAGGCTCCGGCTCGTAGTAGCCGCCCACGCTGGTCTTGGAGCCGCCGCTGATCTGGGAGATTCCCAGGTGCAGCACCCGCTCCCGGGTTTTCTGGCTCTCCCTGGTGGACACGATCATGCCGGTGTAGGGCACTGCCAGACGGATACAGGCCACGATCTTGGCAAAGGTGTCGTCGTCGATGCCGTTGTCAAAAGCATCGGGATCGATGTCGTCGGCCCGGCGGATTCTAGGCACGCTGATGGTGTGGGGCCCCACGCCGAACACGGCCTCCAAATGCTCCGCGTGCATCAGCAGCCCGGCGAACTCATAGCGGTAGAGCTCCAGGCCGAACAGCACGCCGCAGCCCACGTCGTCGATGCCGCCGGTCTGGGCGCGGTCCATGGCCTCGGTGTGATAATCGTAGTTGTGCTTGGGGCCTGTGGGGTGGAGCTTCAGATAGCTCTCCTTGTGGTAGGTCTCCTGGAACAGTATATAGGTGCCGATTCCAGCGTCCTTCAGCTTCCTGTAGTTCTCCACCGTGGTGGCGGCAATATTCACATTGACCCTGCGGATCGCTCCGTTCTTGTGTTTGATTCCGTAAATGGTGTCGATGGATTCCAGCACGTACTCGATGGGGCTGTGAACCGGGTCCTCGCCGGTCTCCAGGGCCAGGCGCTTGTGGCCCATATCCTGGAGGGCCACCACCTCACGGCGAATCTCCTCCTGGGTCAGCTTTTTTCTGGCTATGTGTTTGTTCTTGGCGTGGTAGGGACAATAAACGCAGCCGTTGATGCAGTAATTGGACAGATACAGGGGCGCGAACATCACGATTCGGTTGCCGTAGAAATCCTTCTTGACCTGCTCGGCCAGGGCGTATATCTCCTGGTTCTTCTCCTCCAGATCGCAGTCCAGCAGCACGATGGCTTCCTTGTGCGTCAGCCCCTTTCTCAGCTTCGCTTTCGCCAGGATTTCGTCGATCAGAGCCGCGTTGTGCTTGTTGGCCTCCCCGTAGGCCAGTGTTTCCATGACTTCACCGTGGTCGATAAAGTCGTCCGCATGGGGTGATTTGGGATCATACATAATTCTTTTCTCCTTTTCTTTTGGGGTCAGGCTTCCTTCCCCCTCAATGGTTGCGGTCCGTGTGCCGCCCCCGCCCTTTGGGCGGGAAATGCGAACGCAGCGGACATCTATCGCTCCGGACCCTCCGTTTCGGAATGTCCGGGAGCATCTCCGCGGTCAACGGCCACCTCATACCCGATGGAGGACATGGCTTGCCTTAACTGATCCAGGCACTCGGCGGCTTCGTTTCCCGTACAGATCTTATTGTCATAGAGCAGGTATTTTTCCCGCACGTCTCCCGGCGAGAGATTGGGCATCACCACATTGGCGCCTGCCAGTATTCCCTGCTCCCTGCCCCCCGGCGTGATGGTCCCCAGAGCCGTGGTGGCGGGCAAAAGCACCCGCGGTAGCATAAGCCGCACCAGGCCCAGAAGATACAGCGTCAGCTGTGCCGTACCCGCCGGCCGGTCGGCGAAGGGCGTGTCATGGTGGGGGATAAAGGGGCCGATGCCCACCATTTCCGGCTCAAGCTCCTGCAAATATTCCAGGTCGTCCAGCAGGCAGTCCAGGGTCTGCCCCGGGGAGCCCACCATAAATCCGGCCCCGGTCTGGAATCCGATCTCCTTTAAATCCTTTAAACAGGCCATACGCCGTCCGAGTGACAGCTCCGGCGGGTGCAACTCCCCGTAATGCGCGCTGTTGGCCGTCTCATGGCGCAGCAGGTACCGGTCCGCCCCGGCGGCGAAATACGCCTCATAGCTGGCCCGCTCCTTCTCGCCGATGGACAGGGTCACCGCGCAGTCCGGGTGAGCGGACTTGATGGCGCGGACCAGACCCACGATCCGTTCGTCGGTGTAGCTGGGGTCCTCGCCCCCCTGGAGCACAAAGGTCCTAAACCCCAGCTCATATCCCGCCCGGCAGCACGCTAAAATCTGCTCCTCTGTCAAACGGTAGCGGGAAGCGCGGCCGTTATCCCTGCGGATGCCGCAGTAATAACAGTTGTTTTTACAATAATTGGTAAATTCAATGAGCCCGCGTATGTAAATCTTGTTGCCGAAAAAGCGGTGCTGCACCTCCCTGGCCCGGGCAAACAGATAATCCCGGGAGGCCTCGTCCCCATGGGTCAGCAGATGGGCCAGCTCCCGCCGGGTCAGCCTCTCCCCCGCCGCCAGGCGGTCGATCAGGCCGCGGTTGTCCCGGGGCACCGAGGCGTCACGGCCTGTCAAGACTGCTTCTCCCCGGTTTTGGAGTAAAGCGCCTTGGAGGTGATGCCCGGCAGGCGGCCCAACTTGCCGGACAGGGCGCTGATGGCGTCCTGGGGCGCATCCACCACGATGCTGATGATGTTCATTTTCTTTTTCTCGTAGGGAAGCCCCATACGGCCGATGATGTACTGGCTGTACTGGTGAAGGATGGCGTTCACTGCATCCACCGACTCCCTGTTCTCCACAATAATTCCGATTACCGCGATTCTCGTCTCCACGTGTTATTCCCTCCTGTGCTCCCGATCTGTGGAAATGGCGGCGGCGCGCCTGCGCAGGCAGGGTTCCGCCAATATAAACGGGGTACGCCCCAAAAGGCGTACCCCAAACCGACACATCCGGCCAAATCCCCCGTAAGCTCCCGCGGACAGCGGGCGCTTGTCGGGCGCTGTGCCTGTGTGCAATGTCTCTTTTACCGTCGCCTTTCCCGTCAGCTCTGCTTGGGGTCAGTATCAAACTTTTGTCCTCGCAACTCCTTTGCCGGAAGAAGCCTCTTGCGGCGCAGTGTTATTTATTATGATACGGGATCGGCGCCGGTCTGTCAATCCGGCTTTATTAACTAAAATGTCGGACAATTCTTGTACAATCTGCCGAATCAGCAGAGCGATTTGTCCCCCACCATGATGCGGATAATCTCCTCGTTGGTGGCCTTCATGCCGTCCTTGCCCAGGCGGCCCACGTTGGCGATGGTGGCCTCCACGCCCTTGGTCACGATGCCGTCGCCGCCGTAGAACTGCTGGCCGCGGATGTACATGTTGTAGCCCAGGATTCCTGCGTCCACAGCTGAGGCGATCTTGGCTGCGCAGGAGGCCTTGGCGCCGTCGCAGACAATGCCGGACACCACGGCCAGGGCGTTGACTACCGTATGTACCACTTCATCGAAACCGCCGCCGCAGAGATAGGCGATCCCGGCTCCCGCGCCGGCTCCCGCGCTCACCGCGCCGCAGTAGGCGGACAGGCGGCCGATCCTGGTTTTCTGATGGATGGCGGTCAGGTTGGACAGGGCAAGGGCCCGGTACATTTTATCCTCGCCTGAATTCAGCTCCTTTGCGTAGACCACCACCGGGATCGAGGCGGTCATACCCTGGTTGCCGCTGCCGGAGTTGATCACCACCGGGAGCTCGCAGCCGTTCATTCTGGCGTCGGAACCCGCCGCCGCCATGGCCTTGGCCCTGGTGCGCACGTCGTCACCGTAGGTGTCCAGAAGCACTTTACCGATATTTGCGCCGTAGTTCCCCTTGATGCCCTCCTCGGCGATAGCCATGTTGTAGTTGACCTGGCGCTCCAGCAGCTCTTTTACATCCTCCACGTCCATGGTGGTGATAAAGTCCCAGATTCCCTCCATGGTCAGCAGGGTGCGGTCGGTGAGCCCTTCTTCGCTCTCGTCCGCCACCGGTACGTCTAAGAGCACCTGGCCGTTCTTTTCTTTGCGCACGATGTTGGTGTGGTAGTTGGCGATGCGTACCAGGGCGCTGTCCTCGCCCTTCCAGAGGGTCACGATAATGTCAAAGGTGATGTTGTTGTCCACATATTCTACCTGAATATCCGTGTTTTCCATAAATTCGCGGATCTTGTCCACTTTTTCCGAGGCTACCTGGGCGATTACTTCCAGCTCGCGGGAGGCGTCGCCTGCTACGATTCCGGCTGAGGCCGCTGCGGGTATGCCTTTTAGGTGGCCGGTGTTGGGCACGATTACGGATTTTACGTTTTTGATGATGCTGCCGCTGGCCTGCACTCTCACACGATCCGGCATTTCGCCCAGAATGTCCCGGGCTACGGCGGCGGCGTATGCCAGCGCGATGGGTTCGGTGCAGCCCATGGCCGGCATCAGCTCTTCTTTTAGTATCTGTACGTATGCTCCGTATCTTACATCTGTTTTTTCCATCCTGATCCCCTGACCTTTCGTACAATTTTATAATTTTGGAATTTGGCGTTGAAATTCTGTTAAGAGTAGTGTAGCATAGGGGGTGTGAAATGTAAAATTTAATGTTTTTATGATATTGTTTAAATTTTTTTATGAGAAGAGGGACGCGGGCGGAGTGAAGATATGGCGTTCGTGAGGGACAGGGGAGCGGGGGCTGGAGGTTCCGGTCTCCGCGGTGGGAGGGACTAAGACGGAAGGGGGACGAAATGAAGGGCACTGCTCCGAGCTCCGACGCAGGCTTGATGCCTGCCCCTCCGCCTCCGCTTGTTCCGGGCGCTGAACGCCCTCCACAATCCCTCCATTTCGCCCCCCCCCCCTTCCGCCTAAGTCCCTCCGAACCGCTCCAAAGTCACCTCCATCCCCCGCTCCCCTGCCCCTCACCCTCTGCTTCTTTACCGCCCGCTGGCTTTTCCTCGCTATGGTGTATGGGGGGATGGGGGATTGCCGGTTTGATAATGTGGTTTGGATGGATGGGGCACGCCTCTAGGGCTGCGTGGTTTGGGTTAAGGGGTGGGAGTATGACAGGAGGGAGGTCTCCTGTTTGGGCAGGCAGGGTTTTGAAAGGAGTTTTCTGTTATGGAATTTCGTGAAATTACTACGTTTTTGGAGGTGGCTCAGTTGAGAAGCTTTTCACGGGCGGCTGAAAAGCTGGGGTATTCTCAGGCGGCGGTTACGATTCAGATTAAACACCTGGAGAGCGAGCTGGGGGCGCGGTTGTTTGACCGAATTGGCAAGCAGGTCACTTTGACTCACCAGGGCGTGATCTTTACTGAGCACGCGAACCGTTTGATTACGGATCTGGCTCAGGCGAAAACTGCTTTGTCTGAACCGTCGGAGCTGACGGGCCGGTTGTGCATCGGTACGATCGAGTCTATCTGCGCCTCGATTTTTCCCGGTCTCCTGAAGGAGTATCACCGGCTTTACCCCAAGGTCTCTGTCAGCATTATCACCGATTCCCCGGATAAGCTGCTGGATATGATGAACCGCAATGCCCTGGATGTGGTCTATTTTCTGGATAAGAAAATGTATGATCCCAAATGGATTAAGGCTCTGGAGGTGCCGGATCAGGTTATTTTTGTCACCGGCTCCGGCACGCCCCTGGCCAACGCCAGCCTTCCCCTGGAGGATATGATCCGCCAGCCCTTTATTCTCACGGAAAAGGACGCCAGCTACCGCTTCCTTCTGGAACAGTACCTGGCCTCCGAGAACCTGGAAATCCATCCCTTCTTGGAGATCGGCAGCACGGAATTTATCGTCCGCCTGCTCTGCGACAGCCAGTGCGTGTCCTTTCTGCCGGAATTTACCGTGCGCCAGGGCATCGAGAAGGGATTGCTGGCCCCTGTCCATGTTCCCGGCTTCCATATGCGCATCTGGAAACAGATCGTCTACCACAAGGATAAATGGGTTAGCCGGGAGATGGAGGCCTTCCTGCTGTTGGCAGGCCAGACGGATCACTGCCCTTGAGGCATTTTATAAGTGACGGATATCCCTGGGGGCGGCAATATGGCGCGAGGCAACGTGAAACAGGCAGGTGAAACGGCGGATTGCCGTTTCACCTGCCTGTTTGTTGATGATGGTGAATGTTGTTATCTCTCGTTGATGTAATTGACCAGGCCGCCGGCGCTGATGATTTTCTGCATAAACGGCGGGAAGGACTGTCCCTGGTAGCTCTCCCCCTTGGTCTTGTTGGTGATCACGCCGGAATCGAAGTCCACCTCCACCTCGTCCCCCGCCTCGATGGAGCGGGCCGCCTCCACGCACTCGATGATGGGAAGGCCGATGTTGATGGAATTGCGGTAGAATATCCGGGCAAAGGTCTCTGCGATCACGCAGCTCACGCCGGCGCATTTGATGGCCAGGGGGGCGTGCTCCCTGGAGGAGCCGCAGCCGAAGTTCTTGTTGGCCACAATGATATCGCCCTTATGCACCTTGCTCACGAAGTCCTTGTCGATATCCTCCATGCAGTGCTCCGCCAACTCCTCGCCCTTGGTGGCGTTTAAGTACCGGGCCGGGATGATCACGTCCGTATCTACATTATCTCCATATTTAAACACATGTCCGCATGCTTTCATCTTCTATACTCTCCTCTCTCAGTCAAGCTCGCAGGGGCAGCTGATCTTTCCGGTGACGGCGCTGGCCGCGGCAACCGCCGGGCTGGCCAGGTACACTTCGGATTCCACGTGGCCCATGCGGCCCACAAAGTTGCGGTTGGTGGTGGAAACGCAGCGCTCGCCCGCGGCCAGGATACCCATGTAACCGCCCAGGCAGGGTCCGCAGGTGGGTGTGCTCACAATAGCGCCGGCCTCCACAAAGATTTCCAGAAGCCCCTCCCGCATGGCCTGCAGATAGATGGACTGGGTAGCTGGGATCACGATACAGCGCACGTTCTTGGCAACCTTTCTGCCCTTTAATATCTCCGCGGCCACGCGCATGTCGCTGATGCGGCCGTTGGTGCAGGAGCCGATCACAGCCTGGTCGATCTTCACGTCGCCCACGTTGTCGATGGTCCTGGTGTTGGAGGGCAGATGGGGGAAGGAGACGGTGGGCTTGAGTTCGGACAAATCAATCACATAGGTGGCCTCGTACTCCGCATCAGGATCGGCCTCGTACACCTTGAAATCCCGCTTGGAATGTTCCTTCAAATAGGCGACGGTCTGCTCATCCACAGGGAAGATACCGTTCTTGCCGCCCGCCTCAATGGCCATGTTGCAGATGGTAAAGCGGTCGTCCATGGACAGGTTTTTCACGCCCTCGCCGGTAAATTCCATGGATTTGTAAAGCGCGCCGTCCACGCCGATCATGCCGATGATGTGCAGGATCACGTCCTTGCCGCTGACCCACTTTTTGGGTTTGCCCACCAGCTCAAACTTGATGGCCGAGGGAACCTTGAACCAGGCCTTGCCGGTCACCATGGCCGCGGCCATGTCCGTGGAGCCCACGCCGGTGGAGAACGCGCCTAAGGCGCCGTATGTACAGGTGTGGGAATCCGCTCCGATCATGGCATCCCCGGCCACAACCAGGCCTTTTTCCGGCAGCAGCGCGTGCTCGATCCCCATGTCGCCCACGTCAAAATAGTTGGTGATCTCATGGCGGCAGGCAAATTCCCGGCAGCACTTGCAGTTCTCAGCCGACTTGATATCCTTGTTGGGGATAAAGTGGTCCATCACCAGCGCAATCTTGTCCTTATCAAATACCGTCTGCCGGTCGATCTTCTTCATCTCGTTGATCGCCACCGGAGAAGTAATATCGTTGCCCAGCACCAGGTCCAGATCCGCCTCGATCAGCTGCCCGGCTTTGACCTCCGAAAGCCCCGCGTGGGCGGCAAGGATTTTCTGGCTCATCGTCATTCCCATAAGTAATTCCTCCTTGAATTGTTCTTTTATAGAGAAAAATTTGTTAAAATTTATTTTCCACGCTTTACATTCTAACACAAGAACTGTTATAATAAAAATACATAATATGAATGGTATATATGAAAGAAAGTTATATCATTTTCAGGCAAATCATTCCATCCGGGGAGGATTTTTTATATGGAACAAAACCTGTCACAATACAAAATTTTTTACGAGGTGGCAAAGGCCGGCAATATCTCCAAAGCGGCTAAGGAGCTGTACATCAGCCAGCCGGCCATCAGCAAGGCCATCGGCAAGCTGGAGGACAGCCTGGGGCTGTCGCTGTTCACCCGCAGCTCCCGGGGCGTGCAGCTGACCAGCGAGGGTGAAATCCTCTTCGAACACGCCCGGGAGGCCTTTGAAGCCCTGGAGCGGGGCGAACAGGAGCTGCGCCGGATTCAGGAGTTCGACATCGGCCACCTGCGCATCGGCGTCAGCAACACCCTCTGCAAATATATTTTGCTGCCGTACCTGAAAACCTTTATCGACCAGTACCCGCACATGAAGGTGACCATTGAGAGCCAGTCCACGGTCCAGACCTTAAACCGGCTGGAACAGCAGAAGATCGACCTGGGCCTGGTGGCCGAGCCCTCGCTGCGCAGGGACCTGGCGTTCATTCCTGTCATGGACATCCAGGACATTTTCGTGTCCACCAAGGCATACATGGAGAATCTGTATCTGCGGGAGGGCGCACAGACCAACATCTTTGAGACCGGCAACATCATGCTGCTGGATGAGAACAACATGACCCGGCACCACGTGGACGAGTACATGGCGGAAAACGCCATCTTCCCCCACCAAATTCTGGAAGTCACCACCATGGATCTGCTCATCGAGTTCGCCAAGATCGGACTGGGCGTGGCCTGCGTGATCCGGGAGCTGGTGCAAAAGGAGCTGGACACCGGCGTTCTCATGGAGATTCCGCTGAAAAATCCCATCAACCGCCGCACCATCGGCTTCGCCTACCACCCCAGCAACCAGGCCATGGCCTTAAAAACCTTCCTGGAATTTTTGTACTGAGGGCGGGCTTAAAGCTTCCTCCGGCCGGGGCCGCAGGCTTTTGGGGCTGGCCGATTAATTTTCCCCGTTCCAAACCGTGGGGCCGCCGCTACCGGGGCGTTCCCGGTCCGGCGTCTCGCAGGACTTCCCGCAAACGGCGTTTTTTCTTTTAGCAGTCCCCCAAAAAACATAGATACTCAAAAAAACTCCCGCGGCGCAGCACGGCCCGCGGGAGTTTTTCTCCGCAATTCCGGGCCCAGGCCCGGAACGTCATCTCTGTTTAGTTGTTGATCAGCTTGTCGGTGTCGTTCCAGCTGTACAGCTTTCTCAGCTCTGCGCCCACCTTCTCTAAAGGCTGCTCGGCCTCGTTCTTTCTCATGGCGTTGAAGTGCGGGCTGCCAACCTGGTTCTCCAGCAGCCACTCCTTTGCGAAGGAGCCGTCCTGGATATCGGACAGGATCTTCTTCATGGCCTTCTTGGTCTCGTCGGTCACGATCTTCGGTCCGGTGATGTAATCGCCGTACTCAGCCGTGTTGGAGATGGAGTAGCGCATGCCGGCAAAGCCGCTCTCGTAGATCAGGTCCACGATCAGCTTCATCTCATGTACGCACTCGAAATACGCGTTCTCAGGAGCGTACCCGGCTTCCACCAGAGTCTCAAATCCGGCTTTCATCAGCGCGCAGACGCCGCCGCACAGAACAGCCTGCTCGCCGAACAGGTCGGTCTCGGTCTCAACGCGGAAGGTGGTCTCTAAGATTCCCGCTCTCGCGCCGCCGATTCCCTGGCCGTAAGCCAGCGCCATATCTAAAGCCTTGCCGGTGGCGTCCTGATGTACCGCAACCAGGCAGGGGGTTCCTCTGCCTCTCTGATACTCGCTTCTCACGGTGTGGCCGGGAGCCTTGGGCGCGATCATGGTTACGTCCACATCCTTGGGCGGAACGATCTGGCCGAAGTGGATGGCGAAGCCGTGTGCGAACATCAGCATCATGCCAGGGCGCAGGTTGGGGGCGATGGACTCATTGTACATGGCTGCCTGCTTCTCGTCGTTGATCAGAATCATAATCACGTCGGCCTTCTTGGCGGCCTCCGCGGCGGTATATACCTCAAATCCCTGCTCCTCCGCCTTCTTCCAGGAACGGCTGCCCTCATACAGGCCTACAATCACGTTGCACCCGGACTCCTTAAGGTTCAGCGCATGGGCATGACCCTGGCTGCCGTAGCCGATCACGGCAATGGTCTTGCCCTCCAGCAGTGATAAATTACAATCTTCCTGATAAAAAATCTTTGGCATTACTTTATCCTCCTTATACCTCTTAGAAAATATATGTTAAGGTAACAAAACCGACGACTCTCAGTCCGCCTTTGGCCGGCCCCTTAGCTCACAATATAATATGTAACGTTCCCGCGCCTACGGAAGGTAGCGGATGTCCTCGGAGCCTCGCTCTAAGCCCGTAAGGCCCGTCCTGGCCAGCTCCAGAATCTCGTAATCCTCCAACAGGTTGATCAGCGCATCCAGCTTGGACTGGTCGCCGGTCAGCATGACGGTCAGGGAATCCTTGCCCACGTCCACAATGGTGGCGCGGAAAATACTGGAAATCGCGCTGATGGACTGGCGGTCGGCCGCTCCGGCTCTCACCTTCACCATCATCAGCTCCCGATAAACGGAGCGGTCGGGATGCAATTCCTTGATGTCCCGCACATCCTCCAGCTTGTTAAGCTGGTTCTTGATCTGCTCCAGCACAGTCTGATCGCCCAAGGATACCACGGTCATTCTCGAATACCGCGGATCGGCAGTGACGCCCACGGTCAAACTCTCAATATTATAGCCGCGCCGGCTGAACAATCCGGCCACACGGGCCAGCACGCCGGCGGTATTATCAACCAGCAATGACAATACGATTCTGTCATTCATCATCATCCCACCCTCTCCATACCATGCTCCATATCTGGGCATTCGTGACATTCATAATAGTAATTTCAATCATAACAACCATTATTCTATTTGTCAATTATATAATAGGAATGGTCATTATAAACACAAGTTATGGCAAGGCCGTATCACATGGCGAGAAGCAGCCGTTCCAGCTCCGCCGCGTCCCGCACCACCGCGCAGGCACCGCTCTGTTCCAGCTCCTCCCGCCCGCCGTAGCCGTGGAGCACGCCCACGCACTCCATGCCCAACTCCGCTGCTCCCAGCACGTCGTGCTCCCGGTCTCCCACCATGACCATGCGGGAGATGCTCTCCCGGTCCGTGCCCAGACCGGCGCGCTCCAGAACATAGCGCATCACGTCGGCCTTTTTCACCCGGGTCTCCTCCAGGTCGGAGCCGCCTATGCTCTCAAAATACCCGTCCAGGCCAAAATGCTTTAAAATCCGCAGGGCAAACACCTCCGGCTTGGAGGTGGCGACCATCAGGTGCTTTCCCGCGCCCTTAAGGCGCTCCAGCATCTCGCGTATGCCCGGGTATTCCAGGTTCTCCAGCCAGCCCCGGTCCGTGAAATATTCCCGGTAAACCAGCACCGCCTCCCTGGCCTGTTCCGGCTCAAAGCCGTAAAACCGCACAAAGCTCTCCGCCAGCGGCGGCCCGATAAACGGTGTCAGGCTGTCCAGGTCCTCCACCTGGATTCCATAGTGCCGCAGAGCGTACTGAACGCTCTTGGTTATTCCCTCCTTGGGATTGGTAAGCGTCCCGTCCAGGTCGAATAATATGTATTCCTTCAAGAATCCCTTCCTCCATCCTTTGATTGTTTCTCTCTCAAGCGCAGCGGCAGACGGCGGGCAGACGAGCAGGCGCCCGCGCTCCGGCGTCCTTCAGCCCCGCCTAAAATTCACCTGCCTTAAAGGCGTTCATCATCTCATGGCCCACGCTGATACAGGGACTGTACTCCTCCACCTGATCCCTGGTATACCATCCCGCCTCGGAGAGCTCCTCCTCCTGCAGCCGTATGGTGTCATCCCCGTCCAGCTCCGCCGTAAAGCCGATCATCACCGTGTCCGAGAACGCCCAGGGCTGGCTCTTGTAGTAGCGGATATTTTTCACCTTCAGCCCCACTTCCTCCATCACTTCCCGGCGGACGCACTCCTCAAAGGTCTCGCCGACCTCCACATAGCCCGCGATCAGCGCGAACCGGCGGTAGGTGCCGTGGGCGTAGCGGGACATCAGCAGCTTGTCCCCGTTGGTGATAGCCACAATCACCGCCGGGCTGATCTTCGGGTACTCCGTCTGCCCGCAGCAGGGACACACCATGGCCCGCTCCTTCCGGCTGTACTCCATCTTCTGCCCGCAGCGGCCGCAGTATTTCCTGCTCTCCCGGAAACGGTAAATCTGACCGCCGGTGATGCCGGCGAAGCCCTGGTACATGGGTTCAAATTCCCGGAAAATCTGCATCCCCTCCATCACATAGCCGCCGAATTCCGGCATCGCCATGTCCGGCATCGCAAAGTAGGCCCGGTCGTCGATGGAGAACAGGTACTCCGCCTTCCCATCGATGCCCGGCACCTCCTCCCGGAGTTCGCCCACGGTGGGGATCACAAGGCGCTCCCCCTCCCGCCTCAGCATCACCTTGTTGTACTCATAATGAAGCAAAAAATCCCCGTCCTCCGGCTTTTGCTGCCGGAAGGCGGGATCAAATGTCTTTGGTGCTATTTCCTGTATCATGTCTTACCCGCTTTCCTGTAATCTGCCCGGGACTCCCGGGGCAGCCGCTCAGTATTCCCAACATTATATCATAAACCCGGGCGGACGTACAGTTGTTGCGCAACATTCTTACATTCTAATTTTAAAACAATTTGTCAATTCTGAGGTTTCTCGTGAATGGTCACATGCAGCTTCTTGTGGATTCCCAGGCTCAGCACGCCCAGCAGCGATTTCCCGTCCACCATGCAGCTGCCTAAGGACACGTCCACGTCGGAGGGCCAGCGCTCCGCCTGGCTGACGAAGCGCTGCACGTCCTCCACCGAGTTAAATACAACATCCTGAATAATCATAAAAATTCCTCCTGCCTTAATCATTTTCTGCCTGGAGTATTCCCCGAGCCGCAGGATTTTATTCATCAGGATTTATTTATAAATCAAACTTCGCAGATATTTTTTCACATTAAACCGCTTCAGGCTGCTGAAACAGTAGTAATACACCACAAAGGCCAGCGAGGTGATGGACCAGGTCAGCGGATAGCTGAAGGCGGCCGTGAGGATGTGGGGCCGCAGGGGCAGGGCCACGATAATCCACAGCACGCGGACCGCGCAGATTCCCACGCCGGTGATCACCAGGGGCATCCAGGCGTCGCCCACGCCGCGCAGCGTGCCCGAGAGCACCTCGATGGCAATGTAGGTGACAAAGGTGGGCACCATGAAATGCACCAGCTCCATGCTGATCCGCCGCACCTCGGCGTCGCTGGTAAACAGGTCCACCAGGAGAAAGCCTCCCATGTACAGGGCAATGCCCACAATGGCCGTCAGCAGCACGCCGATTCCCATGCACACGCTGGTGCCCTTGCGCACCCGGTCCATGCGGCCGGCGCCGTAGTTCTGCCCCACGAAGGTGGTGGCCGAGATTCCCAGCGCGCTGATCATCATCCAGAACAGTCCGTCCACCTTGCCGTAGGTGGCCCAGGCCGTCACATTGTCCGTGCCCAGGGTGTTGACGCCGGTCTGGATAATCACGTTTGAGACGTTGTACATAATGGACTGCATGCCCGCGGGCAGGCCGATGCGCACGATTCTGCGCAGCATCCGCCGGTCGATGCGCACCGCCTTCCACTCCAGCTGGTAAATGTCCTTTGTCCGCATCAGGCAGACCATCACCATGGCCGCGCTGATGCACTGGGAAATAATCGTGGCCAGGGCCGCCCCCGCCACACCGATCTTTAAGTAGGCCACAAAGAACAGATCCAGCGCGATGTTGATAAAACAGCTGATGATCAGAAAGTACAGCGGCCGCTTGGAGTCTCCGATGGCGCGCAGAATCCCCGCTCCCATATTGTAGAGCAGATTGGCGATGGTGCCGATAAAATAGATGCGTAAATAAATCATGGCGTGGCTCATCACGTCGTCCGGTGTCTTCATAGCCGCCAGCGCCGGGTAGGCGCAGGAGATGCCCACCACCATCATCACCAGGCCGCCCACCACGGAGAACGCCACCGAGGTATGTACGGCCCAGTGCACCTTGTCCGCCTTACCCGCCCCGTAGTACTGGGAAATAACCACTGTGGCGCCGCTGGACAGGCCCACAAAAAATCCCACCAGCAGGTTGATCAGAGTGCCCGTGCTGCCGCCCACGGCAGCCAGCGCCTGCTTGCCCACAAAGCGGCCCACCACCATGGCGTCCGCAGTGTTATAGAGCTGCTGGAAAAAAGTGCCAAATAGAATCGGAAAGAAAAAAAGCAACAACTGGCCGAAGATGCTGCCATTGACAATTTTATTGTCCATGACGCCACCTCCGGCCTGTTTCTGCAGCTTTGTCCCCTGTTCCGTGGATTTATCAACTGCTTTCATAATCCATCTTCCCTGCCTGTTATTATGATTCAGACGGCGCGCCCGCCTTTTCGCGGCCTGAAACCGCAAGCTGCCGGGCGCGCCCGCCTGGTTGCTCCGCCGCCGGACCTGCCGGCGGCAAAGCATTTATTGATTCTTTTACTTTTCCTGTCCCTCCGCCTTGTCGGAGCCCGCCACCTCGGCGATGGTCTTTACAAGGCCGGCGATTCCCTGAATCTCCGAGGGAATGATGATTTTCGTGGCTCTGCCGTTGGCCGCCGCCGCAAAGGCCTCCAGGCTCTTGATCTGCAGCACCGCGGTGTCCGCGCCCGCTTCCTTGATATAGCGGATACCTTCCGCCTGCGCCATCTGCACGGTGCGGATCGCCTCCGCCTGGCCCTCGGCCTCCTTGATCTTCTTCTCCCGCTCGGCTTCCGCCCGCAGGATCGCGGCTTCCTTCTCCGCCTGCGCGTTTAACACCGCCGACTCCTTGTGGCCCTCTGCCACCAGGATCATGGACTTCTTCTCGCCCTCGGCTCTCAGGATGGACTCGCGGCGTTCCCGCTCCGCCTTCATCTGCTTCTCCATGGCCTCCTGGATGGCTGCCGGAGGCATGATGTTCTTTAACTCCACGCGGGTGACCTTGATTCCCCAGGGATCCGTGGCGATATCCAGGGATTCCTGCATCTTGGCGTTGATGGTCTCGCGGGAGGTCAGGGTCTCATCCAGCTCCAGATCGCCGATGATGTTTCGCAGCGTGGTGGCCGTCAGATTCTCAATCGCCTGCAGGGGGCGCTCCACGCCGTAGGCGTACAGCTTGGGATCGGTGATATAGTAGAACACCACCGTGTCGATCATCATGGTTACGTTATCCTTGGTGATCACGGGCTGGGGCGGGAAATCCTCCACCTGCTCCCTTAAATCCACCTTCCGGGCCACCCTGTCGATAAAGGGGACCAGGAAATGAAGGCCTACGCCGTAGGTACCCTGATAGGCGCCCAGCCTCTCCACCACCAGCGCGCGGGCCTGAGGCACGATGCGCACACAGGACGAGACGATGGCCAACGCGATGACCGCGATGATAATCACCACAAAAAATGTTCCTAAACCTGCTAAAAACATACTTTTCTCCTTTCACTCCTCTTAGATTATGCCTTCACCATCAGCTTGGCGCCGCTGATCGCGGCCACCTCCACCACGGTTCCCGGCTCGAAGATCTGTCCTTCCACCACGGAACGGGCCAGCCAGGTTTCAGCTCCCAAAACCGCCGTGCCGGTGCCGGCTAAGTTGTCCACCCGCTCCTTTACCACGGCCTTGCGGCCCACCAGTCCGTCCACATTCGTTTTCGTATTCTTCCCCTTCATAAAGTTGGAAGCCAGGGGACGCACCAGCACGAGCAGAATAAAGGACACTGCCACGAATACCAAAAGCTGCACCTTCACACCGAATCCCACGGCGGATGCCGCCAGCGCGGCCAGCGCGCCTCCTGCAAACCAGATGCTGGTCAGGGCCGTCGATGCCGCCTCGATTCCCAAAAAGACCAGAAATGCGATCATCCAATAGATTGCTACCATACAGAATCCCCTCCTTTCACGAATTTAATTCTATTCTATCATGAAACTGTTTAAAAACCAATCAAAGGATTGTAAACTTCAGGTTTTCTTAATATAAACGTAAGTAGTTCAAAAGAAAAAACGACGTAAAATTAAGGGTTGTAGGTGTTTTTCTGTCACTATCTTGTCACTAACGAACTTATTTTATTTCAGTTTAACTCCATCTTTGGACGCCTTGCACGGCGTCCATTTTTCTACGCACAAATAGTGATTTAAGTGGTTTAGAAACTGGGCTATGGAAAATCCAGAAGGGAATGATTGAAATTTCGCAGTTATCTGATTCAGATCGACAATTTCAGGTTAACGGAGGATTCCCTAAAGCCCAAGGCAATCATTGTCCCACTGCCGTATCAAATTTACAAATGACCATAACGGCACATAATACAGAAACTAATTCAGGTTATAACTATAACCTACATTGGATCGCCATCGGAAAGTGATCTTTTCAGCGGTAATACACAGCAACGTTTGTGCTGTTGACAACATCGATGTCCCCAAGGTACGCGGAAACAAGAGTGACGGTAGATGGCGTAACCGCTATACGAAACATAGCTATTTCGCCCGCAGCATTGTAGCCACTGCAATAAAACATTCCGGCCGCTGTCAACTCAGCCCGCACAAAATGATAGGTAACGCTGTATCTGTAATCCCCAGATTGTGCATAACACCGTATGTTTAACTCTGAAAAATTGGCAGGA
>JAGZSY010000066.1 GCA_018380885.1 Enterocloster asparagiformis
CGCCGATCCCGGCGAACATATCAAAATATCGAATCAGATGGTATCATCTCCCTCCTGCAGCGCACGGAGAAAGCCGAGGACGTCCTCATCGACGGCCCCGGCCTGCTCCTGCTGCGTAGTGGTCTTTGGGAAGGAAACGCCTGCCAGTTCCTCCCGGATAGCGCCGCGAATGGCCTCCAGCAGTTCCTGTTGTTCCATATAGCCGTTGATCATCCTGCACACGGCGTCCATGCGCTGTCCGGGCGCAACGGCGGACAGGCGCTCCCATGCGTTCCGCTGCTCCCGCTGAGTCAGGGAGAAGGAAAGACTGAGCCGTCGCTTTTCAGGCATGGGCGCCGCTCCCCGACATCTGCCGTACAAGCCGTTCATAGCCCTTGGCGTTCAGGGATACATCATCGAGGATCACGGGCCGACACAGGCCGTTTGTGGCCGAAACACGCCGCTTCATGAGCGCCGCTCCGCCGCCTATAAAAATAGTAGGCATGGCGCGGGTGTCCAGGCCGCACTCCGTGATGGTGGAGAGCAGGTTCTGCACATACAGGTCCGCCTGGGCATGGATGATTCCTTTCGCCTCGTCCGGGAGGCTGCTGGCATCACCCCGCAGGACGCACTCGATCTGCGCCGTTGTCAGAGAAAGACCCAGGACGCGTCGCACCTGTTCGCTGATCTCATCGATGCAGCGGATCATGCCCCACTCCAAGCTGCGGCAGGTGGCGGCATTGGGGAGGCGGTTGTCCAAGCGCATCAGGTCCACTGTCCAGCCACCGATGTCCGCCACGATGACGGACGGTTCATCCAGCAGCTCCGTCTGGGTCAGCACAGCGGCATAGCCCTGGGGGAACAGTTTCACATCCCGGACGGTGACGGTATAGTCCCGGCCCTCATAGCGGAAGGGCACCGGTTTGCCGTCCCGCAGCAGATAGGCACGGAACTTCTTCTTGTCCCGGCCAAAACTGGTCAGGGGCAGGCCGGCAGCCAGAATGACGGAGCAGGTGCGCTCGGCATTGCGGCAGTCCAGTTCCCTGGCGATGGCTGCCAGGGTCAGCAGATAGTAGTCCTCCGTCCGGGTCTTGTCTTTCTGCAGAGGCTGCCTGCCGCTGCCTACCACATAGTACGTACCGCCGTATTCCAACACATTCTTCTGGGTGTACGGCTCGTGCTCATAGGCCACCAGCCCCGAGGGGAAGGAACCGTGGACAGTTTTCATGGCTGCGTAACCGTGGTCCACGCCGATGACGTATCCCTCGCTCACCGAGCGCCGCCCCCTTTCTCTTTTTTGGTAGCCATGTCCTGGACCTTGCCCTCGTCCAGCAGCCGGCGGATCTCATGGAGGTCGTAATTCCATGTGGATGGCGCCGCCAGGAAACGCTCCGGCCCGCCGTATTTTTCGCACAGCCGGGGTAGGAACCGTGGCAGGTCCTTCGGCTCCCTGGGGTATTGGATGCCGTCTTTGTAGACGATATCCTTTTTTAGCTCGTCCCGCATCTTCTCGATCCTGTCTGGTTCCATCTCGTCGTAGGCGCTGCGGCCGGTGAGCTGCTCATAGGCGTAATCGCCCACATAGGACAGGCACTCGAAACAGCAATCGCCGTATGGCTCTATATCCGCCAGCGTGTCGGGATCCCTCAGCGCATTCATGTACACCTCTTTGCCCTGGGCGATCAGCCAGGCGCGGAAGTCGATAAAACCGTCATCCGAACAGCCATACTCCTTGATCACGCTGACGGCGTCCCACAGGCCGTATTGGTCCGCCAGATCCTCATAGGTTTGCAGAATGTCATGGAAATTTTTCGCCGCGGCAGGCCCCATAGACACAAGCTGCTCCCGCAGGTAGTCCTCCATAGCGTTCAGATCCTGGCCGCAGGCGGTTTTTGCCTCCTGAATCAGCGCCCAGAAGGCATCCTTGCTCATCCCATTGTCAGGTTTCTGTTCTATCGCTCAGCACCTTCCTTCCGTTTTTCTTTTTGCTTGCCGATCCGCCGTTCCTGCTCCTGGGGCAGAAGGCCCTGAAAACCTAAGTCACGCAGGGCCTGCGTATAGAGCTGCTTTTCAAAGGCCCGGTACTCCGGGGTGGCGGTGTCCACATCCAACAGGACAGCCTTTTCATAAGGTGTCCCCGGCACGACCTCCCACCGAACGGCATGGAAGTGCAGGGCGGTCAGGTACTTCAGCAGTTGATGACCGTCCGCCTCATCAAAGACACCGCGGTTGTCCTCATAGGGGAACTCGCCGGGGAGATTGGGATAGCCGGAGATCGCCAGGGCGGCGTCGTAGAGGCGGAAACCACCATCATCAAAATCCGGGGCGATGGTGTCATAGAACCGCCGGAGCTGCTCCGTGCTGTCCAGGGCCGGGCAAAAGGACGCAAGGGCTTTCTTCAGTGTTTCCACTTTCTGGCGCTCCTGATTGGCGGCATATTCCTTACCGCAGCTCTCCTGGTAGTATTCATCGACGAGCGGTTCCAGTTCATTGATCTTGCTCTGCAGTTGCGCGCATTCCATCCGGCTGAGGTCCAATTCAGTGTTGGATTCCTCCAACGCCTGCCGCAGAGCGGGGTAGTCCCGGACCGCGGCGATCAGATCCTTGATCTTCATGTCACGCCGCCTTTCTGAGCCGGGCGATCAGGCGATCCAGCACAGCGATGCGGGATCTCACCTTGCCGGCGGAAGCGTTCAGGCCATGCGCCTGATTTTGAATGCGGCGGCGGATGGCCGCGAGCTGTTGGCGATCCCTGCAGCACTCCAGCACAACATACCGCCCCTTCCCATTGGACAGGACCTCGCGCTCACCAGAGGCATCCCGGAGGCTGGCCATGAGGCGCTGGCCCAGCTGCCTGCGGTAGCGGTCCTGCAGGACGTCGGCGTCGCAGGAGACATGGTGTTTTTTCAAAATGGCCGCGATCTCGTCGCCGCTGATCTCCATGTTGGCAAACAGCACATGGAGGATCTCATCCTTGGCGTCGGGCGGCAGCGCGGGGCGGCCGTGGGATCTCCTGGTCATCGCGTCTGCTCCTTCCTGCGCTGTGCGCGCCGCACCACATAGTCGGCCCTGTCCAGAGCGGGGGCCTTGCTTGGGAAAACATAGAGCATGCCGTGCTGTTCGGCCCGCTCCGCGGGAAAGCCCTGGGGAACATTCTCCGGAGAGTCCGAAACCGCGACAGTCCGATATTTCCAGTCGCGGGAGGATTGGTAGGCGAACAGGTGATCCCCCTCCCGCCGGATGCTGTAGGCGGCTTTCCCTTCATGCTGCCGGACATATTCCCCCACAGCCGCTTTCTCCAGCACGAAGCGAGGCTGGATCCCCTGGGCCAGTTCCGGCGCCATGGCGTTGATATAGGCGGTCATCTCCCGCACATTCCCGCAGCAAAACTCCGGCGCGTCATAGCCATACCGCTCTGTGTACAGCGTCCACTTGATCAGTTCGTGGTGGCTGTCCAGGGCAACAAGAAAATATTTCCCGTCGCGCTCCCCGGTGAGAGGCTCAAACCGGACGTCGTCATAAAGCGGTCCCTCCAGCGGGCAGTTGTTCTTGAACCACACATAGTAGTTGTCCAGAATGAAGGGGTCCGTGATCCCCAGCACCACGCTGGAGATCTTCTTCAGGCGTCCGGCCAGGGCGTCGTCCCGGCAAAACCAGTCATACCAGCCGGCCTCGCACTGCACAGCACGGTCCCGGCTGCTGAAATCCCCGGCACGGAACCGCTCCTGCCATGTTCGCACACTCATCTCATTCATAGCGTCCCCCTTTCCGGCAGGAGGTGTTCCATGAGGCCGGCAATGGAGGTAAACACCCCGGCCAACTCATGGGACTCCTGGATGGTATCCTCCATTTCTTCCTTAGTCATGCGGGTGCATTTGACCCAGATGCGCACATTTTCCTCTGTGGGCGTCAGCAGAACGGCCTTTTCATAAGCCTTGCAGAACACGCCGGCGATCTTGCTCTGGCGGTCGATCTCCGCATCCTTCTCCCGGATCTCCTTTTTCGCTTTTTCCAGCTCCACCAGGTCCAATGCCGCCTGCCCCTGCTCGTCCTCCGGCAGATCCTGTACCTGCCGGGTGATCTGATACCCTTGGTTGACGGACAGTTCCTTTTTATCCAGGGCCTCCTTCACGGCGGCGGGGGCGTGTTCGTCGATCTGCATCACCTTGCCCATCGTGCGCTCTCCGAGGCCAACGGATGCAGCCAATTTTTTGCGGGTGTCCACAGGTGCGGAACCTTCCGGCAATGTTGCCGAAAGGTCTGTACGGGCACCCTGGTTGGCCTTTGCCCTGGCCTCGATCTCCGGCCGCAGTTTCAGGGCGATCTTGCCCAACTCCCATTTGTCCAGGTTGCGGCGGCCCTTCTGGGTATCCAGCGCCCACTGCTTGGCCTCCAGCAGATCGTCAAAGGCAAACACCGCCATCTTGTAGGGCAGGTCGTGCCGGGTGCAGATCTGCTGCCGGTTGTGGCCGTCTACGACGACCAGATCCTCATTGACAATGATGGGCGCATAGCAGCCGTTTTGCAGGATGTCCTTCTCCAGCGCGGCAAGCTGCTCCCCGCTGAGAGGGGGGAGCAGTTCCGCCAGTTCCGGTAGAATGGTGGGGGTGCGTTCCGCACTGGTGTATTCAATGCCTGTATTACGCATGGCGCTCAGGCCGCAGCCTCATCCATACCGTCCGCAGGCATGGACACGGCGCTTTCCTCCACGCGGCGGGGAGACAGGAACTCCACCTCCGTGGCTTTGATGAGGAAACCGGGCTGACGCTCCGGCTCGTCCGCGAAGGTGATGGTTTCAAAGTCGCCGGAGGCGGCCAACTTGCAGCCCTTCCATGCAAACTCCGCGCAGCGTTCCGCCAGCGGGCCGCGGACCTTAATGGAGATGAAATCCGTCAGGCGGTTGCCGTCCTTGTCCCGGTAGCGGCGGTCCGAGGCGATCCGCAGGATGGCATAGGGCTTGCCGGTGGCCTCATGGACCTTCAGTTCCACATCGTTTGTCAGGTTTCCGATTGCTACGATCTTCAGCATAGGTGCATTTCTCCTTCTTTATTTAATGTAGAGTGAATTGTGGGATAAAAGCGCCGCGGCCCACAGTGGGGCCGCGGCACAGCGGTTGGATCACTTGTCCCAGGTTTCAGGGGCGGTGAGGATGGCGGTGTGGGCGTTGGCGGCCTCCAGCACGTTGTAGTAGGCCCAATGGCGGGAGGACACGTCGGGGAACATCACCAGACGGCGGTGATTATCGGCAATATAGTCCTCGTCAGCCTCGCGGCCCAGCAGGCGGTTGACAATGGTGACGACTTCCGCCCGGTCAATGGGATCGTCGGCCCGGAAGGTGCCGTCGCCGTAGCCCTCTACCCAGCCGTGGATGGCGGCGTCCTTGATATACTCAGCAGCCCAGTAGCCGTCGCTCACATCGTCAAAGCCCTCGTACTGCTCCATGATTTCCTCGGCTCCATCGCCGTACACATCAAAGAACCGCGCCGCCATAGCGGTAAACTCGGCGCGGGTGATGGCCTTATCACCCCGGTAGGTGCGGTCATTGTAGCCCACGGCCACGCCGTAGCCAGTGAGATATTCCACATAGCCCGCATACCACATATCCGGGTCAATATCCTTGAACTTCACATTATTTCCGCTGGGGATGCGCTCGTCCAGCCGGTCAGAGAGCAGGCGGGCAAAGATGGCTGCGGCCTCGCTCCGGCTCATGCTGCGCTCCGGGCCAAAGGTGCCGTCTGTGTAGCCATAGATATAGGCCCCGTGGTACTCAGTTTCTGTGACAGCGGGGACGGTGAGTTTGCCGTCCTCGTCGGTTTCTCCGCGCTCACTCTGGCCCAGATCACCCTTGACGATAACCGTCACACCCTCCTGGGGGTCGCGCTCATTGTCCGTGACCGTGACGGTGATGCGGTTATCCTCATCCATATCGGTTCCGTCCGGCAGGGTGACGGTAATATTGCCGCCCTTGCCGATGGATACTTCCGCGTCCTCGATGGGGCGTCCGGTTTCGTAGTCCTCTACAGTGACGGTCAGTGTCCAGCGGTCGCCGTCCTCGTCCTCCCAGCCAACGGTGGTATTGCCGTCCTCATTGGTCTTGCCGCTGGTGCCGGGAACAGTGACCTGCCCATTGCTGTCAGTGTTACCGGCACAGTAGTTATCGTGCTTGTCAGTCATAGTAACGAACATACCCTCCACGGCGCTCTTATCCTTGGTGAGCAGGACAGTCACGGTAGTCTGGTCGGCATAGTCCAGCTGGCGGGAATTGGGGAGACGGATGGACAGGGTATCGTCCGCATGGAGAGTGACAATAGCATTGGAAACGGGGTCTTTAGTGTCGGTATCCGTGACAATTACCAGATAGCCGCCCACAACGGCCTCGCCCTTACTGTCCGTAGTGGCCTGATTGTAGATCTTCTCAATGGTTTCTTCCTCTAACTTCTCACCGCAGACCTCGCACTCCCTGTGCTTGCTGCCCTCGCTGTCGGTGGTAGGCTCCTTGTCGATGATCCAGTCGCCGGGCTTATGGCCTGCCGCCTCGGTGTAGTCGCCCTTGTAGGCGTCGCCGCAGCGGGTGCAGGTATAGGTGGTGTAGCCCATCTCGGTGCAGGTCGGCTCGGTCACTTCCTCGGCATAGTCATGGCCCAAAGCGTTCTCAATGACGGCGCCGCAGCGGGTGCAGAGTTGAGGATCGGTGCAGGTGGCCGGGTCGCCGGGGATATGGCCCGCGGCCTCGTCGCCCTCCAGACGGGTGGCTCCGCAGCGGACGCAGGTGTACTCGGTCATGCCCTCGCCGGTGCAGGTGGCCCCGGTGATCTCCTTGCCTTCGTCCCAACTATGCCCCAGCGGGTCGGTGTAGTCGGTGATGAACGAACTGCCGCAGCCCTCGCAGATATGGAGGGTGCGCCCGCCGCCCTCACAGGTGGCCGGGGTGGTCTTGCTTACATAGTTGTGAGGCAGCGCGGCGGTGATGTCCTCGATGTGGCGCTCCCCACAGACGGTACACTCCCGCAGGGTGTAGCCAGGGCTGGTACAGGTTGCCGGAATGACGGTGGTGGAGAACTCATGCTCGGTCTGAGGCAGGTCGGTTTCTTTCACATTGCCGCACCGCTCACAGATGTCAATGGTCTTACCGGGGACTTCACAGGTGGCGTCCCGGATGACCACACTCTGATAGGCGTGGCCCAGCGCGGCCTCATAGTCCCGCTTTTCAATCATGCCGCAGTCCACGCACAGATAGCGGTCATAGCCCAGGGTCAGGCAGGTGGGGTCTACGCTATCCAGCAGTGTCCAGTTGTGGTTCTCGCCGCAGCCCTTGTCGTCACAGCAGCAGCCGTCACAGTCCGGATCCTGGCAGCCGCAGTCAGGATTGCCGCAGCCGCAGGAGCAGGAGCCGTCCTCGGTGGTGGTTTCATCCCTGAGATGGACATACGCCACACCGTCCTCCACCATGTCCGTGTCGTGGTAGGTGTAGGTGATCTCGTAGTAAACCGGGTAATCCCCCGCCTCGGTGTAGTTGGGTGCGCTGGTCAGGGTGCAGGCATCTGCGCTGTGGCCGTAGCGGATAGCGGTGGTCACGCCGGCCTCGGACAAGTCCGACACGGTGACGGTGTGGGGCTGGCCGTCCACCACGCCGAAGTAGTCCGCAATGACGGCCTTGGCGGCGGTGTAGGAAGTTTCAGCATAGCCGCAGTCGGCGCAGGTATCCATCTCCACAAAGCGGTCATGGGCCAACTCGGGCCGGATGGCATTCTCCATGTGGTGACGCTCCAACGTGGAATTTTCCTCCTTGAATGTGCCGTAGCAGAACCCGCAGTATTCGCCGCTGGTGGTGATGACGCGGTGATACTCGCTGTCCGCTTGCTCAATGGTCTGGGTTTCCGGCAGTTCCTCGAAAAAATTGTTCGCGCAATCGTAGAGCCAATAGACGTTCTTCAGGTAGCCGTAGTCCGTCTTGGCCATGTTGGTGTTGATGCTGCCGCAGGTTTCACACACGGCTTTGGTCCAGTGATAAGCCGTGTAATAGGCGTCCTGTCCCGGTACGCCGTCCAGAATGGAACCCTTGCCGGAACCATCTACAAAGGTGCCGTCCGAGTATTTCACATTCCGGCTCATGGCCGTCTGGCCATCCCTGGTATATTCCGGGGTGCGGAACACGATAAAGGAAGTCTGCTGCTTGCAGACTTTGCAGTTAAAGGTTTCGTGGGTCACGGTGGCGTTGGCGTCCAGTTCGTTGGTGCGGTTGTTGGCCTCCTGCCAGTTCTCAGCGGGGTCGTGGTAACTGTCCTGCTGGGCGGCAAAGGCGGTGGGCACCATGCCGACGCACAGAACCACGGCCAGCAGCAGGGCCGTCATGCGCTTCAGGCCATGCCTGGTTGTCTTGCTTTTCAAGCGTTCTTTCCTCCTTTTGTGTAGAAATTGCTGGTTCAGGTTTTTATTTTCGTTTACTTGGTCACCGCCCCCTTTCCCGGAACTGCTGCACAAAGGTCAGATAGGCGTTCCAGTCCTTCCGGGAGGGAGGGGACAGCGTCTGCACGACATATCCCTCCGCCGCGTATTTCCGGCCCATGCGCTCCGCGGCCTCCTGGCCGGGGCGGTCGTGATCCAGGCACAGGACAACCTTCCGCACTGTGGGATGCTCCCGAAGAAACACCGACAGGGCGCGGTCATCCAGGCAGCACAGGGCAAGTGCATTGCTGTGGAACTCCCGGTGCAAAGTGCAGTAACTCATGAGGTCGATAGGTGCCTCGAACACATACACGGTCCTGCTGTCCGGGGCATACGGCAGTCGGAAACCGATGGATTTGTCGCTGCCGGCGGCGTCGCCCTTGAAACCGCTGCCGTCCCGGTCGTAGGTGCCCCGCAGGCTGGCGAAGGCAGCCTTGCCGTCCCTGTCATACCCTACGAACACGCAGTTGTGATGCTCGGAGTCCTCATACAGCAGTCCTGCGGAAATAAAACTCCGAATAATCTGGGGAGAAACCCCGCGCTTTTTCAGGTAGGCGTACACTCGGCGGGCATCGGTGTGCCTGGGCGGCAATGCAAACGGTTTCGGCGGTTCCGGCGCCTGCTCAGTTTGCCTGCTCCGCTCCGCGGGGGCGTCCCTGGCGCGGCCGTGGAATGCCAGCAGATCCTCCACCGCCTCCGGGAAACTTCTGCCGCAAAAATGCTGTAGGAAGGTGATGGCATCCCCGCCCACTCTCTCGGAGTAGCGATACCAGGTGCGGCGGTTCTTGATCCGCAGGCTGTCCATCTCCTTGGTGGAGTAGTAGCGGCCTATCCGCGTCACGGTGTAGCCGAGAGACGCCAGCAGGTCCGGCAGGTCCGTCCCACGGGCAATCTCCAACTCCTGTTCTGTGAAACGATTGGCTCTCTGTTCCGACGTTTTCTCACCTCCGGTTCTCTTGTGAAACAGACCGCCCGGAACGTCCCTGTCGGGCGCTCCGGGCGGTTCTGGGATCCTGATTTACTTGGTTGTTCTCTTCCTGGGTGGCCGCTCCACATACTCGGAGATGTCGCAGTCGCAGCTGATGAGCTGCCCTCCGCACACCGGGCACCGCTCCGCATCACACCCCACATGGTGGTAATGCCCAGGCCTGGCGCCGCAATCGTGGCAGCGGGCATCGCCATGCGCCATGCCATCCTCGCCGTACTTAATGCGGCGGTAGTACCGGTTGCCGCATTTCACATGGGTCCAGGTGCAGCCGTCCGCTTTCAGCATCCGCTGGCCGCAAGCCCTGCAGGGCGCTCCGCCGGCCGCAATCATGGCCTCCAGTTCATTCTGCCACATTCTTGGCTCCTCCTTCCGTTTCTTCAGCCTCCCAGGACGGGGCGCTGTCTGCCGGCTCATCTATGGGATCCAGCGTGTCAGTTGGTGCGCCGGGATCGGCATCCGCTGTTTCCTGCTCCCACCGCTCCAGAGCGTCCTCGATCAGCCCAATCACGAACTCCTTCTGGGTCACTTTCCGGCCCTGGCGCTCATTCTCGTGGGCCAGATAGTCCTTGATCCGCTGGAACAGGTCCTCACTGATTTGAAATGCCATTGTCCTTGTCTGTGCCATGTCTTTTTTTCCTCCATTTTCATAGTAGTTGGTAAGTAGTCCCGTGATGTACTCGCTGAGGGACTGGTTTGCCGCGACGCGCTCCGCCGTCACCCTGGCATGCAGGGATTCCGGGATTTGGCATGAGAGGCCCTTGGTCTGCTCCATGTCTGACTGCCTCCTTTTCTTGATTTGCAACGCAAGTATAGCCGGAAAGCATCACGAAAGCCATTACCAACACCACCAAGGAATGGCGAACAGACGCAGCAAAGGCAACAATTTCATCCTGCGTTGGGGAGCCGGAAATAGCCGGCGTCCTTGTGGGCACGGTAGAAATGTTCCACGGCCCGCAGGCTGCCCGTCACCGGCATCCCCGGCAGGGCCTCTGCCATGCTCTGGAAATATCTCCGGCCGCGGGCGGCGCGGGGATCCAGCACAGCGACAACGCAGGTGTCCGTTTCTGTGCGGATGGCCCGGCCAAAGCCCTGCCGCAGTTTGATCTGCATTTCCGGGACAACGACGGAGCGCAGGAACTCCCGCAGGTTCGGGTAGTCCTCCCGCTCTTTTTCTTTTACAGCGTCCGGGTAGGCGAAGGGCAGGCATGGGATGATGAGCATGGACACGCCGTCGCCAGCGAAGTCCAGCCCCTCCCACGCCGCGCCGGTGGCCAGCAGGATACTGCCGGGAGCGGCGCGAAATGCCGCCAGGGTGAGGGCCGGGCGTTTGCCCATCGTAAATACAGGGAAGGGCAGCGCCGCGGCCTGCAGCCGTTCCTTGACCGCCGACATGGCGAAGTAGGAAGTGAACAGCACCAGGGCGTGGCCGTGGGATGCCGCCGCCAGCTGCCGGATCTGTGCGGCCAGCCGGTCGTAGTAGTCCGCCGCGTCCAGCGGGATCGGGTCCGGGGGAAGATAGAGGAGGCAGTTGTGCTGATAGTCAAAGGGTGACGGACACACAGTTTCCGTCACGGGCCGTTCCCCTGTCAGGCCGGCGGCGGTGCGGAACCGGCTGAAATCCTTCCCAACGGCAAGGGTGCCGGAGGTCAGGACAATGGGCTGTTCCTGCCGCCAGAGCGTGGCCTGGAGCTGCGCGGCCAGTTCCGACACCGTGCCGCACAGCATGGCCCCGCCGTGGTCGTCGTCTGCCGCGTAGAAGATCATCTCGGGATTCCCCAGGTAAAAGAGGGATACTGTGGAGGCGACGGCGGACAGCAGGCGCCAGGTTTCCCTGGTCAGCAGGCCCTCCAGCTGCCGGCAGATCACCGTCAGGACCTGATGCGGCCGCTCCAGGAACATCTGGTAGGCGTCAAATCCGGCCCCTTCCTCCACCGGGAGCGACAGTTTCTCCGCCAGCGGCTCCACGGCCTCGGACAGCAGTTCCGCCGCGAGGACATACCGCTCCACATGCAGGCTGCGGATCAGCTCCGCAAAGTCCTGGGCATTCAGCGTTACGCCGAACATCTGCCGTGCGGTTTCCGGCAGCTTGTGGGCCTCGTCTATGATGATGGCCGCGCTGTCCGGCAGGAGGGGCTTTTTCTTTTGGCTGCGGTGGATGAGGTCCGCCAGCAGGAGGTTGTGGTTGCAGATCTGAACCGTGTACTGCCCGCTCTGGCAGGCGTCCAGGAAACAGCGGTATCGGCAGTCCTTCCGCCGGCAATTACACCGCTTGGGAACGCAGATCCGCCCCCGGTCATAACTGCTCATCCCGGACAGCTGGTCCAGATCCAGCACATGCCAGGCGGTGTGCAGGGCTTGGCGGGCGGCGGGATTCTTATGGCTGCCCTCCACCTGACGGACCCGCCGTTCCAGCCGGGCGTCGCAGGCGTAGTGAGCCTTGCCCTTGCGGATGACCGCCTCAATGGGCGCGGAGATCAGCCCCTCGGACAGCAGCACGCTGGACAGCAGGGGCAGGTACTCCTTCTGGATGGCGCTCTGCAGCGCGATGCTGGAGGTGGAGATCAGGATAGGACGCTGCGGTTTACCCTCTGCCGCCCGGCACTTGCCATGCAGGATGCCGGCGGTCAGGTAGGCGAAGGTCTTGCCGATGCCGGTCCCCGCGTCGCACAGGGCGATGCTGCCGTCCAGCATGGCGTCCAGGATGCTGTGACACAGCCGGATCTGTTCCGGCCGCTCCGCCATGCCCCTCTGAGGCAATAGGGTTTTAAAAATATAGTCGATTTCCTCATGGGCCTTTTCATGGGTATATTTCTTCATGGATACTTCCGTCCTTTTATCTTTTTTCGTGTTCCCATCGTATTCGCACTCGCCCCCCCGATGGGTTCGGGAACAATGCGGGCAGGCCCCTGGCCGGGGCCTCACGGGCATATTTCCGGGATCTCTACTGCTTTCAATCCCGGAGCAGCGCCGCCTGTCTTACGCGCAGGCCGTGCTTGGTGTGTCATTATTCGAGCCGTTCCATCTCTTGTCCGGCCTGCCAGGGCCGACCGCAGGCTGGATCGCTCGCCGGCCGCTGGGGCCGGGTCTTGGCGCGCGCTGTGGGGTGGGTACGGCTGCGTGTTACCCGCATTGCTGGTATGCACTTTTCAAGGAGCAGCGAAGGGGGAGGTATTTCCCCCTTTCGCTGTCCTCCCGAAAAAGGGGCTGGGTGAATACCCTCACGCCGCAAATTTTTCAAAATATTTTTTCATGTCCCGCAGGATCCGGTCCCTGCGCTTGATGACGGCCCGCTGGGTCACGCCGATTCGCCGGGCGTATTCTCTGGTGGAGAGGCGGTCATAAAACAGCGCGGTGATGAGCTGCCTGTCCCGGTCCTCCAAGGCGATAAGCGCCGCCAGCAGCAGGCTGGTCAGTTCTTCCCGCTCCCGTTCCGACTCCCGTGCAAGGACGCAGTCCTCGGCGCTGGGCGCCGTTTCCGCGCCCACATAGTCCGGCAAAACGCCGTCCTCTGCCAGCTGTTCCATGGAGAGGACCTTGCCAGTGGGCAGATCCTCGCTGAGATACCGCTCCCGCCGGTCCATCTGGGCATACGCCGCGAATACGTCCTCTGTGACCGCCACATCTCCTGCCATTTTTTCATGGTTGTGATCTCCAATCTCAGATTTTTTAGGAAAAACTTCTGAGTTGGCGATCACGGGTATTTCGCTATGTAGGGCTGCCAGGCGTTCCGCATATCGTGCCTTTCCGCTGTTCTGCCGCGGAAAAGCGCAAAAAAAGAGCCTTACAGCACAGCAGAACTGCTGCCTGTAAGGCTCCGAACACGGTGGATCCCGCTGCTGATGCGGGCGGTTGGTGCGCTTGACGAGGTCGATACTCTATATTTTATTTGCTTTTAGGAATATCCGGTCTTTTCAAAGGAGATGCCGATCTGCAGCCCACACTTGGGGCATTTGGAGAACAACTCCGCCTTGTCCGCATGCTCCGGGCCGTAGAGGCGCAGGCGCCCCGGATCCACGTCGGCCGCGGCGTCAATCACACGCCCGCGGCCGCACACAGGGCAGCGCACCGCACGGGTCCTTTTTATCTGTTGCATGGCGTTCCTCCTTGCAAAGTGTTCTCTATTTTGAGAACACTACGGTAAAAAATTTTACAGCAGGTGGTGGTTGGTGAGACGGATCCGCATAGCCTGGCGGGACACCTGGAACACCTCCGACATGGCTTGGACAATGGCCTGACTGTCCCGGCCGGACCGCATTTGATAAAAACACCGTTTCACCATTGGCATGGGCATGAGCAGGGCGGACCCAAGCATATTCGCCTGGATCTCCATACTGGTTTCCTTGACGGCAGGCTGCAGCGCCGCGCTCTCCCCGGTACCCACATACAGCCCCTTATGCAGGATCCAGTGGGACAGTTCGTGGGCCTCGGTAAACCGCAGGCGGCCGGTGCTGGTTTCTTCTTCACACAGCGAGGCGTCTATGAGGATGGTTCCGGCTTTCACCGGGAACAGGGTATACTCGCCCAGTTCCATGTCGTACACGGCCTCCAGGCCGGTGTCAAACACAGTTTTCCCCAGGATCCGGCCATTCTTGCGGAGGTACTGGAATTCCAGTGTCAGGCCGTGGCGCTCGATGAGGTCCTCGATGGGGATGGCGCGGGGCTGCCCACGGTAGAGGCGCTCATCGTAGGCATCCAGCACACGCCGGGCGATGCTCTCCATCGTCTGCTCAGTATAATACTTCCGCATGCGCTTGCCTCCCTTCTCACTCGCCCCGCTTTCCCCGCTGGGTGATGCGGTCTATAAATTCCTGCCATTCCTCGTCTGTGGCGTCCACTTCCTTGGCTGTCCGCAGGGCGGCCCGGACGATATCCCGTTCCATGATGTACTCCGGCAGGTCTGCGGACACCCGCTGTGTTCTGGATTTGGCGGCCAGATCCAACAGCAACTCGGCGTCTGTCTGACAGAGTCCCAGGATCTCAATGAGGTGGTTCAGTTTCTCCATGGTTGGCGCCGGCCTCCGGTCATTTTCGATGTTGCTCATATAGACCGGAGACACCTCCAGCTTTGCTGCCAGAGCGCGCAGGGACAGCCCGCGGGCCATTCGTTTCTCCCGCACATAACTGCCGAATGTCTGCTCCATTGCGGTGTGCCTCCTATCTGTTCTCTTTTTCGAGAACGGCTATGCTTAGTATACACGCCTCCATCTCATGCCGCAAGAGGCCAAACGCGAGGTGCTCCTTTTATGGGACACCTCGCGCTTTTTCTTAATATGGGTATTCACTTGGCCTTTTTTCGGGTAAGAAGATGAAGGGGAGTTTTCTTTTCGGGCATGAACGTAAGCCGGGACCGGATTTGGCAACGCTGCCGGACCCGATCCGCCGTTTCCTGGCCCCTCACATTCTGTAGAGGAGGGACGCAATGCCCAAAATCATTCCCATGCCCGGCCGGGCAGGAAAAGTTGTGGCCGAGCGCGACCAGATGAGTCACGGACGGCTGATCCATGTGGTTTCCGTGTTCCCTGCGGACGGCGCCTGTTCGCCGGAGGACAAACTCAAAACGCTCATTGACATGGACTTGAAAAATTCCCGCACAGTTTCGGAAAGGGGTGGACAAACCGCCCCGGCAGAGGTAACATCACACAAACTCTGGACGGTTTGACTGGAGAAAAGGAGGACCGAATGAGTCAGTCAAACCAAATGAAAATCACCGCCCTATACTGCCGTCTGAGCCAGGACGACGGTCTGGACGGAGAGTCCAACAGCATCCAAAACCAAAGGCGTATCCTCGAAACATATGCCCGTGAGCACCGCTTTCCCAACATCCAATTCTATGTGGATGACGGATACTCCGGGGCCAGTTTCAACCGGCCGGATTTCCAGCGCATGATGGCGGACATGGAGGACGGGAAAATCGGGATCATCATCACCAAGGATCTCAGCCGTCTGGGGCGAAACCAGTTGCACACAGGGCTGTACATCGAGGAGCGGTTC
>JAGZSY010000067.1 GCA_018380885.1 Enterocloster asparagiformis
GTGCGCTCTCGCGAAGAAATGCGCCGGGAAGCCTATGGTTTCCTGCCTGATGGGTGATTCGACAGCGCTTGCCTCAGCAATTGTGCGGTGCTGCCTTAGGACGATAGTCTTTCGAGAAAGGAAAACGATATGTCGTTGAGAAAAAAGCTGACATTGTCTATGCTCATGATTGCGGTGATCCCCGTGATGGTACTGGGAGGCTTTTATTATCAGTATTTCAGCGGGGTCCTTTTGAGCAACGTGCAGCAGCGGGAGCTGCAGAATAACAGCCAGATTATTTACAGCGTTGATAACTTTTTCAATTCAATCTTCAAGATTTCCGATTCCCTGCTAATGAATGAAGAGCTCATGGACATTCTGCAGAAAAGCTATGAGGAACAGAGTTCACCTCTCGAAGGATACCGCGACAAGGCACAGGTGGACAAGCTGCTTTACAAGGACGGCTATTACCTGGATGGCAGAATAGAGACTATCGCCATATTTCCGGGGAACAACAGCATGTTTTACTACTGCACAAAGGAAGACATCAATCCGTCCTATGATATCCATGCGGAAGAGTGGTACGAAAAGATTGCCAGTAAAGAGGGGGCGAAAGTATTGGTGGGAGTGCACCAAAACCGTCTGGTGTACGCATTCTCCGACGCAGCCAGACCCTATTGCGTAACTGTCGGAAGATCAATTTACTCCCCATATGATTCCCAACTGCTTGGCACTATGCTAATCAACATTAACGTACACGATCTCCAGACCTGCTGGCCGGCTTTCAAGGAAGATTCGCAGGAGCGGTTTTACCTGCTGGATGACGAAAACAACGTTGTGTTCAGCAATCTGACGGAGGAGATTGGCGGTAAATTCTTTCAGGGCGGCCTGGAAGACGGCATTTCTTCCTGCCGAATCGACGGGAAATTGTACGATACGATCGTCTCGGGCTCCAAAAGCCTGGGATGGAAAAGCGTCAAAATGATTCCACGCAGCCAGTTGGATCAAGAGATCGCCGTTGTTTCTTATATGACGCTCCTCCTCATGCTGATCCTTACGGTTCTGGCAGTTCTGGTTTCAATCTTTATTTCCAAAATCTTTACACGTCCGCTTCAGGAGCTTTATGTGAAGCTCCAGCGCTTTGAAGAGGAAAAAAGCGGGATTCCGCTCCCTGAAAATCAGGTGGAGATCAAAGGCCTTTCCCGCAGCTACCAGCACATGATCAACGAGATCAACGCCCTCACCATCAAAAACTACGAGACGCAGATCCAATTGCGCAGGGCAGAACTCATGGCGCTCCAATCCCAGATCAATCCCCATTTTATCTACAACACGCTCAATTCCATCAAGTGGATGGCGGATATGCAAGGATCCAAGCGTATGGTAACGGCGTTGGATTCCCTGATCAAGCTCATGCAGTTTTCCTCCAAAAACAGCCGGGAGGTCATCCGGATTCAGGACGAGATCGATCTGATCCGGGACTACATCAACCTGATCAACCTCAAATATTTCGACAGGATCTTTGTTGATGTCCATGTGGAGCCGGGCTTGGAAAACTGCGAAACGCTGAAATTCCTTCTGCAACCGATCGTAGAGAATTCCATCTACCACGGTTTCAGCAGTATGGTCCGGCAATGCACGGTGCAGATCAACATTACCCGAAAAGAAGACCGTATTCTGTATGAGGTGATCGACAATGGCAAAGGGATGAGCAAGGAGAAGATCCGACAGGCTCTGGAGGAAGATCATCCCCTCAACTCCCATTCGTTTAACAAGATCGGTCTTTATAATGTGAATAAGAGAATCCAGTATATTTTTGGAGAGGAGTACGGTATTCAAATCGACAGCGAACCCGGCAAGTACACGAGGGTGATTGTGGAAATTCCAGCCCGTATCTATAAGGAGGAGATGGCAAATGCGTAACATCGGGATCGCGATCATTGATGACGAGAGCCTGGTCCGGCTCGGAATCAAATCTTCTGTGGCGTGGGAAGAGTATGGCTATGAGATTGTAGGAGAAGCGGACAACGGGCAGACCGGCCTGGAGATGATCAGGGAAAAACACCCGGATATCGTCCTGCTCGACGTCTGTATGCCGGTGATGAACGGGATCGAAGTTCTGAAATCCCTGCAAAAGCTGAAGATTCAGTGCAAGGTTATTATCTTGAGCTGCCACGATGATTTCTGTTTTGTAAAAGAGGCAATGAAGAACGGTGCGTTCGATTACCTGAGAAAAAATGAGATCAACAGCGCGAACATCCTGACGGTTCTGGAGGAGGTACGGCACTCACTGTGCAAAAAGCAGGACGAGGGGCAGGGAGGCTGGGACAGCTACGCGCGTCATGTCTGCCTGCACCGTCTGATCACCGGCAGCAGCGAACCTGCTGAACGGCAGTTGCCTGTCAGTCAATTGCACATCCGGGAAGGAAACCTCTGCTGCATTGTGTTTGCAGTGCAGAATTACCAGAAAGTACAGGCCCGTTACGGAGAGGGACGCCCCTTCCCACTGGAACAAAGCGTTATCAACCTCACAGTGGAAGTGCTGCACCAGTGGACGCAGGAACTGGAAGTTTTTCTTCTGCAGGAAAACCGGTATGTTATCCTGCTGAGCAGTCAGAACAGTGTCAGCAGCACCCAGTGGGAGGAGAAAGCCTGCAGCCTGGTCCACGAACTCCACACCGTGTTCCAGAATTATCTGAATGCTGACACCTGCTACGGTGTCAGCAGCGCCGTCTCGAAATTCTCTGCACTGCCGGAGGCGTTCGAGCACGCGCGCTACTCTCTGCAGCTTCACTATTTTCAGCCGGACAGGTTCCTTATCAAGGAGATGCGCAAGCCGGATCGGACGATGAGCCGCCCGGAAGTCAAGGAATGCCTTGGCAATATCAATATCTGTGTGTCGCAGAAGCAATACACGCAAATCTTTTCCCGATTTTATGCTTTCATCCAGTGGCTGCAGCAGCACCACAGGGAGAACCTGGACGTTATGGGGGTGCAGAACTTTTTCTCCAATATGGTGCGCTTCCTTCTCCTGCAGGAGGGAAAGGCGCCGGAAGAAACGGTGGAAAAGCTTCAGGCCTGCGAAACCGTGGAGGAAGCGCAGCGTTTCCTTGAGGACTTCCAAAAGGGGTTGAAGACAGGAGAGCCGGCTCTTGACCAGAAAAACTACCTGATTCGCGAGGCGGCGGATTATATCCGGCAGAATTTGAGCCGCGGCGACATCTCGCTCGATGAGATCGCCGACCACCTGATGATCAGTAAGTCTTATCTCTGCCGCCTGTTCAAAAAAAACCTGGGGATTTCCGTGCAGCAGTACATCTACCACACCCGGATTGAACAGGCGAAGGAGTACCTGAACGACTTCCGGCTGAAAATCTACGAGGTGGCAGAGCTTACCGGCTTCAACAGCTCCACCCATTTTAATATCGTCTTTAAAAAGATTATGCGGTGCACTCCGGCAGAGTACAGGAACGGCCTGAAGCAGTGAGGGAAAGGTCAATATGAATAAATAAAGTTCAAGATCCTCCGCGGGTTTAAGCTTTGTGTACTAAAATTGTTCAATATCCTGATGTTTTCTTCAACAGCGTTTATGGAAAATAGTGAACAGATTCTCTATAATATAAGTAACCTGATTCGGGAAAACAGACAAAATGGAGGGAAGAGAGAAACCGGTTTTCAAAAAAAAATTGAAGGAAGATAGCCGAATGTACAAGAAATTACTTGCCCTTCCCTGTCATCATCTTCTTCATGTTTACCCAGAAGTTCTTCGTGCAGGGAATCGCCACATCCGGCATCAAGAGCTGAACCCAGGCCCGGGAACAGGTTTCCCGGCATTACAATACTGACACAATGGAGGAATGCAGAAATGAAAAAATGGAAGGTTGCCTTAATTGGCTGCGGATCGATCGCGGACAATACGTATCTTCCCCGGATCGGCGAGATTCCGGAGGCGGATCTGGTTGCAGTCTGCGATATCATCCCGGAGAGAGCAAAGAACTATGCAGAAAAATTTCATGTGCCGGCCTGGTACACCAGCATCGATGAACTGCTGGAGAAGTGTGACTTCGAGATCCTGATGAACACGACATCGATCCCAGCGCACCACGAGATCAACATGAAGGCGCTGCGGGCCGGAAAGCATCTTTACTCACAGAAGCCCGTCGGCCTGACGGTGGAGGAGGTGACCGAGCAGATCGAGGCTGCCAAGGCAGCCGGTGTGAAATACACTGCTTCACCGATCCACATGCTGCGTGACGACATCCGCTTTGCCAAAAAGCTGATTGCCGACGGCTGCATCGGGGAGATTATGAAGGTGCACACCAACGTTTGCCACGGCGGCCCGGAATATTTCCAGTACCGCACGGCGGACCCCACCTGGTTCCACCGGCCCGGCAGCGGCGCCCTGTACGACATGGGCGTCCACGGCCTTACCATGACCACGGGCATCCTTGGTCCCGCGAAGGCTGTGGGCTGCATGGCCAAAATCTCCGAGCCTGTCCGCACGGTAAGAACCGGTACCTTTGACGGCATGCAGATCCAGGCCGACCAGCTGTACGATAACTACATCATTACGCTCGATTACGGCGAGAGAACCATGGCGGTGGTGGAGTCTGGTTTCTGCCAGAAGGACAGCCGCGCACCTCAGATGGAGATTTTCGGTACAAAGGGAACGATCACTTTCGTCAACAACGGTAACATGAACCCGCTCGATTCGCTGGAAGTTTACCTTGATGCGCCGGAGCGCGGTATTCGCGGCTGGCTGAAGCCTATGGAGTGGGATGTTCCGGCTTCTGAGATGAACTTTTTCCAATGCAAGGTGGTTCAGGATCTGATCCATGCCATTGAGGAGGACCGTCCCGTCGGTTTGCCCCCGGAGCACGCCAGACACGTGGTGGACATCATGTGCACTATTCCGGAAGCGATCAAGACAAAGAGCATTGTCCCGCTGCACACCACTTTCTGAGCAGAGGGGAACTGATCACAGATGAACAGATGAGGTGAATGTTATGAAGAAATATCGCATTGGTCTGGTGGGCTTCGCTCACATGCACGTTTTGGGTCAGATCCAGCCGTTTCTGTCCATGCCGGAGCGCGTGGAATGGATCGGTGCCTCGGATATCAAGCCGATGGTAGAGTCTGAATATTTTGAAAGCTCCAGCCGCTCCATGAACCTGAAGCTCTGTCAGGAGCAGTGTGGGTTCACCCGCGTGTTTGAGGATTACCGTGATCTTCTCGATCTCAAACCCGACCTTGTCCTTGTGAACTGCGAGAACGCGTTTCACGGAATCATTATCCCCGAGATCCTCATGCGCGGGATCCACGTGGTGGTGGAAAAGCCGTTGGCCTATTCCACTGAACACGCCATGGCTATTGCCCGCGCTTCCCGGATCGGTAAGGCGGACTGCATGGTCAATTGGCCGACCACATGGCAGGCCAGCGTCCGCCTGGGCCAGAAGCTTGTCAGCGAAGGCGTTGTGGGAAAGGTGTACCGTTTCCAGTTCCGCAACCCGGATTCCATGGGTCCGTTCTCTTACGGCCAGGTCATGACGGATCGGCAGCTGGGCAAGGAATGGTGGCATCAGGAAGCGGCGGGAGGCGGCAGCTTGCTGGACTACTGCTGCTACGGCACCATCCTTTCGAACTGGTACCTGGGCGAAAAGCCTCAGGGCGTGTATGGCTTGAAGGCGAACTTTAACCACCGGTTTGGCGACGCGGAGGACTACGCCTCCCTGATGGTTCGGTACCCCGAGGCGGTTTCCATTCTGGAGGGAACCTGGAACACCATAAGCAGCGGCTATCCCTCCGGGCCCATTGTCTGGGGCGAAAAGGGCGCCCTGATTGTGGAAAACGGCGGCGATCACGGCATTCATGCCAACGTTTGTGTTTACCTCGATCGTTATTCCACAACGCCCAGCAAGGTGTATTGCTCCGACGACTACCCGCTGCCTGAGGGAAGATCCAACCTGGCTCAGGAGGTCTTCCATCACCTGGAGACCGGAGAACCGGTACACTACACCATGGATCTCAATAACAATCTTTGGTCTGCCGCTATGTTGGATGCGGGAATTCGCTCCAGCCGGTCGTTGAAAATGGAAGAAGTAAAAACCGCTTGTTGGACGATTGGGTAATATAAGAGGAGGATGCTACATGAAACTTGCAAACGTTTCCTGGGGTTGGACGCCGATCCCGGAGGATATGCCGCATGGGGACTCTCTGATCCGAATCGCGGATCAGATCCGTGAACTCGGCTTCGAGGGCGTGGACTATCTGGGAACCCCGGAAGCACTGGATGAATTCTTCACGGAGGAAGCCTGCCGGGCGCTGGGGGATCACTCCCGCTCCATCGGCCTTGAACCCAACGTGTTCGTCTTCCAGGACGCTTCGTGGAACGACGCCTGCAGCGAAAAAAGGGAGGACAGCGTCAGGCACTTCGAGAAGGCCGCACAGGCCGCAAAGTGGATCGGATGCCGGATTGTCTCCACGCTGGTGCCGATGCCCTGCGGCGCAACCCCCTGGAAGTTCAACCCCGCCGCACCGGCGATCAAGCAGGGATACCATATGCCCGCCGACTACTGCTACCAGAAGGACTGGGATACCCTGATGGACAGTTACCGCAAGTGTCTGGCCATTGCAAAGCGGTACGGGCTGCGCATGTCCGTGGAGTGCTTCCCCTATTCCATGATCTCCACACCGCACGCCATGCTGCAGCTGCTCAAGGACGTCGATGACCCGGATTTCGGCATTCAGCTGGACACGAACCACCTGATCATGCAGCACATCGATCCGGAATGGACGATCTACATGCTGGGAGGCAAACGTATTTTCAATGTTCACTGCAAAGACAGCGATGCCGTCTCCAGAAACAACATCCCCGCCGGCTGCGGCATCACCGACTATCCCGCTGTGATTCAGGCGCTGAAGAATGTCGGGTATGACGGGAACCTTTCTGTCGAGTTGGAGTTCACAGACAACCCCCGCCGCTACAACAAGCAGGCGATGGATCATCTCAAGCTCTGCCTTGCGGGTGAATACTGAGCTGCCGTCTGGAGGCACACAGGGGGTATCCCCCTCGATCCGGGCGCGGCGCCGGATAAAAATTATGTTTTTTTGGAAGAGGAGTAGGAGTAATGAAACAGTATAAGGTTGCCATCATCGGCAACGGTATGATTTGCAACGCGGCACATATTCCCGCCTACAAAGCCATGGGTGACAAGGTGAAGATTGTCGCAGTGGCAGATATCCGCGAGGAAGCCGCCAAAGAAACCGCCGAGCGTCACGGGATCCCCAAGTACTATGTGGATCCGTATAAAATGCTGGAGGAGGAGAAACCCGACATCATCTCCGTGTGCACACCGAACGCATACCACAAGGAGTATACCCTTGCCGGTTTCCGTGTGGGCTGCCATGTAGTCTGCGAAAAGCCTGTGGCTGTAACCTGCGCGGATGCGGAGGAGATGTTCAACGCGGCGGAGAAGGCGGGGAAACATCTGTTTGTCATCCAGTCTCTGCGTTTCACGGGTAACTTCAAAGCGGCTGCCGGACTGGCAAAAAGCGGTTGCTTGGGAGACATTTACTACGCGGATCTGAACCTGGTCCGGCGCCGCGGCGTTCCGAGATGGGGCATGTTCCACATGGCGAAAGAAAATGTGGGCGGCGCCTTCTGCGACCTGGGCGTTCATATGTGCGACTACCTGATGTCAATTTCCGGTAACCCGAAGATGGTTTCCGTCAGTGGAAGTGCTGTGACCAGGATCGTCAACAAGGAGAAGAATATTGAGTTCTCCAATGCGGAGAGCGGAGCTCCCACCGGTCTGTTCACTCCCAGAAAGTTCGACATGAAAGAGTTTGATGTTGAGGAATTTGCCAACGGCTACATTCGTCTGGAAAATGGCATGACAGTCACTTTCAAGATCTCCTGGGCGCTGAATCTGCCCAACAGCAACACTGTCAGCATCTGCGGAGACAAGGGCGGTCTGACCATTGGGGACGATGGACTCAAGCTGCTCACGACGCAGGGCAATTACCAGGCCGACGTTTTGCCGAGAGTTTTCCCCGACCCATATACGGAGCTCTCAGATTTCACCGGCCACATCCACGAGATGAACTACATCCTGAAGGTCCTCAACGGGGAAATGACCATGGAGGAATACCCCATCCAGAAGGACGAGGTTATGAATGTGGTTGCGATCATCGAAGCGTTTTACAAATCTGCACAGCTGGGCAGGGAAGTCACTGCTCAGGAACTGGACCGGTAAGCGGAAGCTGCAAGGGATATTTGCACAGAGCACGGCGTGACGGAAGAACTTGCCGTTTCGCCTTGGGACGAAACGCAACAGGGGGACTCTGCCCGGGCGGGAGAGCCCCCTGTTCTGGTGTGCGAGACGACAACGGAAGGGGAGGAATCCATGAAAGGAATCATAACGGAGATTGAGAGGTTTGCGCTGAAAGACGGACCGGGGATCCGCACCACAGTGTTTTTCAAGGGGTGCAACATGGCGTGCAAATGGTGCCATAACCCGGAAACGCTGTCGGTTCGGCCACAGCTGATGATTTATCCGGACAAATGCATTGGCTGCGGCGCCTGTGTGGAGGCCTGCAGGGCGGGAGCCAGAACCCTCGGCAAAAACGGTGCCCTGCAGTACGATCGCACCGCCTGCAAGCACTGCGGAGCCTGCGCCGCGAACTGCTTCTCCGGTGCTCTCGTCATGTCCGGAAAGGAGATGACCGTTGAGGAAGTGATGGAGGAGATCCTGCAGGACAGGGCTTACTACCGGAATTCCGGCGGCGGCGTAACACTCTCCGGCGGCGAGGTTTCCACGCAGCCAGAATTTGCCCTGGAATTGCTGCAGGCCCTGAAAAAGGAGGGAATTTCCACGGCGATCGAGACGAACCTGCATGCGCCATGGAGCGTCTACGAAAGAATGCTGCCCTTCCTCGATCTGGTGATGTTCGACATCAAGATTTTCGATGAGGAAGCGCACAGACGCTGGACCGGCGTGAGCAATCGTCAAATCCTGGAGAACGCAAAGAAGGTGGCGGCTTCCGGCAAGCCTTATCTGGTGCGTACCCCGGTGATCCCCGGAGTGAACGACACGGAGGAGGAGATCGGCAGCATTGCCAACTACGTGGGAACCCTGGGAGGCGCTCAATATTATGAGCTTCTGCTGTTCAATCCCCTGGGAGAGAGCAAGTATGACGCCCTGCAGATGGACAATACATTTGCCGGGACCCGCCCCACTGGAGAGGAAGGCGCAGCACGCCTGAAATGGGTGACCGCTCAAACGCCCGGACTTTCCGTGAGGGTAGGCTGACGAAGAAAGGGAGAGGTTGTATGGTCAACAGAATCAATATATTCCAGCCGGATGCTCCCATGAGCTACGATGACAGGATCAAAATTTTAAAGGAAAGAAAGCTTGAGGAAACCAGGGTGAAGTCCACCATGAAGGTGTATCAGGACGGGGATGACTATGGAAGCATCCCGGCTCCGGAGACGTACCAGTTCCATTGCATTCCGAACCATGAGAACGGTTCCTGGTACGGGTATGACGGGTGGAGCAAGAATTTTTACAAGCTGATGACTGAGCACCCGGTCTACATTGATCCGGTGGACGCGTTCACCTGCCGCTGGATGTTCAGTATGATCTGGTTTGACGAGAAATCCCCGGACAAGGGGCTGAACTGGAACCCGAATTTTCCCTACGATGATCTCAAGCCGGAACAGGAACTGTATGGCATTATCTCCGGGATCGGCTCGGACGCGCACTTCGGCGGCGACTACCGGATCGGGTTGAGCCTTGGCTGGGGCGGGATCTTGGAAAAGCTGGCTTTCTACCGCAAAAAGCACCCCGAACACGCAGAGTTTTACGACGCGGAGGAACTTGTGGTGCACGGTGTGCAGAACTGGATCTCGCACGCGATTGAGGAGAGCGAGCGTCTGGCCCGTGTGGAGCGCCATCCGGTCCTGCGGGAAAACCTGCTTCAAATGGCGCAGGTAAATCGCAACATCCTCAACGGTGCGCCCAAAACCATGCGGGAAGCCTGTCAGTGGGTTTGCTGGTTCAACATGGCCAGCCGCACCTACAACCGCGACGGAGCGGGTTTCCAGCTCGATGACGTGCTCAAACAGTACTACGATGCCGACATGAAAGAGGGGAGGATCACCAGGGACGAGGCGATCTTCTACATCGCTTGTCTGTTGCTCAACGATCCGCACTATTACCAGATCGGAGGGACAAACGAAAACGGCGATCCCCTGCTCAGCGAGTTCAGCTATATGGTGCTCGAGGGAGCGGATAAGCTGGATTCGGCTTGCAACATCACGGTAAGAGTGGACGAAAACATCGACAGAAAGTTCCTGAACAAAGCGGTGGACTACCTGTTCAAGAACAAGAACGGCTGGCCGCGCTTTTCCGGTGACGAGGCCCTGAACAGAGGCTTCATGCGTTTGGGCTATCCCGAATCGCTTGCCCGGCAGAGGATCGCGGTGGGCTGCCACTGGATGAGCTTGCCCGGCATGGAGTACAGCTTGAATGACTGCATCAAAATCAACAGCGCTAAGGTGTTCGAGGTTGCCATGGATGAGATGATGAGCCATAAGGGCCCATACTCCACACAACTGCTGTGGGATCTGTACCAGAGACATATGGCCCGGGCTGTAGAGGTAACTGCCGAGGGTATCGCGTTCCACCTGCGGTACCAACAGTACAACGAGCCGGAGCTGATGTTGAACCTGATCAGTCATGGTCCTATCGAAAAAGGTCTGGATATGACGTGCGGCGGCGCCATGTACTACAACCTCTGCATGGACGGCTCGGCTATTGCCACGGTGGCGGACTCTTTTGGCGCACTGCAGCAGCGGGTGGAGGAGGAGAAGCGGATCGACTGGGAGACGCTTTACCATCATCTGAAAACAGATTTCCAGGATAAGGGCGGTGAGCTTGTACGCCAGATGCTCTCCCGCAGTGCCCGCTACGGCGGCGGAAACACCATCAGCGACCAGTGGGCGGTGAAAATTTCGGAGTCATACTCCAACCAGGTGCGCTCCGTCAGCCAGAAGTATCCGGGCTACCAGTTTATCCCCGGCTGGTTCAGCTGGTCGAATACGATTGTGCTCGGCAAGCAGGTAGGTGCCACCCCCAACGGCCGCCACGCCTTCGAACCGATCAACCATGGGGCCAACCCGCACCCCGGCTTCCGCAAGGACGGCGCCCTCACCGCAATGAGCAATTCCATCTGTGCGGTGCAGCCGGGCTATGGGAATACCGCGCCGGTACAGCTGGAGCTTGACCCTGGTATGGGGCGCGGTGAGGAGGCTGTGCAAAAGATCGCCGACTATATCATGACGCTGTTCGAGCAGGGGGCCACCCTGCTGAACATCAATATTGTGAACGGCCAGCAGATTCTCGAAGCCGACAAGGACCCCAGCAAGTACCCCAACCTGGTGGTACGCGTCACGGGCTTTACGGCGTACTTCTGCTCTCTGACTCCGGAGTTCAGAAAACTGGTGGTGGATCGTATTCTCATACAGGGCTGAACAAATGATTTGGCTTGGCTTCTGTTTTTTCTACGTCACGGTTTTATTGCGAAAATAAATCTTAAATGGCAGGCTGATCAGGAAGCATAAAGAAATATCAGAAATCATTTGGTCAGATACGTAAACTTTCTGCAGGGAGGCATCGTGCAAGCGGTGCCTCCCTGTTTTGATATACTTTAGCGAAACGAGAGCCCCCGACTAGGCCGGGGAGAGTAAAAGAAATTATGGCAACACCGCACAAAGAAAAAATATGATATAATAATACTATGGATAAGCAGATGAGTCTGTCGGGCCTGAGCGATGAATTGAGCCAGGTGCGGACAAAGAAGAAAGAATTTCTGAGTCAGATAGAGCGCATCGTGCCGTGGGGAGAGTGGATCGAACTGATCCGGCCGCACTATTACAAAGGAGAGCGCGGCAATAAGCCCTACGATCTAGAACGGATGCTGCGGATTTATCTGGTTCAAAACCTGTATGATCTGTCGGACAAGGCAACGGTAGCGGAAGTGATCGACAGCCGTGCATTCTCGGAATTCTGCGGAGTGGAATCGAGCAATCAGGTGCCGGACGGAGATACACTGGGTCGGTTCCGGAATTTGCTGCTCCGCAGCGGGCTGCAGGAGAAGTTGTTTGCGCAGGTGGTATATCTGCTGCAGGAAAGAGGCCTGCTGCTGAAGAAGGGAACCATAGTGGACTCTACCCTGATCGCAGCGCCGTCCTCGACAAAGAACAGGGAAAAGAAACGAGACCCGGAAGCGCACTCGGTGAAAAAGGGGAACAGCTGGCACTTCGGCTATAAAGCTCACATCGGCGTGGATAAAGACAGCGGGTTGGTTCACACAGTAAAGGTCACCAGCGCCAACATCCATGATGTGACGATGGTGCCGGAGCTCTTAACCGGCGATGAGGACAGCGTATATGGCGACAGCGGCTGCCTGGGCGCTGAAAAGCGGGAAGACGCCGTTCTTTTCAATGTCAATGGCCAGGGCAAAAGGATCCGTTACAAAATCAACAGACGGCCCTCGCAGAGTAAACACGCAGACAATCGTTCCCGCGGGCAGATCAAACGCCGCGAAAAGGAGAAATCCTCCGTACGGGCCAAGGTAGAGCATGTCTTTGGGGTAGTAAAGGGCCAGCTTCGATACCGGAAAACTAGGTACCGAGGTCTGCGAAAACAGATTGCCAAATTGAATATCCTGTTCGCGCTGGCGAATCTGATTCTGGCTGACAGGCGATCCTGCCTGACGGCTTAAATCAGTGTGGCTGCAGCGCTGATGGAATGGCGTATATATGCCCTGCCGGGTGGAATCTTCCCGCAGGGCCTTTCCTTTTGCGTGTTCTGCGGTGTTGCCTTTTCTTTCTGGAAATGAGAGATAGCCGCGTCCCGGTCGGTGAGCATTTTTAAGGTCGGGGTCTGGACGCGCCCCACGTTCAAGGTCTTTCCATACAGGCAGGAGAAAAGCCGGGTG
>JAGZSY010000068.1 GCA_018380885.1 Enterocloster asparagiformis
GAAACGGCGCCCAGCGCCGAGGACTGCGTCCTTGCACGGGAGTCGGAACGGGAGCGGGAAGAACTGACCAGCCTGCTGCTGGCGGCGCTTATCTCCTTGGAGGACCGGGACAGGCAGCTCATCACCGCGCTGTTCTACGACCACCTCTCCACCAGAGAATACGCCCGGCGAATCGGCGTGACCCAGCGGGCCGTCATCAAGCGCAGGGACCGGATCCTGAAGGACCTGAAAAAATATTTTGAAAAATCTGCGGCGTGAGGGTATTCACTCAGCCCCTTTTTGGGGAGGACAGCGGAAGGGGGAAATACCTCCCCCTTCGCTGCTCCTTGAAAAGTGCATACCAGCAATGCGGGTAACACGCAGCCGTACCCACCCCACAGCGCGCCAGGACCCGGCCCCAGCGGCCGGCGAGCGATTCCGCCTGCGGCCGGCCCTGGCAGGCCGGGCAAGAGATGGGACGGCTCATACAATGACACACCAAGCACGGCCTGCGCGTAAGACAGGCGGCGCTGCTCCGGGATTGAAAGCAGTAGAGATCCCGGAAATATGCCCGTGAGGCCCTGGCCAGGGGCCTGCCCGCATTGTTCCCGAAACCCATCGGGGGGGCGAGTGCGAATACGATGGGAACACGAAAAAAGATAAAAGGACGGAATGATCCATGAAAAAATACACCCATGAAAAGGCCCATGAAGAAGTTGACCGTATTTTCAAAGTCCTGCTGCCCCAAAGGAGTATGGCGGAACGGCCGGAACAGATCCGGCTGTGCCACAGCATCCTGGATGCCATGCTGGACGGCGGCATCGCCCTGTGCGACGCAGGAACCGGCATCGGCAAGACCTTCGCCTACCTGACCGCCGGCATCCTGCATGGCAAGTGCCGGGCGGCAGAGGGCAGGCCGCAGCGCCCTATCCTGATCTCCACCTCCAGCATCGCGCTGCAGAACGCCATCCAGAAGGAGTACCTGCCCCTGCTGTCCGGCGTGCTGCTGTCCGAGGGGCTGGTCTCCGCACCCATTGAGGCGGTCATCCGCAAGGGCAAGGCCCACTACGTCTGCGATGCCCGTCTGGAACGGCGGATCCGGCAGGTGGGGGGCAGCCATAAGAACCCCGCCGCCCGCCAAGCCCTGCACGCCGCCCGGCATGTGCTGGATCTGGACCAGCTGTCCGGGATGAGCAGTTACGACCGGGAGCGGATCTGCGTCCCCAAGCGGTGTAATTGCCGACGGAAGGACTGCCGGTACCGCTGTTTTCTGGACGCCTGCCAGAGCGGGCAGTACACGGTCCAGATCTGCAACCACAACCTCCTGCTGGCGGACCTCATCCACCGCGGCCAAAAGAAAAAGCCCATCCTGCCGGACAACGCGGCCATCATCATAGACGAGGCACACAAGCTGCCGGAAACCGCCCGGCAGATGTTCGGCGTGACGCTGAACGCCCAGGACTTTTCGGAGCTGATCCGCAGCCTGCATGTGGAACGGTATGTCCTCGCGGCGGAACTGCTCTCCGAGGCCGTGGCGCCGCTGACGGAAAGACTGTCGGTCCCGGTGGAGGAAGGAGCTGGATTTGAAACCTACCAGATGTTCCTGGAGCGGCCGCATCAGATCCTGACGGTAATCTGCCGTCAACTGGAGGGCCTGCTGACCAGGGAAACCTGGCGCCTGCTGTCCGCTGTCGCCTCTACTGTGTCCCTCTTTTATCTGGGGAATCCTGAGATGATCTTCTACGCGGCAGACGACGACCACGGCGGGGCCATGCTGTGCGGCACGGTGTCGGAATTGGCCGCGCAGCTCAAAGCCACGCTCTGGCGGCAGGACCAGCCCATCATCCTGACCTCCGGCACCCTTGCCGTTGGGAAGGACTTCAGCCGGTTCCGCACCGCCACCGGCCTGACAGGGGAGCGGCCCGTGACGGAAACTGTGTGTCCGTCCCCCTTTGACTATCAGCACAACTGCCTCCTCTATCTCCCCCCGGACCCGATCCCGCTGGACGCGGCGGACTACTATGACCGGCTGGCCGCGCAGATCCGGCAGCTGGCGGCGGCGTCCCACGGCCACGCCCTGGTGCTGTTCACTTCTTACCTCGCCATGTCGGCGGTCAAGGAACGGCTGCAGGCCGCGGCGCTGCCCTTTCCCGTATTTACGATGGGCCGACGCCCAGCCCGCACCCTGGCGGCGTTTCGGGCCGCCCCCGGCAGTATCCTGCTGGCCACCGGCGCGGCATGGGAGGGGCTGGACTTCGCCGGCGACGGCGTGTCCCTGCTCATCATCCCGCGCCTGCCCTTCGCCTACCCGGACGCTGTCAAAGAAAAAGAGCGGGAGGACTACCCGAACCTGCGGGAGTTCCTGCGCTCCGTTGTCATCCCGGAAATGCAGATCAAACTGCGGCAGGGCTTTGGCCGGGCCATCCGCACGGAAACAGACACCTGTGCCGTCGCCGTGCTGGATCCCCGCGCCGCCCGCGGCCGGAGATATTTCCAGAGCATGGCGGAGGCCCTGCCGGAGATGCCGGTGACGGGCAGCCTGCGGGCAGTGGAACAGTTCTACCGTGACCACAAGGACGCCGGTTATTTCCATCTCCCCAACGCAGGATGAAATTGTTGCATTTGCTGCGTCTGTTCGCCATTCCTTGGTGGTGTTGGTAATGGCTTTCGTGATGCTTTCCGGCTATACTTGCGTTGCAAATCAAGCAAAGGAGGCAATCAGACATGGAGCACACCAAGGGCCTCTCCTGCCAGATCCCGGAATCCCTGCATGCCAGGGTGACGGCGGAGCGCGTCGCGGCAAACCAGTCCCTCAGCGAGTACATCACGGAACTGCTCACCAACTACTATGAAAACAGAGGAAAAAACGACATGGCACAGACGAGAACAATGGCATTTCAAATCAGCGAGGACCTGTTCCAGCGGATCAAGGACTACCTGGCCCGCGAGAGTGAGCGCCAGGGACGGAAGGTGACCCAGCGGGAGTTCGTCCTGGGGCTGATCGAGGACGCCTTACGGCAGGCGGAGCAGGAGGCGGCGGAATCCGCCCCTGACGATATCCCCACCCCCGCTGAGAGCCAGGATGCAAATGCCGAAATGGAGTCTGAGGACGAGGGATCCGAGGAAGGAGGCGACGAGGATGTGGCAGAATGAGTTAGAGGCCATGATTGCCGCCGGCGGCGCACCCTGCAGGGCCTGCGGCCAGCGAATGCTGAAAGTAGACGGCTGCACCTGGACCCATGTGAAATGCGGCAGCCGTTACTACCGCCGCATCAAGTACGGTGAGGACGGCATGGCGTATGACGACGCCCGCTGCCACGACTGCGGCGCCAAGCCGGGCCATTACCACCATGTGGGATGTGATGCGGAGCGGTGCCCCGTATGCGGTGGGCAGCTCATCAGCTGCGACTGCGACGTTTCCGAGTATGTGGAGCGGCCGCCCAGAAAGAGAACAACCAAGTAAATCAGGATCCCAGAACCGCCCGGAGCGCCCGACAGGGACGCCCCGGGCGGTCTGTTTCACAAGAGGACTGGAGGTGAGAAAACGTCAGAACCGAGATCCAATCGTTTCACAGAACAGGAGATGGAGATCGCCCGCGGGACGGACCTGCCGGACCTGCTGACGTCTCTCGGCTACACCGTAACGCGGGTAGGCCACTACCACTCCACCAAGGAGATGGACAGCCTGCGGATCAAGAACCGCCGCACCTGGTACCGCTACTCTGAGCAGACGGGTGGGGATGCCATCACTTTCCTGCAGCATTTTTGCGGCAGGAGTTTCCCACAGGCGGTGGAGGATCTGCTGGCCTTCCACGGCCACGCCAGGGATGCCCCCGCGGAGCGGAGCAGGCAGACTGAGCAGGCGCCGGAACCGCCGAAACCGTTTGCATTGCCGCCGAGGCACACCGATGCCCGCCGGGTGTGCGCCTACCTGAAAAAACGCGGGATCGCACCTCGCGTCATCCGCAGCTTTCTCGACGCCGGACTGCTGTATGAGGACGCCGGGCACCACAACTGCGTGTTCGTCGGCTACGGTGGGGACGGCAAGGCTGCCTTCGCCAGCCTGCGGGGCACCTACGACCGGGACGGCAGCGGTTTCAAGGGCGACGCCGCCGGCAGCGACAAATCCGTTGGCTTCCGCCTGCCGTATGTCCCGGACAGCAGGACCGTGTATGTGTTCGAGGCTCCCATTGACCTTATGAGTTACTGCACCCTGCACCGGGGATTCCACAGCAATGCGCTGGCCCTGTGCTGCCTGGATGACCGTGCCCTGTCGGTGTTTCTCCGGGAGCACCCTGCGGTGCGGAAGGTCGTCCTGTGCCTGGATCACGACCGCCCCGGCCAGGAGGCCGCGGAGCGCATGGGCCGAAAATACGCGGCGGAGGGCTACGCCGTGCAGACACTGTCCCCTCCCTCCCGGAAGGACTGGAACGCCTATCTGACCTTTGTGCAGCAGTTCCGGGAAAGGGGGCGGTGACCAAGTAAACGCAAGTAAAGAGAGCTAAACCAGCAATTTCTACACAAAAAAGGAGGAAAAACCACTTGAAAAGCAAGACAACCAGGCATGGCCTGAAGCGCATGACGGCCCTGCTGCTGGCAGTCGTGCTCTGCGTCGGCATGGTGCCCAGCGCCTTTGCCGCCCAGGAGGACAACTATCACGACCCGGCGGAACACTGGATTGAGGCGCTCAACCGTACCAACGAATTGGATGCCAACTCCGTGGTGACCATCGAAACATTTACCTGCTGTGAGTGCGGGCAGGCCACCTCGTTCCAGGTATTCCGTGTGCCGGAGTACACCCGCAATGGAGAAACGGCCCTGACCCGCAACGTCAAGTATTCAGACGGCACCTGCCTGGACGGGGAGAGCAAGGGCGACCTGCTGGACGGCACCCCTGGTCAGGACGCCTACTACACTGGCTACCACTGGACGAAAGCGGTGTGCCAGACCTGTGGAACGTTCAATACCAACATGGGGGCCACCAGCTATGCCTGCGGCAAAAATGTGTATTGGCTCTATGACTGTGCGGCAGACTTCTTCGAGGAGCTGCCCGAGGAAGTCACCGTTGAGCAAGTAGACAGCGAGTATCACCGTGTCATCACCACCAGCGGGGAGTATTGCGCTTTCTGCTATGGCACCTTCAAGGAGGAAAACTCCACACTGGAGCGTCACGCAATGGAAAGCAGCATCCGCCCGGAGTTGGCTCACGATAGGTTCGTCGAGATGGACGCCTGCGCTGACTGCGGCTATGCCGAAACTGCCTACACCGTCGCCAAGGCCGTCATTGCGGATTACTTCGGCGTGGTGGACGGCCAGCCCCACACGGTCACGGTGTCGGACTTGTCCGAGGCTGGCGTGACCACCGCCATCCGCTACGGCCACAGCGCGGACGCCTGCACTCTGACTTCTGCCCCCAACTACACCGAGGCCGGGGACTATCCGGTTTACTATGAAATCACCTACACCTACCACGATACCGACATGGTGGAGGACGGTGTTGCCTTTGTCCACCTGCGGGACGAAACCACCGCCGAGGATGGTTCCTGCACCTGCGGCTGCGACAATCCCGACTGCGGCTGTCAAGACCCGGACTGTGACGGTTGCTGTTGTGACGACAAGGGCTGCGGTGAGAATCACAACTGGACGCTGCTGGATAGCACCCCGGCGACCTGCCTGACCCTCGGCTATGACCGCTACCTGTGCGTAGACTGCGGCATGATCGAAAAGCGGGACTATGAGGCCGCGCTGGGCCACGCCTACCAGAGTGTGGTGGTTCGGGACGCCACCTGTGAAGTCCCCGGCAAGACCATCGATATTTGTGAGCGGTGCGGCAATGTGAAAGAAACCAACCTGCCTCAGACCGAGCATGAGTTTTCCACCACCGTCATTCCCGCTACCTGCACCAGCCCCGGCTACACCCTGCGGGAGTGTACCGTCTGCGGGGAGCGCCACATCGAGGACATTACCTCTGCACTGCCCCACAACTACGTTTCCAAAGTGACCCCGGCCACCTGTGAGGGCGGCGGGCGTACCCTCCATATCTGCGAGGGCTGCGGCAGTTCGTTCATCACCGACTATACCGACCCGCTGGGCCACAGTTGGGACGAGGGCAAGGAGATCACCGACTCCACCTGCACCGGCGAGGGCATGACCGAGTACACCTGCATCCGCTGTGGAGCCACCCGTCTGGAGGGCGATGAGGCCGCAGGCCATATCCCCGGCGACCCGGCCACCTGCACCGATCCCCAGCTCTGCACCCGCTGTGGGGCCGTCATTGAGAACGCTTTGGGTCATGACTATGAAACCGTTGTGACCGAGCCGACCTGTACGGAGATGGGCTACACCACCTACACCTGCACCCGCTGCGGCGACGCCTACAAGGGCGACTACACCGAGGCGGCAGGCCACAAGCCCGGTGACTGGATCATCGACAAGGAGCCTACCACCGACAGCGAGGGCAGCAAGCACAAGGAGTGCGAGGTCTGCGGTGAAACGCTGGAAACCGAGGAAATCGAGAAAATCTACAATCAGGCCACCACGGACAGCAAGGGAGAGGCCGTTGTGGGCGGTTATCTGGTGATCGTCACGGATACCGACACCAAGGACCCCGTTGCCAATGCCACCGTGACCCTCCACGCGGACGATACCCTGTCCATCCGTCTGCCCAATTCCCGCCTGCTGGACTATGCCGACCAGACCACGATCACCGTCCAACTGGTGAAAGATAAGTCCCCCGTGGAAGATATGTTCATCGCCGTGACGGATAAGCACGACAACTACTGTGCCGGTAACACTGGCAGCAACGGGCAGCTCACTGTTCCCGGCACCACCGGCACGACCAATGAGGACGGCGACGCCACCGTAGGCTGGGAGGACGAGGACGGCGACCGCTGGACCCTGACTGTCACCGTGGAGGACTACGAAACCGGACGCCCCATCGAGGGCGCGGAGGTGTCCATCGGCAAGGGCGGCAACATCACCGTCACCCTGCCGGACGGGACCGATATGGACGAGGACAACCGCATCACCGTCACGGTCACAGACAATGAGCGCGACCCGCAGGAGGGCGTGACGGTGATTGTCAAGGGCGATCTGGGCCAGAGCGAGCGCGGCGAAACCGATGAGGGCGGCAAACTGACCGTTCCCGCTGTCACAGATACCGAGTACCACGGGGCCTATATTGTGGGCTACACAGACGGCACCTTCGGCCCGGAGCGCAGCATGAGCCGGAGCGAGGCGGCGGCCATCTTCGCCCGCCTGCTCTCTGACAAGCTGGACGAGCACATCCCCAGCGGGGCCAATGTGAAGTTTACAGACGTGGACCCGGAGGCGTGGTACGCCGGCTATGTGGAGTACCTGACCGGCTACGGCGTGGCCGTGGGCTACAATGACCGCACCTACCGTGGCGACCAGGCCATCACCCGCGCCGAGTTCACCGCTATGGCGGCGCGGTTCTTTGATGTGTACGGCGATGGCGACGAGGAAATCATGGAGCAGTACGAGGGCTTTGACGATGTGAGCGACGGCTATTGGGCTGCGGAGTATATCAAGGACGCCGCCATCCACGGCTGGGTGGAGGGCTACGGCGACGGCACCTTCCGGGCAGATGACCCCATCGACCGGGCGGAAGTCGTCACCATCGTCAACCGTCTGCTGGGCCGCGAGGCCGACGAGGACTACATCGCGGACAACCGCCGCCAGCTGGTGATGTTCCCCGACGTGTCCTCCCGTCACTGGGCCTACTACCAGGTGCTGGAGGCCGCCAACGCCCACACCGCCATCCTTACCGACCCCGAAACCTGGGACAAGTGATCCACCCGCTGTGCCGCGGCCCCGCTGTGGGCCGCGGCGCTTTTATCCCACAATTCACTCTACATTAAATAATAAAGAAGGAGAAATGCACCTATGCTGAAAATCGTAGCAATCGGAAACCTGACCAACGACGTGGAGCTGAAGATCCATGAGGCCACCGGAAAGCCCTATGCCATCCTGCGGATCGCCTCGGACCGCCGCTACCGGGACAAGGAGGGCAACCGCCTGACGGATTTCATCTCCATCAAGGTCCGCGGCCCGCTGGCGGAACGCTGCGCGGAGTTTGCCTGGAAGGGCTGCAAGCTGGCCGCCTCCGGCGACTTTGAAACCATCACTTTCGCGGACGAGCCGGAGCGTCAGCCCGGTTTCCTCATCAAAGCCACGGAGGTGGAGTTCCTGTCTCCCCGCCGGGTGGAGGAAAACGCCGCGTCCATGCCTGCGGACGGCATGGATGAGGCCGCAGCCTGAGCGCCATGCGGAATACAGGCATTGAATACACCAGTGCGGAACGCACCCCCACCATCCTGCCGGAACTGGCGGAGCTGCTCCCCCCTCTCAGCGGGGAGCAGCTTGCCGCGCTGGAGAAGGACATCCTGCAAAACGGCTGCTATGCGCCCATTATCGTCAATGAGGACCTGGTCATCGTAGACGGCCACAACCGCCAGCAGATCTGCACCCGGCACAGCCTGCCCTATAAGATGGCGGTGTTTGCCTTTGACGATCTGCTGGAGGCCAAGCAGTGGGCGCTGGACACCCAGAAGGGCCGCCGCAACCTGGACAAATGGGAGTTGGGCAAGATCGCCCTGAAACTGCGGCCGGAGATCGAGGCCAGGGCAAAGGCCAACCAGCAGGCGTACCACGGGAACCAGTATGAGAGTGGACCTTCGGCAACATTGCCGGAAGTCCACTCCGCCCCTGTGGACACCCGCAAAGAGTTGGCCGCCTCTGTCGGCCTTGGGGAGCGCACGATGGGCAAGGTGATGCAGATCGACGAACACGCCCCCGCCGCCGTGAAGGAAGCCCTGGACAAAAAAGAACTGTCCATCAACCAGGGGTATCAGATCACCCGGCAGATACAGGATCTGCCGGAGGACGAGCAGGGGCAGGCGGCATTGGAGCTGGTGGAGCTGGAAAAAGCGAAAAAGGAGATTCGGGAGAAGGACGCCGAAATCGACCGCCAGAGCAAGATCGCCGGCGTGTTCTGCAAGGCTTATGAAAAGGCCGTTCTGCTGACGCCCACAGAGGAAAATGTGCGGATCTGGGTCAAATGCACCCGCATGACCAGGGAGGAAATGGAGGACACCATCAGGGAGTCCCGTGAACTGGCCGGCGTGTTCACTGCCATTGCCGGCCTCGTGGAACGCCTCCTGCCGGAGAGGGGGACGCTATGAATGAGATGAGTGTGCGGGAGTGGCAGAAACGCTTCCGTGCAGGGGACTTCAGCAGCCGGGATCGTGCTGTGCAGTGCGAGGCCGGCTGGTATGACTGGTTTTGCCGGGACGACGCCCTGGCCGGACGCCTGAAAAAAATCTCCGGCGTTGTGCTGGGGATCACGGATCCCTTCATTCTGGACAACTACTATGTGTGGTTCAAGAACAACTGCCCGCTGGATGGGCCGCTCTATGACGACGTCCGGTTTGAGCCTCTCACCGGGGAGCGCGACGGGAAATACTTTGTCGTTTCTTTGGACAGCCCTCATGAGCGTATGAAGTGGGCGCTCGTTACAGAGCGGTATGGCTATGACGCGCCGGAATTTGAATGCGGCAATGTCCGTGACATGGTGAAATACATCAATGCCATCGCGCCGGAGCTGGCGCAGGGGATCCAGCCTCGCTTCGTGCTGGAGAAAGCGGCTGTGGGCGAATATGTCCGGCAGCACGAGGGGAAAAGCAGCTACAGCATCCGGCGGGCGGGGGAGCACCTGTTCGCCTACCAGTCCCCCCGTGACTGGAAGTACCGGACGGTTGCGGTTTCGGACTCTCCGGAGCATGTCCCCCAGGGCTTTCCTGCAGAACTTGCAGAACATCACTGCATGCTCTATGTTTTCCCAAGCGAGGCGCCCGCCCTGGACAGGGCCGACGTGGTGCAGCGCGCACAGCGCAGGAAGGAGCAGACGCGATGACCAGGAGATCCCACGGCCGCCCCGCGCTGCCACCCAAAGCCAAAACTGAGATCCTGGAGGTGCTGTTTGCCAACATGGAGATCAGCGGCGATGAGATCGCGGCCATTTTGAAAAAGCACCATGTCTCCTGCGACGCCGACGTCCTGCAGGACCGCTACCGCAGGCAGCTGGGCCAGCGCCTCATGGCCAGCCTCCGGGACGCCTCCGGTGAGCGCGAGGTCCTGTCCAACGGGCGGGGCCGGTATGTTGTGCTGGAGTGCTGCCGGGACCGCCAGCAGCTCGCGGCCATCCGTCGCCGCATCCAAAATCAGGCGCATGGCCTGAACGCCTCCGCCGGCAAGGTGAGATCCCGCATCGCCGTGCTGGACCGCCTGATCGCCCGGCTCAGAAAGGCGGCGTGACATGAAAGTCAGGGACCTGATCGCCGCGGTTCGGGACTACCCCGCTCTGCGGCAGGCGTTGGAGGAATCCAACGCCGAATTGGACCTCAGCCGAATGGAATGCGCGCAGCTCCAGAGCAAGATCAATGAACTGGAACCGCTCATTGATGAATACTACCAGGAGAGCTGCAGTAAGGAATATGCCGCTAATCAGGAGCGCCAGATAGTGGAAACGCTGAAGAAAGCCTTTGCGTCCTTTTATCCGGCCCTGGACAGTACGGAGCAGCTCCGGCGGTTCTACGACACCATTGCCCCGGATTTTGATGAGGGCGGTTTCCGCCTCTACGACGCCGCCCTGGCGATCTCCGGCTATCCCAACATTCCCGGCGAGTTCCCCTATGAGGACAACCGCGGTGTTTTTGACTATGCTGACGGACACCAGCTCCTGCAGTACTTGACCGCCCTGCGGTTCCACGCCGTCCGGTGGGAGGTCGTGCCCGGCACGACTTGTGAAAAGGCTGTCCTGCTGGATGTGGATACCGCTGCCCCGGAATACCGGGCCTTTGAAAAGCAGCTCTATACGCGGGTACTGCATGACCTGGGCTTTCAGGACCTTCTGCCCCAGAAGCAGGAGCGTCAGACGGGCAAACAAAAAGAAAAATGGAAGGAAGGTGCTGAGCGATAGAACAGAAACCTGACAATGGGATGAGCAAGGATACCTTCTGGGCGCTGATTCAGGAGGCGAAAACCGCCTGCGGTCAGGATATGGACGCCATAACGGAGCATCTGCGGGACGGCCTTTTGATAATGGGGACCGGGGCCGCGCGGCAATTTCACAATATATTTCAGGCTTACATGGACTTGGCAGAGCCGTTCGGCCTATGGGATGCGGCCAGTATCATCAAGGAAAACGGCTGCACGCTGGAGGGATTCATTGATTTCCGGGCTTGGCTGATCGCCCAGGGCAAAGCGGTATACCTGAACGCGCTGCGGGATCCGGACACGCTGGCGGATGTGGAACCATATGGAGATTGCAGCTTCGAGAGCATCGCCTATGTTGGCAACGACGTGTACCACAACTTGACCGGGCAAGATGCCTATGGCGATCTCGATACTGCCGGGTATCTGAAACTGCGAGATGAACTCCAAAGCGAGGTTGTATATCGGGACGGTATCCACGTCCCCAGCGGTCCGCGGGCCTTCCCCAAGATGATGCCAAGGCTTTGCGCCAAATACGGCGGCACAGAGCGATTCGATGTGGATCCCTGTGTCTGGAATTTTTCCCTGTACGGTTTCTGCCTTCCGCTGGAGTGGGCAAAGCATCAGCGGGAGAAACCGGAGAAAGGTGGTGACACCCGATAAAAGATTCCATCACCATCGGCGTGGACCACGGCTACGCGGCCATGAAAACTGTCCACGGTTCCTTCCCCTCGGGGCTGGTGGCCTATGAGCATGAGCCGTACACCCAGAAGAATGTGCTGGAATACGGCGGAACGTACTATGTGGTGGGCAGCGGCAGGCAGCCCCTGCAGAAAGACAAGACCCGGACGGAGGACTACTATCTGCTGACCCTGGCGGCCATCGCCAGGGAGATGGACTGCCGCAGCGCCGAGCGCACTTGCTCCGTTATTTTGGCCGCCGGCCTGCCCCTGACCAGTTTTGGCCGGGACAAGAAGAAGTTCCGCGCCTATCTGCTGCGGGACGGCAAGCCGGTGTCCTTTCGCTACGAGGGCCGGGACTATGCCGTCACCGTCCGGGATGTGAAACTGTTCCCCCAGGGCTATGCCGCCGTGCTGACACAGACGGAGCTGCTGGACGAGCCGTCCGTCATAGTGGCGGACATCGGCGGCTGGACGGTGGACCTGATGCGTCTGGACAACCGCCTCCCCAACGCCGCCACCTGCCGCAGCCTGGAATTAGGCATGATCCGCTGCATCGACGAGATCGGGGAACAGGTGCGGCGCGCCCTGGGCCTTTCCCTGACAGCGGCGCAGATCGAGTGTGTCCTGCGGGGCGACGTCAGCAGTCTCCCGGACGAGGCAAAAAGCATCATCCATGCCCAGGCGGACCTGTATGTGCAGAACCTGCTCTCCGCTATCACGGAGTGCGGCCTGGACACCCGCGCCATGCCCGCTATTTTTATGGGAGGCGGAGCGGCGCTCCTGAAACGCCGTGTTTCGGCCACAAACGGCCTGTGCCGGCCCGTGATCCTCGATGACGTATCCCTGAACGCCAAGGGCTATGAACGGCTTGTACGGCAGATGTCGGGGAGCGGCGCCCATGCCTGAGAAGCGACGGCTCAGCCTTTCCTTCTCCCTGGCCCAGCGGGAGCAGCGGGACGCATGGGAGCGCCTGTCCGCCGTTGCGCCTGGACAGCGTATGGAAGCCGTGTGCAGGATGATTAACGGCTACATGGAACAGCAGGAACTGCTGGAAGCCGTCCGCAGAACCATCCGGGAGGAACTGACAGGCGTTTCCTTTACAAAGACCACAACGCAGCCGGAGCAGGCTGGGGCCGTCGATGAGGACGTCCTCGGCTTTCTCCGTGCGCTGCAGGAGGGAGATGATACCATCTGATTCGATATTTTGATATGTTCGCCGGGATCGGCG
>JAGZSY010000069.1 GCA_018380885.1 Enterocloster asparagiformis
CTTCAAGGTATAATACATTCCCTCCAGATCATTCCCAGTCCAGCCGCCATGCCTCTCCCCATCTTCCTACATCCCGCAATCTATCGTTGCCAATTTCCCATTCATAGTATAATATATATCCTATAATATCAAAAAGGTATGGTATCAGCCATGGATGTGAAAACACTGAAATATTTTCTCACCGTTGCCCGGGAGGGCACCATCACAAAAGCCGCGGAGAAGCTCTGTATCGCCCAGCCTCCGTTGAGCCGAAACATGCAGCTTTTGGAGGAGGAGCTGGGCGTCACCCTGTTCATCCGCGGCAAGCGCCGCATCCAACTGACCGAGGAGGGGCTGTTCCTGAAGCAGCAGGCTGAGGAGATCATTACCCTGGTGGAGAAAACCCAAAACCAGCTTGGAAAGATCAAGACCTCCACCCGGGGAACCATCTCCCTGGGCGTGACGGAGACATGCGGGGCCAGCATCCTCTCCGGCCTGATCGGGGACTTTCACGGCCAGTACCCCAACATCCGCTACAGCGTGTGGTGCGGTAACGGGGACGAGATACGGGAAAAACTGGAAAAGGGCCTGGCAGACATCGGCATTGTCCGCGAGCCCTTTAATACGGAAAAGTATGACCACATCTTTCTCAAACAGGAGGCGTGGATCGCCCTCATGAGCGTAAACCACCCGCTGGCCCTCAGCACGGACAGCACGGTGGAGCTGGGCCAGCTGTCCGGGGAATCCCTGATCATTCCGGCCCGCAGCGAGATGCAGGACGAGATCAACAACTGGTTTAACCGCATCTCCGAGGAGCGCAATATTTTCTGTCTCTACAACACGATCTCCTGCATCATCCCCCTGGTGGAGGACAATATCGGCGTTGCCATCTGCCCGGAGTCCGTGCGCTACACCACCAATCCCCAGAAGCTGTGCTACCGGCGGATCGTAAACCCTGAGCACTTGTCCAACCTGCTGATGGTGCGCCGCTGCCACCAGGTGCTCCCCGCGGCCACAGACTGTTTCTGGGAATTTGCCAGAGAGCGCTGTCCCGACGGGTTCCGGCCATAGCCGCGGCCGCCCTGCCCGCAAAGCAGTATCCGGCGGCGGGAATGATCGTTAGATCGCGCCCTAGGAACGCATCTGAAACTCCTTCGGCCCCACCCCCGCCAGCTTTTTGAAGGTGGAGCTGAAATGCCGGTAGTCCCGGTAGCCCACCCGCTCGGCCACCTCGTAGATGGGCATGTTCTTGTCCCGCATGAGCTCCATGGCCCTGCGCATGCGCACCCGGGTCACATACTCCAGAAAGGTGATTTTCAGCTCCACCTTAAAGAGCTTTGCCAGGTAGCTTTCGCTGATCGCCAGATAAGCGGCCACGTCCCGTATGGACAGCTCCCGGCTATAATGCTCTCCAACGTATTCCAGGGCTTTGCGCAGGTAGGCGTTCATATTTTTTTCGTCGTACTCCAGCAGCAGGGATTTCATCTCCCGCTCCTGCTCCCGCCGCTCCGCCATCAGGGCCCTGGACTCCCCGATGCGCTGCACGGCCTTTTCCACCGCCCGGTGCAGCTCCTCGTCGTCGATGGGCTTTAAAATGTAATCCAGCACCTCCATTTTCAGCGCCGCCTTGGCGTACTCAAATTCGTTGTAGCCGGAAATGATGATAAATTGGGATTGGATTCCCTCCGCCCGGCAGCGCCCGATCAGCTCCAGGCCGCTGACGCGGACCATGCGGATGTCGGTGATCACAATGTCCGGCTCCATTTCCAGAATATCTGCAAACGCTTTCTCTCCGTCGTCCGCCGAGCCCACCACCACACAGCCCCACTGATCCCAGGGCATCGTCATAACCAGCGCCTTGCGGGTCAGCACAGCGTCGTCCACAATATAAACCTGATACATTTCTTCCCCCATTCCAGTTCTGTATTCACTCGCCCAGAGCCGTGTCCAGCTGGCTTTGCAGGCGCTCCAGCAATTCTCCGCAGTCCACGTGCCCGTGGAGGAATTCCGCGATCATCCGGTCCACGATCAGGTATGCCTTGGTGTTCTTTCGTGACAGCACCCGCTTGTATTCCATATCGCGTTCCCCACCGGTCCGGGCGTCAAACGCTCCGTCTCTCACCAGATATTCCACCAGCTCCCAGGCCGGGCCATAGTCGTGGGGCTCTCCCCAGTCGGCCAGATAGAGATTGCAGCCCTGACAGAGCCACGGCGTCTGACTGGTCCGCCAGAGCGCTGTGCTGGCCAATTTTTCCCCTGTGCGGCGCTCCAGCTCCTCCCCGTAAAGGTCCTCCAGCACCACCGCGTCCAGGCGTCCCTGGACAAAGTCCTCCATCAGCCTCTCGCAGTCCCCGTCCACCAGCGATCCGCGCTCCAGCCCTTCCTTCATAACCGTCAGCAGCGCGGCACGCTCCGGGAGGTTGACCTGATAGCGCTCCGTCTCCCCGCGCAGCCCGTCCCAGCCGGAGCTGTCCGTGGAAAGCAGCAGGTCCCGGATCAGAACGCCGGCCGGAAGGCCAATGCGGCCCTGGCCGGACAGTCTGAGCAGTTCCTCCAAGCTGACCGCCTCCCGGCTCCGAACCTCGCCGCGCTGCGCCTCATCGCCTCTCCCCCCGGCGTTCTGCAATTGGCCGTTCTGCGCTTGACTGTTCTGCATTTGGCCGCTCTGTCCCCCGCCACTCTGCATTTGACCGCCCTGTGCCTGGCCGCTCTGTCCCCCGCCGCTCTGCATTTGGCCGCCCTGTGCCTGGCTGCTCTGTTCCCCGCCGCTCTGCTCCTGACCGCCGTTCACCTGGCCGCCCCGCATATGCTCAGGCGCTCCCGCCCCGCTGCGGTAATACACCCGCAGGCGGCTTTTGACAAAGGGCAGCCCGTAAATTTTGCCGCCGTTTACCGTGTTTTCCAGGTACACTCCAGGCACGGCGTCCAGCCAGGGAAGGCCCAGCTCCTTCATCAGCAGTTCGTCCAGCGGATGGATCAGCCTTTGCTCCGCTGCGGAGAGCATGGAGTCGTCTCCCATGCAGACCACGTCGTAGTGGTACCCCTTGCCCGCGTAGAGCAGTTTCAAAAACACCAGGGTATCCGACTCCACAAAGGTCGCCGAGACCCGCATGTCCGGATTTTCCCCTGAAAAGGCGGCCAGGCGCCGACGCATGTAATCCTCCCGCAGGCTGTCCCCTCCCAGGGACATGAGCAGGTTCAGCTCCACCGGCTCCCGCCCGGCTCCCTCCTGAGCGGGCGTATACCGGTGGGCGGCAGCGGCGATGGCCGTCCCGGCCGCTGCCGCCGCAAACGCAATCATCAATCGTCCCATTCCCCTCTTCATGTCTTGTCCACCTGCTCTCTCCGGTAGGGCAGAAGAATGATCACCTTGGTGTACCGGCCCTTCTCGCTCTCCATTTTGATTCCGTAGCGCATCCCGTAGATCAGAAGCAGCCGTTTCTGCACGTTCTCCACGCCCAAACCGCCGTAGATGCCCATTCCCTTTTCCACGTTGTTGATGTATTTCAGGTATTCCTTGTCCACGCCGATGCCGTTGTCATAAATCTCAATGCACACGTCGTCCTCTTTCCGGTACCCGCGCAGGCTCAGCATATACCCCTCCTTGCCCGCCGTAAAGCCGTGGATAATAGCGTTTTCCACCAGCGGCTGTATGATCAGGTTGGGGATCAGGCAGTTTCTGATCTCCTCCTCCACCCGGATATCCACGTCAAACAGCTGGTCGTAGCGTATCTGCTGAAGCCGTATGTAATCCTCCACAAAAACCAGATCGTCGCTGAGCCTGACAAAATCGTCCTTGAAGGTGATGCTCCTGCGCAGCAGCTTTCCCAGATGGATCACAAAGCCGGAGACCTCCTCCGTCCGCCCCATCCGCGCAAGGGCGTTGATCTCGTTGAGCATATTGTAGAGGAAATGGGGGCTGATCTGAGCCTGCAGCGCCTTCAGCTCAGCGTTTTTCTTGCGCTCGCTCTCCTCCCTGGCATTCTCGATCAACGTCTGGATGCGCGTGATCATCCAGTTGAACACCGAGCTGACCAGGCGCATCTCATCGCTGTCCCGCTCCCGTATCTCGATCTTGGTGTCCAGGTTGCCGCTGGTCACCAGGTTCATGGAGCTGACCATGGTATCGATGGGGCGGTACATGCGGTTGGCGAACACGGCGGCCAGCAGAAAGGCCAGAGGCACCATGCAGCCCAGCACCATCAGGCTGATCAAAAACATCAAACGGTTGTTCTCGTTGAATTCTTCGATATTGTAGAAAGCGTAGAGCCGCAGGCCGTAACCATTTTCCCGGGACGCCGTCACGGAATTCCTTTCCGCCTTACCCGGCGCTCCCACAGTCCCTTCCGTAAACCGCCCGGTGGTGTCCAAAATCACACAGGCGTTCCTGTCAGCCAGGGTGAAGGAGGATTTCTCCTCCAGCTGCTTGACCGCGTTTAATATCGTATTCCGGTACACATCCAGCACAACGTACCCGGCTATCTCCCCGTCCGTGCCCCGGACTGTGCGGCCCATATTGAGGCAGATTTTCCGGCCGTTCTCCGCCCGGGTGACGTTGGGAGCCACGGCGATCATGTCCGGATGGGCGGTCATCTCATGCAGGATTCCCCAGCCGCCGAACACGGCCGGATCGTAGAGCTTCGCGTCCCGGCTGTCCGGGTAGATGTACCGGTTCTTAAGCCCGATCACCCGGATGCGCAGGCGGTTGTCGCGGCCCGTCTGAAAAGGCCGCACCAGCTCCCCAAGCCCCTCCTGGTTTTCCTCCTCCAGATAGCCGGCCAGCGCCGGCTCCGCAGAAAGGCTGTTCAAAATTTTCTCATATTCCTCCAGTATCTCCCGCACATTTCCCGAGCTGACCGCCGCCATGCCGCCAACCTTGTCCTGGTAGCGCTCCCTGGACATGCGGAAGCTGCCGTAGGAAATGGCCGCCGTACAGAGACATATCGGCAGAATGGTCGCCAGCAAAAATGCCAGAAACAGCCGTTTAAAATAGATTCGTTTCACCTGGCCCGCTCCCCCCGCGGCGCGACGCCGCCTGTGTCGTTCTCAATCTCAGGTAACGTTTATGATTGTATCAGATCTGAAACCGGCGCTCAACCAAAAAATGACCGGGAGACGCGCCCCCGGCCGCCGGATCACCCCGGCTGGTTCTGGTACAGCCCCCGCACCAGCTCGATATCTTCCCAGAGACGTTCCTCGGACACCCAGGCGTGGGGCTCGTACTCCAGCACGATGCGCGCCTTGGGCGTATATTTCCGGTACAGCGGCGCCAGGGCCCGGTAATCGATCACGCCGTCGTCCAGGCGGTTGTGGCAGTCCCGCGCCCCGTCGTTGTTGTGGAAATGGTAGGCGTGAATCCGCGGTCCCCACTCCGCCAGCATTTTTTCCATGTCCAGGCCGGTCAGGCGGGCGTGACCCACGTCGATGATCCCGGACAGATCGGGAAAATGCCGGTACAGACCGGCGTATTCCTCATTTCCGAACAGCGCCAATCCCTCTGCCGGCAGCGGCAGGTTTTCCACGACGATCTCCACGCCGTGCTCCCGCCCGATGTCCAGCACGGCGCGGATATTTTCCCTGGTCACGTCCTGTACCCGGTCCCGCTCCTCCCCGGTCACGCCCCTCTGGGTGTAGTGAAACACAATGTGGCGGACCTTGTATTTAGCAGCCAGGCCGCACACGCGCCGGTAGCTGTCGATCATGTGCCCGTAGCCCTCCGTGCCCTTGGGGCTGGACGCCTCCACGCCGATGTAGGGGCCGTGGAAGGTCAGGGGACAGGCGAGCGCGGGCAGCAGGCGGGTCAGCCGCTCCCAGTAATCCGCGTCGTGGGTGAATGCGATCAGCTCCACCCCCAGCCATTCCCGTTCCTGCCCGTCAACCCAGCGGGCGATCTCCTCCATCCGGTCAAACCCTTTGATCAGGGAACTTACAAATATTGCCATTTTGTCCTCCTCTTCACACCGTTCCCGCCAAAGCGCCGCAGGCCCGCGGCGCTCTAGCGTATCTCCTGCGGGTATCCGATGGACTGGGTGGTTTCCCGGTCAAAGAAATGCAGCTTCTCCGGCAGGATATTCCAGTACACGTCCTCGCCCTTGGAAAATTCGTCCTCGGGCATGATGGAGATCAGCTCTTCCCCGTCGATCTCCGTGTAAAAGCCCACACGGTTTCCATAATTTTCCACATACTTGATATTGACCTTGACACTGTAGGGACCCTTCTCCCGGCTGAACAGCACGTTCTCCGGACGGATTCCCATTTTCAGGCTGCGTCCCTCCTTCTCGTGGATCTTTTTCAGCCACATCTCCGGCAGCTCCACCCGCTGGTCGCCCAGCACCAGGTCTCTACCGTCCGTTTCCACTGTCAAAATGTTCATGGACGGGGAGCCGATGAACTTGGCCACAAAGATGTTGGCCGGGCGGTGGTACACGTTGTGCGGGGTGTCCAGCATCTGCAAATCCCCTCCGTTTAACAGGGCGATGCGCTGGCCTACGGTCATGGCCTCGATCTGGTCGTGGGTCACGTAGATAAAGGTCTGCCCGTAAATCTCATGGATGCGGACCAGCTCCTTTCTCGCCTGGCCCCGCAGCTGGGCGTCCAGGTTGGAGAGCGGCTCGTCCAGCAGGAAAAAGTCCGAGCGCTTCACAATCGCCCTGGCCAGGGCTACACGCTGTCGCTGGCCTCCGGAGAGCTCCTTGGGGTAGCGCCCCTCCAGGCCGGTCAGGTTTAAGATGTCGATGGCCTCCTTCACCCGCTGACGGATCACGTCCTTTTTCTCCTTGTGAATCCGCAGGCCGTAGCCCACGTTTTCCTCGATTGTCATGTGGGGATACAGGGCGTAGTTCTGAAACACCATGGCGATATCCCGGTCCCCGCTGTCCACGTCGTTGGCCAGCTTCCCGTTTAAGTACAGGTTGCCGCTTGTGATGGTCTCCAATCCGCTGATCATCCTCAGAATGGTGGATTTACCGCAGCCCGACGGGCCTAACAGGATCAGGCGCTCCCCCTTCTCGATGCTCAGATTCAAGTTGTTGATAATTTTCGTCTTTCCGAACGATTTGCTCACATTTTCAAAACGAATGCTGTCCATAGCGCTTCACTCCTTCTATCCTTTGATTCCCGACTGTGCGAATGTGTTGATGATGTATTTCTGGCATACCGAGTAGATTCCCAGGGGCAGCACCATGGTCAGAACGGAAATGGCCATCGCCACCGGAATATCCGTACCGCCCTCCGCGCTGACGAACATCTGCAGCGCCAGGGACAGGGTGTAATTCTCCGTTGACTTTAATATCAGGGACGGCCACACGTACTCGTTCCAGGAATTGATGAAGAAAATAATCCCGATGGACAAGATGGCGGGCTTCACCATGGGCACCACGATGGTCCGCAGAATATTTGTGTGGCTCGCCTTCTCCAGCTTCGCCACCTCCACCAGGGACTTAGGGATTCCCCTCATGTGCTGGCGCAGCAGGAAAATGCCGGTGGCGTCCGCCAGCTGGGGCAGCGCCACGCCCAGGATATTGTCCCGCAGGCCGATCTTGGAGATGGTGATAAAGTTGGGAATCATGGTCACGGTGAAGGGGATAAAAATGGTGCTCACCAATATAAAGTACATAAAATTCTTCCCCTTATATTCAAAGAACACAAAGCTGTAGGCCGCCAGCACCCCGGTGAACAGCTTGAAGGCCGTCACGATGCCCGCGATGATGAAGGTGTTGGCTGTGATCTTCACAAAGGGAATCTTCTGCAGCACGTTGGCGTAAGCCGCTGTGGTAAACTCCTTGGGAATCAGGGAGGAGCTGTTAAACGCCTCGTTCAAGGTCTTAAAGGACGTGGACAGGGCGAAAAATATGGGGTACAGGGATAAAAATACGATCAGGATCAGCACGGCGTGCCAGATCATTTCCGTTCTTCTCTCAGTTTTCATAGTAGACTCCCTTCTCCACATATTTAAATTCCAGGTACAGCAGAATCAGGAAAATCACCATGGTCAAAATGGACAGGGCCGAAGCCTTTCCCGTATTGTAGAAGGTGAACGCCTCCTGGTACACCCCGTAAATGATGTTGGAGCTGGCGTTATTGGGCCCGCCCTGGGTCAGCACCTTGATGGGCGTGAACACGTACTGCATGCCCTGGACAATGCTGATGATCAGCACATAGATAGCGGTGGACGAGGTCAGGGGCATCACGATGCCGGTAAAGATCTTGGTGTGGCTGGTCTTTTCCAGCTTGGCCGCCTCGATCAGCTCGTCGGAAACGCTGCTCATTCCCGAGAGCAGCACCAGGAAATTGTAGCCGAAGCTCTTGAGCACCGCCACCAGGGCGATGACAAAGATCACCAGCCCCTTGGTCTTAGACCAGGTCGGCATTGTAATTCCAACTTTTCCCAAAAACCCGCCCACCGGGCCGGAGATGGGGTTGAAAATCCACTGGAGCACAATGGCGCCCACCACCAGGGAGACCAGGCTGGGGATGAACAGCAGGGTCTTGTAGATGCCCTTGCCCTTTTTCATCACAAAGGTGTTCACGTAGGAAAGTATGTAAGGAATCGCAAAAATCAGAATGACCAGGATAGCGATATAAAACAGGGTGTTGCACACGATCTGGACGGTTACCTCGTCCTGCACGATGCTCATATAATTTTTAAAGCCCACGAACTTCTTGGTCGGGGCTACCATATTCCATTTTAAAAAGCTCAGGTACACGGTGTAGGCCAGAGGCCAGAACATAAACACCACAAACGCGAAGGTCGCCGGAAACAGAAACAGCCAGGCGATGATATGGTCCCGTTTCCTGCGGTTAAACCGTTTTCCCTCCATAGGGGTTTTCTCCTCTCTTTGGCGGAAGAGGGAATACCGAAATGACAGTATTCCCTCCAACCGTTTTATAGATTGCCCATTACTGCTCTTCGAGCATCTTGTTCAGCGCATCCTGCGCGGATTTTAACGCGACCTCCGGAGTCTCGGTTCCGTCCAGAATCTTGTCTCTGGTGTCCGCGAACATCTGCTCCGCCTGGGTTCCCATATCGCCGGGATACGCGGCCCAGGGCTGTAAAAACTGCATCTCCGCGAACGCCACGCCCAGCAGCTCGTCGTCCTTGATATGAGCCTGAAGGCCGTTGGGATCTTCCGCCACGTCCTGTCTGGGCGGCAGGTAGCCGGTGTTCAGCGTCCATTTTGAGAGCCATTCCGGCTGCATGATGAACTTTAAGAACTCCATGGCCGCCTTCTGCTCCTCAGGGTTCTGGGCGGTAATCGGGATAAAGTTGCCGCCGGTGGGCAGGCGTTTCTCCTTGCCCTCAAAGCCCGGGAACTGAGCGCCCTTTACGTCGAACTGGGCTGCCTGGGTGATGGTTCCGATCTTGGCGCTGGAAACGCAGGCGATGCCTACCTTGCCGTTACAGAACGCCTGGATGCCCTCGTCAGCGGTGATGTGCAGTCCGCTCTTATCCGTCAGCACCATATCGGCCAGAATCTGATACGCCTCGATGCCCTCAGGCGTTGCAAAAGCCGCCTTGCCGTCCTGCAGCATGTTGGCGCCGTTGCTCTCCAGCAGCCCCTGAACCGCCCAGTTGTCCGCGTACTCCTGCATATAGAAGCCGTACTCGCCGGTGGTGTCCGTGATCTGCTTTGCGTACTCGCGGATGTCGTCCCAGGTCTCCGGTCCCTTGGCCGGGTCCAGGCCCGCCTTCTCAAACAGCTCGGGATTGTAGCAGATGATGGGGGCGCTGATACAGAAGGGCATTCCGATCTGCTTTCCATCCACCTGCGCCAGGCTCATCACGTTGTCCAGAAACGTATTCTTTAAATAGTCCTTATCATCCGGGAAATACTGGTCGATCACATCCTGGGGGCTCACATAATTAAAGTTCGCCGCAAAATATTTAATATAGTTGTAGCCGATCATACACAGGGACGGCGGATTCCCCGCAGCCACCTCAGCCTGCAGGTTCTGCATAAGGCCCGGGTACATATCGGGGTTGTAAACCTCCTTGACCACAATATCCGGATGGGTCTTATTGAACTCCTCCACCATCTCCTTGATAACCGGAGCCCCGAAATTCTCAGAATACACGTGCCAGAACGTAACCTCCACCGGTTCGCCGGCCGCCTCCGTCTGTGTCTCACCGCCCGCCGGAGCGCTCTCCTTGCTTCCGCAGCCCGTAAGCGCCGACGCCGTCATCGCAGCCGCCAGTCCCGCGGCCGCAAGCTTTCTCCATACCTTTCTCATAAAAATCCTCCTTTAGATTTGTTGATCAAACTTGTCTCATGAACCTATCATACAACACCGCCGCACCCTTGACCATGCGGTAATCCGGCACTTTTGTGTGCAATTCCGCACATTTTTTGCCCATAATCGCCAAATTTGCCTCCCCCATCCCCGCATTTTACACAAAATTTACCAAACTTTTAACAAACTCCCCATCCCCCCGAATCCTAGCAATCGTGTCCCTAACCGTCCAACTTGAAAGCCCAATCCCCAGCGGGTGAGAGCCAGGGGCTGCGAAAGGTCCGGGGGCATGGTGGAGGATCAGCAGGAATCCTTAGGCTCCGGCAGTGCAAAATGGGGGGACGAGCGCTTGCCTCAAAGCAAGCGTTCGAGAGGATCTTAGCAGGGGCTGTTGCAAAAGTAGATAAATAATCTACTGGAGCAGCGGCTCCTTTTCTGCATCAAAAAACAGAAAAGCGGGCTCCGAAGAGTCCGCCATCCG